>NZ_BCTC01000009.1 GCF_001571085.1 Azohydromonas lata NBRC 102462
GGCCCGCAGGGGTGCTGCGGGCCGGCCTGCCTTGCCGCCGCGGGCGCCGCCGTGCGGCGCCAGGCGTGTGGCGCGGGTGCGGGCTTTCAACGCCAGACCGTCAGCGAGCTGTCGCTGAGCCAGCCGAAGCCGCCGTTGACGGTGCGGGCATACACCTGGAGCCGGTAATTGCCTGCGGGCAACTGCACGCCCGTGGCGATGACGGTGGTGGTGGTCCAGCCGTCGTAGCCCGCCGTGCCGTTGGACGTGCAGAAGGCGTCCTGGCTGCCGGCGACGTTGGTGGGCGGCAGCACGGTGATGGCGCCGGTGGCGACGTTGACGGCGCGAATGTCCAGGCTCACCCAGGAGGACGTGGTGGCCGCGTCGTTGGCGCACTCGGCCGTGTAGCTGACGAGGAAGCGGCTGCCGGCCGGGACGAAGAAGGCTGGCGTCTGGTTGGCGCCGGCCGGCGTCAGCGGCATGAGCTGGCCGCCCGCGGTGATGCCGGCGAAATTGCCGGGCCGCGACATGGTGACCAGGATTTCGGCTTGCGCCGGGACGGCCGCGGCCAGTGCCGCCGCGCCCAACAGGCCAGCCAACACGGTGCGGGACGGCGCGAAAACGGATGTGAGCTTCATGTGTGCTCCTTGGCCGGGCCGTATCAAGCAGTCGCCGCGCGGGGCCCGGCAGGGCGCGGTGCCGCGGGAAGGTCGCCGCCCGCGTGCGGGCCGCGCCGCGCGGGGGCGGCACGGCCGGCGGCGCCGGCGGGCGGGGAAAGGGGTCAGGGCTGGCGCTGGCCTTGCTGCAGCGCCACGCCCTGGTCGTAGAGGCGCTCTATGCCGTCGAGCTGCTCGCGGGCGCGGGCCTGCAGCGGCGTGTAGGGGATGCGCAGCACGGCCTGCAGCCCGCTGCGCAGGTGGTCCACGTCGCCGGACTTGAGCTCCATGTAGCTGTCGAAGGCGGCCAGGCGCACGCGCTCGGAAGGGCCCTCGGCCATGAGGCGCATCAGCACGTCCTCGGCCACCAGCACGCCCGCCGTGCGCGACTGCACCAGCGCGTCGTAGCGCTGGGCCTCGCTGCCGTCGCGCAGCGCCTGCGCCAGCGGGGCGGCGGCGGGAGAGGCTGCGCTGGCATTGGCGGCGTCGCCCATGGCTGGTGTGCAGGCGCCGGGGCGCAGGGCCGCGCCCTGGCGGCAAAGCTCGTCCAGTATCCACAATGGCCGCTGGCGCAGCGCCTGCACGCTGGCGCTGCCGTCCTCGTGCAGGCGCACGCTGGGGGCGGTGCCGTCGCCGCTGCCCTCCTGCTCCGGCCGCGGCCAGGCCAGCGGGGAGGGGCTCAAGCTGGACGCCTCGGAAGACGGCGCCAGCACCGCCGCCGTGTGCAGCGCGGGCGCATGCAGGGCCCAGCCCAGCGCGGCCGAAGCCGCCGCCAGCGCCAGTGCGCTTGCGCCATGGATTGCGTTCATGCCCGACTCCTTCGCTGTTGGCCGTGTGGCGCTCCTGGGTGATCCAGGGCGGCGCGGCGGTTCAAGGCATTTCAGGTATCCGTCCAGCCCGCGGGGTCATTGCGGCGGCGGATCGTCTTCCAAGGTGGTTTCCATGGGGTCGGTCTCCGGCTGGGTGGGCGGCTCGGTGTGCGGTTTGGGCGCCGGTGTCGCGGGCAAGGCGGCGCCGGCCGGCGCGGTGACGGCGGTGGCGTGGGGCGCCTCGGTCACGGGCTGCGGCCAGGCCAGCACCGAAAAGCCCCGTCCGTCCGCCGCCGCCGTGGCCGTGGCGGGGGCCGCAGCGGCGGGCGGCACGGCGTCCGGCGCCAGCAGCACCCAGCTCGCGCCCACCGACAGCGCCATCAGCACCAACGTGCCCAGTCCTTTGGAAATCTTCATGAGCGGCTCCAGCGGGTTCGTTTCCTTGTGTTGGCGGGCGACGGCCAGGAGCGGGCACATGGGGTGCGCCGGCTGGTATGGCATCGCTGCATGTCTACAAGGTAGGTGTACGCCGGTTGGGCCACCACCACCGTGCGGTGGCACCCATGGACCTGCTCATGGGGGCGGGATGCGGCCCCGGCCGGTGGGTGGCGCCACCCCGTCTTCCTCCAGGCCGGTTCCTACCGTGGAGGGGCCCGCGCGGTGGCAGCGGCGTGCACCGCCGAGACCAAAGAAACACGCTGTTCACCACCGCAACACTTGGTGCGGGCTGGATACCGGGCCTTGCGCCGCCGACAAACGTTGTAAAGCGCCGGAAACGAAAAAGCCGCTCCGGGGAGCGGCCTGGACAGGCAGCGGGCGGGCCGGGCGGCCCACCGCAGGCGCAGCCGTCAGTCGTCCAGCAGCGACGGGTCGCGCACGGCGCCCTTGTCGGCCGACATCACCAGCTTGGCGTAGGCCTTGAGGGCGGCGGACACCTTGCGCGGGCGCGCTTGGGCGGGCTTCCAGCCCTTGGCGTTCTGCACCTCGCGGCGGTGTGCCAGCTCCTCGTCGGACAGCAGCACGTCGATGCTGCGGTTGGGGATGTCGATGCGGATGCGGTCGCCGTCCTTCACCAGGCCGATGGCGCCGCCGGCCGCCGCTTCCGGCGAGCAGTGGCCGATGGACAGGCCCGAGGTGCCGCCGGAGAAGCGGCCGTCGGTGAGCAGCGCGCAGGCCTTGCCCAGGCCCTTGGACTTGATGTAGCTCGTGGGGTAGAGCATTTCCTGCATGCCGGGGCCGCCCTTGGGGCCCTCGTAGCGGACGATCACCACGTCGCCGGCCTGGACCTTGCCGCTGAGGATGTTCTCCACCGCCTCGTCCTGCGACTCCGTCACGTGGGCCGTGCCTTCGAAGACCAGGATGCTCTCGTCCACGCCGGCGGTCTTCACCACGCAGCCGTCCAGGGCGATGTTGCCGGTGAGCACGGCCAGGCCGCCTTCCTTGGAGAAGGCGTGCTCGTAGGAGCGGATGCAGCCTTCGGCGCGGTCCAGGTCCAGGCTGGGCCAGCGGGTGTCCTGGCTGAAGGCGACCTGGGTCGGGATGCCGGCGGGGCCGGCCCTGTAGAAGGTCTGGACGGCCTCGTCCTGCGAGAGGGTGACGTCCCACTGCCGCAGGGCCTCGCCCAGCGTGGGCGCGTGCACGGTGGGCACGTCGGTGTGCAGCTTGCCGGCGCGCTGGAGCTCGCCCAGGATGGCGTAGATGCCGCCGGCGCGGTGCACGTCCTCGATGTGGTACTTGTTGGTGTTGGGCGCCACCTTGCAGAGCTGCGGGACGACGCGGGAGAGGCGGTCGATGTCGGCCATGGTGAAGGCGATGTCCGCCTCGCGCGCGATGGCCAGCAGGTGCAGGATGGTGTTGGTGGAGCCGCCCATGGCGATGTCCAGCGTCATCGCGTTCTCGAAGGCCTTGAAGCCCACGGAGCGCGGCAGCACGCGCTCGTCGTCCTGCTCGTAGTACTGGCGGGCCAGCTCCACGATGCGGCGGCCGGCGCGCTTGAACAGCTGCTCGCGGTCGGCGTGCGTGGCCACCACGGTGCCGTTGCCCGGCAGCGAGAGGCCCAGCGCCTCGGTCAGGCAGTTCATGGAGTTGGCCGTGAACATGCCGGAGCAGGAGCCGCAGGTGGGGCAGGCCGAGCGCTCGACCTCGGCCACGTCGGCGTCGGAGTAGGCCTGGTCGGCGGCCATGACCATGGCGTCCACCAGGTCCAGCTTGCGCAGCTCGATGGCCTTGGTGACGGGGTTGGCCAGCCGCGTCTTGCCGGCTTCCATGGGGCCGCCGGAGACGAAGATCACCGGGATGTTGAGCCGCATGGCGGCCATGAGCATGCCCGGGGTGATCTTGTCGCAGTTGGAGATGCACACCATGGCGTCGGCGCAGTGCGCGTTGACCATGTACTCCACCGAGTCCGCGATGATGTCGCGGCTGGGCAGCGAGTACAGCATGCCGTCGTGGCCCATGGCGATGCCGTCGTCCACGGCGATGGTGTTGAACTCCTTGGCCACGCCGCCGGCGGCTTCGATCTCGCGGGCCACGAGCTGGCCCAGGTCCTTCAGGTGCACGTGGCCGGGGACGAACTGGGTGAAGGAGTTGACCACCGCGATGATGGGCTTGGAGAAGTCATCGTCCTTCATGCCGGTGGCGCGCCACAGGGAGCGGGCGCCCGCCATGTTGCGGCCGGCGGTGGAAGTCTTGGAACGGTATGCGGGCATCGTGGGTGCTGAAGAAAGACGAGGGGGATGGCGGGCCCGGCGGATACAGGCCCCTTGCGCGCCCGTGCGAACAAGCTCTTGAGCCGCGCCCTGGGCAAACGCGCAATTATTGCCCACCCCCCGGCGGCGCCCGTCCCACGCGGCGGGCGGCGCTGCGGCGAAAGCCGGCGCAAGGTGCGCGCCAAGTGGCCGTCTTCAGCGCTCGCGCTGCACGGGGGATTCGGCGTCCTCGCGCTCGGCGCGCTCCAGCAGGTCCAACTGCTCGCGGGCCTGGGTCTGTATGACGGTGTTGGGCACGCGCAGTGCGTCCTGCATGGCCGCGCGCAGCTCCTGCAGCGTGCCGGAGCTGGCGTCCACGTAGTCCTCGAAGGCCTCCTGGCGCATGCGCTCGGAGGGGTCGTTGCGCATGATGGACAGCAGCGTCTCCTTGGGCACCAGCACGCCGTTGCCGCGGGCCTGCTGCAGGCTTTCGAAGCGCACCTGCTCGCTGGCGTCGTTGAGGCGGCGCAGCACCTCGCTGTCGCTGCCGTAGCTGGCGGGCGCCGTGCCCGGCGCGGGGGACGGTGCGGCGGGCATGGGCGTGTCCAGCGCGGTGGTGGTGGTGCAGCCGGGCAGGCCGCGCGCGCCCTGGCGGCAGAGCTCGGCCAGCACCCAGGCCGGCGGCTTGCGCTGCACCTGCAGGCTGGCGCTGCCGTCGGGGTGCAGTTGCACCACGTCGTCCGCGCCTGGCGCGGGGTCGGCCTGCGGGAAGGCCATGAGCGAGCCGTTGGAGCGCCCCTGCGTGGGCATGGAGGCCGGCGGCTGTTGCGGGGCGGCGGGCGGTGCGGGGTCCGGCTGCGCCAGCCCGTGCAGCACCCAGCCGCCGCCGGCGGACACCAGCACCAGCGCCAGCGTCCCGAGTGCGGATCCCAGCCTCATCGTCGTCCTCCTGTGTCGTGCTTGCTTGATTGGCGGCCTGTTGACGCGGCAGCGCAGGCATAGCGCGCCGGGTTGCGCCTTGTCCAGCCGTGGCGCGGTTGCCGTTGGGACAGGAGGTAACGTGCGCGGGGGCGCCGTGGTTCGGGGCCCCTGCCGGGGAACCCGGGCCGGCGGGCGAGCCTCTTGCCCTGTGCACCGCCGCGCGGTGGCGGCCCGGTGTGGGCCAAAGGAGCGACATGAGAAATTTGTGGACGCGGCGCCCGGAGCCGCGGGTGCTGGCCGCGCTGCTGGCGGCAGCGGCGGGCTTGTGGGCCTTCATCGCGCTGAGCGAGGAGGTGGGCGAGGGCGAGCTGCACACGCTGGACCGCGCCATCCTGCTGGCGATGCGCAACCCGGCCGACCCGTCGGACCCGCTTGGGCCGCGCTGGTTCGAGGAATTCATGCGCGACCTCACCGGGTTGGGCGGCCATGGCGTGCTTGGGCTGGTGCTGCTGGCGGTGTGCAGCTATTTGCTGCTGGCGGGCTTGCGGCGCACGGCCGCGTCGGTGCTGGCGTCCAGCTTGAGCGGGATGCTGCTGTCCTGGCTGCTCAAGGGCTTGTTCGACCGGCCGCGGCCGGACCTGGTGCCGCACGGCGCCTACGTGCTTTCGCCCAGCTTTCCCAGCGGGCACGCCCTGCTGTCGGCACTGGTCTACCTGACGCTGGCGGCGCTGGTGGCGCGGCAGCTCCCGCACCGGCGGCTGCGGCTGCACGTGGTCTGCGTGGCGGTGGTGCTGACCTTGCTGGTGGGCATCAGCCGCGTCTATTTGGGCGTGCACTGGCCCAGCGACGTGCTGGCCGGCTGGGCCATAGGCGCGGCGTGGGCGCTGGCGTGGTGGGGCATCGCGCAGGCGCTGCGCCCGCCGCCGGGGCACCCGTCGCAGGAGCAATAGGCACGGGCCACGTGGGCAGGCCACCGGCGCGCGATGCCCTCACAGGGGTGCCGCGGGCGCGGGCATGTCTTCCGGGGTGGGCGCCTTCACCGCCAGCGCCGTGACGGGCTGGACGCTGATGCGCTTGATCACGGGAAAGCGCGCCTGCACGTCGCGGCGCAGCGCGGCGGTGGCGGCGGCCACGTGCTGCACGGGCACATCCTCGTCGAACACCAGCTCCAGCGTGAGCAGCACCTCGTCGCGGCCGATGTACATGGACAGCGGCCAGCCCGCCTCGCGCACGCCGGGCTGCGCCAGGGCCAGGGCGCGGATGTCGCGCGCGGTGGTGGCGCGTATGCCTTCGCCTATGAGCAGCCCGCGCGACTCGCGCACCAGCAGGATGGCCACGCCGGCCAGGATGAGGCCGATCACCGCCGAGGCCGCGCCGTCCAGCGCCGGCTCGTGGAGCCACTGGCTGGCGCCTATGCCCACGAAGGCCACCAGCAGGCCCAGCAGCGCGGCCGAGTCCTCGGCCATCACGGTGTAGGTGGTAGGGTCCTTGCTGGAGCGCAGCGCCTGCCAGAAGGGGCGCCCGGTGTTCTCGCGGCGGAACTGGCGCAGCGCAACGAGGAAGCTCGCGCCCTCGAACAGCACGGCCGCGCCCAGGACGATGAGGTTCCAGCGCACGTCCGTCATGGGCTCGGGGTGGCGCATGTGCTGTATGCCCTCGAACAGCGACACGCCCCCGCCGATGCCGAAGATCAGTACCGCCACGATGAGGCTCCAGAAGTAGAGCTCCTTGCCGTGGCCGAAGGGGTGCTCGGGGCTGGGCGGGCGCTCGCTGAGCTTGGTGCCCACCAGCAGCAGCACGCCGTTGCCCGTGTCCACGGCGGAGTGGATGCCCTCGGACAGCATGGCCGAGCTGCCGGTGATGCCGGCCACCACGAACTTCGTCACCGCGATCGCCACGTTGGCGCCTATGGCGCCGTAGATCGCCGCCCGGCTTTCGGCCATGCGCGTGCTCCCTTGCTGCTGTTCCTGGGCGCGTCCCGGCGGGCGCGCGATGGCGGCTTCCGGCAAGGCCTGTTCCCCGGCCCCTGCAGGCCCGCCGGACCCGGGATTTGCACGGGGCTGCGCCTGGCAGCGTCCTGGGTACGTGCCTTGCCGCGTGGCGCGTCGTTGCCCATGCGCCACAGGCTGGCGTTCTCACGTACGGCGTGCCATGGACTTCACCCGCATGCTTGCCATACGGAACGCGTGCGCCGCGTCGCGCGCGCATCCATCTTGATGTTCCTCACGTCCGACATGTCATCACGCAGGAGACCAGGCATGACCAAGAACCCGCTGAACCCCCGCTTGCACAAGCCGGCTCTCAAGGCCGTGCCGGCCGCGCTGCTTGGGCTGCTGGGCTGCTCGCTGGCGCAGGCCGCGGGGTTTCAGCTGCTGGAGCAGAACGCCAGCGGCATAGGCACGGCCTATGCCGGCTCGGCGGCCGTGGCCGACAACGCCAGCACCATCTACTTCAACCCTGCGGGCATGACGGAGCTGCGCGACCGCGAGATCTCGTTGGGCGGCTCGCTGGTGGGTGCCAGCGCCAAGTTTCATGACCGCGGCTCCGCGGTGGACACGCTGGCCGGCTCGGGCAATGGCGGCAATGCGGGCACAACCAATCTCGTGCCCAACGCCTACCTGAGCTGGAAGCTCGCCGACCGGCTCTGGGGCGGCCTGGGCCTCAGCGTGCCCTTCGGCTTGCGCACCGAGTACGACAGCCGATGGGTGGGCGCGGCGCACGCCATCCACTTCGACGTCAAGACGCTCAACATCAACCCTTCGCTGGCCTTCAAGGTCGACGACACGCTCTCGCTGGGTGCGGGCCTCAACTACCAGCGCATGAGCGCCGATTACCTGCGTGGCATCAGCACCCAGCCGCTGCCGGTGGCGCCGGGCGTCGTATTGCCGCTCAACACCTCGACGGTGCTGTTCCGGGCCAACGACTGGTCCTGGGGCTGGAACGTCGGCGCCCTGTTCAAGCCCAGCGCCGACACGCGCATAGGCGTGTCCTACCGCTCGGCCATCAAGCACACGCTCAGCGGCGATCTGCGCACCTACTCGCCCGGCGCGCCGGCACCGCTGGCGCAGGCCGTCGGCAGCATCGGCAACAGCGATGCGTACACGCGTATCAAACTGCCCGAGACGCTGATCGCCTCCGTGGCGCAGCGGCTGAGCTCGCAGTGGGAGGTGCTGGGCGATGTGTCGTGGACACGCTGGAACGACATCCAAGACGTCAAGCTCGTGCGCTCCACCAGTGTGGCCAGGCCCGTTTCCCCGTCGGGCGCCGCCGGCGGCACCGCGCAAACGCTGGAAGCCGACTTCCGCAACTCCTGGCGCGTGGCCCTGGGCGCGAACTACACGCTCAACAGCGCCTGGACGCTCAAGGGCGGTCTGGCTTTCGACCGCACACCGGTGCAAGGGGCGGCCACCACGCTGGTGTCGCTGCCCGATGCCAACCGCACTTGGCTGTCGGCCGGCGCCCAGTGGCGGCCCTCCACGGACAGCCGGGTGGACTTCGGCGTGGCCTACATCTTCATGAAGGACGCCGACATCAACAACAACCAGTCGCCCACCGGCACACCGCCCGTCGTCCCCAGCCGTGGCACCGTCAACGGCAGCTACGACAACCGCATCTGGCTCCTGGGCGTGCAGTACTCGCAAGCCTTCTGAGTCCATCCCCCGTCCGTAAAAACCCCCCTTGAGACGGGGAAAGGGTGCTGTCTAAAATAGAACGAACGTTCGTTTTAAGGCGGCACCCCACGATGACTTCTTCCCGGACGGCTGACGCGCCAGGCACGCCGGCGAGGCCCACCAAGGGCCAGGCCACGCGCGCGGCCATCTTGGAGGCGGCCTTGGCGCACGCGCTGCATGCGGGGCTGGAGGGCTTGTCCATAGGCCTGCTGGCCGAGCGCACGGGCATGAGCAAGTCCGGCGTGTTCGCCCACTTCGGCTCGCGCGAGGATTTGCAGATCGCCGTGATCCACGAATACCACCGGCGCTTCTCGGCCGAGGTGTTCGAGCCCGCGCTGCGCCAGCCGCGCGGGCTGCCGCGGCTGCGGGTGCTGTTCGAAAACTGGCTGGAGCGCGTGACGGCGGAGCTGGCCGCGGGCTGCATCTACATCAGCGGCGCGGTGGAGTTCGACGACCGCCCGGGCGCCGTGCGCGACGCGCTGGTGGCCATGGTGGGCGGCTGGCACGCGGCGCTGGAGCGCGCCATTGCGCTGGCCGTGAGCGAAGGCCACTTGCGTTCTGACGCCGAGCCGGCGCAACTGCGCTTCGAGATCCACGGGCTCATCCTGGCCGTGCACCACGACGCGCGGCTGCTGCGCCGCACCGACGCGCCGCGCCGCGCCCGCCTGGGCTTCAACCGCATCGTCGAGCGCTGGGCCGCTGGTGACCAAGCCTCGGCCGGCATGTCCCAGGCCCCTGCCGCCGCGCGCGGCTGAGCGGCGCAACGATCCCTGCACCTCAAGGAGAGTCTCATGCCCACGTACACGCCTCCGCTGCGCGACATGCAGTTCGTCCTGCACGAGATGCTGCAGGTTGCCGACGTGTTCAAGGCCCTGCCGCGGCATGCGGACGTGGACGCCGACACCATCAACGCCGTGCTGGAGGAAGCCGGCAAGTTCGCCGCCGGGGTGGTCACGCCGCTCAACGCCGTGGGCGACCGCGAAGGTTGCACGCTCGACAAGGCGACGCACGAGGTGCGCACGCCGACCGGATTCAAGGCGGCCTACGGGCAGTTCGTGGCCGGGGGCTGGGGGGCGCTGTCCTGCGACCCCGAGTACGGCGGGCAGGGTCTGCCCATCGTGCTCAACCAGTGCCTGTACGAGATGCTGAATTCCGCCAGCCAGGCCTGGACCATGTACCCGGGCCTGTCGCACGGCGCCTACGAATGCCTGCACGCGCACGGCACGGACGAGCAAAAGCAGCTCTACCTGCCCAAGCTCACCAGCGGCGAGTGGAGCGGCACCATGTGCCTGACCGAGCCGCATTGCGGCACGGACCTGGGCCTGCTGCGCACCAAGGCCGAGCCGCAGGCCGACGGCAGCTACCGCCTCACGGGGCAGAAGATCTTCATCTCCGCCGGCGAGCACGACCTGGCGGCCAACATCGTGCACCTGGTGCTGGCGCGGCTGCCGGACGCGCCCCCGGGCAGCAAGGGCATCTCGCTGTTCGTGGTGCCCAAGTTCATGCCGCAGGCCGATGGCGCCCTGGGTGCGCGCAACGGCATCTTCTGCTCGGGGCTGGAGCACAAGATGGGCATTCACGGCAACGCCACCTGCCAGATGGTGCTGGAGGGCGCGCACGGCACGCTGGTTGGGCAGCCCAACCAGGGCCTGCAGGCCATGTTCGTGATGATGAATGCCGCGCGGCTGGGCGTGGGGATGCAGTCCCTGGGCCTCACCGAGGTGGCCTACCAGAACGCCGTGGCCTACGCGAAGGACCGGTTGCAGATGCGCGCGCTCTCCGGCCCAAAGGCGCCGGACAAGCCGGCCGACCCCATCATCGTCCACCCCGACGTGCGCCGCATGCTGCTGACCGCGCGTGCCTATGCCGAGGGCGGGCGGGCGCTGGCCATGTACAGCGCGCTGCTGCTGGACCAGGCGCATGCCTGCGAAGACGAAGACGAGCGCAACGAGGCCGCCGAGCTGCTGGCGCTGCTCACGCCCATCGTGAAGGCCTTCCTCACCGACAACGGCTGGACGGCCACGTCCGAATGCCTGGGCGTGTATGGCGGGCACGGCTACATCGCCGAATGGGGCATGGAGCAGTTCGTCCGCGACGCGCGCATCAACATGATTTACGAGGGCACCAACACCATCCAGGCGCTGGACCTGCTGGGCCGCAAGGTGCTGGGCGACAACGGCAAGCGCATGAAGATCTTTGCCGCCAAAGTGCGCGAGCTGATCGAGCAGGAAGGCGTCAACGAGTCGCTGCAGGAGTTCATCAACCCGCTGGCCGACCTGGGCGACAAGGTCGTGAAGCTCACGACGGAGCTGGGCTTCAAGGCCTTCCAGAACCGCGACGAGGTGGGCGCTGCCGCCGTGGACTACCTGCGCGTGTGCGGCCATCTGGTGTTCGCCTACCTCTTCGTGCTGCAGGCGCGCATTGCCGTGCGCAAGCAGGGCGAGGACGCCTTCTACCGCGCCAAGCTGGCCACCATCCGCTTCTACTTTGCCAAGCTGTTGCCTGAGACCGCGATGCTGATCCGGCGCGCCCGCAGCGGGGCGCAGCCGCTGATGGCGATGGACGAGGCGCTGTTCTGAGCCCCGCGGCTTGACCCTTTACCGGAGGACGACCCCATGAGATTCCAGGTCCGCAAGGCCGCCGTGCTCGGCGCCGGCGTGATGGGCGCGCAGATCGCGGCCCACTTCATCAACGTGCGCGTGCCGGTGGTGCTGTTCGACCTGCCGGCCAAGGAAGGGCCCAAGAACGGCATCGCCGTCAAGGCGGTGGAGAACCTCAAGAAGCTCAAGCCGGCGCCGCTTGGCCTGGCCGAGGAGGCGGCGCTCATACGCGCGGCCAACTACGAGGACGACCTGGCGCTGCTGGCCGAGTGCGACCTGGTGATCGAGGCCATCGCCGAGCGCATGGACTGGAAACAGGACCTCTACGCGAAGATCGCCCCGCACGTGGCGCCGCACGCCATCCTGGCCTCCAACACGTCCGGCTTGTCGATCACGCAACTGGCGCAGGGGCTGCCGGACAGCGTGCAGGAGCGCTTTTGCGGCATCCACTTCTTCAACCCGCCGCGCTACATGCAGCTCGTGGAGCTGATTCCCGCGCCGCGCACCGCACCGGGCATCCTGGACCAGCTCGAAACCTTCGTGACCACCGGGCTGGGCAAGGGCGTGGTGCGGGCCAAGGACACGCCCAACTTCATCGCCAACCGCGTGGGCGTGATGAACATGCTGGCCACCATGGTGGAGGCCGAGCGCTTCAAGCTCGGCTACGACGTGGTGGACGACCTCACGGGCAAGAAGCTGGGCCGCGCCAGCTCCGGCACCTTCCGCACGGCCGACGTGGTGGGCCTGGACACGCTGGCGCACGTGGTGCGCACCATGCAGGAGCAGTTGCCCAACGATCCGTTCAACCCACACTTCGCCACGCCGCCCGTGCTGGCCGGGCTGATCGCCCAGGGCGCGCTTGGGCAGAAGGCGGGGGCGGGTTTCTACAAGAAGGTGGGCAAGGACATCCTGCACCTGGACCCCGAGAAGCGCGACTACGTGCCCTCCGGCGCCAAGGCCGACGAGATCATCGGCCGCATGCTCAAGAAGCCGGCGCCGGAGCGGCTGAAGCTGCTGCGCGAGGCGAGCAACCCGCAGGCGCAGTTCCTGTGGGCCATCCTGCGCGACGGTTTCCACTACGCGGCCGTGCACCTGCACGACATTGCCGAGTCGGCGCGGGACGTGGACCTCGCCCTGCGCTGGGGCTTCGGCATGGCGCAGGGGCCCTTCGAGCTGTGGCAGGCCGCGGGCTGGACGCAGGTGGCGCAGTGGATTCGCGAGGACATCGCCGCGGGCAAGACGCTGTCCAGCGCGCCGCTGCCGGCCTGGGTGTTCGAGGGCCCGGTGGCCGAGCGCGGCGGCGTGCACGTGCCGGAGGGCTCGTGGAGCGCGTCGCAGGGCCGCTTCGTGCCCAAGCACGCGCTGCCGGTGTACGAGCGCCAGCTCTTTCCCGAGAGCGTGGCCGGCTTGGGCGCCAACGCGCTGCAGTCGGGCACGGAACTGTTCAGGAACGAGGAGCTGCGCGCCTGGACGCTGGACGGCGAGGTGCTCATCGCCAGCATCACCTCCAAGATGCACCTCATCAGCCCAACCGTCACCGAAGGGCTGATGAAGGCCGTGGAGCTTGCGGAAGAGCGCTTCAAGGGGCTGGTGGTCTGGTCGCCGGACGACATGTTCTCCGCCGGCGCCAACCTCGAAGCGCTCATGCCGGTGTTCATGGCCAAGGGGCCGGCGGGCATAGACCCGGAGGAGAAGAAGCTGCAGCAGCTCATGCTGCGCGTGCGCTACGCGCAGGTGCCGGTGGTGGCTGCGCTGCGCGGCATTGCGCTGGGCGGCGGGTGCGAGCTCATCGTCCACTGCGCGCGGCGCGTGGCGGCGATGGAGAGCTACGTCGGCCTGGTGGAAGTGGGCGTGGGCCTGATCCCGGGCGCGGGCGGCCTGACCTACATCGCCCGCCGTGCCGCGGAAAAGGGTGCGGCCGCCCCCAACACGGACCTGCTGCCCTTCCTCAAGGAAGGTTTCACGGCGGCCGCCATGGCCACGGTGGGCACGGGCGCGCTGGATTCGCGCCGGCTGGGCTACCTGTTGGAGAGCGACCTCGTCGTCCCGCACAAGGATGAGCTGCTCTATGTCGCGCTCAACGAGGTGCGGGCCCTGGCCGCTTGCGGCTACCGGCCGCCGCTGCGGCGCAGCTTCCCGGTGGCGGGGCGCTCCGGCATCGCGACCATAGAGACCCAGCTCGTGGGCATGCGCGACGGCGGCTTCATCAGCGCTCACGACTTCCGCATCGCCCGCATGATCGCCGACGTGGTTTGCGGCGGCGACGTGGACGCGGGCACGCTGGTGACCGAGGACTACCTCATGGCCCTGGAGCGCAAGCATTTCTGCACGCTGCTGGCACACCCCAAGACCCAGGAACGCATCATGGGCCTGCTGCAGACCGGCAAGCCCGTGCGCAACTGAACCCCGCGAGGAACACACGACATGAGTACGGTGCAAGTTCAGGAGGCCTACATCGTCGCGGCGACGCGCACGCCCATAGGCAAGTCCGGCCGGGGTTGCTTCCGCAACACGCGGCCCGACGACTTACTCATCGCCGCGCTGCGCGGCGCGATGGCGCAGGTGCCGTCGCTGGACCCGGCGGCCATCGAGGACGCCATCGTCGGCTGCTCCTTCCCCGAGGCCGAGCAGGGCATGAACGTGGCGCGCATGGCGGTGCTGCTGGCCGGCCTGCCCTCGTCGGTGGGCGGGGCGACGGTCAACCGCTTCTGCGCCTCCGGCCTCACGGCGATCCAGATGGCGGCCGACCGCATACGCGTGGGCGAGGCGGACGTGGTGATCGCCGGCGGCGTGGAGTCCATGAGCCTGGTGCCCATGGGCGGCAACAAGCCGTCCTTCAACCCCGAGATGTTCACGCGCGACGAGAACGTGGGCATCGCCTACGGCATGGGCCTGACGGCCGAGAAGGTGGCGGCGCAGTGGAAGGTGAGCCGCGAGCGGCAGGACGAGTTCGCCCTCGCGTCGCACCAGAAGGCCGTGGCGGCGATTGCCGGCGGCGAGGCGCGCGACGCCATCACGCCGGTGGAAGTGATAGAGCGCCGGCCCAACCTGGACACCGGCGACGTGGTGAAGACCAGCCGCCTGGTGGACACCGACGAGGGCCCGCGCCTCGACACCACGCTGGAGGGGCTGGCCAAGCTCAAGCCGGTGTTCGCCGCCAAGGGCTCGGTGACCGCGGGCAACAGCTCGCAGACCAGCGACGGCGCGGGCGCGCTCATCCTGGCCAGCGAGGCTGCGGTCAAGCGCTTCAACCTGCAGCCCCTGGCGCGCTTCGTGAGCTTC
The DNA here is from genome assembly GCF_001571085.1 of Azohydromonas lata NBRC 102462. Taxonomy (GTDB): domain Bacteria; phylum Pseudomonadota; class Gammaproteobacteria; order Burkholderiales; family Burkholderiaceae_C; genus Azohydromonas; species Azohydromonas lata. The sequence goes on from NZ_BCTC01000009.1 coordinate 14,606, forward strand.
GCGGTGAAGGGCGTGCCGCCGGAGATCATGGGCATTGGGCCGATCGAGGCCATTCCGGCCGCGCTCAAGCGCGCGGGCATCTCCCAGAACGACCTGGACTGGATCGAGCTGAACGAGGCCTTCGCGGCGCAGGCGCTGGCCGTGATCGACAGCGTGGGGCTGGACCGCGGCAAGCTCAACCCTTACGGGGGCGCCATTGCCTTGGGCCACCCGCTGGGCGCCACGGGCGCCATACGCGCGGCCACGCTCATCCACGGCCTGCGCCGCCGTGGCGGGCGCTACGGGATGCTGACCATGTGCGTGGGCACGGGGCAGGGGGCGGCGGGCATCTTCGAGCGGCTGTAGGCGCAGCTCGGGGCGGCGGTGATGCAGGGGGGGCCGGCGCCAGCCCTGCGATGGCCCTGCGCGCGCGGGCGCCCGGCTCGCGAATTGCTGAAGCGGCCCGCGGTGCAAGGAGGTGGTGCATGGACCTGAGCGCGCTCATCGAAACCCACGGCTACTGGATGCTGGCGCTGGGCTGCCTGCTCGAAGGCGAGACCCTGCTGGTGCTGGCGGGCTTCGCTGCGCATGAGGGCCACTTGAACCCCTGGGCTGTGTTCGGCCTCGCCACCGTCATGGCCATGGTGGGCGACCAGATTTACTTCTGGCTGGGCCGCTGGCGCGGGCCGCAACTGCTGGCGCGCTATCCCAAGCTCCATGCCAAGGCTGAGCGCGTGCAAGCGTTGCTGGAGCGCTGGCATGCGCCCCTGATCATCGGCCTGCGCTTCGCTTACGGGCTGCGCATCGCCGGGCCGCTGTTCATAGGCGCCTCGCCGCTGCCGGCCTGGCGCTTCATCGTCTACAACGGCGTGGGCGCCGTGATTTGGGCCGCGGTGGTGGGCGGCATCGGCTGGAGCTTTGGCGCTGCCGCGCAGGCGCTGCTGGGCGAGCTGCAGCGCTACCAGATGGCGCTCATGGGCGCGCTCGTGGGCCTGGCGCTGCTGGTGTGGGTGTGGCGGCACCGAGGGCGCGGGCACTGAGCGTCGGTTTCCCAAACGCCTGGCGACAAGGCTCGCGGCGTCTCAGGGCACTTGGCCAATCTCCCTGGCGTCATGCTGTCGGGGGCATGCCCGGCTCTTGCGCCGCGGCTTGCACCAGCCAATCTCTGAAGGCCGACACGGCCGCGTCGCTCTCGCGCTCGGTGGCAAGCACCATCACGTAGTCCGGTGCGCGCCAGGTCTGTGCCGGCAGCGGACACACAAGACGCCCGGCGGCAAGATCGCGCCGTATCAGCGGCAGTGAGGCCAGCGCCACGCCCAGGCCTTCCACCGCGGCGGCCTGCTGCAGGAAGACGTGCTCGAACTCCATCTGCCGCAGCGGCCGCAGCCCGGAAGCGCCCGCCTCGCGCAGCCATCGCATCCAGGCGCCCTTGGTGCTGGCGGAGTGCAGCAGCGTGTGGTGGCGAAGATCGGCGACGTCGCGGATCGGGTGCTGCGTCAGCAGGGCCGGGCTGCACGCGGGCAGGCGCACGTCTGCCATCAGTACACGCGACTCCAGGCCGACGCTCTGTTCATGCCCGGATCGCACGCCGATGTCGAAGGTGCCGCCTACGTAGCGCAATCTGCGCGACGTGGTGGACACCTGCACGTCGATCTCGGGGAACTGCCCGCAAAAATCGGGCAACCGTGGCAGCAGCCAGCTCACCGCGAAGCTGACCAGGGCGCTGACTCGAACGGTGCCCGAGGGGCGCCGAGCTGACCCCCGGTCGCGCAGCCGGGCGGTGCCCGTGGCCAGCCGGTCGAAGGCATCGCTGACGTCACCCAGCAGGGCCGCGCCTTCGTCGGTCAGGCGCACGCCGCGCGCGCGGCGCTCGAACAGCGGCTTGCCGAACCAATCTTCCAAAAGGCGGATCTGCTTGCCGACCGCCCAATGGGTGACGTTGAGTTGGGCCGCCGCGGCCGTGAAGCTGCCGTGCTGGGCCACCGCTTCAAAGCTGCGCAGCGCATTGAGCGGCGGCAGCCGCGAGCGCTCCACGCCGGCTTCGGCCTCTTCGGTGTTGGTGGGACTTTTTCTCCCCATAGACGCAATATTACGTCTGTGGTGGCGTGGCTTGCGAATGCTTACGATCCAGCGCATGACGACGCCCTCCCTCGCTCCCGATTCGACTGGGCGCCAGCACGCCACGCCGAAGGCGAACCGGGTGCTGTGGCTGTCTTGCACGGCGCATGCCCTGCACGACGGCTACACCGACCTGATCTACGTGCTGCTGCCGGTGTGGCAGACGGAATTCAGCCTGACTTACGGCGCGCTGGCCATGCTGCGCGCGGTCTACGGCGGCACCATGGCCTGCCTGCAGCTCTCGGCCGGCCGGTTGTCGCAGCGGATCGGGCGTCGAACGGTGCTGGCGCTGGGCACGCTGCTGGCGGCACTGGGCTATGCGGCGGCCAGCCTATCGGGAGGCCTGCTCGGCCTGTGCGTGGCGCTGGCGGTGGCCGGTTGCGGGTCCAGTACCCAGCATCCACTGGCTTCTTCGGCCGTGTCGCACGCCTACGGCCCACGCGCCCGGGGACCGCTGGGCATCTACAACTTCGCTGGCGACCTGGGCAAGGCCGCATTGCCGGCAGCCCTGTCGTTTCTCGTGGCCGGGATGCCGTGGCGCCATGCGCTGTGGGTGGTCACCGCACTGGGTGTCCTGGTCGCGGCAAGCATTGCACTTTTCCTCCCGTCTCTGCCGCACGACACGCCGAAAGTGCAGCGTCAGAAAAGGGAAGTGCCGGACGCATCGAGCCGCGGCTTCCAACTGCTGCTGGCCATAGGCGTGCTCGACACCGCGGTGCGCATGGGCATGCTGACTTTTTTGCCCTTTCTGCTGCAGGCCAAGGGGATCTCGCCGCCCATGCTGGGCACGGCCCTGGCGATGGTGTTCATCGGCGGCGCTGCCGGAAAGTTCGTCTGCGGGTGGCTGGGCGAGCGCCTCGGCGTGACGGGCACGGTGCTGGTGACCGAAGGCGGCACGGCGGCATGCATCGTGGCCGTGCTGCTGTGCCCGCTGGGGCCGGCACTCGTGCTGCTCCCGCTCCTGGGCCTGATGCTCAACGGCACATCGTCGGTGCTCTACGGCACGGTGCCGGACCTCGCTCGGCCGGACGGCATCGAGCGCGCTTTCGCCGTGTTCTACACGGGCACCATCGCTTCAGGCGCGCTGTCGCCCATCGTCTATGGCTTTTGGGGGGACTACATGGGCATCCAAACGGCAACCGTGACGACGGCACTGACGGCGCTGGCGATCGTGCCGCTGGCACTGGCACTCCACCCGCGCCTGGCGCCGGCGACACCACGTGGCTAGCACTACAGCCGGGCTTTGCCTTTACGAAGGCGGTGCGTCCAGTGGCATTGCTTGGCGCATTGCTGATGGCGTCGTCGCCAATGAGACCAAGCCAGGATCGCTTCGCCCACCGGGTGCGACGTGAACACAAACGCGATGAGAAGCCGGCGCACCTCCGGCTCGGTGAACGGCAAGAGTTGCGCCAGAGTACGGGCGCTGATTTCCCCCCGTACTGCGCGCGCGGATGGGCGCTGCCACGTCCGCTGCGGGAGGTCATTTGGTGATCTCGGCCTCCGTGCGGTGATGCGGCCAGTAGAACTGCTGACTACTGGTGACGCCCAGCACGTAGCCCCGCCCATGCTTGGCTACCACTGCTCGCGGCCCAGAGTCACTGCCATAGACGCTGTCGCCGGCGACCCACGCATACGGCACTCCAGCGTCGAAGGCGCGCCTGAGCATCTGCCGCGCCAGTTCAGGCTTGGTTGCAAAGCCTATGGACGCCGGGATGTGCGCCTGGGCGCATCGAGCTTCGTCAGCGACCCAGTCTGCTGGCAGGTACAGCGCTCGGTCGATGAAGGCGTAGCCCCTGGCTCCTGCGTAGCTCAACAACACGCCGACCTGGCCGTTCTCAATGCGGCCCGCGGTGCCCAAATACTGGCGCTGCACACCTGCGCTCTTGTCGCCCTTCTTTAGAAAGCCCGCCTCGTCGAGGACCAGCACGCCGTCGGGGTCAGCCAAGTGCTCGATCACGTAGCTGCGCAACACGTCGCGCAGCGTGTGGGCATCCCAGCGCGTGCGTGCCAAGAAGTCCTGCATCCCGTCCGGCAAAGCGTCCCCAGCGGCCTCGACCAGATGCCAGCCGTTCTTGCGCTTCAGCGGCTCATGCCGTGGCGGCATCGGGCGGCGCGCCGTCTGCCCGCCCAGGCGATGTGCGATATCCCTTCACGGTCCAATGGGGACAAAGGCCATCACGGGATCATCGGTCAGCGCGACGACGACCAGGCCGTCGGGCGTCACGACCATTTGCGATTCCTTCATTTCACGTGCATAACCGGCAATCTTGTAGCGTCCCAGGAGCGCCCCGGCGGGCGAGTGAACCCAGAAGTCGCCACTCGAATACCACCCGGAAATGCCGCAAATGACCCGCCCGTCGCGCGTGACCTCCACGTTGTTAGGGTAGGCGTCGCCGCCCGGCAGGCTACCCACAAAGGCAAGACTCGTCGGGTCCACCGACGTGCAGGCATAGGGTGCCCCGCTGGCCACGTACAGACGGCTCGCGTCGCCGCTGACGGCGATATCTCGTCCGTTGGACGATCCGTTGACAAACCAACCGTCCGCCGTCTTGGCCACTATCAGCACGCCGCCCGCCATCGCCGAGTAGTCGACATCGTAGGCCGCGATGCTGGCCGGGCTGATCCCGCGGTTCTGCGTATAGACCTTGCGTCCATCAGAGGATGCTGCAAGCGATTCGACGATATCCGTCACGCCCAGACTGCGGCCTGCGGCATATGCAGTGCCGTCACCGACGAGCACGACCTCCACGCCGTTGGGCCGGATGGCCAGCAGGGTCGTGCTCGTCGAAACACCGTTGACCAGAGGCCACGACGTGATGTCCTTCGTGGACAAGTCAACCACCTTCAGCGACCGGACGGCAGTGTCCAGCACGAAGAGCTTGCTGCCATCCGGCGAGACGGCCATCTTGCCCAGGGCGGCGCCGACACCGCTCAACGTGGCGATCTTCTGTGCCGTATAGGCGTTGTAGACGTCGATGGACGTGCCCCCGCGGTGTGCATAGACATGCGGGCGGATCTTGTCGGCGATCAGTTCGGCGTAGTCCTGCGGCAGCTTGACCATGCTGGTCAGGCCCGTTGCGTCCTTGTACAGCGCCACGCGGATGACCGCCGCCTCCACACCCGGCGCGCTCACCGTGACGTTGGCATAGCTCACGGAGCCGGTAGCCAAGGAGGAAGGGTCGGCGATCAGCGTCAGTTGCGTAGGCAGATTGGTGCCGCCGCTGCTGGACGCGGTCAGCCAGACACTGTCGGAAGACCAGGACCAGTTGCCGACGGCGTTGCCCTTGAAGTTGTCGGTGATCATGACGGTGCGCGTGAGGACCGAGCCGGTTGGCGTGCTGGCGAACGCAACGCCCCACTCCGACACCAGGAGGCGGCGCTGGTCGGCATTCAGGTTCACCGTGACGGGCCGTGTGACTGTGTCGCCGTTGACGGTGGCGGTCATCGTCACGGTGGACGTCACCGACCCGGGCGTCGCGCCGGCGGCGTTCGGTGCGAACGACAGGCTCGTGCCTGCGGCTGCGACGGAGCCCGCCTTCGTGGTCGAAGAAAGCCACGCCGGCAGGGGCGACAAGCTGAACGGCCATGCTTTGGCGCCGGTGTTCAAGGACACATTGAGCGCCGCTGCAGACGTGAGGTCACGGCCTTTGGGGCCCCCCAGCGTGACGGCATCCGCCGCGGACGATAGCGAGGCACGCGCGAGCGAGAGTCCGGTGGTCACCGTCTTGTTGATGACGCCGGGCGACGACAGCACGATGTTGGCCGCATGTGTGCCACTGGCCAGCGGGCCTCGGCTGGGATCGGGTTGCAGCGTGATCAAGCCCGGCGTGGTGCCGCTCAAGGGCGACGCCACCAGCCAGGCCGCGGAAGTCGTGGCCGTCCACGGGGACGCCACTTTGCTGTCGAGTTCGAAAGCCAGCTCTTGTGCCGGAATCGGTGCCCCGTTGATGGCGGTGAAAGTCGGTACGCCTCCAGTCATCGTGAACTGCGTGGGCAGCACGGTGAGCGAGAAGGGGACTTCGGCAGTTTGGCCGTCGCTGGAGCGCACCGTCACGGTGCTGGCGTACTCGGCTTCTGCAAGGCCGGTGGCGTCATAACCCACCGTGAACGAGCCGGGCTTGGTGCCGCTGCCACCGCTGACTCTCAGCCAGGAAGCATTGGCGGTGGCCGTCCACGGGAGTTCCGGGCCGCTCACGCTCACCGGCACGGCTTGCGACACCGTCGCGCCCCGGTGCACGGTGGCGGCGGTGGAAGCGGTGGCGCCGACGCTCAATGGCGCGGCGGTGACGGTGAAGTCATAGGGCAACGACAGCGGCGAACCGGGGTACTGCGATGTGCAGTTGGCGTCCTTGCACAGCTTGACCTGCAACGTCCCAGTGTGGTGACCGCTCCGGATGGAGGCTGAAGAGTGCAGCGTGGTGGAGTAGGTCTTGCTGTCGAGTTGGGCCAATTCGACGCTGCTCGTCAGCACGTGCTGGCTGTCGACCACGTAGGCAAACACTGCCGTATCGAAGACGGAAGAATCGGTGGCCGTGGCTCGCACCGTGAGCGTAGCTGACGTGCCCGTCTGAAAATTGGACGACAGAAGCGACGGCGACAGCGTCACCGCAGCTTGCGTGGATGAACCGCCACCGCCACCGCCACATGACGCGAGACCCGATAGCGCCACACAGGCCAAGGCTGTCCAAAACGTATTCCGCACCGCAACTTCCCTGATTTTTACGTTAGAAAACAATTGTGAATTTATGTTTCTATTTTTGAGCCAATGTTGTTGTCAGGAAGATGCCATTGCCGTGATTTATGCCCAGTTACCCAGGTACCCAGGTTGCTGGGGCAGCACCCTTGCAACCAGTTGAGCGGCTGCCCTGCCACGCGGCCGGCCTGGAAAATCAATTGCCAACTTTCCGCCGTTGGCCTGCATCTGCCGTCCAAGCGGCGGGTGGCTTGTGACGCGTCCCCGTGGCACGCGGCGGCGCCTGCGCCGTCGTGTCCAATCCCTCTGTGACATCCAAGGAGAACGGGGTTGGGACAAGCCGTGATGGTGCTGGGCACCACCAGCGGGGCGGGCAAGAGCTGGCTCGCCACCGCGCTGTGCCGCTGGTACGCACGCCAGGGGCTGAAGGTCGCGCCCTTCAAGGCGCAGAACATGAGCAACAACGCCCGCGTGGTGCCGGGCCTGCTGGGCTGCGCGGGAGAAATCGGCAGCGCGCAGTACTTCCAGGCCCTGGCCGCGCGCGCCGTGCCGGACGTGCGCATGAACCCCGTGCTGCTGAAGCCCGAGCGCGACACGGCCAGCCAGGTGGTCGTCCTGGGCCAGGTGCGCGCGGACCTCATGGCCGTGCCCTGGTGCGAGCGCAGCCATCAACTCTGGCCGCACGCGCGTGCGGCGCTGCACGAGCTGCTGGCCACGCATGACGTGGTGGTGATCGAAGGGGCGGGCTCGCCCGCCGAGATCAACCTGCACAGCAGCGACTACGTGAACATGCGCACCGCGCTGGAGGCCCGCGCGGCCTGCCTGCTGGTGACGGACATCGACCGCGGCGGCGCCTTTGCCCACCTCTACGGCACGCACGCGCTGCTGCCGCCTGAAGAGCGCGCGCTCCTTCGCGGCTTCGTCCTGAACCGCTTCCGCGGCGACGCCTCGCTGCTGGCGCCGGGGCCGCAGCAGTTGCACGCCCTCACCGGCGTGCCCACCGTGGCCGTGCTGCCCATGTGGCGCGAGCACGGCCTGCCGGAGGAGGACGGCCTCTACGACACCGCCCCGCGCGGCGAGGGCGTGCGCATCGCCGTGGTGGCCTACCCGCGCATGTCCAACCTGGACGAGTTCCAGCCGCTGCGCCGCCTGCCCGGGGTGCGCCTGTCCTGGGCGCGCACGCCGGCCGAGCTGAGCGGCGCGGACTGGATCGTCCTGCCCGGCTCCAAGCACACCAGCGGCGACCTGGCCTGGCTGCGCGCCCAGGGGCTGGAGGCGCCCATCCGCCGTCACGCCGCGCAAGGCCGCCCGCTGCTGGGCGTGTGCGGCGGGCTGCAGATGCTGGGCCGCGCGCTGCACGACCCCCACGGCGTGGATGGCGCCGCACAGGGGCTGGATCTGCTGCCCGTCGAGACCACGTTCGACCGCGACAAGCTGCTGCGCCCGGGCCGCGTGCGCTTTGACGGCTTGGCCGAGCCCTGGGCGGGGCTTTCGGACGTCGCGTTTGACGGCTATGAAATCCGCCAAGGCCGCACGCAGGCCGTGGGCGAATGCGCCGTGGCGCTGCGCAATGCGGACGGCCAGGCCATAGGCTGGCAGCGCGGCCACGTGCTGGGCGTGTACGCGCACGGGCTGTTCGAGTCGGCCGACGTGCTGCGCGCGCTCTTTGGCGTGCAGGTGCCGGCGCTGGACACGGTGTTCGACGGCTTGGCGGACTACGTGGACCGCCACTTCGAGCCCGGCGTGCTGGCGGGGCTGGCGAAGGCGGCCTGAGCCGTGGCGCGCCCTGGTCGTGCGCCCACGCACAAGGTGCGGGCCGGGCCGGCCGCTTGCTGCCTTGCCCGGGTCATGCCGGCCCCTTCCTTTGCACCAGACGATGAATTTCCGCCCGCGCGGGCCGCTGCGCCCGCCGCGGCCTTGCCGCCCACGACCGCCATCGTGTGGCACACCACCAGCGACGGGCGCATAGACGTCGAAAACCCCTCCTGGCAAGCCTTCACCGGCCAGCACCTGGACGAGTACCGCGGCTGGAGCTGGAGCCAGGCCGTGCACCCCGAGGACCGCGAAGGCGTGCTGCGCCGCTGGCACGCGGCCGTGGAGGCGGGCGGCGTATTCGTCCTTCACTACCGGCTGCGCCGTCACGATGGCCAGTACCGCGAAGTCATGTCCCAGGGCGCGCCGGTGTTCTGCGGCGGCGCCGTGCGTGAGTGGGTGGGCACTTGCGTGGACGTCACGGCCGAGCGCCGCGCGCAGGCCGCGCTGCGCGCCAGCGAGGAGCGGCTGCGCTTTCTCGACTGCATAGGCCAGGCCACCCGCGGCCTGACCGACGCCACGGAAACCATGGCCGTCACCGCCCGCCTGTTGGGCGAGCACTTGGGCGCCATGCGCTGCGCCTATGCCGACGTGGAGGCCGACAACGACCGCTTCACCATCCGCAGCGACTGGTCGCGCGCGGGCGTGCCCAGCAGCGCGGGCGTGTATTCGCTGGACCTGTTCGGCCCGCAGGCCACGTCCAACCTGCGCAATGGCCGCCACCTGGTGGTCAACGACGTGGACCGCGAGCTGGGCGACGCTGGCGGCGGACGCATGTTCAACGCCATAGGCATCAAGGCCGTCATCTGCGCCGGGCTGGTCAAGCAAGGCCGGCTGGTGGCCATGATGGCCGTTCACCAGGACGTGCCGCGCCGCTGGACGCCGCAGGAAATCTCCATGGTGGGCGAGGTCGTGGAGCGCAGTTGGGCGCACATCGAGCGCGTGCGCGCCGACGCCAAGCTGCGCGAGCAGGACAGGCACAAGGACGAGTTCCTCGCCACGCTGGCGCACGAGCTGCGCAACCCGCTGGCGCCCATCAAGTACGCCATCGCGATGCTGCGCCTGTCGGCCGACCCGGGGCGGCAGGCGCAGGCGCACGGCGTCATCGAGCGGCAGACCACGCACATGGCGCGGCTCATAGACGACCTGCTGGACGTCTCGCGCATCAGCCGCGGCCTGATCACGCTGCAGTGCCGCAGCGTCCCGCTTCGCCCCCTGCTGCTGGAGGCCGTGGAGACGGCCCGCCCCGCGCTGGACGCCGCGCGCCACCGCCTGGCCCTGGAGCTCCCCGGCGAGGACGTGCTGCTGGACGCCGACCCCGCCCGCGTGGTGCAGATGGTGGGCAACTTGCTGAGCAACGCCGCCAAGTACACGCCGGACGGTGGCGACATCCGCCTGGCCGGCTGGGCGGCGGGCGGCCGGGCCGTGGTGGAGGTGGCGGACAACGGCGTGGGCGTGCCGCCGGACCAGCAAGGCCGCCTGTTCCAGATGTTCACCCAGCTCCACCACAGCGCCGGCCGTGCCCAGGGCGGCTTGGGCATCGGCCTGTCGCTGGTGAAGCGCCTGGCCGAGATGCACGGCGGCGCGGTGCGCATGCGCAGCGACGGGCTGGACGAGGGCAGCACTTTTACCGTCGAGCTGCCGCTGGCGCAGGCGGTGGCGCGGCCAGGAGTGCCGCCGCAGGCCCAGGTGCACGAGGCACCGCCGCCGCGCGCCGCTGCGCTGCGCGTGCTGGTGGTGGAGGACAACCCGGACGGCTCGGCCATGCTGGTGTCGCTGCTGGAGGCGCTTGGGCACCGCGTGGCGCGGGCGGCCGATGGCCCCGAGGCGCTGCGCCAGGCGGCGGCGTTGCGGCCGCAGCTCGTCCTGCTGGACCTGGGCTTGCCGGGCATGGACGGCTGCGAGGTCGCGCGCCGGCTGCGCGCCGACGCCGAGCTTTGCGGCGCCGCCCTCGTGGCCCTGACCGGCTGGGGCGCCGAGCGCGACCGGCTGCGCACGGCCGAGGCCGGCTTCGACGCGCACCTGACCAAGCCGGTGGAGCCGGACGCGCTGCGGGCGGTGGTGAGCCGCTGCGCGTCGCGGGCGGCGGGCGAGGGGCAGGGAACGCACTTTGCCTAGTGAAGGGCTCAGTTCCTTATGTGGAGGTCAACATGCCTGGATTCCTGATCGGCATCGTCGTCGGCGCGGTGGCTGCGTCGGCCTACCTGAAGAAGAAGGGCGCGGCCACCCTGGGCTCCAGCCGCGGCAGCGCGCTGGAGCCAGGTCGCGTCGACGAGCTCTCCAGCGCGGCGAGCATGGCCAGCCCGCAGACGACGCAGCTCAATGCGGGCGACGGGACGCCGGGGAGCTGGGGGTCGTCACCGACCTCGTCCACGGGCAGCGGCGTGCCGCTGGTGTCGGGAGCGTCCAGCTCGGCCACGGGGCTGTCCGAGAACCGGCACTGAACCGTTGCGGGCCGGCCTGCGCCCAGGCCGGCCGCGCCCCGTGCCGGCCGCCGCGAGGGCTCTCAGCCGAGGCTCTCCATGGCCGCGCGGCTGTCCTGCAGGGTCTTGATCGCAAAGTCAAGATCCTCCAGCGTGTGGTTGGCGTTGACGGCAGCACGCAGCCGGGCCGTGCCTTCCGGCACCACGGGGTGCGGAATGGCCTGGACATACAGCCCTCGCGACTGGCAACCCTTGGACATCGTGCTGGTGCGCAGGTTGTCGCCGAATACGATGGGGAAAATCGCCGTCGGGCTCTCCAGGAAATTAAAACCTTCCTGGCGCAGGCGATTGGCGAAATAGGCCATGTTCCGATGAAGATTCTGGACATGCCAGGGCTCTTCTTCAATCACCTTGATACCGGCCACGGCCGCTGCCGCCGACGCGGGCGGCACGGTCGCGGAGTAAATGAAGCCCCGCCCGGTGTGGCGAAGCAAATCGCAGAGCCTGGCGCTGGAGGCAATATATCCACCCAGGCTCGGAATTGATTTGCTCACCGTGCCCATTTTGACGTCGATGGTGTCAGGGGGTAGCCCGAAATGCTCCTCTATACCCCGTCCCGTGGCGCCCAGCATGCCGACGGAGTGGGCCTCGTCCACCATCAGCAAGGCGCCATGCTTTTTGCACAGCCCGCTGATGGCGGGCAGGTCGGCGATGTCGCCATCCATGCTGTAGACGCCATCGACGATGACCAGGCGTCGGCCCTTGTGACCTGCCGTTTCGCGCAGGCAGCTCTCCAGGTGGCCCATGTCGTTGTGGCGGAAGCGGATCATCCGCGCGCCCGACATCATGCAGCCGTCCAGGATGCTGGCATGGTCGAGCTTGTCGCAGATCACGATGTCGCCACGGCCCACCAGGAAAGTGATCGCCGAAAGGTTGGCCAGGAAACCGCTGGAGAATAGGGCGGCCGACTCGGTCTTTTTGAAGCGCGCAATCGAGCTTTCCAGCTCGCGATGAATTTCCGTGGTGCCTGCCAGCAGGCGGGCACCATGTGCACCGGTGCCATAACGTGCAATGGCTTCAACGGCCGCTTCGTTGATTTTAGGATGACGGTTGAGGCCAAGATAGGAGTAGCCGCCGAACATGAGCATTTCGCCATGGCCGGTGACCTTTACCCATGCGCCACCCAGATACTCTTCAATACTCTCCAGGTAGAAATAGGTGCCGGAATTGCGCATCTCGTCCATGGGCAAGCCCGCTTTCAGAGTTTCACAATACCGCTCCATGATGGACTTTCGAGCGGTTTCTACCTGAGTGAGAGTATCTCCGTCAATTTCGATGCAGTAGTCGCTCATTCCTTGGCACTCCCGTCATGTAGGGCGACTGAATGTCGCTAAGAAAAATTTTATTACACAAGATCCAATTAGATACTTGTGTTACTACTTAAGCCAATGCTGCCGTAGCAGAGCGTGATTTGTTAACAAAAAAACTTGCCGCCTACAGCCGTTCCGTGCTTGTGAAGCGCAGACCCAAGGGACCATGTGTGCTCTGAAGCAGCATGTTGACTGACAAATCCATGCAGTTGCCGGTCTCCAGCCGCGTTTTGGCCAAAGCTTCATTGTTTGATTTAGTTACTAATTTGTAATGATCAAACAAAACGTATCGTCGATCAAAGATCGGCGGACCTTCTCATTGCGTGGCCGGTGAAGACCCTGATGCAGGTCAACGAATGTGCTGGGCCATCGCGCCTGTCTGCACCGCAGGCCTTCGAATCGGGCCGAGCTGCGCTTTCTTACCGGTATGGCCGTACTGGCTCATGCTATGAGCCACACCCTCTGTTACCTTTCGCCCCGTGCGAGGCGGCCCGTGGCGGCCTCATGCCGCCCCAGCGCCGCCGGCGCAGGCGCGCCGGGTTGGCTCCAGCCCGGGGCGTAGACGTTCGCCGGCCGGCGCTCTTGTAGTTACCAAATGTTTCTTGGAGCCTCCCCGCATGACGACAGCCCGGGACCTTCTCGGCCGCTTGTTCGAATACATCGCTGAACAGGCTCGCGACGTCGATCCGCGCGCTTTCAACCTTTCCCGCCTGGCCAACTTCTTCCTGCGCGAGCCGGCCCAACTGCTGGGCCTGCCCGGGCTGGAATTCGACCAGGCGGACGGCGGCGAGCCGCTGTGGCTGCGCGTGCCGCGGCTCGAACCCGTCGCCGCTCCCGCCGTCGCCGAGCGTTTCGCCGCCCTCATCAGCGTTTCGGCCGACCCCGGCGGGCCGCCGCCCGCGCTGAACCCGGTGCAGCTCGCCCTGCACCTGGAAGACATCGCCCGCTTCGCCCAGCGTCTGGCACCCACCACGGCCGCCGCGCCGGGCAGCGCCACCAGCCGCGCCCTGGCCGTGCAGGACATGCCCGCGCTCCCGGCCGACGAGGCGCTGCGCCGGCGCATCGTCCAGGCCCAGGCGCGCTTTCGCGACGCCGTGCAGGCGGCCTTTGACGACATCAGCGCCCGCTGGCTCGCCTGGGCCGAGGCGGAGGCGCCGCGGCGGCTCAGCATGCAGCTCTACGGCGAGCTTTTCGCCCTCATGCACCAGCTCCAAGCCCAGCAGACCGGCAAGCCCGTCGAGCTGGTCTGGGGCCTGGGCGTGGCCACCTGGCGGCTGCGCTGGGAAAGCGAAGACTTCACCCTCCGCTACCCGCTGCTGACGCAGGCGGTGGAGCTGTCGCTGGACGCCGCCACGCTCGCGCTGGAGGTGCGCCCGCGCACCACCGCACCGCGGCTGGAGCTGGATGCCCTCATCGCCTGCCTCGTTCCCGGTGCCTGCGAGCTGGAGCAGACCGGGCGCGACTGGCTCGCCCAACACGCCCAAGAGGTGCCGCCGTCGCCTTTCCACATGCCGGCGCTGCAGCCGCTGCTGCGCCGCATCGCCGGCAGCCTGGACAGCCAGGGCCGCTTCCTGGACGTGTTGGCCAGCGGCGCCCCCGTGCCCAACGCCGGCGCGCACCTCGTCGTGACCGACGCTTGGGCGCTGTTCGCGCGCCCGCAGTCCTACAACTTCCTCGTCGACGACCTGCGCCGCCTGCGCCTGGGCCTGGAGGCGGCGCAAACGCTGCCCGGCGGCCCGGCCGCGCTGGTGACGCCGCCGGACGGCGAACCGGCCCAAGTGCAGGCCGTGCACTTTCGCGGCCTGTCCAGCCGCGGCGAGGGCGAGGGAACGTCCGACGGCGACGGGCCGGCCCGCGAGCTGTATTTCCCGCTGCCCTACAACCAGGAGCAGGTCACGATTGTCCAGCGCCTGGAGCGCAGCGACGGCGTGACCGTGCAGGGTCCGCCCGGCACGGGCAAGACGCACACCATCGCCAACATCATTTGCCACTACCTGGCCACGGGCCGGCGCGTGCTGGTGACCTCGCGCGGCGAACCGGCGCTGCAGGTGCTGCAGGCCAAGATCCCGGCCGAGGTGCGTCCGCTCACCGTCGCGCTGCTGTCCAGCGACCGCGAGGGGCTGCGCCAGTTCCAGGGCGCCATCGAGGCCATACAGCACCGCGTCTCGCAACTGGACCCGCTGCAGGCGCAGCGCCGCATCGCCACCGCGCACGAGGCCATCGCCCTGGCCCACGCCGAGCTCTCGCGCCTGGACCGCCGCGTGGACGACATCGCCCGCGCCCAGCTCGCCAGCGTGGATCTCGACGGCACGCCGCTGCGCGCGCAACAGCTTGCCGAGCTGGTGCGTGACGGCCAGGCCCGCTTCGCCTGGTTCGACGACGAGCTGCCCGCCGGCGCGCCGCCGGCGCCCCTGACCGAGGACGAAGCCCGCGAGCTGCGCGAAGCCCGCCGCCGCCTGGGCGAGGATTTGCGCTGCCTCGCCGAGCCGCCGCCGTCGCCCGCCACGCTGCCCGCGCCGGACGTGCTGGCCCCGCTGCACCAGGCGCTGCAGCGGCTGCGGCGCATCGAGGGCGAGCTGGCCCGCGGCGCGCTGCCCGCCCTTCAAGGCGAAATCAACGAGGCGCGCGCGCTGCTGGCCGCCGTGGAAGCGGCCCTGGAGCCCGCCCAAGCGCTGGAGCACGCCGACCAGGCTTGGGCGCAGGCGCTGCGCCGCCAGCTCGGCGAGCCCGGCTTCGAGGCCGAACGCCAGGCGCTGCAGTCGCTGCTGGTCGAGGTGCCGCGCCTGGCCGCCGCGCGCGGCGACTTCCTGCAGCGTCCGGTGGACATGCCGCAGGAGGCCCTGGCCTGCGCCCGCACCCGCGAGGCCGTGGAGCGCGCCGCGCGCACGGGCAAGGCCTTCAATTGGCTGCCTTTCGGCGAAGCCGACGCGCGCCGCCACGTGGCCGCCATGCGCGTGGACGGCCGCGAGCCCGCCACGCGGCAGGACTGGCTGCACGTCGCCCGCTTCCTCGCGCTGCAGATGGAGCTCCAGAGCCTGCTGGTGCGCTGGCAGCGCCTGGCGCCGGAGCTGGGCCTGCCGGAGCTGCGCCAGGGCGCGGGCGCCTTGCGCAAGCTGGAGCGGCTGGCGCTCATCGCCGGGCTGGCCTTGCGGCTGTCGCTGGAGGTGGACGCCGAGCTGCCCCGGCGCGCTGCCGTGCTGCTGTCCGCCAACCCCTTGCCCGCGCCCGGCAGCGGCGCCGTGGCGACGGTGGAGCATCTGCAGCGGCTTCAAAAAATCCTCAGGCGCCACGTGCTGCACGAGGCGCTGGCCGGCGCGCCGCGGCGCCAGCAGGCGCTGCTGCTCAACCTCACGGCCGGCGGCCCGTTGGGCGCGCAGTGGCAGGAGCTGATCGGCCAGTGGCTGGGCCGCACGGACGTGGAAAGCGATGCCTTCTGCGCGCGCGAGGCCGCCTTGCGCGCCGAGACGCAGCGCCTGGCCGCCCTGCAGCCCGCGCTGGAGTGCGTGCGCGTGGCCGCGCAGCGCCTGGCCGCCGCGGGCGCCGCGCGCCTGGCGCAGCGCCTGCGCAGCGAGCCCGCCGAAGGCGCGGCCCACGACGCCGTGCTGCCCGCCGACTGGCGCGCCGCCTGGACCTGGGCCCGCGCCCGCGCCGCGCTGCAGACGCTGGAGGGCCGCGGCGAGCTCACGCGGCTGTGGGCCCGCCGCGCCGAGCTGGAGCAGGGCTTATCAAAGCTCTACGAGGACGTGGTGGCCCGCGCGGCCTGGCTGGCCACGCGCATGAACGCCTCGCCCAAGGTGCTCTCGGCGCTGGCCGGCTACGCCAACGCCCTGCACCGCATCGGCCAGGGCACGGGCCCAAACGCCGCGCGCTACCGGCGCGACGCGCAGGCCGCCATGCTGGACGCGGCCCCGGCCGTGCCCTGCTGGATCATGAGCCACGCGCGGGTGTCGGAATCCATGCCGGCCGACATCGGCGCCTTCGACCTGGTCATCGTGGACGAGGCCAGCCAGTCCGACCTGTGGGCGCTGCCCGCCATTGCGCGGGGCAAGAAGATCCTGGTGGTGGGCGACCACAAGCAGGTCTCGCCCGAGGGCGGCTTCATCAGCAGCGCGCGCATCGATGATCTGCGCCAGCGCTTCCTGGCCGACCAACCCTTCGCCGCCGCGATGACGCCGGAGAAGTCGCTCTACGACCTCGCGGCCCAGGTCTTTGCCGGCCAGCAGGTGATGCTGCGCGAGCACTTCCGCTGCGTGGCGCCCATCATCGAGTACGCCAATCGCAACTTCTACGACCACGGCGTGCTGCCGCTGCGCGTGCCGCGCGCGGCCGAGCGCATCGACCCGCCGCTGGTGGACCTGTTCGTGGAGGAGGGCCGCCGCGACCACCGCGACCGCAACGACGCCGAGGCGCAGGCCATTGCCGATGAGATCGCCGCCCTGCTGGCCGACGAGCGCCTGGCCGGCCGCACGCTGGGCGTGGTCTCGCTGCTTGGGCTGGAGCAGGCGCGGCACATAGACGCCGTGGTGCGCGCGCGCTTCGATGCCGCGGAGCTGCTGCGCCGGCAGTTCGCCTGCGGCGATGCGCGCACCTTCCAGGGCAGCGAGCGCGACGTGATGTTCCTGTCGCTGGTGGTCGATGCCCGTCAGTGCCGCGCCCTGGCAGGCAACGGCGCCGACCAGCGCTTCAACGTGGCCGCCAGCCGTGCGCGCGACCGCATGGTGCTGGTGCGCTCGGTGCGCATGGACGAGCTGTCCGAGAAGGATTTGCGGCGCACGCTGCTGGCGCACTTCGAGAACCCGCTGCCCGGCGGCGGCCACGGGCACGAGGACGGCCGGCCGCTGCGCGCGCTGTGCGAAAGCGGCTTCGAGCGCGAGGTGTTCGACGCCCTGGTGCAGCGCGGCTACCGCGTGCGGCCGCAGGTGCGGGCCGGCGCCTACCGCATCGACATGGTGGTGGAGGGCGCGCACGACGCCCGCCTGGCCGTGGAGTGCGACGGCGACGCCTTCCACGGCCCCGAGCGCTGGCAGCAGGACGTCGCCCGCCAGCGCGTGCTGGAGCGCGCCGGCTGGGTGTTCTGGCGCTGCTTTGCCTCCACCTGGACGCTGCACCGCGAGGAGGTGCTGGCCGAGCTGCTGGCGCGGCTGGCCGAGCTGGACATCGCGCCCCTGGGCGCGGCCGAGGGTTCGTCGTCACGCCTGGTGGAGCAGCGCACCTGGCGCACGCCGGCGCCGTCGGAGCAGGTGCAGCAACGGCTGCGGGAGGCGGTGGAGGCGGGAAGGGAGCAGGAAGAGGCTTGAAGGCGTTTCGCGTGTCGGGCTGGAGGCCGTAAGACGCCACGCCGTCATTCCGGCGCAGGCCGGAATCCACGCGCACCGTGGTGCTGACGTGATGTGCCGCCTAACGCACCGCAACGCGTCCAGGGCGGCATCACAGCGTTCGTGGATCCCGGCCTGCGCCGGGATGACGGCGTTTTCTCTGCGTGCCTGCGCTCCACTTTCGCCCACACCTGCCGCTGTGAAGGACTTTCATCACGCCCCCGCGCCTGCGGGGTCGCGCGCGTCTTGCACAATCCCGCCCTCGCAGCAGTCAGGCGGGTTCAGGGAGAGCAATGGGGATGCAGCATGGTCTTTTCGACGCGGAGGCGCCGTCCGGTGGCAAGCCGGCGCCCGCCCAGGCGCGCCGCAAGGCGCCCGCACCCGCGCTCGAACTGATTCCCTACGGCAAGTACAAGGACCAGCCGCTGTCGCTGCTGCTGGTGCACGCCGAGTACGCGCTGTGGCTCATGGGCGCGCGCCACGCCCACCTGCGCCGCCACCACCCGCAACTGCTGCAGTGGCTGCACAAACATTTCGGCCCGCCGGCGAGCACGCCGGAGCAGAACCGGCTGCAAAACCGCTTCCTGCACAACGATTTCTGCCTGCGCCTGCTGCTGCGCGTGAACCCCGAGCTGCCGGCGCAACTGGCCGCCGCCGTGTCGCCGGACGCCCTGGTGCGCGGCTGGCAGTCGCGGCTGCCCGCGCGCATCGCGCTGCGCTACCAGGACTACGGGCTGCACGAGCCGCTGGAGGAGGGCGACCCCGTGCCCGAGCAGCACCTGCGCCACAAAGCCCGCGTGCTGCAGGCGCTGGAGCGCGAGCTGCCGCGCCTGGTGGTGGAGTGCCCCGGCACGCCGCTGGACGTCATGCCCGCCGTGGCGCCGCAGGGCGAGGTGGCCGAGCGCTGGTGGGAGCCCGTGCTGCAGCTGGAGCCGGCCTGCTTCGAGGTGGACGGCGCCCATGTGCAATTCAGCGCTTACGCCCAGTGCCGCGTGCGCGTGGACGGCGAAGCGCCGGGCGAGAGCGCGCTGGTGGATTTCGAGTTCCGCGACGAGCTGCGCATCGAGCTGCGCGCCCACTTGGGCGACGACTACCCCAGCGTGCTGCGCACCATGCGCGCCAAGCGCTGCAACGTGCTGCTCATCGGCCAGTTCGAGGCCGACGGCGCCTGCTGGGAAGAGCTGGTGGAGATCTACGCCCGCCGCGGCATCCGCGTGGCGCTGCTGGACGAGGTGCTCGTCACCGCCGTGCCCACGGCAGTGCGCAAGCTCAAGGTACCGGTGCTGGAGCCCGCGGCGCTGCTGGACGCCGCGCGCGAGGAACTGGAGCGCTTCGACGCCGACTGGCTCACGCGCGGGCGCGGGCTGCAGGCGCGCCCGGGGATGTGAAGCGGGCCGCAAGGCCCGTCCTTCACGGCCTCAACAGGCCTCAGTTCGCCGCAGCCGGCGCCGGCGCCGGCGCCGGCGCCACCAGCGGCTTGCCCTTTTCGACCAGGTACACGCCCACCAGCTTGGCCGTGCCCGCGCCGTCGTTGTGCGCGTCGTGCGGCACGCCGGCCGGCACGGTGAAGGATTCGCCGGCCTTCACCAAGCGCGGCGCCTGGCCTTCCACCGTCAGTTGCAACTGGCCTTCCATCACGTAGGCCACCTCGTCGCCCGGGTGGGTGTGGCGGCCCGCGGCGGCGTTGGCGGCCACGTCCACGCGCACCACCACCGCCTCGCGGTTGGGCGCGAAGGACACGTCGTTGCGCGCCACCAGCGTGCGCGTCAGGCCGGAGGCCTGCGCCACCACCGTGCCCACCGCCACCAGCACGGCGGTGCCCAGCAATATCTTTTTCACCGGGAATTTGAGTTTCATGGCGTCTCCAAAAATATGTTCAATTGGATGGCGGGGGCGGCCCTGGCCGGCAGTCAAATCGTGCGGGTTCTGAGCCTTGGTTCACGAATCAAAGCGGCGCCACCACGCGCACCACGGATTCACGCACCTCCGTGAATCCCAGCCGGCGGTACAGCCGCCGCGCGCCCTCGTTGGCGCTCATCACGTGCAAAAACGGCGTTTCCCCGCGCCGCATTTCCCGCCGCAGCAGTTTTAAAACCAGCCGCTGCGCCCAGCCGCGGCCCTGATGATCAGGATGCGTGCACACGCCGCTGATTTCCCGCAGCGGCCCCGCCGCCATGCGCTCGCCCGCCATGGCCACCAGGCGGCCGCCATCGAAAATGCCGAAATACTCGCCCAATTCCAGGGCGCGGATGCCAAAAGGGCCGGGCTGGGTGAGCGTGGCCAATTCCAGTGCCTGCGGGGCATGCTCCGGGCCGAGTTGCGTGGCCTCCGGTGCCGCATCGGCGTCGGGCAATTCCGCATCCCACAGCATTTTGAACATGGTGGCTTCCTGTTCCAGGCGCCAGCCGCGCGGCACGGGACCTGACCAGCCATCGCAATAAAAATGCTCGCCGGTTTCGCAAAAAGGGCGCAGTGCCTGGAAATCAGGTCGCTGCGGATCGGCAAAACCAATGATGGGCGAAAAGCCCGGCGCGTAGCGCCTGGCGCTGTCCGTGCCGATGGAATATTTCAAATGCGCGCCGGAGAGCGCATGCCAGACGACGTTGGCAAGAAATTGTTCCATGGCTGGTGGCGCGGGCCGCGGTAACTGTTGGGGCCGTGATGATGAACCCGAATGGGCGCTCAGTCTGTTACCAGCGCCAACTCCGCCGCCTTCACCGCATGCATCATCGCGGTGTCGTACAGCGGCACGGTGGCATCCTGTGCCGAAACCAGCAGCGAAATTTCCGTGCAGCCCAAAATAATGGCCTGCGCGCCGTGCGCCACCAATTGGGCCATCACGCGGCGAAATTCCCGCCGCGATTCGGAGCGGATTTGCCCCACGCACAATTCCTCGTAAATGATGCGGTGCACCAGCTCGCGGTCGTGCGCATCCGGCACGCGCACCTGCAGGCCGTGACGCTGGCGCAGGCGGTCCTTGTAGAAATCCTGCTCCATGGTGAAGCGCGTGCCCAGCAGGCCCACCGTGCCAAATCCTGTTTGGCGGATTTGCTCGCCGGTGGGGTCGGCAATATGGATGAGCGGAATCCTCACCGCCGACTCGATATCCGCCGCCACCTTGTGCATGGTGTTCGTGCACAGCACCAGTATGTCGGCGCCCGCGGTTTCCAGCCCCTTGGCGGCCTTGCCCAGCATCACGCCGGCCGTGGGCCAATTGCCGTCGCGCTGCAATTGGGCAACCTCATGAAAATCCACGCTGTGCAATAGGATGCGGGCCGAATGCAGCCCACCCAAGCGCGCCTTCACCGTCTCGTTGATGATGCGGTAATACGGCACGGTGGATTCCCAGCTCATGCCACCGATGAGGCCAATAGTCTTCAAACTGCTTGCTCCTGAATACGTCCGGCTTGCTTTGGGCGCACCAGCGCCGCAGGCGCGATGCTAGCCGAGCAGGCCGGCCGGCCAAGCCACCCGCGCCGGGCGCGCGTGGCGGGCGTTCCCAAATAAGCACGGCGCCCAATGGGCGCCGTGACCTTTCGGGAACAGGGGGCCGGATCGCCGCTTACTCGGCTTCTATCCCCGCCGCCTTGATGACGCGGCCCCACTTCTGTGTTTCATCGGCCTGGAATCTGGCCAGTTCCTGCGGCGTGGTGGTCCAGGGCTCGGCGCCGGTGGAGTCGAAGAAGCTCTTCGCCGCCGCGCTCTTCACCGCCGTGGCCAGCAGCTCGCCCAGCCGCGCCACCACCGGCGCCGGCGTGGCCGCGGGCACGTAGGCCGCGAACCAGTAGCCCATGTCGTAGCCCTTGACGCCGGCCTCGGCGATGGTGGGCACCTCCGGCAGCAGCGGGCTGCGCTTGGCCGTCGAGGTGCCCAGCGCGCGCAGCTTGCCGGCCTTGACCTGCGGCACGCCGGTGGCGGTGTCGGTGATCATCAGGTCGATCTGCCCGCCCAGCAGGTCCGTCACCGCCTGCGGGTTGCTCTTGTAGGGCACGTGCAGGATGTCGGTGCCGCTGAGCTGCTTGAACATCTCGCCGGCCACGCGGCTGGAGGAGCTGCCGCTGCCGAAGCTCAGCTTGCCGGGCCGCTTCTTCGCCTCGGCCACCACGTCGCCCACGGTCTTGAACGGCGCTTCCGCGCGCACCACCAGCACCTGCCCGCCCTTGGCCAGGCCGGTGACGGGCGCGAAGTCCTTCACCGGGTCGTAGGGCAGCTTCTTGTAGAGGTGCTCGTTGGCGGCGTGGGTGGTGTTGGTGGTGATCAGCACCGTGTAGCCGTCGCCCGCGGCGCGCGCGGCCGCCTGCGCGGCCATCATCCCGCTGGCGCCGGCCTTGTTGTCCACCACCACGGCCTGCCTGGTCTGCTCGGTGAAGGACTGGCCCAGGGCGCGCGCGAGCTGGTCGGTGGCGCTGCCCGCCGCGAAGGGCACGAGGAAGGTCACGGGCTTTTCGGGGTACTTGCCCTGTGCCATGGCGGTGGGGGCGGCCAGCAGCGCCAGGCCGGCGGCGGCCAGGGCGGCCAGGGCGTGGCGGCGGGTGGAGGTGGGGGCGTGGGCCGAATCGGTCATGGTCTTGTCTCCGGGTGATGTTGTGTGGGAGGCGTCAGGGCGCGGGCCGCAGCAGCGGCAGCAGGCCTTCAGCCACTTCGACGTCCATGTCCAGCAGCAGGAAGGCCAGCGCCTTGCCGTGGCTGTCGAGGTTGAGCGCGTCGTTGACGCCGCCGTCGAGCACGCCTTCGAGCACGAAGTTCATGGCGTGCAGCTTGGGCAGCGCGTGGCGCGTCACGCGCGCGGGGCGGCGGTGCGCGAACTGCGCGGCCACGGCGTCCTCGGTGACCTGCTCCTGCAGCACCGGGTAGAGCGCCGGGTGCCAGGCGATGAGGCTGATGTTGGAGATGTTGCCCTTGTCGCCCGTGCGGCCGTGGGCCAGGCGCAGCAGGGGCACGCGCACGCGGCGCGCGGTGGAGTCGGCTTGCTTCATTCGATGAATTCCAGTTGCGGCGACACGAGCTCGCGCGGCAGCAGGCGGGAGACGGTGCCCAGCCGCTGGCGCAGCCCCGTGCGCACGCCGCCGCCGCCGGCCGGGCCGCAGGTGTAGAGGGCCGTGACCTCGCGCGCCAGGCGCTCGGCCTGCGCCTTGTCGGCGTGGTTGAGCGCCACGCGCAGCCGCACGTCGCGCGCGTCGCCCACGCTCTGGCGGCTCAGCCACACCCCGGCGTCGTCGCCGAACACGCTGGCCACGCCGATGAGGTCCACGCGCAGCGGCGCGCAGGAAGCCAGGCGGCGGCGCAGCACGTCGCCGGCCAGCCGCGCCCGCGCCTCGGCACCGCGCCCGGCGTAGGAGATCTCGCCCTCGGCCAGCCAGCCCTGGGCGTGGAACACGTTGACCTTGAGCGTGGCCGGCCGCGCGTGGCCGCGCACGCTGTGCAGGCGCACGCGGTTCTCGCCCACCGTCTCCACCCAGGCGTCCGAAATGTCGGCCACCACGTCCGGCGTGAGGTAGGCCGCCGGGTCGTGCAACTCGTAAAGCAGTTGTTCCTTGACGGTGTGCTCGTCCACGCAGCCGCCGGTGCCCTCGGCCTTGGTGATGAGGCAGCCGCCGTCGGCGTCCAGCTCGGCGATGGGGTAGCCCACCTCGGCCAGGCCGGGCACGTCCTTGATGCCCGGGTCGGCGAAGTAGCCGCCGCACACCTGCGCGCCGCACTCCAGCAGGTGCCCGGCCATGGTGGCGCGCGCCAGGCGGTCCCAGTCGTCCAGGGCCCAGCCGAAATGCGCCAGCGCCGGGCCCACGGTGAGCGAGGGGTCGGCCACGCGGCCGGTGATCACCACGTCCGCCCCCTCGCGCAGCGCCTGCGCGATGGCCTCCGCGCCCAAGTAGGCGTTGGCGCTGGCGACGTCGAGGTTTTCGGCCCGCGCGCCCAGCGCCTGCCGCAGCGCGTCGCGGTGCGCGGGGCCGGACACGTCGTCGCCGCTGACCACGGCCACGCGCGGCACGCGTGCGCCCACCTCGCGCGCCAGCGCCAGCACGCGGCGCGCGGCGGCGTGCGGGTTGGCCGCGCCGAAGTTGCCCACGATGCGTATGCCGCCGGCCAGGCAGTCGGCCAGCACGGGCGCGAGCATGTCCGCCAGCAGCGGCTCGTAGCCGCTTTCCGGGTCGGCGCGGCGCGCCAGTTGCGCCAGCGCCAGGGTGCGCTCGGCCAGGGTTTCGAAGATCAGCACCGACGGCAGGCCGCGGCGCAGCAGGGTGTCCACCACCGGGCGGGCGGCGTCGGTGCGGTCGCCGGAAAAACCGGCGGCGCAACCTATCAACAAGGTGTCTTGCATGGCGGGTGCGGGCTGCGGGCCCGTGCCTGGGACGATGCAAACCACTGTAGGAGCGGCGATTCAATTGGAGAATTCGTTTGTTTGGATCAATTCATAGGCAAAGCAAATGAATAGTCGACGGCGGGGCACGCGATGAGCGAGCCGGATTTCTCCACGCGCCAGCTTCGCGCCTTCGTGGCGCTGGCCGAGACGCGCAACTTCACGCGCGCCGCGGCGCGGCTGCACCTGTCGCAGCCGGCGTTCAGCGCGCTCATACGCGCGCTGGAGGAGGCGTTGGGCGCCCGGCTGTTCGACCGCAGCACGCGCCACGTGGAGCCCACGGCCGAAGGGGCGCTGTTCCTGGACAGCGCGCAGCGGCTGCTGCGCGACCTGACGCTGAGCGTGGCCGACCTGGGCGAGCACGTGGCACGGCGGCGCGGCCGGGTGGCCCTGGCCGCGCTGCCGGCGCTGGCCGCGGGCTGGCTGCCGCCGCTGCTGGCCGGCTTCAGGCGCCGCCACCCCGGCGTGGAACTGGACGTGGCCGATGCGCTGTCGGAGGACTGCGTGGAGCGCGTGCGCGGCGGGCGGGCCGACTTCGCGCTGGCGGCGGTGCGCTCGGCCGCGCCGGAGCTGCTGGTGGAGCCCTTTTGCGCCGACCGCTTCCACCTCGTGTGCCCGCGCGGCCATGCGCTGGCGGCGCGGCCCGTGGTGGTGCTGGCGGACCTGGCCGGCGAGCCCTTCATCCATCTGGCGCGCAACAGCAGCGTGCGCCAGCACATCGAGTCGGCGCTGTGGGCCGGCACGGTGGTGCTGCGGCCGGTGATGGAACTGGAGCAGCTGGGCACCGTGGCGGGCATGGTGCGCGCGGGGCTGGGCATCACGGTGGTGCCGGCGCTCACGCTGTTCCATTTCGAGCACCCGGCGCTGGTGACGCGGCCGCTGCACGCGCCGGGGCTGCAGCGGCAGATCTTCTCCATCCGCCGCCGCGACCGCGGCCTGTCCGCCGCGGCGCAGGGCCTGTTCGACGAGCTGATGGACCAGCGGCCGCGCATGGAACCGGACGCGCCGCATGTGCCGGACACGCCGGGCGCGGCGCCCGCGGCCTGACGCCCCAGCCCGCCTTCAATCCGCCGCCAGCCCCGGCGGCGGCGCCGCACGCGAACGTGCCGCCCGCGCCGCGTCAGCCGCGCGCAGGCCCGCGTGCGCACAATGCCCGGCCTCGCCACCCACCGGCCCAACCCTTGTCCCGCTCCCAACGCCTGCTCGACCTGCTGCAGCTGCTGCGCCGCCACCGCCACCCCGTGGGCGGCGCGGCGCTGGCGCAGGCGCTGGGCATCTCGCTGCGCACCCTGTACCGCGACATCGCCACGCTGCAGGCGCAGGGCGCGCACGTCGATGGCGCGCCCGGCCTGGGCTACGTGCTGCGCGAGGGTTTCACCTTGCCGCCGCTCATGTTCTCGGTGGACGAGCTCGAAGCCCTGGTGCTGGGCTCGCGCTGGGTGATGGAGCGCGGCGACGCGCGGCTGGCCACCGCCGCGCGCGACCTGCTGGCCAAGGTGGGCGCGGTGCTGCCCGCGCCGCTCAAGCGCGAGCTGGAGGACAGCGCGCTGCTGGCCGGCCCAAGCGCGCCGCTGGTGGCCGGCGAGGCCGCGCTGCTGCCGCCGCTGCGCGAGGCCATCCGGCTGGAGCGCCGCCTGGAGCTGGACTACCGCGACGCCCAGGGCCGCTGCAGCACGCGCACCGTGTGGCCCTTCGCCCTGGGCTTCTTCGACCGCGTGCAGGTGCTGGTGGCGCACTGCGAGCTGCGCGGCGAGATCCGCCACTTCCGCACCGACCGCATCGCCGCGCTGCGCCCGCGCGAGGAGCGCTACCCGCGCCGGCGCCAGGCGCTGCTCAAGGACTGGCGCGAGCGCGAAGGCGTCGCGCAACCCTGAAGTGGCGCACGCGGCGTGCGCCGTGCGGGAAGGGCGCTGCACGCTGCTGACGGAATCTGTCACACCCCGCCGCGAGCATGGAGGCCTTCGACAAGCACTTGGCTTCAACGCCACGGGAGAGCCGCCATGACCCAGAACACCGCCGCCACTGCCCACACTGCCGACGCCACCGCCGCCCTCGCCGGCCAGGCCCTCAAGTCCGACCCCAACTTCCTGCTGCTGTACGTGCGCAGCGCGGTGGAAAGCGCCGGCTTCTACGCCGCGCTGCTGGGCAAGGCGCCGGTGGAGAGCTCGCCGACCTTTGCCCTGTTCGCGCTGGACTCCGGCGTGATGCTGGGCCTGTGGGGCGCCGGCGGCGTGGTGCCCGCGGCCACCGCGCCGGGCGGCATGGAGCTGGCCTTCGCGGTGCCGGACAAGGCGGCCGTCGAGGCCCGCCACGCCGACTGGACGGCGCGCGGCATCCCCGTCATCCAGCCGCCCACGGCCATGGACTTCGGCTTCACCTTCGCCGCGCAGGACCCGGACGGCCACCGGCTGCGCGTGTTCGCGCCCGGGGCGCAGTGAGGGTGGGCGCCTGAGCCTTTCGCGGCCCACGGCGCCGTCCAGGACCGCCGGCACCGTTGCATGACCCATCGGGAACGCCTGTTTTGCAAACCTTGCACGTTTGCAGCCCCTCCTCGGCCTCCATTCGGCGCTGCAAACGCCGAAAACAAGCGGTGGCCGAGTTTGCCCAAGCGCAAACAGGCTGGGTGAAGCGCCTGCGCGCCGCGTTTTGCGGCGAGAGCGGCTGCCGAGCCGGTGACAAAATGCAACGCAAATGACCATACTGATAGACCATCTCGCTGACATCACCGGCCATCGCGACCGCGAGCGGGCCGACACGTTGCTGCTGGACACGCTGCGCGAGCTGCTGGCGCCGGCCACGGTGGCCCTGCACCGCTGCACGGGCGACTCGCAGTCGCTGCAATGGCGTTCGCGCGTGCCCATCACCGGGCGGGGGCGGCGCGCCAGGGACACGGGGATGGTCACGCGCTTCGAGGCGCACCTTGTGGAGGAGGTCGACCCGGCCTGGATGGAGTGCCTGCGCCGCCACCAGATCCTGGAGGTGGATGGCCATCCCACGGTGATGCTGCTGCCGCTGGTGGTCACGGGGCAAGGCGTGGGCGTGGTGGAAGTGCGCAGCAACGGGGCGCTTGGGCGCCACACGCGGCAGACGGCGCGCGCCATCGTCCGGCTGTACGGCAATTTCCTGGCGCTGCTGGACTACGGCGAGCGCGACGCGCTCACCGGGCTGTTCAACCGCAAGACCTTCAACGAGTGCTTCATGCGCATCGTGCTGGGGTCCGCTCCCGGCGCGGCGGCCGCAGGCGAGGCAGCCGAGCCGCCGCTGAGCCACTACATGGCGGTGCTCAACCTGGACCACATGAAGAAGGTCAACGACACCTTCGGCCATCTGGTGGGCGACGAGGTGCTGCTCATCACCTCGCGCGTGATGCGCACGGCGCTGCGCACGGAGGAAGGGCTGTTCCGCTTCGGCGGCGAGGAATTCGTGGTGCTGCTGGAGGCCGTGGACGAGGAGTCCGCCCGCCAGGTGCTGGACCGGGTGCGCGAGCAGGTGTCGCAGCAGCACTACCCGCAGGCCGAGCGCGTGACGGTGAGCATCGGCTTCACCGAGCTGCGCCCAAGCGACCTGCCCACCAGCGCCATCGAGCGTGCCGACCGTGCGCTGCACCTGGCCAAGGCCAGCGGGCGCAACCGCGTCACCGGCCCGGCCGCGATGGCGCAGGCCGGGCTGGAAGTGGCCGCGGACTACGGCGGAGACGTGGACCTGTTCTGATCGTCGCGCCGCCCGCGCCGCGGCCGCGGTGCCCGCGCGGCAGGGCCCATACTCCCGCCCGCGCGCCGGCCTGCTGTGCCGGCGCACGTCTTCATACACAGGGACAGCGGGGCTTGCCCGCGGGAGGAATGAGCTATGGGTCGCCTGGCCATCGTGAGCGCCATTGACCAGGAACTGCGCGGGCTGCTGGCCTCGCTGCCCAATGCGCAGTGCGTGCGCCGTGCCGGGCGCGAGTTCTGGGTGGGCACGCTGTGCGGACACGACGTCGTGCTGGTGCGCTCGCTCATCGGCAAGGTGGCCGCGGCCACCACGGCGGCCGTGCTGCTGGAGCACTTCCAGGTGGACGCCATCGTCTTCACCGGCGTGGCCGGCGGCTTGGGCGCGGGCGTGCGCATAGGCGACATCGTGGTGGCCGACACGCTGCTGCAGCACGACATGGACGCCTCGCCCATCTTTGCGCGCTTCGAGGTGCCTCTTTATGGCCGCTCGCGCTTCGGCACGGACGCGCTGCTGTCGCGCCGGCTGGAGATCGCCTGCGCGCGGGTACTGTCCTCCATTGCCGCGGGCACCTGCTCGGAGCTGAGCACGGTGCAACTGGCCGGTTGCGGCGTGGCGCACGGGCCGCGCGTGCACCGCGGGCTGATCGTGAGCGGCGACCGTTTCGTGAGCAGCGCCGCCGAGGCGCAGGCGCTGCAGTCGGACCACGCCGACGCCCTGGCCGTGGAAATGGAAGGCGCGGCGCTGGCGCAGGTCTGCCATGACTTCGGCGTGCCCTGCGCGGTGATGCGCACGGTGTCCGACCGCGCGGACGACACGGCGCATGTCGACTTCAACCGGTTTATCGAGGACGTGGCCAGCCGGTATACGCATGCGGCGGTATTGGCGATGCTGGGGGCAATGGCGTAAGCAGGAAATTGTTCGTTGGTGTTTTGTCCGGGGATTTTGCGGCGGGTGCCGGTATTGGCTGGTATTAATAAGTCGCCGGCCATGAGATTCAAATGGTTCCTGAATCTTGATGGGCGGGCCGCCATAACGACGTCCTGATTCACCCGTTCCCCGTCCGTTGTGTACGCGCAGGCGTCAATCCAGGCGGCCCCTTGCAGAAAACTTGTTGCGCACGCACTACCGGCAGTGCGCAAACGGCCCAAAGTGTCGGATACTGTATGAAAACACAGTATTCAAGACACCCATGGCATTACCCCGCTCGTCGCCACTCGGTATTTCCCATTCCCTGGCGTCCTTGCCGCCCGCGGTGGCGGCGGGCCTGTGGCGGGGCAGCGAGATGGGGCAGCCGCCGGTGTCGGCCTGGGCCACGGGGTTTGAGGCGCTGGACCGCGAGCTGCCCGGCGGCGGCTGGCCCGGCGGGGCGCTGACGGAGCTGCTGCAG
The DNA here is from genome assembly GCF_001571085.1 of Azohydromonas lata NBRC 102462. Classification (GTDB taxonomy): domain Bacteria; phylum Pseudomonadota; class Gammaproteobacteria; order Burkholderiales; family Burkholderiaceae_C; genus Azohydromonas; species Azohydromonas lata. Next base: position 43,772 of record NZ_BCTC01000009.1, read on the forward strand.
CCGCAGCCGGCCGTGCTGGAGTGGCGGCTGCTGGGCCCGGCGCTGGCCGCGCTGGCCGCGCGCGGCCAGCGGCTGGCGCTGGTCAACCCGCCGCGCCAGCCCAACGCGCCGGGCTTGCTGCAAATGGGCCTGGACGTGCGCCAGCTCGTGTGGGTGCAGGCCGACAGCCCGGCCCAACAGCTGTGGTGCACCGAGCAACTGCTGCGCGCCGCCGGCGCCGTGGTGGTGGCCTGGCTGCCGCAGGCGCGGCCTGAGCAATTGCGGCGGCTGCAGGGGTGCGCGCAAGGCGGCGGCCAGCGGCCGGCCTTCATCTGCCGCCCGGCCGCCGCGCGGCATGAAGCCTCGGCCGCACCGCTGCGGCTGCTGGCCGCGCCGGGCGCCACGCCCTGGGCGCTGAAGGTGCACCTGCTCAAGCGCCGCGGCCCGGCGCACGAGGGCGACATCGAGCTGCTGGCCGTGCCCCCCGGGCTGCGCGCGGTGCTGCCCGCGCGCGCCTGGCGCGGCGCGGGCCTGCCGCCGCAGCCCGTCGCCCCCAGCCGGCACGTTCCGGCGCCGCGGGTGGCGCCCGGGCCGGCGCCCGCGCTGGCCCATGTGGCCGCGCCGGTGCAGCCGGCGCTGGCCGCCCAAAGGTCCGCCACGGAGGCCGAGCATGCTGTGGGCCGCCGCCTGCACGCCCGCACCGCCCACTGAGGGCGCGCCAGCCGGCGACCCGCCCGCGCTGGCGGCGCTGTCGCACTGGGCCCTGCAGTTCACGCCGCGCGTGGCGCGGGTGGAGGAGGCGGTGCTAATGGAGCTGCGCGCCAGCCTGCGCCTGTTCGGCGGCGCGGCGGCGCTGCGCGCGCGCATGGCGGCCGAGGCGCTGGAGCTGGGCGCCTGCGCGCTGAGCTGGGGCGCCTCCACCGGGCTGGCCGCGCTGGCCCTGGCGCGCGCGGGGCACGCGGGCTGTACCGAGGCCGACGGCGCCATGGACGCCGCCACGCTGGCCGACAAGCCCGCCGCCGCGCCGCTGTGTGCGCTGCTGGATGGCCTGGCGCTGCACACCCTGAGCGCGGCGCGCGCGCACGTGCCCACGCTGCTGCGCACGGGCTGCAGCACCTTGGGCGGGCTGCGCCGGCTGCCGCGCGGAGGGCTGTCGCGGCGCTTTGGCGGGGAGCTGCTGCAGGCGCTGGACCAGGCCTATGGCCTGCGCCCCGAGGCCTGGCGCTGGTTCACTCTGCCGGAGACCTTCGCCCTGGAGCTGGAGCTGCCCTGGCGCGTGGAGCAGGCTCCCGCGCTGGCGCAGGCCGCGCGGCGGCTGCTGCTGGCGCTGTGCGGCTGGCTGGCGGCACGCCACGGCGGGGCCACGGCTTTCACCCTGTATTGGGCGCATGACGCGATGCGCAGCCGCGCGGCCGGCGCCGGTGGCGAGCTCACCTTGCGCACGGCCGAGCCGACGCGGGACGTGGCCTTCCTGCAGCGGCTGCTGGGCGAGCACCTCCACCGCACCGCGCTGCTGGCGCCCGCGGGCGCGCTGGGCCTGCGGCTGCAGCAGTGGCAGCCGCTGGCAGCGCCCGGCGCCGGGCTGTTGCCGGACGGCCGTGACGAGGGCGAGCCGCTGTCGCAGGTGCTGCAGCGGCTGTCGGCGCGCTTGGGCGAGGAGCGCGTGCGCCGGCCGCTGCTGGTGGCCGACCACCGGCCGGAGTGGATGCAGCGCTGGCTGAGCGTGCAGCAGGGCGCGCCGCGCCCAAGCGCGCTGCCGCCCGCGCAGGCCACGCTGCTGCCGCAGCCCGGTTTCGTGCTGGCGCAACCGTTGCGCCTGGCGCTCAAGGACAACCGGCCCGTCTACCAGGGCCCGCTGCAGCTCGTGGCCGGGCCGCACCGCATAGAGGGCGGCTGGTGGCACCGGCTGGGGGAGGAGGCCGGCCTGGAGCACGGCAGCGCGGGCGGCCAGGGCACGCCGGGCGGGCCAGGCGGCCAGAGCGCCATCGCCAGCGGCCACGTGCAGCGCGACTACTGGCTGGCCTGGAGCCCGCATGCCGGGCTGCTGTGGATCTTCCAGACGCGGCTGGCCGACGAGGCGAGCGCCTGGTATTTGCATGGGAGCTTTGCGTGAGGGCCCAAGCTGGGATGCGGCGGCACGGCGGGGGACAGGAGAAAAGGGGGAGGAAGGGGAAGAGAGGGTGGAGGCTGGCCAAACGCTGCATGCCGAAAGTAGCTCTGCGCATCAGCCGCAAGCTGATTGGGCACGCAACCTACTTCGTCATTCCCGCGGAGGCGGGAATCCAGGCGGCCCCACGCCAGAGCGTAGAGACAACAAAGGATCACCGCGGTTTTGTCCCCGGTACGCCGCCCCATGAGCTGACGGCCGACTTGGGGACCGCCTGGATTCCCGCCTTCGCGGGAATGACGGATCGGGGGGCGCTGCGCGTCCGCCTCCGGCGGCCGCTCACGGGTTGGCGTGCACTGCGTGTGCGCCCCTGGCTGGCCGTGTCACCACGGTCCCACGCCGACCTTGCCCGGCTCTGACCCTGCCTTCCATGCCCCCCAACAACAAGAACATCACCGCGCCCACCCCCGGCCTGCCCGCCTATGCCGAGCTCTGGTCCCTCTCCAACTTCAGCTTCCTGCGCGGCGCCAGCCACCCGCAGGAGCTGATCGAGCGCGCTGCCCAACTCGGCTACAGCGCGCTGGCGCTCACGGACGAGTGTTCGCTCGCCGGCATCGTCCGCGCCCACGTCGCGGCCAAGCAGCACAAGCTCAAGCTGCTGGTCGGTGCCCAGTTCAGGCTGCAGGCCGAGGAGGGCGAGGACGCACCGGCCCCCAACGCCGCCGACGCCGCCGCCACCCTCGTGCTGCTCGCCTGCAACTTGAACGGCTACGGCAACCTCTGCCAGTTCATCACCCGGCTGCGCCGCGCGGGCGACAAGGGCACTTACGCGCCGCTGCGCCTCTCCAGCCTGGACCCCGATGCCCTGGCCGACTGCCTGGTGCTGGCCGCCCCACCGCGCGGCGCAGACGTGCCCGCCATCGAAGGCCTGGCCCGCCGCCTGGCCTGGACTTTCACGAACCGCTGCTGGCTGCTGGTGAGCCAACTGCGGCAGGTGGACGACGCCCTGCACCTGGAGCGGCTGCGCGAGGTGGCCGCGCGCACCGGCGTGCCGCTGGTGGCCGCGGGCGACGTGCACATGCACCGCCGCTCGCGCAAGCCGCTGCAGGACGTGCTCACCGCCACGCGGCTGCGCCGCCCGCTCACCCTGTGCGGCTTCGGCCTGCAGCCCAACGCCGAGCGGCACCTGCGCACGCGGCTGCGGCTGGCGCAGACCTGCGCCCCGGAGCTGCTGGCGCAGACGCTGGAAGTGGCCGCGCGCTGCGGCTTCTCCCTGGACGAGCTGCGCTACCACTACCCCGGCGAGCTGGTCCCCGCGGGCCACAGCCCCGCCACCTGGCTGCGCCAGCTCACCTGGGAAGGCGCGGGGCGGCGCTGGCCGGGCGGCATACCGCCGGCGGTGCAGGCGCAGGTAGAGCACGAGCTGGCGCTGATCGGGGAGCTGCGCTACGAGCATTACTTCCTGACCGTGGCCGACATCGTGGAGTTCGCGCGTTCGCGCGGCATCCTCTGCCAGGGCCGCGGCAGCGCGGCCAACTCGGTGGTGTGCTTCTGCCTGGGCGTCACCGAGGTGGACCCCGCGCGCATGAGCCTGCTGTTCGAGCGCTTCATCAGCCGCGAGCGCAACGAGCCGCCGGACATCGACATCGACTTCGAGCACGAGCGGCGCGAGGAGGTCATCCAGTACCTCTACCGCAAGTACGGGCGCGACCGTGCCGCGCTGGCGGCCACCGTCATCACCTACCGCATGCGCAGCGCCGTGCGCGACGTGGGCAAGGCGCTGGGCCTGGCCGACGCCACCGTCGAGGCCCTGGCCCGCGACCACCAGTGGTGGGACGGCGCCCAACTGCGCGCCGAGCGGTTCGCCCAGCTGGGCCTGGACCCCGGCTCGCTGCTCATGCGCCAGTTCACGGCGCTGGTCGACCAGCTCCTGGGCTTTCCGCGCCACCTCTCGCAGCACACGGGTGGCTTCGTGCTGACGCAGGGGCCGCTGTCGCGCCTGGTGCCCATCGAGAACGCCGCCATGGCCGAGCGCACCGTCATCGAGTGGGACAAGGACGACCTGGACGCCGTGGGCCTGCTCAAGGTGGACGTGCTGGCGCTGGGCATGCTCACCGCCCTGCGCAAGGCGCTGGATTTCATCGGCCAGTTGAAGGGCCACGCCTTCGGCCTGCAGGACATCCCGGACGACGACGTCGCCACCTACGACATGGTGTGCCGTGCCGACACGGTGGGCGTCTTCCAGATCGAGAGCCGCGCCCAGCAGGCGATGCTGCCGCGATTGAGGCCGCGCTGCTTCTACGACCTGGTGATCGAAGTCGCCATCGTCCGCCCCGGGCCGATACAGGGCGGCATGGTCCACCCCTTTCTGCGCCGGCGCGAGGGCAAGGAGGCGGTGACCTATCCCGGCGAGGCCTTGCGGCAGGCGCTGGGCCGCACGCTGGGCGTGCCGGTGTTCCAGGAGCAGGTGATGCAGGTGGCCATCCTGGCCGCGGGCTTCACGGCCGGCGAGGCCGACGCACTGCGCCGCAGTATGGCAGCGTGGCGGCGCAAGGGCGGGCTGGAGCAGTACCACGACAAGATCGTGCGCGGCATGACGCAGCGGGGTTACGACCCGGCGTTCGCCACGGCCATCTTCGAGCAGATCAAGGGTTTTTCGGAGTACGGCTTCCCGGAGAGCCACGCGGCCTCGTTCGCGCTGCTGGTCTACACGAGCTGCTGGATCAAGTGCCGGCACCCGGCAGCCTTTCTGGCGGCCATGCTCAATTCGCAGCCGCTGGGCTTCTACACACCCTGGCAGCTCGTCCAGGACGCGCGGCGGCATGGCGTGGAAGTGCGAGCGGCGGACGTGATGGCAAGTGATTGGGACTGCACGCTGGAGGGGGCGGGCTTGGAGGCGGAGGCGGGCGAGGCAGCGAAGGCGGCGGCGGAGGCAGCACAGGCACAGGCACAGGCACAGGCACAGGCACAGGCACAGGCACAGGCACAGGCACAGGCACAGGCAGCGGAGGCGGCAGAAGCAGAAAGGCAGGAAGGGGTGGAAGGGGCGGAAGGGTGCCCGCAAACCGATGACCCATGGCATCCCGACAGCCAAGGCGCTTCGCCCCCCACTTCGTCATCCCCGCGCAGGCGGGGATCCAGGCGGCCCCACGCCAGAGCGCAAGAGCACCGGCAGGCCGCACGAACCCAGGACGCCGCTCACGCCAAAGTGATTTCTCCCGATCCGCTTGGGGGCCGCCTGGATTCCCGCCTGCGCGGGAATGACGAAGTAGGGGGCGGTGCCGGCCAGCTCACAGCAAACGCTTTGCAAGCCCGCAAGCGCTGCAGTGGTCCCGACGACCGCGTCGTTCCCATTGGTCCCATCGGCCCAAGCAGCCCAAGCAGCCCAAGCAGCCCCGCCGTGCGCCTGGGCCTGCGCATGGTGGCGGGCCTAAGCCAGGAGGCGGCCATGCGCATCGCCCAGGCCCGCGCAATGCGTCCCTTTGACGACGCGGAAGACCTGGCCCGCCGCGCCCGGCTGGATGCGCGCGACATCCGCCTGTTGGCCGGCGCCGACGCGCTGATGAGCCTGGCCGGGCACCGCCGCCAGCAGGTATGGGAAGCGGCGGCGTGGACCACGCTGCCGGCACTGCTGGGCGACGCGCCGGTGAACGAGGATTTCATCGAGCTGCCGCCCGCCCCGGAGGGCGAGGAAATCGTCTTCGACCACGCCGCCACGGGCCTGACGCTGCGCCGCCACCCGCTGGCGCTGCTGCGCCCGCTGCTTGAGGAGCGGCGCCTGCTGTCCGCGGCGCAGTTGCTGGAACAGCCGCACGGCCGACTGGTGCGCGCCTGCGGCCTGGTGACGCTGCGCCAGCAGCCCGGCACGGCCAAGGGCGTGGTGTTCGTGACCCTGGAGGACGAAACCGGCGTGGTGCAGGTGGTGTGCTGGAAGCGCATCCGCGAGCGCCAGCGCGAGGTCTTATTGCGCTCGCGGCTGCTGGCGGTTTATGGGCGGTGGCAGAGGGAAGGGGAAGTTTGCGCCCTGGTCGCCGGGCACCTTTTGGACCTGACCGGGCTGCTGGGCAGGTTTGTGGCGGGGAGCCGGGATTTCAGGTGAGGGGAAATATGTTCGAACGGGAATTTTAAGTGGGGAAAAATCTGGTTTTTCTGAAAATAATTTGCTTTAACTCAAATGTTTCTCGTTTTATTGCGGCAACGGCTGGTTGCGTGGAATAGTTGTCACTCAAATCTTTCGAATGGCATTTCGAGGCTGTTGAGTGCGGCATGAATATTTCCGTGGGTCTGTGAAGTGAGAATTACAAGTAAACCAATGAAAACTCCTTTGAAATTCCTGGTTGCCTTTTTCATCAGCGCATCGTCAATTGCCGTGCAGGCCAGATCGCCCACGGATGAGCCATGCCAGTATTCCGTGAGCAGGCCGATTCCTTTTGCCGCTCCCACGGCGCAAGACCGGCTCACGGTTAGCATCGGGCCGGGCCCATGCCATTTGGCCAGGCTGTCCATTACCGTCATGTCCGACCAGGGCAAACTGCTGTACAGCTACGCGTCACCCTTGTCGCCTCACATCGGCATGGATATCAACCATCCACAGTGGGCCACGGAGGCACGCCGCTTTGCGGACGACACCGTGGCCTATACGCTGGTCAGGAAAAATGACCGCCCCGTGCCCAAGGCGCGCTCCGTGGCGGAAGAGGGCGACCCGATATTCAAGGTCTCGCTCAATATCTACAAACGCCTCATGGCCAGTGGCCAGCCCATGCTTTACCACTCGACCTACTATGAAGGCGGTCAATACGTGGTTTTCGATCCGGAGATTGGCAAGGCGCGCGTGGTGGCTGAATCCGGGCTTTGACGAACGAATAAGGCGGACTGTTGGGCCGTGCCATGATTTTCCGGGCGATGCGCAGTGACGTGAAACTGCTGGCGCTGCGCGCGCTGCCGACCCCGGGCGGCGGCTTCCGGTTGTTCCTGCGCCGGGTGTGAGCCTGGGGCGGCTCTCCGGCGCTCAGGCGCCGGGCTGCACCGGGCCGTCCGCCGCCAGCGGCAGCGCCGCGACCAGGACCCGGCCCAACCCGTGCGGGTGTGCCTGCGCCCACAGCCGTCCGCCGTGCAGCTCGATGACGAGCCGCGCCAGCGACAGGCTCACGCCCGGCGCCTGGTCGGCACTGTGCAGCAGGTCGTCCTCGGGGCGCGGAGGCTGAAGGCCGTCCTGCGGCAGCCCGCCGGCGTGCTCGGCCACGGTGGCCATGGCACTGCCGCCGCGGCCGTGCACGGCCAGGCTGATCTGCGCGCCGGCCGAGGGCGCATGGCGCGAGGCCTCCTGCAGCAGCGCCGTGAGCGCCTGGGCCAGCCGCGGCGCGTCGCCCTCCACCCACATGGCGCTTGGGCCGGCGTCCACGTGCAGCGACTGCACGTGAGCGGACAGCAAGGGCTGGGCCGCGGCGGCGGCCGCCTCGGCCACGGACTGCAGGCTCAAGCGCTCGCGGTGCAGCGGCAACTGGCCGGCGCGGGCGCGGGCCAGGTCGTCCACCTCGTCCATCAGCCGCATGAGGTGGCTGAGCTGCCGGTCTATGAGCGGGTTGACCTGCGCGGCCAGCGCGTCCTGGCTGCCCTTGACCCGCTGCAGCAGCGAAAAGCCGCTGCGCAGCGAGGCCAGCGGGTTGCGCAGCTCGTGGGCCAGAGAGGAAAGGAAACGGGTGCGAAAGCGCCGTTCCTCGTCGAGCTGCGCCAGCGCGGCCTGCAACTGCTGGTGCACGTCCGGCGGCTGCGCGGCGGGCGCGGCGCAAATGTCTGGGTCGTCGGCCTCGGCTTGATTCATGTCGGCATCCCGCGGGCGGTGTCTGTGGTGGTGCGCTGCGCCAGGCTCCTCGTGCAGGTCCTGCGCGCGGCAGCCCATGCGCCAGGACCGCGGGAGGCTAGCACCGGCCAGGCGCATGCCCGGGCGGGCACGGCGCAGGAATCCGCACGCACCGCCAACTCCCACCGGAAAGCGCGGCGCCATGGCGTGCAGGCTCTTGGGCCATCGGGGCAAAACTCGCGGCCCCGGTGGGTCAATTCACCCAGCCGCCGCAGCACTGCGCCGCCAAGGCCTTGATTTCATGGGCGCCGGCCGCTGGCACGCCTCCAGCAAGCCGCCATGCGTCTGTGCCGCAGACGGCAGCACGCCGCTTGGGCGCGGGCCGACGCAGGCAACTTGTGCAAGGAGGTCTGGGCATGGGCCGGTGGCGCCGGGCTGGCGAAGTGGACGCGCTCGCGGCGCAGGCCCGGCCGCGCAAGGTGTAATGCCGCCATGACAGCTCCCGCATTTCTCGCGGCCCTTTGGGCGCCGTTGCGGCTGGCCGGCCGGCTCAACCTGCTGCACCGCTTCTCGCTGGTGAGCTTCATCGCGGTGGCGCTGGTGAGCGTGGCGCAGGCCGCGCTGCTGGCGCGCTACATCGAGAGCCAGTTGCTGCGCCACGACGCCGAGCTCAGCCGCCAGCTCGTCCAGAGCATCGTGGACACGCAGGGCGTGCAGGACTATTTCGAGCGCGGCGAGGCGTCGGGCTCGCGCGCGGGCTTCGAGGAGTTCTTCGGCCACATCGCCGCCATGCCTGACGTGCTGCGCGCCAACGTCTGGGGGCCGGATGCGCGGGTGCTGTGGTCCAGCGACCCGGCGCTCATCGGCCGGCGCTTCGAGCACAACGACGAGCTGGAGGAGGCGCTGCAGGGCCACACCGTCGTCCACCGCGGCCAGGTCTCCGGCGACCAGCCCGTGGGCAAGGCCGAGCACGAGCGGCTGGCGCGCACGCAGACCCACTTCGTCGAGAACTACCTGCCCGTCTACCCCAGCGCCATGGACGCGGGCCCGCCCATCGGCGTGGTGGAGCTGTACCGGCTGCCCAGCAGCCTCAACGCCGTGCTGCGCAGCAGCGCGCTCATGGTGTGGGCCAGCGCCATTGCCGGCGGCGTGGTGCTGTACCTGTCCACGCTGGGGCTGGTGCGCCGTGCCAGCCGCCTCATGCAGCAGCAGCGCGCGCGCATGGTGGAGGCCGAGGCGCTGGCGCTGGTGGGGGAGATTGCCGCCTCCGTGGCGCACAGCATCCGCAACCCGCTGGCCTCCATACGCTCCGGCGCGGAGCTGCAGGTGGAATTGGGCGCGGAGGCGCCGGGCGAGATCGCGCGCGAGACCGTGGCGCACGTGGACCGCATCGAGCACCTGGTGCGCACGCTGCTGAGCTACACCCGCCAGCCCGGCGAGGTGCAGGGCACGGCCGAGGTGGCGCCGGCGCTGCGCGAGGCGGCCGAGCGCTTCGCTCCGAGCTTCAGCGCGCAGGGCAAGCAGTTCACCTTCGAGGCCGGCGCCGCGCTGCCGCCGGTGCACGGCGAGGCCGTGGTGCTGGTGCAGCTCGTCAACTCGCTGCTGGCCAATGCGCTGGAGGCCACCGCCGCGGGCGACCGCGTGGCGCTGCGCGCCTGCACCGAGGGCGATCACGTCGTGGTCGAGGTCACCGACAGCGGCCCCGGCATAGAGGCCCAGCGGCTCGTGGACGTGTTCAAACCCTTCCACACCAGCAAGCCTCGCGGCCTGGGCATGGGGCTGGCGCTGGTCAAGCGCGCGCTGCAGCGCCTGGGCGGCGACGTGGACATCGACAGCCGTCCCGGCTGCACGCGGGCACGCATGCGGCTGCGGCGCGCGGACACCGTGCAAGGAGAAACGCCATGGCGCAGGCCATCCTGATCATCGAGGACGAAACGGCGCTCGCGCGCAACCTGAGCGTCTACCTGCAGCGCGCGGGCTGCGAGGTGCGCGTGGCCGGCTCGGCGCTGGAAGGTTTCGCCCTGCTGGAGGACTTCAAGCCCGGCGTCGTCCTGCTGGACCACAACCTGCCCGGCATGAGCGGGCTGGAGGCGCTCAAGCGCCTGCGCGCCGCGGACGCGGGCATGCACGTGGTGATGATGACGGGCCACGGCAGCCTGGAGCTGGCGGTGGAGGCCATGAAGGCCGGCGCGGCGGATTTCCTGACGAAGCCGCTGGTGCTGGGCGAGGTGAAGCTGCTGCTGGAGCGGCTCACGCGGCAGGACCGGCTGGAGCAGGCCGTCGATTACTACCGCGCCCGCGAGGCGCGCGACAGCGGGCTGGACAAGATCGTGGGCGACTCCCCGCCCATGCGCGCGATGAAGCAGACGCTGCGCACGCTGCTGGAGGCCGAATCAAGGCTGCAGGACGGCGAGCTGCCCGCCGTGCTGGTGGTCGGCGAGACGGGCACCGGGAAGGAATTGGTCGCCCGCGCCCTGCACTTCGACGGGCCGCGCAGAAGTAAACCCTTCGTGGAGCTGAACTGCGGGGCCTTGCCGGCGCAACTGGTGGAGGCGGAGCTGTTCGGCTACGAGCGCGGCGCCTTCACCGACGCGCGCCAGCGCAAGGTGGGGCTGCTGGAGACGGCCGGGGACGGCAGCGTGTTCCTGGACGAGATCGGCGAGGCCGAGCTGTCCACGCAGGTGAAGCTGTTGAAGCTGCTGGAGGACCGCCGCATGCGCCGCCTGGGCGGCCTGCGCGACACGCCGGTGACGGCGCGCGTGATCAGCGCCACCAACCGGCCGCTGGAGGACATGGTGCGCGAGGGGCGCTTCCGGGCGGACCTGTACTTCAGGTTGCGCATCGTGGAGCTGCGCGTGCCGCCGCTGCGCGAGCGCGGCGAGGACATCGTGCAGCTGGCGCGCCATTTCCTGGCGCTGCACGGGGCGCGCTACCGCAAGCCGGGCCTGGCGCTGACGGCCGAGGCCCAGGCCGCGCTGCGCCGCCACACCTGGCCGGGCAACGTGCGCGAGCTGCGCAACGCCATGGAGCAGGCCGTGCTGGTGGCGCAGGATGCGGCCGTCACGCCCGCGCTGCTGCACCTGGCGCCGCAGGCGCTGGCGCCTTCGCTGTCGGCGGGGATGTCCGCGGGCCTGGGGCTGGCGGACGAGGAGCTGAACCTGGAGCGCATGGAGCGCCACCTCATCGAGCAGGCGATGCAGCGCAGCGCCCACAACGTCAGCGCCGCGGCGCGGCTGCTGGGCATCTCGCGCGACACGCTGCGCTACCGGCTGGAGCGGCTGCAGGGGCGGGAGACGGCGGCGTGAGGAAGCTGCAGGCCCCAGGCGCAGCCGTCCGCCCACAAAAAAAGGCCGGCGAAACCGCCGGCCTCAAAGTGCCGCCGCCCTGGAAGGTGGCGGCGGGGGAAGGAATCAGCCTATGCGCACGGGCACGAAGATGCGGCTGTCGCCGCGCTGTATGAGCAGCGCCACCGACTTGTCGGACTTGGCCACGGCCTCGCGCACCTGCTCCACGCTCTTGACCGGCGTGCCGTTGATGGCCACCAGCACGTCGCCGGGCTGCACGCCGGCGCGCGCCGACGGGCCGGAGGACTGCTCCACCACCAGCCCGTTGGTGACGCCGCTGCCGCGCAGCTCCTGCGGCTGCAGCGGGCGCAGCGCCAGGCCCAATTTCGCCTGCTGGCCGGGGGCGGCCTGCTCGGCCTCGGCCACCTTGGCCGGCTTCTCGGCGGCGTCGCCGAGCTTGGCGCTGATCTCCTCGCGCTTGCCGTGGCGCCACACCTCCAGCGCCACCTTCTCGCCCGGGCGGGACTGGCCGATGACGGCGGGCAGGTCGCCGGAGGAGACGATGGCCTGGCCGTCCACCTTGCGGATGACGTCGCCCACCTGCAGCCCCGCCTTGTCGGCCGGGCCGCCGGGGTCCACGCTGGCCACCAGGGCGCCTTCGGGGCGGTCGAGCTTGAAGGAGTCGGCCAGGCTCTGGTTGACCTCCTGGATCGCCACGCCCAAGCGCGCGTGGCTGGCCTTGCCGGTGGCCACGATCTGCTCCTTGACCTTGGTGGCCAGCTCTATGGGGATGGCGAAGGACAGGCCCATGTAGCCGCCGGAGCGGCTGTAGATCTGCGAGTTGATGCCCACCACCTCGCCGCGCGCGTTGAAGAGGGGCCCGCCGGAGTTGCCGGGGTTGATGGCCACGTCGGTCTGGATGAAGGGCACGTAGCCGTCGTCCGGCAGCGAGCGGCCCTTGGCGCTGACCACGCCCACGGTGACGCTGTTCTCGAAGCCGAAGGGCGAGCCCATGGCCGCCACCCATTCGCCCGGGCGCAGCTCGCGCGTGCTGCCCAGCGGGACGACGGGCAGATCCTTGGCGTTGATCCTGATGACGGCGACGTCGGTCTTGGGGTCCTCGCCCAGCACCTTGGCCTGGAACTCGCGCCGGTCGGTGAGCTTGACCGTCACTTCCTTGGCGCCGTGGACGACGTGGGCGTTGGTGAGGATGACGCCGTCGGCGCTGACGATGAAACCGGAGCCCTGACCGCGCATGGGCTGCTGCTGGGCGCGCGGGTTGGGCGCGGCGAAGCCCGGCGGGCCGAAGCGGCGGAAAAACTCGTAGAAGGGATCGTTCGGGCTCATGCCCGGGGGCATGGCGCCCTGCGGCGCGGCGGCCTGGTCTTCGTCCTCGTCGTTGCTGGCCGAGCGCATGCCGGTGACGGTGATGTTGACGACGGCGGCGCCGTGGCGCTCGGCGATCTGCGAGAAGTCCGGCGCGCCGGTGACGGGCGCGATGGGCGCGGCGGCCACAGCCGCGGTGGGAGCGGTGTTGGCGGGGATGGCCGCCCCCGCATGGTGGCTGCTGATGAAGGTGGCGCCGGCGCCGCCGATCACGCCGGCCGCCAGCAGCGACAGCGTCAGCCGGGCAGGGGAGAGGGAAACGGTGCTCATGGATCGCACTCCTCGAACAGGTTTGTCGTTTGACATGCAACCAATGTGCAGCAGGGCGCTTAGGTGGTACTTAAGTTCTGATGATGGGTTTTGAGGGTGGGCTGAAAGGAGATGGCGCGCGCTCGCGCCGCATTGCAGCCAGGGAAAACTGAGCCGCAAGCCGCAAGCCGCAAGCCGCAAGCCGCAAGCCGCAAGCCGCAAGCCGCAAGCCGCAAGCCGCGCCCACTACTTCGTCATCCCCGCGTAGGCGGGGACCCAGGCGGTCCCCAAGCTGGCCGTGAGAACAGGTGTTGGTGCACCACGGGGCAAAACCCTGCGTTCCTGCGCTCTGGTGTGGGGCCGCCTGGATTCCCGCCTTTGCGGGAATGACGAAGTGGAAGGCGAGCCCCTTTGGCTCACGTGATGCATGAAGACGTCAACGACCCCCGACATTGCTTCGTCTGCCCTTCACCCCCTCGCCCTGAACTCCACCTCCACCCGCAGCCCGCCCAGCCGCTGCGACTGCCCAAGCCGCAGCGCCGCCCCATGCAGCTCGGCAATCGCCTTGACGATGGCCAGCCCCAGGCCGCTGCCCGGCGCCTCGGTGCCGGGCACGCGGTGAAAGCGGTCGAGCACGCGCTCGCGCTCCTCCTCGGCAATGCCCGGGCCGCTGTCCTCCACGGCCAGCAGCAGCGACGCGCCCTCGCGGCGCACCGTGAGGTCCACCGTGCCGCCTTCGGGCGAGTACTTCAGCGCGTTGTCCAGCAGGTTGCGCATGAGGATGCGCAGCGCCTCGGCGTGGCCGTCCACCTCGCCCGCGTCGGCCTGGGGCACGCCCAAATCCATGCCGCGCGCCTGCGCGGCGGGCATGGCGTCGGCCACGGCCATGCGCGCCACTTCGGCCAGCGCCACGGGCTGCGCCGGCACGGCAGCCGCTCCGGCCTGGTGGCGGGCCAGCACCAGAAGCTGCTCCACCAGCCGCGTGGCGCGGTCTATGCCGGCGTTCAGCCGCTGCGCGGCACGCTCGCGCGCGGCATCGTCGCCCGCACGCTGCAGGCCCTGCACCTGCAGCTTGAGCGCGGCCAGCGGCGAGCGCAGCTCGTGCGCCGCGTCGGCCACGAAGCTCTTCTGCGCCTCGAATGCCTGCCGCACGCGCGCAAACAGCAAGTTCAGCTCGTTGACCAGGGGACGAATTTCGTCGGGCAAATCATGCGCGCCGACCTCGCTCAAGTCGTCGGCCTGACGCGCGGCCACCTGGCGGCGCACGCGCTGCACGGGCGCCAGCGAGCTGCTGACCACGGCCCAAGCCACCAGCATGAGCAGCGGCGCCAGCACCACGATGGGCGCCACGGTGCGCAGTGCCAGGTTGCGCGCCATCTCGCGGCGCACGGCCATGTCCTGCGCCACCTGCACCACCTGCGAGCGCGTCTGCAGCGAGAAGACGCGGTAGATCGTGCCCTGCGCCTTCACGTCGGAAAATCCCAGCACGGCGCGCTGCGGCAGCGCGGCGCGGCGGGCGGACTGGAAGACGCGCAGCCCGTCGGCCGTCCACACCTGCACCATGAACTCGAAGTTCTCGGCCTCGTCCACGTCCACGTCCGGCGGCAGCGCGCCGCGCGCCGTCAGCCCCGGACGCAGCGCCAGGGCCGTCTGCTGCATGTGGTAGTCGAAGATCTGGTCGGCCTCGGCGCGCGCCGTGCCGTAGGCCACCACGCCTTGCGCCAGTGCCGACACCACGATGGCCACCAGCAGCAGCCCCAGCAGCCGCGTGCGCAGGGAATGCTGCAAGGAAGACGCCCGCATGGCCGCAGCCTCCTTCACGCCTTGGGCACCATGTAGCCCAGGCCGCGCACGTTCAGGATGAGCTCCGCGCCCAGCTTCTTGCGCAGGCCGTGGATGTAGACCTCCACGGCGTTGGAACTCACGCCGTCCTTCCAGCCGTAGAGCTTTTCCTCCAGTTGCGTGCGCGACAGCACCATGCCCGGGCGCGCGATCAGCGGCTCCAGCACGGCCCATTCGCGCGCGGACAGCACCACCGGCTGCCCGCCCACCGTGGCCTCGCGCGTGGCCGGGTCGAGCGCCACGCCCAGGTGCTCGTACACGGGCTCGGCGCGGCCTGCGGCGCGGCGCAGCAGGGCGCGTATGCGCGCGAGCATCTCGTCGAGGTCGTAGGGCTTGAGCAGGTAGTCGTCGGCGCCCGCATCCAGGCCCTCGATGCGCTGGGCCACGGCGTCGCGCGCGGTGGTGATCAGGACGGGCGTGCGGTCCTTGCGGGCGCGCATGCCGCGCAGCACCTCCAGGCCGTCGCGCCGCGGCAGGCCCAGGTCCAGCAGCACCAGGTCGTAGGTTTGGGTGCGCAGCGCCGTTTCGGCCATCTCGCCGTCCTTGACCCAGTCCACGGCGTAGTGCTCGGCGCGCAGCAGGTCCAGCACGGCCTCGCCGATCATCGTGTCGTCTTCCACCAGCAGCAGGCGCATCTCTACAAGGTCTCCGTTCAGCGAATCAACGCATCAGCGCCTGAGCGCTTGAGCAAACCACGGCCGCAAGTGTGCCCGGCGGGCCTCAGGCCCAGTCGTCGCCGCCGTCATCGAATTCGCCCCCGTCGCCCAGCATGTCGCCGCCGAGCAGGGAGCCGCCGCTGGCGAGCGGATCGTTGGCCGGGTCCAGGAAGTCGTTGCCGCTGATGGCGTCCAGCGGCGCCTGCATGTCGCCGGACAGCAGCCCGGCGCTGCCGCCCTGGTCCAGCAGGCCGTTGGAGGCCTGGCCGCCACCGTGGCTGTGGAACAGCGAGTCCAGCCCGTGAAAGAGCAGGCTGCCGCCCAACACGCCGGCACCCACGGCCGCGGCGTTGCGCAGGAAACCGCCCGCGGCAGAAGGTGCGGCGCTGGTGGATACGCCCTGGCCGTAACCCGGGAGATTGCCCAGGGCCGGCCCGGTATTCACCCCGGGCTGCCAGCCGCCGGATGGCGCCGCGGACGGGCGCTGCGGCGCCTGGACCGCGGAAGGCACGGGCTGCGAGGGCTCGTAGCCCGCACTGGCCTGGTAGGGGTTGTGCGGCTGGGCTGGGTCCTGCGCTTGTGAGCGGGCCTGGCGCAGTTGTTCCAGCTCGGCCTGGGCGCGCTCCAGCGCGAGCTCCAGCATGAGGGTGCGCTGCATCAGCAGGTAGGGCGCGTCGGGGCGCACCTTCAGCAGCGCAGCCAGCTCCAGGGCGGCGTCCTCGTCCTGCGGCGCCTCGGCCTGGCGGGCCAGCCGCGTGACCAGACGCGCGACGCGAAGTTTTTCCTCTGCATTCATGAAAAGGTCTCCTGGTGGTGATTGCGCCGGAGGCGCCGCCGGTGCGGCGGCAAGGCGTCAGCGTGGTCCAATTTAGGGAGCAACCCTTAGGCCCTGCTGAATCCCGGTGTGTCTCCAACGCATGCAATCCCCCTGGGGAGGGACGCCAATCCCCCTATCATGTCCTTGATAACCCTAGAGGAGAGGTTCACCCATGGCACAGGCCGGCACGCAGGTCACCACACAACTGCTCAATGCCCACGAAGCCGAGGTGCTGCAGCAGTGGCTGCAGCAGCTCAAGGAGGACGGGGCGTTGCAAAGCGGCCGCATACGCGAAGGTGAGTTGCAGACGCAATGCAGCCAGTTCCTGCGGTTGCTGCGCGATGCGTTGAGCGGCGGCACACACGACATCGACTCTTCCGCCTTCGCCGCGGTGCGCGACCTGCTGGCCGACATCTCGGCCTCGCGGGCCACGCAGGGCTTTTCCCCGCGCGAGACCACCCTCTTCATCTTCTCGCTCAAGCAGCCGCTGTTCGACGTGTTCACGCGCCACGGCGGCGCCGACGCGCAGGCCACGCTGCAGGCCAATTGGAGCCTGGGGCTGCTGCTGGACAAGCTGGGCCTCTACACCATGGAGGGCTACCAGAAGACGCGCGAGGAGCTGATCGTGCGCCAGCAGCAGGAGATCGCCGAGCTCTCCACGCCCGTGATCAAGCTGTGGGACGGCATCCTGGCGCTGCCGCTCATCGGCACGCTGGACAGCCAGCGCACGCAGGTGGTGATGGAGAACCTGCTGGAGTCCATCGTCCAGCAAAGCGCGGGCATCGCCATCATCGACATCACCGGCGTGCCCACGGTGGACACGCTCACCGCGCAGCACCTGCTCAAGACGGTGGCCGCGGCGCGGCTCATGGGGGCCGACTGCATCATCAGCGGCATACGGCCGCAGATCGCGCAGACCATGGTGCACCTGGGCGTGGAGCTGGACGTGGTGTCCAAGGCCACGCTGGCCGACGCCTTCGCGCTGGCGCTCTCGCGCCAGGGCCGCACGGTGGCCAAGCGGCGCGCGGCGGACGTCCCGGCCGGCTTCAATGCCCACCAGGGCTGAGCCCATGGAGCGCATTCCAATACTGAAGCTCGGCAACGTGCTGCTGGTCACCATCCAGGTGGACATGCACGACGAGCTGGCCTCCGCGCTGGAGGAGGACCTCACCCAGCGCATCGTCGCCGTGGGCGCGCGCGGCGTGCTCATAGACATCTCGGCGCTGGAGATCGTGGACAGCTTCATGGGCCGCATGCTGGACAACATCGCCTCGGTGTCGCGCATCCTGGATGCGGACACGGTGGTGGTGGGCATGCGCCCGGCCGTGGCCATCACGCTGGTGGAGCTGGGCCTGTCCCTGCACGGCGTGAAGACCGCGCTCAACGTGGACAAGGGGCTGGCGCTGATCGCCACGTCCGCCCGCCACGCCTGGCGCGGTGCCGGCGACGAAGATGATGACGGCAGTGACTGACCGCCTCGACATCCGAAGCTCCGAGGACGTGGTGAGGGTGCGCCAGCGCGTGCGCGCGCTCGCCGTGGAGGCGGGGCTGAGCCTGGTGGACCAGACCAAGATCGTCACCGCCGCCAGCGAGCTCGCGCGCAACACGCTGGACTACGGCGGCGGCGGCGCGGTGAGCGTGGAGCTCGTCACGGTCCCGCGGCGCGGCGTGCGGCTGTGCTTCGAGGACCAGGGCCAGGGCATCCCCGACATCAACGCCGCGCTGCGCGACGGGTTCACCACCGGCGGCGGCCTGGGGCTGGGGCTGGGCGGGGCCAAGCGGCTGTCCAGCGAGTTCGCCATCGAATCCACGCCCGGCCAGGGCACGCGCGTGACCATCGCGCGCTTCAAGTAAGCCGACGCGCACAAAGGCGCACAAGGCGCAAAAGGCGGATTGCATGTTCGAAGTGATGGTCAACGACTCCAGCGCGGTGGCCGAGGCGCGCCGGCGTGCCGTGGCCGCCGGCGCGGCGCTGGGTTTCGACGAGGTGCGTGCCGGGCAACTGGCCATCGTCGCCACGGAGCTGGGCACCAACCTCATCAAGCACGGCGGCGGCGGGCGGCTGCTGGTGGGCTGCGGCAGCGACCACATCGACCTCCTGGCCCTGGACAAGGGCCCGGGCATGGCCGACGTGCCGCGCTGCCTGGCCGACGGCTATTCCTCCGCCGGCACCGCCGGCAACGGCCTGGGTGCCGTGCGCCGGCTGGCCCAGGCATTTCACGTCGCCTCCTGGCCGGCCAAGGGCACGGTGGTGATGGCCTGCCTTTCGCGCAAGGGGGAAAGCGCCTGCGAGCCGCGGCAGGAGGATGCCGTGGGCGGCGTGTGCATCGCCAAGCCCGGTGAGCAGGCCTGCGGCGACGCCTGGGCCGCGCACGATGCGGCCGACGGCTGCCGCATCGTGTTCATGGTCGATGGCCTGGGCCACGGCACCGAGGCGGCCGTGGCCGCCAACGAGGCCGTGGCGCAGTTCCAGCGCAGCCGCCACGAGCCGCCCGCGCAGATCATCCAGGCCGTGCACCAGGCGCTGCGCCACACGCGCGGCGGCGCCGTGGCCGTGGCGCGCATGGACCCGGCCAGCGGCACGGTGGCCTTCGCCGGGCTGGGCAACATCGCCGCCAGCGTCGTCGTCCCCGGGGGCGCCGCGCGGCGCATGGTCTCGCACAACGGCACGGCCGGACACAACGCGCGAAAAATCCAGGCGTTTGATTACCCCTGCGCGCCGGGCGGCGTGCTGGTCATGCATTCGGACGGCCTGTCCAGCGGCTGGTCGCTGGACGCCTACCCCGGCCTGGCCCGCATGCACCCGCTGCTGGGAGCCGCCGTGCTCTACCGCGACTTCGCGCGCGGGCGCGACGACGCGACGGCGGTGCTGGCGCGCATGCCCGTCGTGAAGGGAGCCCTGCCATGAACCGAACGCTGGCGCGGCTGTCCGTGGCCGCCGCCGCCGACGTGGTGCTGGCGCGCCAGGGAGCGCACCGCGTGGCCGAGCGGCTCGGGCTGGACCGCCAGGCGCAGACGCGCATCGCCACCGCCGTCTCCGAGATCGCGCGCAACGCCTTCGCCCACGCCGGCGGCGGCGAGGTGGAGTACGCCGTGGACGCCCCGGCGCAGCCGCAGCACCTGTGCGTGACGGTGTCGGACCAGGGCCGCGGCATCGACGACCTGGAGGCGCTGCTCTCCGGTGCCCGCAGCTTCGCCCCGGGCCGCGGCACGGGGTTGCCCAGCGCGCGGCGGCTGGTGGATCGCTTCGAGATCGAGTCCACGCCCGCGGGCACCACGGTGCGGCTGTGGCAGCGCATTCCGCGCGCGGCCGGGGCGCGGCTCACGGCGGCGGCGCTGCAGTCCATAGGCGCGGGCCTGGGCGGTGCGCGCGCGGACCCGCTGGTGGTGCTGCACGAGCAGAACCAGGAGCTGATCGAGAGCCTCACGGACCTGCAGGAGCGCCAGGTCGAGACGCAGCGCCTCAACCGCGAGCTGGAGGAGACCAACCGCGGCGTGGTGGCGCTGTATTCGGAGCTGGACCAGAAGGCCGAGCAGTTGCGCAGCGCCAGCGACATGAAGTCGCGCTTTCTCTCGCACATGAGCCACGAGTTCCGCACGCCGCTGAACTCCATCCTGGCGCTCTCAAGGCTGCTGACGGACGGCGTGGACGGCGAGCTCAACAGCGAGCAGCAGCGCCAGGTGGAGTACATCCGCCGCTCGGCCCAGGGGCTGCTGGACATGGTCAACGACCTGCTGGACCTGGCCAAGGTCGAGGCCGGCAAGCTCGACATCCGCGCCGCCGACTTCACCGTGGACGCGCTGTTTGCCGGGCTGCGCGGCTCGCTCAAGCCGCTGCTGGTCAACCCGGCGGTGGACCTGTTCTTCGACGACCCGGCCGGCCTGCCGGTGCTGCATGCCGACGAGGCCAAGGTCGCGCAGGTGCTGCGCAACCTGATCTCCAACGCCCTGAAATTCACGCAGCAGGGCCAGGTGCGCGTGGCCGTGCGGCACGACGCCACGGCCGCGCGCATGGTGTTCACGGTGCGGGACACGGGCATAGGCATCGCGCCGCAGCACCAGCAGTACGTGTTCGAGGAGTTCAAGCAGGTCGAGGGCGTGCTGCAGCGCGGCGGCACGGGCTTGGGGCTGCCGCTGTCGCGCCGCCTGGCGCAGCTCATGGGCGGGGACGTGACGCTGCTGGAGAGCGCCGTGGGCGCGGGCTCCGCCTTCGAGCTGTTCCTGCCCGTGCGCTACGGGCAGTTTGCCGCCACCTCTTCGCAGGGGCAGGGCACGCCGGATGCTGCGCAGCTGGTGGTGATCGATGACGAAGAAGCATTCCGGTACGTCATCCGCCACATCGCGCAGGACGCGGGTCTGCGCGTGCTGGAGGCGGGCGACGGTGAGGTGGGGTTGCAACTGGTGCGCGACAGCCGCCCCGACCTGGTGATCCTGGACCTTCACATGCCCAGGCTGGACGGCTTCGGCGTGCTGCAAGCCCTGGCCGGCGACGAGCACTTGCGCGCAACGCCGGTGGTGGTGTGCACTTCGCAGTCGCTGTCGCTGGACCAGAAGCGCGCGCTGGCCGCGGCCTACGCCATCGTTCCCAAGCACGATGTCTCGCGCGAAGGGCTGACCACGCTCATCCAGGACATCGTCAGTCAAGGCAGGAGGACCGCATGACCGCCAACAGCAGCCCTGCCGCCTCCGTGGGCGGCAACGCACGGGCCACCATCCTCAACGTCGACGACACCGAGGCCGCGCGCTACGCCAAGAGCCGCAGCCTGCGCCATGCGGGCTTTGACGTGGCCGACGCCGTCAGCGGCCGCGACGCGCTGGCGCAGATGGAGGCACGGCGCCCGGCGCTGGTGCTGCTGGACGTGAGGCTGCCGGACATCGACGGCATCGAGGTGTGCCGCCAGATCAAGCAGCGCTGGCCGACGACCATGGTGCTGCAGACCTCGGCCACCTTCACCAGCGCCGCGGACCGCGCGCGGGGCCTGGAAGGCGGTGCCGACTCCTACCTGATACAGCCCATAGACCCGGACGAGCTGGTCGCGGCCGTGCGGGCGCTGCTGCGGCTGCATGACGCCGAAAGCAGCACGCGCCAGCTCAACGAGACGCTGGAGCGCCGCATCGAGGAGCGCACCCGCGCGCTGCACCAGGCCAACGTGCGGCTGCTGGAGCAGATCGCGCAGCGCGAACGCGCCGAGGCCGTGCTGGTGCAGTCGCAGAAGATGGAAGCCATTGGCCAGCTCACCGGCACCATGGCGCACGACTTCAACAACATCCTGGCGTCCATGGTGGGCTACATCCACCTGGTGCAGCGCATGGCGGGCGACGCCAAGATCAGCGCGCTGCTGGACAAGGCGCTGGCCGCCGCCGAGCGCGGCAAGCAGCTCACGCTGCGGCTGCTGGCGTTTTCGCGCAGCAACGACCTCGTGACCGGCCCCACCGACGTGCGCACGCTGCTGCTGGGCATGCGCGACTGGCTCAGGCAGGCGGTGGAGAGCGCCATCGCGCTGGACATCGCCGTGCAGGAGGGTGGCGAGCTGGTTGCCGTGACCGATGCCAACCAGTTGGAGCTGGCGCTGCTGAACCTGGTGCTCAACGCCAAGGACGCGATGCCCGCGGGCGGCAGCATCCACATCGACGCCCGCGCGCGCGAGCTGGGCGAGGCCGATGGCGATCTCCCGGCCGGCGCCTACGTCGTCATCACGGTGGCCGACACCGGTGTGGGCATGCCCGCGGAGGTGCTGGCCAAGGCCTTCGACCCGTTCTTCACCACCAAGCCCGTTGGGCGGGGCACGGGCCTTGGGCTGGCGCAGGTGGCCAACGTGGCGCGGCTGTCGCGCGGCGGGGCGCGCCTTGCCAGCGAGCCGGGGCAGGGCACGCAGGTGTCGCTGTGGCTGGCCGCGGGCAGCGGGGCGGCGTTGGGCGCGCTGGCCGAGCGGGAGATGCCGCTGAACCTGGCCGGGCGGGGCGAGCGAATCCTGGTGGTGGACGACGAGCCCGACATCCGCCGCACCATGGCCGAGCTGCTGCGCGGCAACGGCTACGAGGTGCTGAGTGCGGCCGAGGGCGGCGCGGCGCTCACGGCCTACGCGGATTTCAATCCGCAAGTGGTGCTGCTGGACCTTGGGCTGCCCGGCATGAGCGGCATAGAGGTCGCGCGGCGGCTGCGCGCGCTGCAGCCGGAGCTGCCCATCGTCTTCGTGAGCGGCCACGCCGAGCGCGAGCTGCTGTGGACGGCCGTGCCCGGCGTGCGGCTGCTGCGCAAACCCTTCCAGAGCGAGGGGCTGTACGCGGAGGTGCGGCGCTGCCTGGACGACAGCGCCGGCGCGGCAGGGGACTGAAGGCGTTGCGCGGCCCGGTGCTTGTATGCCCGCGCTTGAACTACTTCAAGGCGGGCTGGGCCGCTGGGGGCTTCAATGCCGACATGGCCAAGAAATTCCCGATAGCGCCCGCCAACCCGCACCGCGTGTGCTGGGGCTGCGACAAGTACTGCCCGTCCGACGCCATGGCTTGCGGCAACGGCTCCGTGCGCTCGCCGCACCCGGCTGAGCTGTTTGGCGAGGATTGGGCGACCTGGGGGCTGGACGCCCAGGAAGAGGCCGACGCCCAAACGGCAGCACCGGCCTCCTGAGCTACCTCTTGAGCTGACCGCGCAGCCGCGTCAGAAGTCGTGGCGCAGGCCCAGCTCGTAGGCCGTGGAGCGCTGCCCACCGAAGTAGTTGGCCGCCGCGGGGTTGCCGCTGACGGCCGGGCCACCTGCCACGGCGAAGCTCGCCGCGCCATCATTGGAGATGCGCGAGGCGTGCGCATACAGCGCCGTGCGCTTGGACAGGTTGTAGACGTAGCCCGCGCCTATCAGGTGGGCGTCGTTGGCGCTTTGGGCGGCGGTGGCGCCCTTTTGGTCCAGGCGCAGGTAGGTCAGCTTGACGAAGCCCGGGCCGGCAGGAATCTGCGCCGCCAGCAGCGTGTTGACGCTGCGGTCCGGCCCAAACACCCAGCGCCGCTGGGCCAGGCTCAGCCGCGCGAAGCCAAAGTCGTAGCCCGCGCCGTAGACCTGGTCCTTGAAGTTCTCGCCGCCGGTGGCGTTGCTGGTCGTGAACTGGGCCGCGCCCACGTCCAGGCCCTTGCCGGCCCAGCCGAGGCGAAAGCCGCGGCCCTTGGTGGAGCCCGCCGCCGTGGTGCCGCGCTCGTCGAGCGTGACGACCAACTGGCCGTAGAAGCCACCCAGGCCGCCGGGCAGGAAATACTCGATCGCATTGCTCACCCGCAGTGTCGGGTTGGCCTGCTGAGCGTCGGGCAAGGCGCCAAAAGCCTGGCCCAGCGCCCGCGAGGCCGCGAAGTTGCGGAAGCTGTTGGCCCCGGCAATGCCCAGCGTGGAGAAGGGGTCCAGCGAGGTCCAGACAAGGTGCGTCGGCACCCAGTCGCGGCCCAGGCGCAGCTCGCCCAGGGTCTTGCTCGCGACGCTCACCGTGGAGCGCCGGTCCCACAGTTGGCCTGCGGGCGTGGCGGCGCCGGCCTGGCCGGTATCGCCCAGGATGGTGGCGTCGAGGTAAAAGCCGGCGCTCAGGCCGTTGCCCAACTCTTCGTTGCCGCGAATGATGAGCTTGCTGGTCGTGTTGTTGCCGCTGACTTCCGAGGTGTTGGAGCCCAGCGACCCGTTCTTCACATGGCGCACGCCCACATCCATGGTGCCGCCTAGGGTGACCGACGACTGCGCGATGGCGGCCACGCAGGCCGCGCCCAGGCCCGCGGCCCAAATGGTTTGCTTGAACATGTCCCTTGTCTCCTTTATTCAGGCTTGAAGCCCGCTCCCTTGAGCAACTCGGCGCTTTGCGCCACGTCGCTGGCGATGTAGCGCTTGAACTGCTCGATGCTTTCGGTCACGGGCTCGACCCCGAGCTTGGCGAAGGCGCCGGACTTGCCGAGCTCGCCCACCGCGGTGTTGATCGCGGCATGGAGCGCGGCGACGCGCTCGGCCGGCGTTTCCTTGGGGGCCCAGACGCCGTACCAGGTGACGACGTTGAAGTTGGGCACGCCGGCTTCCTGCACCGTGGGCACGGCGGGCGCGAGCTCGCTGCGTTTGATCGAGCTGATGGCAATCGGCTTGACCTTGCCTGCCTTGGCCAGCGGCAGCAGCGAGATCATCGAGTCGAACTGCAGGTTGACGTGGCCGCCGGCCACGTCGGCCAATGCCGGCTGCGTGCCCTTGTAGGGCACGTAGGTGAACTTGACGTTGCCCTGCTTGGCCAGCAGCAGCGTGGCCAGGTGGCTGGCCGCGCCGGCGGCGGGAATGGCCGCCATCCACTTCTCGGGCTGCTGTCTCGCGGCGGCCAGCACGTCGCCGAGCTTGTCCTGCGGCAGTTGCGGCGAGATCACCAGCATCAGCGGCGCCTCGCCCACGCGGGCCACCGGCGCGAAGTCGGTTTGCGGGTCATAGGGCGCATTGCTCATCACCTGCTTGGCCAGCACGTGCGTGGAGGCCGAGAACAGCAGCGTGTAGCCGTCGGCCGGCGCCATCTGCACCGCCTTGCCGCCCACGGTGCCGTTGGCGCCGGCGCGGTTGTCCACGATCACCGTCACGCCCAATTGCTTGCGCAACTGCTCGCCGAGCAGGCGCGCCGCGTTGTCCACGCCGCCACCGGCGGCAAAGGGCACGACCACGCGGATGGTCTTGCCGCTCTCCGGGAACTTCTGTGCCTCGGCCCAGGCCGGCGCGACGAGCAGGGCCAGTCCTGCCGCGAGAAAACTCTGCAGCCTCATCTTGTCTCCTACGGGTTGTTGGGGGTTTTAGGAATCAGGGTGCGGAGCGCCGGTTCCTCATGTGGCGCCGCACGAGCACGTCCAGCGTCTGCCCCAGCGCCTCGGCATCCAGGCCACGCGTGATGAACACGATGCGCGTGCGCCGGTCGGTGCCGGGCCAGGCCGGCAGCGACGTGGGCGGATGGAACAGGTGCTGCACGCCGTGGATCACGAGCGGTTGCTCGGGCTGCTCCGCCAGGTGCACGAGGCCCTTGACGCGCAGCAGGTCCTCACCGCGGCTGGCCACGATCAGGTCCATCCAGGCGAAGAAGGCCTCGCGCGGCAGCGGTTCGTCGCGCACCAGCACGAACGACGCAATGCCGTCGCGGTGCCGCGGCGCCTGGTCAGTCGGGATGGCCGGGTTGACAGGCCTGTAGAACGGCGTCTCGGCCCGCGCATCCGCCTGCGCCGCAGCGGCCGACAAGGCGTCCTGGCGTTGCATCAGGTCGCGCAGGGCCACGGGCAGCCGTTCGCGGTCAAGGTGCAGGGTGGCGTTGGCGTTGAGGGACTGCAGCCGCTCCAGCAGCGCCGGCGCGGGCGGACCGTCGAGCAGGTCCAGCTTGGTCAGCAGCAGCGCATCGGCCACTGCCACCTGCTGCACCGATTCGGGATGCGCGTCCAGCGTGCCCATGCCGAGCACCGCATCCACCGTGCAGGCCACGCCGGCCACGGCGAAGCGCGGCCGCACGGCGGGGTCGCCCATGAGCGTGCGCAGGATGGGGCCCGGGTCGGCCAAGCCGCTGGTCTCGATCAGCACCTGCCGCAGCGGTGCACCCGCGATCTCGTCCTGCTCGGAAAGACGCGTCAGCGCCTCGACCAGGTCGCCGCGCAGGGCGCAGCACAGGCAGCCGTTGGGCAGCAGGATGGTGTCGTCGCTGGCCTGGGCGATGAGGTCCTGGTCGATGCCCACCGTGCCGAACTCGTTGACGATGACGGCCGTGCCCTGCAGGTCCGGCAGCTTGAGCAGCCGGTTGAGCAGCGTGGTCTTGCCGCTGCCCAGGAAGCCGGTGAGCACCGTGACGGGCACGCGCTCGCCGCTCTCCTCGTGGGCCGCGGCGGCCAGCAGCGAAGTGAAATGCCCGCTCATCGCCTTCAGCCCTGGCCCTTGGGGCCGTGCAGCTCGGCAAAGGAGCGCAGCGTGCGCTCCAGCCGCGGCAGCAGCCAGGCCGCCACCTCGCCGGGCAGCCGCTCCTGCTGCATGTCGTGCAGCAGGGCCAGCAGCGGCTGCGAGGGTTGCGGCGCCGCCTGCAGCGCCTGGAAGAAGGCGACCACCGCCGCCACGTCGCAGCGCAGGCCGGCGTCCTCCAGGTAGCCGACGATGTCGAGCTCGAAGTCCTCCAGCCGCAGGCTCACGCCGCCCACGCCGCAGGCGCAGCCCGAGCCCAGCACCACGTGGTGGGCCGAGAGCCGGCTCCAGAGATCCAGCAGCGCGTCGGCCCGGTGCGCGAGGTCGTCGGCCACGGCGGTGCTCACTGGCCGGCCCAGGCGAGGTCGTCGGCGGCGCCACCGGCGCCGGCAGGGCCTGCCTTGCGCAGCGCGAGCGTTGCGTCGGCATCCACCTTGCCCTTGGGATCGAGGACCACCTTGTAGACCTCGCGCGCCACCTGTTCGCTCACGTAGCCTTCGCGCACGTCCTCGGCCACCTGGTCGAGCTCGCGATCCAGCGGGTTGCCGAAGCCGCCGCCGCCGCCCGAGAGCATCTTGTAGGCGTCGCCGCGCTCCAGGCGCACGTTGAAGATCTTGGCGTTGGGGTGGTCGGTCTTCCACTCGCCCTTGTGGCGCACGGCCAGGCCGTTGCCCATGGCGTCGCCGCCGCCTTCCAGGCCCCAGGGCTTGCAGTGCACACGATCGATGCGGGTGGTGACGGTGAAGGGCGAGAGCGCCTGCACCACCATCTCCGCGCCCAGGCCGCCGCGGTACTGGCCCGCGCCGCCGCTGTCCTTGCGGATCTCGTACTTTTCCACCAGCACCGGGTACTTGGCTTCGAGCTGCTCGGTGGGGCTGTTGTGGGTGTCGCCGTCGTTGATGCACACCGTCACCGACACGCCGTCCTCCTTGGACTTCGCACCCCAGCCGCCGCCAAGAGGCCCGATGCCCACGATGAACAGGCGCCCGTCTTCCGGCGAGATGCCGTGGATGTTGGGGAACACCAGGTCGGCGTGGTGGCCGGCGATGGAGCGGTCGGGGATGGCGGGCGCCAGCGCCTTGAAGATGGTGTCGATCACCGTCATCGGGAAGGTCATCCACACCCGCATCGGGTAGGGGCGCTCGGCGCTGATGACGGTGCCCATGGGCATGACCACCTTCAGCGGCCGGAACGAGCCGTCGTTGACCGGGTAATCGGTCGGCGTGGTCAGGCACTTGTAGGCCACCTGCGCGCAGGCGATGCCGGTCGTGAAGCCCGAGTTGTAGAAGCCGCGAACCTGCTTGCTCACGTCGGAGAGGTCCACCGTCATTTCGTCGCCCTGGACGGTGACCTTCACGCGGATGGGGATGCGCTTGCCGATGTCCAGGCCGTCGTCGTCCATGAAGGACTCGGCCTCGTAGGTGCCGTCGGGAATGGACAGCGTGTTCTTGCGTGCCAGCGCCTCGGAGGCGTCCATGATCTGGCGGATCGAGCCATTGACGGCATCCGCGCCGTAGCGCTGCAGCAGCTCCACGTAGCGGCGCTCGCCAGTGGTGATGGCCGTGATCTGCGCGCGCAGGTCGCCCAGGGCGCGCTCGGCCAGGCGCACGTTCATCGCGATGATGTCGATGAGGTCCTGGTTGACCACGCCCTCGCGCTGGTACTTCATGATGGGGATTTGTATCCCCTCGCTGAAGATGTCGGTGGTCACGTTGCCCAGTGTGCCGCCCACGTCCAGCCAGTGCGCCATGCAGCAGGTGAAGCCCTCCAGCTTGCCTTCATGGAACACCGGCATGGTGAACGTGAAGTGGTTCAGGTGGCTGCCGGTGGTGTAGGCGTCGTTGGTGACCAGGATGTCGCCGGGCTTGATGTTGTCGTAGCCGAAGTGGCGGATCTTGGCCTTGACGGTCTCCGACATGCCGCGGATGAACATGGGCAGGCCCAGGCCGATGGAGACGGTGTCGCCCTCCTTGGTGAACAGGCCCACCGTGAAGTCCAGGGCCTCGTAGATGATGAGGTTGTAGGCCGTGCGGGTCAGGTTGGTCTTCATCTCCTCCGTCACGGCGTAGAGGCCGTTGCGGATGATCTCGACGGTGACCGGATCGACGGTCGCGGCGGCGGTGGTGGCCATGGTGTTGGTGCCCGTGGTGGTGGCGGTGCTCATCAGCGGTCGCTCCCGATGGAGATTTGCAGGTTGCCGAGCTCATCGACGCGCAGCTCGTCGCCGGGCTGCACGACCGTGGTGGAGGCGTGCTCCTCGATCAGCGCCGGGCCGGCGATGACGTTGCCCGCGCGCAAGTGGTCGCGCACGTAGACGGGCGTGTCGGCCCAGCCGCCCAAGCGGAAGTACACCGGCTTGACGGCACGGATGGCGCTCTTCTCCGGCGTGGCGCTGCCCGCCTCGACGCTGTGCTTGGGCGGCTTCTTCATGGTGCCCAGCACCGTGACGCGCAGGCTCACCAGGTCGGCCGGCTCCTTGGGCGCCGAGGTGCCGTAGCGCACCTTGTGCAGCTCGTCGAACTGCTGCTTGATGGCCGAGCGGTCCTTGGACTCGAAGAAGGCCATGGGCAGGTCCACCGTCACGGCGTGCTCCTGGCCGACGTAGCGCATGTCGGCCGCGCGCTCGATGACGACACCGTCAGGCTTGACGCCGGACTGCGCCAGCGCGGCACGCCCTTCGTCCTCCATCTTCTTGTAGGCCGCCTCGATCTCGTCGAACGAGACGTCGTTGAGCTTGCGGAAGACCGAGCGCACGTAGTCGTAGCGCAGGTCCGAGAACAGCATGCCGTAGGCCGAGAAGTAGCCCGGCGCATAAGGAATGAGCACCTTGCGGATGCCGATCTCGCGCGCAATGGCCGAGGCGTGCAGCGGGCCGGCGCCGCCGTACACCACCATGGTGAAGCTGCCGGCGTCCAGGCCGCGCTCGGTGGTCACGGCCTTCACGGCGTGCGACATCTGCGTCACGGCGATGCGCAGGATGCCGTCGGCGGCCTCCGTCGGGTCCAGGCCCAGCGGCTTGGCGATGCGCTCGCGCATCTGCTTCTGGCAGCCGTCGAGGTCGAGCTTGAGCTCGCCGCCCAGGAAGTGCTCGGCGTCCAGGCGGCCCAGCAGCAGGTTGGCGTCGGTCACGGTGGGCTCGGTGCCGCCGCGGCCGTAGGCCACGGGGCCGGGGATGGAGCCTGCGCTTTGCGGACCCACGCGCAGCGCATTGCCGGTCTCGACGCGGGCGATGGAGCCGCCGCCGGTGCCGACCTCGTGGATATCCATCATCGGGATCTGGATGGGCAGCGCGCGCTCGTAGCCGCCGATGAGCGCCGAGCCGGTGGTCAGCGGCCGCCCCTCGCTGATCACGCCGGCCTTGGCCGTCGTGCCGCCCATGTCGAAGGCGATGGCGTCGCCCATGCCCAGCTGCGCGCAGATGGCCTGCGCGCCGATCACGCCGGCCGCGGGGCCGGACTCCAGCATGCGCACGCAACCGACCTTGGCATGCTCCACCGGGAAGAGGCCGCCGGTGGACTGCACGATGTAGAAGTCGCCGTCGAACCCTTTGCTGCCCAGGTGGTTCTCCAACTGGCCCAGGTACTCGGACACGCGCGGGCCGACGTAGGCGTTGGCCACCGCGGTGGAGACGCGCTCGAACTCGCGGTACTCCTGCGACAGCTCGTGCGAGGCGCACACGAAGGCGCCGGGGATCTCCTCCTGGATGATCTGCTTCACCCGCTGCTCGTGAGCCGGGTTGCGGTAGGAGTGCAGCAGCAGCACGGCCACGGCCTCCACGCCCTCGCCCTTGAGCTCGCGGGCCAGCTCGCGCACGGCGGCTTCGTCCAGCGGCTTGTGGGTGCTGCCGTCGGCACGCAGCCGCTCGGCCACCTCGAAGCGCAGCGAGCGCTTGACCAGCGGCGTGTGCTTGTTGAAGAACAGGTTGTAGGCGTCGGGGCGGTTGACGCGGCCGATCTCGTAGATGTCGCGGAAGCCCTCGGTGATCAGCAGCGCGGTCCTGGCGCCGTTGCGCTCCAGCAGCGTGTTGATGGCGATGGTCGAGCCGTGCAGGAACAGGTGGCCGTCGCGCCAGTCGATGTCGGCGCTGTCTATGGTGGCCTGGATGCCCTTGACGAGCTCGCCGTGCGTGGACAGGGCCTTGCCGAAGAGCAGCTTGCCGCTGGCCTCGTCGAAGGCCGCCATGTCGGTGAAGGTGCCGCCGATGTCGACGGCGATGCGCAGTTGGGGTTTGTTTGCCATGGTGATGATCCGGGAGTGCGGACGCTGCGTCAGGCCGCCGTGCCGACGGGGTTGCGGAGGGTGCCCAGGCCGGTGATCTCGACCTCCACCACGTCGCCGTCCTTCATGTAGAGCGGCGGGGTGCGCTTGTCGCCCACGCCGCCGGGCGTGCCGGTGGCGATCACGTCGCCGGGGGACAGCGGCGTGAAGCGCGAGAGGTATTCGATGACCACGGGAATGGTGAAGATCAGGTCCGACAGCGAGGCCTGCTGCACCACTTCGCCGTTCAGGCGCGTCTGCAGCGTGAGCTGGTTGACGTCGGCAACTTCATCGGCCGTCACCATGTGCGGGCCGAAGGCGCCGGTGCCGGGGAAGTTCTTGCCCGGCGTCCATTGGTGCGTGTGGCGCTGCCAGTCACGCACGGAGCCGTCGTTGAAGCAGGCGTAGCCGGCGATGTGGCTGAAGGCGTCGGCCTGCGCGATGTGGCGGCCGCCCTTGCCGATGACGATGGCCAGCTCGCCCTCGTAGTCAAAGCGCTCGGAGAAGGGCGGGCGCAGCATCGTGTCGCCCGCGGCGATCAGGCTGTCTGCGAAGCGCACGAAGATGGCCGGGTAGTCGGCGTCAGGGCGCTTCATCTCGGCCACGTGGGTCTTGTAGTTCAGGCCCACGCAAAAGATCTTGCCCGGCGCCGGGATCACCGGCAGCGCCTGTACGGCCTGCGTCGGCACCGGCGTGCCGCCGCTGCGCACCGCGGCCTCCAGCTCAGCGAGCGCGCCGGCGCGCAGCACCGAGGCCAGGTCGGGAAAGCGGCTCAGGAAGTCGGCTGCGGGAACGAGGTACTGGTCGCCCTGGACCACGCCGTAAGCGGCGCGACCTTGGTGGGTGAAGCTGGCGAGTTTCAAAAGCGGCTCCTCTTGTGGATCGCTGGGTTTCGCGCCGGGGTGGGAGGGGCGCTGTCAGCGTATGGAGCGGACTGTAGAAACCGGCCTGATTTCCGCCTAGATAGAATTCACAGGATTCAGATTTGCCTTATCAGGCATGGATCATAGGGGTAAACCATGAATCTCGCCAGTGTCCGGCTGTTCCTGGAGGTGGCCGAGGCCGGCAGCATCAGCAAGGTGGCTGCACGGCGGCAGACGGTGCAGTCGCACATCAGCCGCCAGGTCAGCGACTTCGAGGCCCAGTGCGGCAGCCCGCTGTTCCGGCGCACCGGCCGTGGCGTGACCTTGACCGAGTTCGGCGAGTACACGGCCAAGCGGCTGCGCCACTGGCTGCAGGACACCGAGCAGCTCATGGACGAGCTGCGGGCGGACGCCGGCAAAGTGGTCGGCGAAGTGCAGTTGGGCATCGTGCCCACGGCGGCCCACCCGCTCATGACGAGCCTGTTCCAGCGGCTGCAGGCCGAGCATCCCGGTATCCGGCTCAACATCCGCGAGGCGCAGGGCACGGAGCTGGACGCCATGCTCGACAGCGGCACCGTGGACCTGGCCATCCTGTTCCGCTTCCAGCGGCCGAGCGGGCGCGAGGAAAAGCTGCTGTGCGTGGCGCACACCTACGTGGTGTCGGCCCCGGGCGACGCGCTCACCAGCGAGCCCACGGTGGACTTTGCAAGGCTGGCGGGCTTGCGGCTCGTCCTGCCTCGCCGTCCCGGCCACTGGCGCCACGCCCTGGACGAGACGGCGCGCAGCCTGGGCTTCAAGTTGAACGCCGTGGTGGAGGCGGACTCCCTGACCGTGCAGAAGGAGCTCGTCATCCACACGCCCGGGCTGTACTCGGTGCTTGGGCCGTACTCGCTGAAGGCGGAGCTTGAGCGCGGCGAGCTGCAGGTGAGCCGGCTGGTCAAGCCGGACCTGGTTCGCCACGTCACCTTGGGATTTCCCAGGCAGGGCAAGCTGTCGCCCGCGTCGCGCATCGTGGCCGAGACCGTGCAGCAGCTGGTGGCGTCCTGGGGCAACCAGTTGATAGAGCCCTCGGCGGACTTCGCCGTGGATGAACGGCTGTCCACGCCGCCGCCGGCTGCCCGCTCGCGTCGCCCGCCCCGAAGTGGCGTGGCTTGATCCTGAAGCTCGTTGAAAGGTGGAGCGCCGTGTGTCCGGCCAGGGGCGTTCGGAATAGAGTGCGAAAAATGGACTTGTTTTCCGGAACGACCGAACGATGCTGAAGCTCGATGGACTGGCCAGTTTCGTGGTGGTGGCCGAGGCGGGCTCCATCAGCGAGGCGGCGCGGCGGCTGGGGCTGTCGAAGTCAGTGGTCAGCGAAAGGCTGGCCGAAGTGGAGCGCACCCTGGGCGCCCCGCTGCTGCATCGCACCACCCGCAAGCTCAGCCTGACCGAGGACGGGGCGGCCTTCCTGGAGCGGGCCGCACGCATCGTGCGCGAAGTGGAAGAAGCCACGGCCGACATGGCGCAGCGGCGCGGCACCCTCTCCGGCCCCTTGCGGGTCTCGGCGCCGGTCACCTTTGGCCGCATGCATCTCGGCCCCGCGCTCTATCCCTTCCTGGCGCAGCACCCGGAGCTGGAGCTGACGCTGGAGCTCGATGACCGGCGCGTCGATGCCGCCGCCGACAGCTTCGATGCCGTGGTGCGCCACGGCGCGCTGCAGGACTCGCGGCTGGTGGCCTGGGAGCTGGCGCCGAGCCGGCGCCTGCTGGTGGCCGCCCCCGCCTACCTGGAGCGCCACGGCACGCCCGGCTCGCCGCAGGAGTTGCAGCGCCACCGCGGCATCTTCTACGTCAACCGTGGCGCGGCGGACTGGCGCCTGGAAGGTTCGCAGGGCGTGCAGGTGGTGCGCGCCGGCGTGGGCCTGCGCGTCAACAACGGCGACGTCATGCGCGACGCGGCCGTGGCCGGGATGGGCATCGCATTGCTGCCCACCTTCATTGCCGGCGACGCGATCCGCAGCGGCGCCCTGCGCGTGATCGACGTGGGCCTGCGGGCCGCGGCCGAGTCCATCTACGTGGCCCATCCGGAAGGGCGGCGCACCTCGGCCAAGCTGCGCGCCTTCGTGCAGTGCCTGCAGAAGACCTTCGGCACGCCGCCCTACTGGGAGGCGCTCATCCCGCCGTGCGGCGCGGGCGGCGAAGGGTGAGCGCGCCAGCTCAGCGCCGCCACAGTACCGGCAGCGCCGAGGCCAGCAGCGCGATGCCCGCCAGCGTCAGCAGCACCATCACGACGCGCCGGAACGCCGCTTCGCTCAGGCCCACGTAGACCCGCGCGCCCAGCAGCACGGGCACCAGCACGGCGGCCGCGACGAGCGCCAGCATCGGCAGCATGCGCAGCGTGACCATGCCTCCGCCCACGTAGCTGGCGAAGGTCACGGCCAGCATGCCGAGGTTGAAGTTCTGGATCACGGCGCGTTGGGCGTCCTTGTCGAAGCCGCGCAGCGTGCACCACAGCGTCGGAATCGCGCCCGTGAAGCCGCCCAGGGCACCCAGCAGCCCGCCGAGCGCACCGGCCGCGCCGTCGCCCAGCCGGCCGCCGGCCTCTATGCGCGGCAGCCGCGTGCCCACCAGCATCAAGGGGCACCAGGTGACCAGCAGCGTCCCCAGCAGCGCCTTGAACAGCGCAACGTCCAGCCGCGGCAGCAGCCACAGCCCCAACGGCAGGCCCAGCAGGCCGCCGATGACGAAAGGCGCCAGCCGCCGCCCGTCAAAGCCGCGGCGCACGGTCACCGCCGCGATCACCTGGCCGGTCAGCCCGCCGAACACGGCCAGCACCGCGGCCAGGCGCGGCTCCACCGTCCAGGCCCAAATGGACATGGACACCATGCCGAAGGCAAAGCCCGACAGGCCCTGCACGAAGCCGGCGAGCACGGCGCCGAGGGCGATCACGAAAACGGGGTACTCCATGCCGGGAGTTTGAGGCCCAGGCTCAGCCCGCTGGCCCGCGCGCGCTGCCCAGGGCCTTGCGCAGGAAGTTGAACAGCCGGTCGTCCAACGACTGTGCGGCGTTGAACCGCATGAATTCATGGGCCGACTGCGAGGGGCTGAACACGTTGCCGGGGGCCAGGATGATGCCCTGCGCCAGCGCGGCCTGTGACAGCGCGGCGGCGTCCGTGCCCGGCGGCAGCCTGCACCACAGGAAGAGGCCCGCCTTGGGCTGCAGCCAGGGCTCGATGCCCAGTTCCTGCAGCCGCGAGCCCACCTCCAGCATGGCGCGCGCGAGGCGCACGCGCAGCCCCTCCACGTGCTTGCGGTAGTGGCCGTCCCGGAGCACGTTGAGCACCAGGGCGGACGACAGGTGGCCGCTGCCGAAGCTGGTGGCGATCTTCAGGTCCACCAGGCCCTCCACCCAGTCGCGCCGCACGGCGACGAATCCCACCCGCGCCGCGGCGGACAGCGTCTTGGAGAAGCTGCCGACCTGCACCACGCGCTGCAGGCCGTCGAAGGCGGCCAGCCGCGGGGCGGGTTCGGTCTCCAGGTCGGCGAAGACCTCGTCCTCCACGATGGTCAGCCGGGCCTCGTCGGCGATCTTCAAGATTCGGTGCGCCGTCACCGGCGACAGCGTGGCGCCGGTGGGGTTGTGGATGGCCGCGTTGGTCAGGTACAGCCGCGGCGCATGCTCGGCCACGGCGCGGGCGAAGTGCTCCACGTCGGGGCCC
The DNA here is from genome assembly GCF_001571085.1 of Azohydromonas lata NBRC 102462. Classification (GTDB taxonomy): domain Bacteria; phylum Pseudomonadota; class Gammaproteobacteria; order Burkholderiales; family Burkholderiaceae_C; genus Azohydromonas; species Azohydromonas lata. The sequence goes on from NZ_BCTC01000009.1 coordinate 78,628, forward strand.
GTGGGCGTGTGGGGGATGCCCACGATGCGGGCCCTGTGGGCGCGCAGGACCGCGAGGAAATTGAAGTAGCAGGGGTCGTCCACCAGCACCGTGTCGCCTGGATCGATCAGGAAGCGGCACACCAGGTCGATGGCCTGCGTGCCGGAGTCGGTGAGCAGCAACTGGTCGGCACTGGCCTCCACGCCGCGCTCGGCCAGCCGGCGCGCGAGCCACTGCCGCAGGGCCGGCAGGCCCTGCGGCGAGGCGTAGTCGGCCAGGGCGGCGTCGTCGGCGCGGGCCAGTTCCCGCAGGCCGCGGCGCAGCGCCTCCTGCGGCAGCCAGTGCGGCGGCAGCCAGCCGCAGCCCGGCGTGAGCATCCCGTCCTGGGCTTGCAGCGCCTGGCGCGACACCCAGAACGGATCGACCGCGCGGTCCAGCCGCGGGCCGATCTCGGCCATGGACAGCGGCGCCAGCGCCCCGGCCACGAAGAAGCCCGACCCGGGGCGCGAGCGGATCACGCCCTCCGCGCACAGGCGCTCGTAGGCCTCGACCACGGTGGACGTGGACAGTTGCATGGACGCGGCCAGCGCACGTATGGAGGGCAGCTTCTCGCCCGGCGTCAGGCTGCGCGCGGCGATGCGCCCGCGTATGGCCTGCATCACGTCGGCGATGCGGGTGCCGGCGCGCGTGGCGGTGGCCGCGTCCGCCTCAATCTGTATGGGATGGTGTGGCATAACAGTTTCTTCAAACCGTATGCCATTGTCCCTGGTGAGCGGGGCCCCTCGAAGCCATAAACGAGGCTGTTGAAGGAGCTTCGAGTGGAACGGACGACGCGTGGCTGGCTGAACGGCCTGGCAGGGGTGGTGATCTTCAGCGGCTCGCTGCCGGCGACGCGGCTGGCGGTGGGCGCTTTCGACCCGGTGTTTCTCACCGGCGCGCGGGCCGTGCTCGCCGCGCTGCTGGGCGGCGCCTTGCTGCTGGCGTGGCGGCAGCGCCGCCCGGCCGGGCAGGACCTCGTGCCGCTGGCGCTGGTGGCCTTGGGCTGCGTCGTCGCCTTTCCGCTGCTCACGGCCCTGGCCTTGCAGCACATCACCTCGGCGCACGCCATGGTGTTCATCGGCGCCTTGCCGCTGGCCACCGCCGTCTTCGCGGTGCTGCGCGGCGGGGAGCGGCCGCGCAGGGCCTTCTGGTTGTTCTCGATGCTGGGCAGCGGGCTGATCGCGGGCTATGCGCTGGTGCAGGGCGTTGACGCGGCCCCGGTGGGCGACGCGCTGATGCTGGCCGCCATCGTGGCCTGCGGGCTGGGTTATGCCGAGGGCGCGCGGCTGACGGCCCGCCTGGGCGGCTGGCAGGTGATTTCCTGGGCGCTGGTGCTGTCGCTGCCGGTGATGCTGCCCCTGGCCTGGCTCACGGCGCCGGCGTCGCTGGAAGGCATACGGGCGCCGGCGTGGTTGGGCCTGGGTTACGTGTCGGTGTTCAGCATGCTGGTGGGCTTCGTGTTCTGGTACCGGGGCCTGGCCCAGGGCGGCGTGGCCGCCGTGTCGCAGTTGCAGCTGCTGCAGCCCTTCTTCGGCCTCACGCTGGCCGCGCTGCTGCTGCACGAGCAGGTGACCTGGCTGATGCAGGTGGCCGCGGTGGCCGTCATAGGCTGCGTGGCCGGCGCGCGCAGGTTCGCGCGCTGACCCTTGCCGCGGGAGCGGGGGCGGGGGCGGGGGGGCTACTACAGGCGGTCCAGCCGCCCGCCGTCCACGCGCAGCGCCGCGCCCTGCACGAAGGCGGCGTCGTCGGAGGCGAGAAAGGCCACGGCCGCGGCGATGTCCTGCGGCCGGCCGACGTCGGCGCGGTTGACGGTCTCTATGCCCGCCTTCAGGTTCGGGTTGTCCCAGAGCATCGGCGTGTCCACGGCGCCGGGCAGGATGGCGTTGGCGCGGATGCCCCTGGCCTTGCCCTCGATGGCGGTGGAGCGCGTGAGCGACAGCAGCGCGGCCTTGGCCGCCGCGTAGGACGCCACCAGTGGCGTGGTCTCCTCGGCGTGGATGCTGGACACGTTGACGATGGCGCCGCCCGCGCGCATGTGCTCGAAGGCCTGCCGCGTGAAGAAGAAGGCGCCCATGAGGTCCACGTGCAGCACGCGCATCCAGTCCTCGGCCGTGTGCTCCTGCAGCGGCTTGAACACCATCAGCCCGGCGTTGTTGACCACGATGTCCAGCCGTCCCCAGCGCTGCAGCGCCGCCTGCACGGTGGCGGCCACCTGGTCTTCTTGTGCCACGTCGCAGGCGTGGGCCAGGGCGTCGGCCACGCCGTCGCCGCGCAACTGCTGCACGGCCGCCTCGGCCTTGGCGGCATCCAGGTCGGCGACGAGCACGCGCGCCCCGTCCTGGCCCAGGCGGCGGGCCACGGCCAGGCCGATGCCGCTGGCTGCGCCCGTAACGATGGCGACCTTGTCCTGGAAGCGCATGTTCAGCCTCCTTGCAGGTTGTGTGGTTCGGTGGGCGTGCGGGCCCCCGCGGCCGGCGCGTCCGCATGCTCGCCAGCGGCGCCGCAGGCCTGCGCGTAGTGCCGCGGCCGCACCACGGGCACGCGCAGGCACACGCTCTGGGTCGGCAGCACCTCGCGCCAGTCGGCGATGAGCTTCTGGTAGGCCTGGCCGACGGGCCGGATCTTGCGGTCCAGGTCGTACAGCCCAAGCGGGTTGGCGCGGCCGTTGACCTCGCGCAGCGCCGTGTCCCAGTCCACCTGGTCGGTGAGCGAATACCAGGTGAAGCCCAGGATGGGCACGCCGTCGTTGCGCAGCCGCAGCACGTTGGCCCATTCCTTCCACAGCCAGTAGACGGCCTCGTCGCCCTTGGCGCCCTGGGCGAGGTTGGTCTCGGTGTGCATGACCGGCAGGCGGTAGCGGTCGTAGTACTGCCGTGTGAGCTCGTCGTAGCCGAACACCTCGCCGGCCGCGGCGGTGCGGCCGTCCTCCCAGACGCGGTGCTCGTTGGTGACGTAGTAGTCGTTGCCCATGATGCAGTGGTGCTTGAGGGCCTGGCCGATGAAGAAGTGGTATTCCTCGCGCGTCATGCCGTTGTCCAGCAGGTACTCGTACATCTGCGAGTCCACACGGCGGCCGTAGTTGAGGTCCAGCGACAGGAAGCGGCGGGCATTGAGCACTTCCGCCGGGCCGATGGCCCGCGGGTTGTCGGCGTGGAAGTACTCGGACGATTCGCTCTGGATGAAGAGGGCATCCGGGCGCACGTCGAGGATGGCCCGCATGGCCAGCACGTTGGCCTTGACGACGTGCTTGAGCGCCGTGACGAAGGCGCGGTCGCTGCGCAGTTGCTCGTTCCACCAGCCGTAGGCGGCGGAGAACAGCGCGCAGATGAACATCTCGTTCACCGGCGTGTAGAGCTGCACCCACGGGAAGCGGCGGGCAAACGCGCTGGCGTAGCCCGCGAACAGCTCGGGGAAATCGGGGTTCTGGAAGTTGCCCAGCCAGTCCGGCACGCCGAAATGGCAGAGGTCCACGATGGGCACGATGTCCCGCGCCGCCAGGTCGTTGAAGGCCAGGTCCGCGAAGGACCAGTCGCAGCGCCCGGGGCCGAGCCAGGTGCGGTGTATGGGCGGCCCATAGCGCAGGAACCACAGGCCAAGCTCCTGCACGCAGTCGAAGTCCTGCTTCCAGCGCGCGTAGTGGCCGCAGGCGTCCATCTCGTCCCGGCGCGTGCGGCCGCCGTCTATGGTGGGACAGGAGTTTTCGATGCCTGTGGCAAACATGAAGGCCGGTCTCACGACGCATCCTTTTCCCCAGCATGCAGACCCGGGGCGACACCCGGGTGTCAGCAAGGAAGAGGCCCGCGTGGCGGGTGGCCGTCGCGATGCTGGCGTTTCGGCGGCTGCCGTCGCCGCCGCGTTTCAGCCTCGTTTAAGCGCAACGGCATCGGCCTTGCACCGGTGCCGTCGCGAGGCCGTTGCTTTCTGCAACTGTTGGCCCGGCCAGAAGGATTGGCCGACAGCGAATGGGAAGCGGGCCTCAGCCCTGCGCCCGCACGGCGTCCTCGCCGTGCGGCGCGGCGCGGAAGGCGGGCAGCGCCTCGGCCAGGTCGGACAGGGCGGCCAACGCCGGGCAGTCCGCGGGCGGCACCAGGCCCGGCAGGGCGCGCTGGGTGAAGTGCCAGAACACGGCAGTGCTGAGGGCGGGCTGCGGCAGCGTGTCGCCGTCCGCCTTGGGCGGGTGCTGCTGGAAATGCTGGTCCAGGGCGGCGTAGGCGGCGCGGACCTGCTCGGCGATGCGCCCGGCCCAGGGCTCGTGCTGCTTCTCCGGCGGGCGCAGGTTGCGCTCGTAGAACAGGGCGACGCTCTTGTCGCCCGCCGCCAGCGCCAGGCCCAGCACGTGCAGCGCCTGCTGGCGCGCCAGCAGGTCCGTGGGCATGAGGCTGCGCGGGTGGGCTAGGGATTCGGCGTAGTCCAGGATGAGCGTGGAGTCGGACAGCACCACGCCGTCCTCGCTCACCAGCGTGGGCACGCGCACGACGGGGTTGATCTTGCGGAACTCGTCGTAGTGGCGGAACACCGACAGCGGCCGGTGCTCGAAGCGCAGCCCAAGCATTTGCAGCGACACCGCCGTGCGGCGGACGTAGGGCGAATCCAGCATGCCCACGAGTTGAAGCATGGTCCTGTCCTTTCGATCGACTTGGGAGATGGGGCCAGCAATATAGGCCGGGCCGGGGCCCGTGGGCCTGCCGGTCATGAACCCGGCAATGCTGCACAAATCACAGCCCCTTGACGGTCCCGCACCGTGAGAAATACCGGCAAAACACCTTGCTGCAGATCAACAAACGGCCCAGATGGCCGAAGAGGCGGCACGGCGACGTCGGGACAGCCCGAGAAACAAGCGGGCCATGGACGTCGGAAAAAATCAGGGTGAATTTTGAAAGCAGTGGTTTTGTCGAAAAAGAGGAATGCGGTGTGGAATGAGGGATTCTTGGCCGGGCAGGTGGTGAACAGCGAGTGTCCTTATCCCGTGGGCTCGCCCATGGCCAAGGAGTGGATGCAGGGCTGGGGGGAAGGCATTCGGGCCCGGGGGAACACCGCGGCCGCGTCCATGAAAAGTGTCGGGACTGGGTTGAAGCGATTGATCAGGAAACTGGCGGGCCGGTGAATTGAAATGCCGCCGCGCGATGCGGCGGACCACTGCTCAGCGGCACCTCAGCGGGAAAGCGGCCGTCCCACCCGCGCCTCATACAGCGGCAGCACTTTGGGCACGTTGGCTTCCAGGGCGGCGATGCGGTTGGCGCTGTTGGGGTGGGTGCTGAAGAACTGCACGGGCTCCTGGCCGCCGGAGAGGCGCTGCATCTTTTTCCAGACCTGCGGCGCCTGGCGCGGGTCGTAGCCGGCGCGGGCCATGAGCTCCAGGCCCATGACGTCGGCTTCCAATTCCATGTCGCGCGAGAAGGGCAGGTGCAGGAAAAGCTGCGCCCCGGCATTGCCCAGGGTGCCGACGATGCCGGCGTTGTTGGGCGACGCGGCCGCCAAGCCTTCGACGACGGCGCCGGACACGGTTTGCTGGGAAACCTGCTCGCGCGAATGCTCGCGCAGCGCGTGGGCGATTTCATGGCCCATGACGGCGGCCAATTCGTCGTCGGTCAATTGCAGCTTGCGCACCAGGCCGGTGAAGACGCCGATTTTCCCGCCCGGGGCGCAAAAGGCATTGACCTCGTCCGAATCAAAAACATTGATTTCCCAGGCCCACTGCGCCGCATCGGGGCGGAATACCGGGGCCTCGCGTATGAGCCGGTTGCCTATGTCACGCACGCGGCGCGTGAGGGCCGGGTCGTTGTTGAGCTTGCCCTTGCTGCTGGCAGTGGAGGAGAGCTGCTTGAACCCCTGGGCGGCTTCGGCATTCACCGTCTCGGCCGGGACGATCAATAACTGCTGGCGCTGAATGCCCACGGCGCCGGGGGCCGTGCTGGTGGCGCAGGCAGTGAGAACGGAAGCGAAAGCCAGTGAAAGCAAGGACTGGACAAAGCGGCGAGTGGGCTTGGTTTTCATGGCAGGGCGGGTGCGTTCAAGAACGGATATTGGTTGCTAATTTATAAGAGCAAATATTGTACCTGAAGGTTTTATTGATAATATTTGCTGCTTTCAATGATAAGCGTTTTGAACGAAAGTCATTGATCATATTCGGCTCTAGAAACCCAGGCAGGGTTTGTGGTGGCTTGTGGGTATATTTTGTGGTGCAGGCAAAAATCCACAAAAAAGGCCGCTTGTTGCGGCCTTTTCTTCGTCCATGGGATGGATGAGATAAGGGCGGTGCCTGGGGCTCACCCCGCCACCGGCAATCTCACAAACCCCCGGTACAACGGACTCTGCGTCCTCACTGAAACCCCATTCAATTTCAGCCCCGGCCGCCTCTTCAAAAGCGCTCCGAGCACCGTCTGGGTTTCGAGCTGGGTCAGTGAAGCGCCCAGGCACACATGCGGCCCGGTGCCGAACGACAGCGCGCCCGGGTTGGCGCGGGCCACGTCCAGCAGCTCCGGCATCTCATGCCGCGCCGGGTCGCGGTTGGCGGCGCCGATCATGGCCAGCACCAGCTCGCCCCGCTGGAGCCGCTGCCCGTGCAGCGTGAAGTCCGCCATCACGCGCCGGCCGCTCCATTGCACCGGGGTGTCGTGGCGCAGCAGCTCGCGCACGGCGTTGGGCAGCAGCTCCGGCTGCTCGCACAGGCGTTCCCATTGGGCGCGGTGCGTCAGCAGCGCGTGCACGGCGTTGCCCAGCAGGTGGCGGGTGGTCTCGTAGCCGGCGAACAGCAGCATGGCGCACTGCGCCAGCAGCTCGGCGCCGTCCTCCACCTGGCCGTCGGCCTGGGCGGCGAGCAGCAGGCTCACCAGGTCGTCGCCCGGGTGCTGGCGGCGCGCGGGCAGCAGCTCGCGTTCGAAGTAGCCGGCCAGCGCCACCACGCTGCGCTGCGCGGCGCGCACCTGCGCCTGCGTCGGGTTCACCGCGCCCAGGAAGGCGGCGATGTCCTCGCTCCAGGCCGTGAAGTCGGCGTAGATGGCGCTGTCCACGTCCATGAGCTTGGCGATCACGCGCGCGGGCAGCGGGCGGGCGATGGCCTCCATGAAGTCGAACTCGTCGCCCGCCTCGTCCAGCAGCTCGTCGATGAGCGCCTGCGTCACGGGCTTGAGCGCCTGGATGCGGTCCGGCCGGAAGGCCGGCTGCAGCACCTTGCGCAGCCGCGTGTGGTCCGGCGCGTCCAGGAAGGGCAGGCAGCGCGTGAACAGCCGCTGCATGGGCGTGAGCTCGTCGCGGCCCTGCGGCTCGGCCGCGCGCATCACCCAGCCGCCCGTGCGGCGGGCCGACAGGCGCGGGTCGCGCAGGGCGGATTCCACGTCCGCGTGGCGCGTGAGCAGCCAGGCGCCGCCGAAGAATTCATTGCTCCACAGCAGCGCTCCCGCCTCGCGCAGCCGCGCGTAGGCGGGATAGGGGTCCTGCTGCAGGAACTCCAGGTCGACGAAGGGCGCCACCGCCTCGCGCGGCGCCAGCAAGGCACTCATTTGGCGACCGCGGCGGACACGTCCACGTGCGCCTGCACCTCGGGGCGCTGGCCCTGGGGTTTGAGTTGCAGGCGCTGGAACAGCTTCCGGTCCTTCTCGGCCTGCGGGTTGGCCGTGGTCAGCAGCCGCTCGCCGTAGAAGATGGAGTTGGCGCCGGCCATGAAGCACAGGGCCTGCAGCGCCTCGTCCATGTCCTCGCGGCCGGCCGAGAGGCGGACCATGGTGGTGGGCATGGTGATGCGCGCCACGGCGATGGTGCGGACGAACTCGAACGGGTCCAGCGGCTCGCTGCCGGCCAGCGGCGTGCCCGGCACGGGCACCAGGTTGTTGATGGGCACGGACTCGGGGTAGGGCTCCAGGTTGGCCAGCTCGGCGATCATCCCGGCGCGCTGCTCGCGCGTCTCGCCCATGCCCACGATGCCGCCGCAGCACACGTTGATGCCGGCGTCGCGCACGTTGGAGAGGGTGTCCAGCCGGTCCTGGTAGGTGCGCGTGTGGATGATGTTGTTGTAGTTGTCCGGCGAGGTGTCGAGGTTGTGGTTGTAGTAGTCGAGGCCGGCGTCCTTGAGCTGCGTCGCCTGCTCCTTGTCCAGCATGCCCAGCGTCATGCAGGTCTCCAGGCCCAGGCTGCGCACGCCGCGCACCATCTCGGTCACGCGCTCCATGTCGCGCTCCTTGGGGCTGCGCCACGCCGCGCCCATGCAGAAGCGCGAGGCACCCTGGTCCTTGGCGGCCTGGGCCGCGCCCAGCACCTCGGAGATGGACATGAGCTTGGACGCCTCCACGCCCGTGTCGAAGTGCGCCGACTGCGGGCAGTAGCCGCAGTCCTCGGCGCAGCCGCCGGTCTTGATGCTCAGCAGCGTGGAGAGCTGCACCTCGCTGGGGTCGAAGTGCTCGCGGTGCACCTGCTGGGCCTTGAACATCAGCGCCATGAAGGGCAGGTCGTACAGGGCCTGCACGTCCGCCACCGACCAGCGGCCCGGCTTCTTTTCAACGGGAGCCGTGCGGCGCAGGGATTCGACGGAGATGGTGGCGACGGTGCTCATGGCTTCGTTACTGCTTTCCGGAGGTGTTCGGAGGTGTTCCGACAAAGGGTCGATTGTCACTCCAGGCCGAAAAGGGCCTGCAGCGCGGTGCCGTCCAGGTGCTGGGCAACGGCGGCGGGTTGGGGTTTGGTCAAGAAAGGGACGACACCCAGGCAGGGCGACTGGTAACGGCGGTCCAGCTCATGGCGCAGCGTCTGCACGTTGCGCTGCAGGTGTGGCATGTCCGGATCGATCACGTTGGCCACCCAGCCGGCCAGGCCCAGCCGGCGCTGGTGCAAACCGTCGGCGGTGAGGATGGCGTGGTTCAGGCAGCCCAGCCGCAGGCCCACCACCAGCACCACCGGCAGGTGCAGCGCGCCCATGAGCTGGGTGCTGTCCCAGTCGGCGCCCAAGGGGATCACCAGGCCGCCGGCGCCCTCCACCACGAGGTAGTCCACGTGCTGGGCCACGGCCTGCGCGCCGCGCAGCAGCGCGACGCGGTCGATGGCCACGCCGTCGATCTCGGCGGCGATGTGCGGGGCGCAGGCCGTCTTGAGCTGGCAGGGGCCGATGAGCGAGGCGGGCAGCGGCACGCTGCCGGCGCGGCGCAGCGCCTCCACGTCCTCGTTGAACAGCCGCCCGTCCGGGCCCGCGTCCAGGCCGGACGCCACGGGCTTGTAGCCGGCCGCCTTGTGGCCGCGCGCCGTCAACCAGTGCAGCAGCGCGGCGCTGACGTGGGACTTGCCCACGCCCGTGTCCGTGCCCGTGACGAAGCAGCCGCGCAGGCCGCCGGCGCCGGCGTTGGTGGTATTGGCAATGTCCACGCTCATGCCGGTTCTCCCATGGCCTGGGCCAGCGCCAGCAGCAGCCGCTGCACCTGCGCCGGCGTGTGCGCGGCGCTGAGCGTGATGCGCAGCCGCGCCGTGCCTTGCGGCACCGTGGGCGGGCGCATGGCGGGCACGTAAATGCCTTGCTGGCGCAGCGTGGCGGACAGGCGCAGGGCCGTCTCGTTGTCGCCCACGATGAGCGGCTGGATGGCCGTGGCGCTCTCGCCCAGCGTCCACCCCGGCTGCGCGGCCAGCAGCGCCCGCAAGCCGGTGCGCAGTTGCTCGATCAGCCCAAGCAGCCGCGCGCGGCGGGCGCGCCCTTCCGGGCTTTCGATCAGCTTGAGGCTGGCCAGGATGGTGTGCGCCACCGCCGGCGGCATGGCCGTGGTGTAGATGAAGCTGCGGGCCTTCTGGATCAGCCATTCGATGATGGCCGGGTGCGCCGCCACGAAGGCGCCGGACACGCCCGCCGCCTTGCCCAGCGTGCCCATGCAGATCAGCCGCTCGCTGTGCAGCTTGAAATGCTCCAGCGCGCCGTGGCCGTGCTCGCCCAGCACGCCCAGGCCGTGGGCGTCGTCCAGGATCAGCCAGGCGTCGTGCGCCTCGGCCAGCTTCAGGAGCGCCGGCAGGTCGGCGATGTCGCCGTCCATGCTGAAGACGGCGTCCGTCACGATGAGCTTGAGCGGCGTCGTGCACGCGGCGAGCTGCTGCGCCAGCACGTCCAGCCGGCCGTGGGCGTAGCGCTTCACCTCGGCGTCGGCCAGCCGCGCGCCGTCGATGAGCGAGGCGTGGTTGAGCTTGTCGCAAAAGAGCGTGGCGCTGCCGTCGCCCAGCGCCGTGGTCAGCGCCAGGTTGGCCATGTAGCCGCTGCACATCAGCAGCGCGCGGGCGTGCGGGATGTGTGGCGCGAACCAGCGGGCGACGAGGTCTTCCACCTGCGCGTGCGGCCGCATGTGGCCGCTGACCAGGTGCGAGGCGCCGCTGCCGGTGCCCCACAGCCGCGCGCCCTCGGCCATGGCCTGCGCCAGGGCGCCGTGGTGGGCCAGGCCCAGGTAGTCGTTGCTGCAGAAGGCCAGCAGCGCCTGGCCGCCATGCTCGCCCTCGAAGGCTTGCAGCGGATCGCAGGGCGATTCGGCCACGCGCAGGCGGCGGCGCAGCGCCGCGGCGTCCAGCTCAAGCAGTTGGCGGTTGATGTGTGCGATCAGCATCGGGTTGGTCCAGCACGTCCTGCAGCGTGGCCATCACCTGTTGCGCCAGCCAGGGCGACAGGGTTTCGTCCAGCACGTAAGGCGGCATGAGGTACACCGTGCGGCCTATGGGGCGGATCAGCAGCTCGCGTTGCCGCCCCGCCAGATGGAAACGCTCGGCGAAGTTGCCGCCGGCGTGTTCGGCCTTCACGTCGAAGGCCCAGATCATGCCGCAGCGCCGGGGGTGTTCCACCCGGGGGTCGTTCTGCCACAAGGGTTGAAGCGAGGCGGTGAGCACCTCGGCCTGCGCGGCGTTGCGCGCCAGCACGTCGTCCTGCTCGAAGCGGTCCAGCACCGCCAGCGCGGCGCGGCAGGCCAGGGCGTTGCCGGTGTAGGAGTGGGAGTGCAGGAAGCCGCGGGCCACGTCCTCGTCCAGGAAGGCGGCGTAGACCTCGTCCGTGCTCAGCACCAGCGACAGCGGCAGGAAGCCGCCGCTGATGCCCTTGGACAGCGTGATGAAGTCCGGCCACGCCGCCCGGCGGTCGGCGTCCGAGGTGCCCACCGGCAGCGCCTGTTCCGAGGCGAAGAAGCTGCCCGTGCGCCCGCAGCCCACGGCGATCTCGTCGGCGATGAGGTGCACGTTGAAGCGCGTGCACAGCGCGCGCAGCGCCTTCAGGTACGACACGTCGTGCATCGCCATGCCCGCGGCGCCCTGCACCAGCGGCTCGACGATGAGGGCGGCGATGCGGCCGGCGCGCGCCTGGAACAGCGCCTGCACCTCCGCCGCGGCGCGCGCGGCCACGTCGGCCGCCGTCTCGCCCGCGCGGGCCTGGCGCGCGTCCGGCGAGCCGACCTGGTGCGCGCGCAGCAGCAGCGGGTCGTAGGCGTCGCGGAACACCTTCACGTCCGTCACGGCCAGCGCGCCCAGCGTCTCGCCGTGGTAGCCCTGCCTGACGCAGACGAACTCCTGCTTGTCCGCGAGCCCGCGGTTGCGCCAAGCGTGAAAGCTCATCTTCAGCGCGATCTCGACGGCCGAGGCGCCGTCGCTGGCGAAGAAGGCATGGCCCAGCGCGCCGCCGGTGCGCGCGGCAAGGCGCTCGGCCAGCTCCACGGCCGGCGCGTGCGTGCACCCGGCCAGCATCACGTGCGGCAGGGTGTCGAGCTGGTCCTTGAGGGCCGCGGCGATGCGCGCATCGGCGTGGCCGAAGAGGTTGACCCACCAACTGCTCAGCGCGTCGAAGTAGCGCTTGCCTTCGGCGTCGAACAGCCACGGCCCCTGGCCGCGCACCATGGGCAGCGGGGGCACGGCCGCGGCGCGCTGCATCTGCGTACAGGGGTGCCAGAGGCTGGCCAGGCTGCGGCGCTGCCACTCGGCGTTGGTGCTCATGGGGGTGCTTCCGGTTGGGGAGACAAAGGCCGATTTTCGCAGCCGGCGCCAGGGCGCTTGCCTGGCTTGCAGGAGGCCCGTTTGCGAGCCGAACGGCGGAGGCCGTGGGGGATTCGGCCCGCAAGCGGGCCTCCTACAAGCGTTGGCAAGCTGTTCGTCCAGCCCAAGCCGGGCTGGAACAAAAGTCCGCCGCGGCCGCCCCGGCCGCCGTCAGCCCAGCGCGGCGACCACGTCCGGCGGGGCCTGGACCAGCTCGATCAGCACGCCTTCGCCGCCCACGGGGAACTCCTCGTTGCCCTTGGGATGGATGAAGCAGATGTCGTAGCCCGCCGCACCCTTGCGGATGCCGCCCGGGGCGAAGCGCACGCCGTTGGCCGCCATCCATTCCACGGCCTTGGGCAGGTCGTCCACCCACAGGCCCACGTGGTTCAGCGGCGTGGCGTGCACGGCCGGCTTCTTCTCGGGGTCCAGCGGCTGCATCAGGTCCACCTCGACGGCGGTCGGGCCTTGCCCCAAGGCGCAGATGTCCTCGTCCACGTTCTCACGCTCGGAGACGAAGGTGCTTTTCACCTGCAGCCCCAGCATGTCCACCCACAGCGACTTCAGCTTGCCTTTGTCGGGCCCGCCGATGGCGATCTGCTGGATGCCGAGAATCCTGAACGGCTTGGAAGTCACGGCAGTCATCACTTGAACCTCAGGATGGGCTGGTCCACGGCCAGGCTCTCGCCCTTGCTGGCCATCACGGCGTCCACCACGCCGTCCTGCGCGGCCACGAGGATGTTCTCCATCTTCATGGCCTCGATGACGGCCAGGCGCTCGCCGGCCTGCACGGGCTGCCCGGGCTGCACCAGCAGGTCCGCCAGCAGGCCCGGCATGGGCGACAGCAGGAACTTGGAGGTGTCGGGCGGCGCCTTGTAGGGCATGAGCTTGGCCAGCTCGGCGCTGCGCGGCGACAGCACCATGGCCTCGATCACCAGGCCGTTGTGCGCCACGCGCAGCCACACGCCCTTGCGCTCGATCTGCGCCGTGAAGGGCGTGCCGTTGCAGGCGCCGCTGGCGCGGATGGAGCCGATGCGCCAGTCCTTCTCCAGCTCGTAGCGCTTGCCTTCCACCGTGACGGCCAGCACGCCGTTGGGTTTCACCGTCACGCTGCGGTGCTGGTTCTGGCCTTGCGGGCCCTTGACGATGACGGTGAACTCCTCGCCGATGCCCACGCTCATGCCCTTGAGCTGGCCGCTGATGCCGGCCGAGCGCTCCAGGAAGCGGCGGTTGGCCGCGGCGGCCAGGGCCACCAGGAAGTCCGGGTCCTCGTGCGGCACGTCCGAGGCGTTGAAGCCCTTGGGATAGTGCTCGGCAATGAAGCCGGTGTTGAAGTCGCCCGCGACGAACTGCGGGTGCGCCAGCAGCGCTGACTGGAAGGGGATGTTGCTGGAGATGCCGCGGATCACGAAGCCGTTGAGCGCCTCGCGCATCTTCTGGATGGCGTCCAGCCGGTCCTTCCCGTGCACGATGAGCTTGGCGATCATCGAGTCGTAGAACATCGGGATCTCGCCACCCTCCTGCACGCCGGTGTCCACGCGCACGCCGCCGCCTGCCACGCCGGGCTGGGAGGCTTCCAGGTTCTGCCACGGCGGCTGGAAGCGCACCAGGCGGCCCGTGGAGGGCAGGAAGTTGCGGAAGGGGTCTTCCGCGTTGATGCGGCACTCGATGGCCCAGCCGTCGCGCTTGACGTCGGCCTGCCCGAAGGCCAGCGGCTCGCCCGCGGCCACGCGGATCATCTGCTCCACCAGGTCCAGGCCGGTGATGCACTCCGTCACCGGGTGCTCCACCTGCAGCCGGGTGTTCATCTCCAGGAAGTAGAAGGACTGGTCCTTGCCGACCACGAACTCCACCGTGCCCGCGCTCTGGTACTTCACGGCCTTGGCCAGGGCCACGGCCTGCTCGCCCATGGCGCGGCGGGTCTCGTCGGAGATGAAGGGCGAGGGCGCTTCCTCGATCACCTTCTGGTGGCGGCGCTGGATGGAGCACTCGCGCTCGTTGAGGTAGACCACGTTGCCGTGCGCGTCACCGAGGATCTGGATCTCGATGTGGCGCGGCTCCTCCACGAACTTCTCGATGAAGACGCGGTCGTCGCCGAAGCTGTTGCGGGCCTCGTTGCGGCAGGAGGAGAAGCCCTCGAAGGCTTCCTTGTCGTTGAAGGCCACGCGCAGGCCCTTGCCGCCGCCGCCGGCGCTGGCCTTGATCATCACCGGGTAGCCGATGTCCTTGGCGATGGACACGGCCTGCTCGGGCGTCTCGATGGCGTCGTTCCAGCCGGGGATGGTGTTGACCTGGGCTTCCTTGGCCAGCTTCTTGGAGGCGATCTTGTCGCCCATGGCCGCGATGGAGTAGTGCTTTGGGCCGATGAAGGCGATGCCTTCCTCTTCCACGCGGCGGGCGAAGTCCTCGTTTTCCGACAGGAAGCCGTAGCCCGGGTGCACGGCTTCGGCGCCGGTGCGCTTGCACGCGGCGATGATCTTGTCGGCCACCAGGTAGGACTCGCGCGACGGGGCCGGGCCCAGCAGCACGGCCTCGTCGGCCAGCTCCACGTGCAGCGCGTCCTTGTCGGCCTCGGAGTACACCGCCACCGTGGCGATGCCCATCTTCTTGGCCGCCTTGATGACGCGGCAGGCGATCTCGCCGCGGTTGGCGATCAGGATTTTCTTGAACATGACGTCTTATCTCCTCGGGGCCTGATCACAGCGGGATGTTGCCGTGCTTGCGCCACGGGTTCTCAAGCTGCTTGTCCTTGAGCATCACCAGCGAGCGGCAAATGCGCTTGCGCGTCTCGTGGGGCTGGATCACGTCGTCGATGAAGCCGCGCGCGCCGGCCACGAAGGGGTTGGCGAAGCGGGCCTTGTACTCGGCTTCCTTGGCCGCGAGCTTTTCGGGGTCGCCCTTCTCCTCGCGGAAGATGATCTCCACCGCGCCCTTGGCACCCATCACCGCGATCTCGGCGTTGGGCCAGGCAAAGTTGACGTCGCCGCGCAGGTGCTTGGAGCTCATCACGTCGTAGGCGCCGCCGTAGGCCTTGCGGGTGATGACGGTGATCTTGGGCACCGTGCACTCGGCGTAGGCGTAGAGCAGCTTGGCGCCGTGCTTGATGATGCCGCCGTACTCCTGGGCCGTGCCGGGCATGAAGCCGGGCACGTCCACGAAGGTCACCACGGGGATGTTGAAGGCGTCGCAGAAGCGCACGAAGCGCGCGGCCTTGATGGAGCTCTTGATGTCCAGGCAGCCGGCCAGCACCAGCGGGTTGTTGGCGACGATGCCCACGCTTTGCCCATCCATGCGCGCGAAGCCCACCACGATGTTGGCGGCGTAGTCGGGCTGCAGCTCGAAGAAGTCGCCGTCGTCAACCACCTTGGAGATCAGCTCCTTGATGTCGTAGGGCTTGTTGGGGTTGTCCGGCACCAGGGTGTCGAGCGAGTAGTCCAGGCGCTGCGCCGGATCGCCCGACGGGCGCACCGGGGGCTTTTCCTTGTTGTTCAGGGGCAGGTAGTTGAAGAAACGGCGAAGCATCAGGATGGCTTCGACGTCGTTCTCGAACGCCAGGTCGCACACGCCGCTCTTGCTGGTGTGGGCCGAGGCGCCGCCCAGCTCTTCAGCCGTGACCTCTTCGTGCGTCACGGTCTTCACCACCTCGGGCCCGGTGACGAACATGTACGAGCTGTCCTTCACCATGAAGATGAAGTCGGTCATGGCGGGCGAGTACACGGCGCCGCCGGCGCAGGGGCCCATGATCAGGCTGATCTGCGGGATGACGCCGGAGGCCATCACGTTGCGCTGGAACACATCGGCGTAGCCGCCCAGGGAGGCCACGCCTTCCTGGATGCGGGCGCCGCCGGAGTCGTTGAGGCCGATCACGGGCGCGCCGACCTTCATGGCTTGGTCCATGATCTTGCAGATCTTCTCGGCGTGGGCCTCGGAGAGCGCGCCGCCGAACACGGTGAAGTCCTGGCTGAACACGAACACCAGGCGGCCGTTGATCATGCCGTAGCCGGTGACCACGCCGTCGCCGGGGATCTTGTTGTCCGCCATGCCGAAGTCGACGCAGCGGTGCTCCACGAACATGTCCCACTCTTCGAACGTGCCCTCGTCGAACAGCATCTCGATGCGCTCGCGCGCCGTGAGCTTGCCCTTGGAGTGCTGGGCGTCGATGCGCCGCTGCCCGCCGCCCAGGCGTGCCTTGGCGCGCTTGTCTTCGAGCATCTGCTGGATGTCGTGCATGGGTACCTCTCCTCGTACTTCGGTCTGATTCGGCCGGGTTGATTCAGTTGAACAGTTCCAGCAGCCGGCGCGCGGCCACCGAGGCGGCGACCTCGCCGCTGCGCACCTGTTGCGAGAGCACCGGCAGCGCGGCCTGCACGGCCGGGTGCTGACGGAAACGTTGCTTCAGGCCGGCGTCTATGCGTTCCCACATCCACGCCTGGTCCTGGTCGTTGCGGCGCGCCGCGAAGCGGCCGTTGGCCGCCTGCAGCTCGCGGTAGCGGGCGACCGCCGCCCAGAACTCCGGCAGCCCCTGCGCCTTGAGCGCCGAGAGCTGCAGCACCTGCGGCTGCCACAAGGCTTGGTCGTGCGCCGCGTGGTGCGGGTCGCCATGCTGGCCAAAGAGCCGCAAGGCGCTGGTGATCTGCGCGCGCGCCCGCGTGGCGGCGTTGGCGTCCAGGTCGGCCTTGTTGATCACCACCAGGTCGGCCAGCTCCATCACGCCCTTCTTGATGGCTTGCAGGTCGTCGCCGGCATTGGGCAGTTGCAGCAGGACGAACATGTCCGTCATGTTGGCCACGGCCGTCTCGCTCTGGCCCACGCCCACGGTCTCGACGATGACGATGTCGTAGCCCGCGGCTTCGCACACCAGCAGCGACTCGCGCGTCTTCTCCGCCACGCCGCCCAGCGTGCCGCTGGAAGGGGAGGGCCGGATGTAGGCGCGCTCGTCCATGGACAGCTGCTCCATGCGCGTCTTGTCGCCCAGGATGGAGCCGCCGGAGACGCTGGAGGACGGGTCCACGGCCAGCACCGCCACGCGGTGCCCCTGCTCGATGAGGAACAGCCCAAGCGCCTCGATGAAGGTGCTCTTGCCCACGCCCGGCACGCCGGAGATGCCCAGGCGCAGCGAGCGCCCGCTGTGCGCGAGCAACTGGTTGAGCAGCTCGTCGGCGCGCACGCGGTGGTCCGCGCGCGTCGATTCGAGCAGCGTGATGGTCTTGGCGATGGCGCGGCGCTGCGCAGGGCCCGGGTTGCCGAGGATGGCCTCGGCCAGGGCCTGGTCGGACAGGCTCATGTACTGCTGCGGCTGTGCGGTTGCGTTGGTGAAGGGTGCGGCCTCCGGGAGGACGAGTCCTCCCGGGGCCGCGGTGCATCCCGGGGTGGCGGGCTTGCTTTTATGAACGGTGGTGAAGGGACTGGGCGGGGCTGGGCTCAGGCGGCAGCGGGGGCCTGGAGGCCGGTGGCGGCGCGGATCTGCTCCAGCACGTCCTTGGCGCTGGCCGGAATCGGCGTGCCCGGGCCGTACACGCCCTTGACGCCGGCATCGAACAGGAAGCCGTAGTCCTGCTGCGGGATCACGCCGCCGACGAAGACGATGATGTCGTCCGCGCCCTGCTTCCTGAGCTCGGCAATGATGGCCGGCACCAGCGTCTTGTGGCCGGCGGCCAGCGTGGAGATGCCCACGGCGTGCACGTCGTTTTCGATGGCCTGGCGGGCGCACTCTTCCGGCGTCTGGAAGAGGGGCCCCATGTCCACGTCGAAGCCCAGGTCGGCGAAGGCGGTGGCCACCACCTTGGCGCCGCGGTCGTGGCCGTCCTGGCCCAGCTTGGCGATCATCACGCGCGGGCGCCGGCCGGCTTCCTGCGCAAAGGCGTCGATCTCGCCGCGCAGCTTGTCCCAGCCCTCGGCGCTGTCGTAGGCCGCGGCGTACACGCCGGTGACCTTCTGGATGTCGGCGCGGTGGCGGCCGAACACCACTTCCAGCGCGTCGCTGACCTCGCCCACGGTGGCGCGCAGCCGGATGGCCTCGATGGCCAGGCCCAGGAGGTTGCCGCTGTTGTTGCGCGCGGCTTCAGTGAGGGCATCAAGAGCCGCCTGCACCTTCTGGCCCTCTCGCGTGGCCTTGATGCTTTGCAGCCGCGCGATCTGGGCCTCGCGCACCTTGACGTTGTCCACCTCCAGAATTTCGACCGGGTCTTCCTTGGCCAGCTTGTACTTGTTGACGCCGACGATCACGTCGCGGCCGGAGTCGATGCGCGCCTGCTTCTCCGCGGCGCTGGCCTCGATCTTGAGCTTGGCCCAGCCGCTGTCCACGGCCTTGGTCATGCCGCCCATGGCCTCGACCTCCTCGATGATGGCCCAGGCCTTGTCCGCCATTTCCTGCGTGAGCTTCTCCATCATGTAGGAGCCGGCCCACGGGTCCACCACGCTGGTGATGTGGGTCTCTTCCTGGATGATGAGCTGCGTGTTGCGGGCGATGCGCGAGGAGAACTCGGTGGGCAGCGCGATGGCCTCGTCCAGCGAGTTGGTGTGCAGGCTCTGCGTGCCGCCGAACACCGCGGCCATGGCCTCGATCGTGGTGCGGACGACGTTGTTGTACGGGTCCTGCTCGGTGAGGCTCCAGCCGGAGGTCTGGCAGTGGGTGCGCAGCATCAGGCTCTTGGGCTTCTTGGCGTTGAAGCCCTTCATGATCCGGCACCACAAGAGGCGCGCGGCGCGCATCTTGGCGATCTCCAGGTAGAAATTCATGCCGATCGCCCAGAAGAAGGAGAGGCGCCCGGCGAACTCGTCCACGTCCAGGCCCTTGGCCATGGCGGTCTTCACATACTCCTTGCCGTCGGCCAGCGTGAAGGCCAGCTCCAGCGCCTGGTTGGCGCCGGCTTCCTGCATGTGGTAGCCGGAGATCGAGATCGAGTTGAACTTCGGCATGTTCTTGGCCGTGTACTCGATGATGTCGCCGATGATCCGCATGCTGGGCTCAGGCGGATAGATGTAGGTGTTGCGGACCATGAACTCCTTGAGGATGTCGTTCTGTATGGTCCCGGAGAGCTTGTCCTGCGGCACGCCCTGTTCCTCGGCCGCCACCACGTAGCCGGCGAGCACGGGCAGCACGGCGCCGTTCATGGTCATGGAGACGCTGACCTTGTCCAGCGGGATGCCGTCGAACAGGATCTTCATGTCCTCGACCGAGTCGATGGCCACGCCGGCCTTGCCCACGTCGCCGGTCACGCGCGGATGGTCGCTGTCGTAACCACGGTGCGTGGCCAGGTCGAACGCCACCGACACGCCCTGGCCGCCCGCGGCCAGCGCCTTGCGATAGAAGGCGTTGGACTCTTCCGCCGTCGAGAAGCCCGCGTACTGCCGGATGGTCCAGGGCCGCACCGCGTACATCGTGGCCTGCGGGCCGCGGATGAAGGGCTCGAAGCCCGGCAGCGTGTCGGTGAACTTCAGCCCTTCCAGGTCGGCCGACGTGTACAGCGGCTTGACGGCGATGCCGTCGGGCGTGTTCCACGTCAGCGACGACACGTCGCCACCCGGCGCCGACTTGGCGGCGGCCTGGGCCCATTGCTGCAGCGAGGCGGAATTGAACTCGGGGGCGGACGACATGGGGGTGCTTCCTCAAAGGGCAGGTTCTGACTTGCCATCCATCATACAAGATGCATAATTCAAAATACAACTTAAGCGTTCGACATGTCTGCCACTGCCACCAACTCTGCTGTATCGATGGCTGCCCCGGCCAAAGCCGTGGGCGCGCCGCTTGGGGCACGCCCGCTGTACCAGGAGGTGGCCGAGCGGCTGCGCGAGCAGATCTTCAACCGGGAGCTGGAGCCCGGGAGCTGGATCGACGAGCAGAAGCTCACGTCGGCGCTGGGCATCAGCCGCACGCCGCTGCGCGAGGCGCTGAAGGTGCTGGCCGTGGAAGGGCTGGTGACGATGAAGCTGCGCCGCGGCGCCTACGTGACGGAGATGTCCACGCAGGACGTGTCGCAGGTCTATCACCTGCTGGCCGTGCTGGAGAGCGACGCCGCGGGCGAGGTGGCGCGCAAGGCGACCGACCCGGAGCTGGCCGAGCTGGCCAAGCTGCACGAGCAGCTGGAGGCGCAGGAGGCGCAGCGCGATGCCTTCTTCCGCACCAACGAGGAGTTCCATGCGCGGCTGCTGCACATCGCGGGCAACCGCTGGCGCAACCAGATCGTGAATGACCTGCGCAAGGTGATGAAGCTCAACCGCCACCACTCGCTGTTCCGCCAGGGGCGCGTGGCCGAGTCGCTGGGCGAGCACCGCGCGCTGGTGCAGGCGCTGCTGGCGCGGGATGCGGACAAGGCGCAGGCGCTCATGCGGGCGCATTTCGAGAATGGGCTGGCGGCGGCGTCGGGGGGGTGAGGCCGCCGCTCACCCGGTCTTGATGGGCTACCGGGCGGCCGGCGCGTCCTCTGCATCCAGCCCCTCCAGCGCCCGCACCCCAATGGGCGGCTGCGCGCACCACGGCACCACGTAAGTCCGCCGCGCCAGCCCGTCGGCCACGCGCCGCAGTTGCACCCGCTCCCCGGCGATGCGCCCGGCCAGCACGGGCGAGGTCGTCCCCGCGGGGGCCAGGCTGCGGTTGACCACCCAGGCAAAGGGCGTGATGCGGGCGCGCTGTAAATCCTCCTGCAGCGCGGCGGCTTCCGATACCGGCGTGGTCTCGGGCAGCGTCACCAGCACGATGCGGGTGTAGTCCGCGTCCTGCAGCCGCATCAGCGGCGTCACCACGCGGGCGCCGGTGCTGCCTTCGAAGTCGCGCAGCATCTGCCGGTGGTAGGCGCCGGTGGCGTCCATGAGCAGCAGGGTGTGGCCCGTGGGCGCGGTGTCCAGGATGACGAAGGCGCCGCGCGCCTCCGACACGATGCGCGAGAAGGCGTGGAACACCGCCACCTCCTCGGTGCAGGGCGAGCGCAGGTCTTCCAGCATCAGGGCGCGCGCGGCCTCGTCCAGGTCGCGGCCCTTGGTGGCCATCACCTTGTCGATGTAGCGCTGCGTCTCCGCGTGCGGGTCGATGCGGTCCACGCGCAGGCCCGGCACGCTGGCGCCTTCCAGCGTCGCGGCCAGGTGGGCGGCAGGGTCGGTGGTGGAGAGGTGCACCGACTTGCCCCGGCGCGCCAGGGCCACGGCCAGCGCGGCGGCGATGGTCGTCTTGCCCACGCCGCCCTTGCCCATGACCATCACCAGCGCATGCGGCTGGCGCGCCAGCTCGTCGGCCAGCGCGTGCAGCGGCTGCACGCCCGGCACGCCGTCCGAGGCGGGCGCGGCCGGCGGCGCGGGCGGCGCGCCGTCGCTGAGCAGCGCGCGCAGCGCCGGCAATCCCACCATGTCGAAGCCGCGCAGCGGCACGTGGCTGATGGGCAGCGGCGCCAGCGCCGGGGGCATGGCTTGCAGGGCGGCGTGCTGCTGTGCCTGCAGCGCGGCGGCCACCGCGTCGCCCGGCGCCGCCTCGGTGAACACGCCGTTGACGACGAGCCACTGGTTCGCCAGGCCCAGCGCCAGCAGCTCCTCGCGGGTGCGCGCGGCTTCGCGCAGCGCGGGCGCGTCCGGCCGCGTCACCAGCACCACGCGCGTGCGCGCGGCGTCGCCCAGCGCCTGCATGGCTTCGCGAAAGCGCGCCTCCTGCATCTTCAGCCCCGAGTGCGGGCCGAGGCAGGACGCGCCGCGGTCGTTGCCTTCCAGGAAGCCGGTCCAGGCCTTGGGCAGGCTCAGCAGCCGCAGCGTGTGGCCGGTGGGTGCGGTGTCGAAGACGACGTGGTCGAAGCCGTGCGCATCGCCCGCGAGCAGGCCGACGAACTCGTCGAAGGCCGCGATCTCGGTGGTGCAGGCGCCGGAGAGCTGCTCGCGCACCTGGCCGCGCTCGGCCTCGGTGCTGCCGGGGGCCATCTGCGCGAGCACGCGTTGCCGGTAAGCCTCGGCCGCGGCTTCCGGGGCGATGTTCATGGCCTGCAGCCCCGGCGCCCCGGCCACGTCCCGCGGCTGGCGTCCCAGCGGCGTGGCGAGCATCTCGTCCAGGTTGGAGGCCGGGTCGGTGCTCACCAGCAGCACGCGCCGGCCCGCGTCCACCAGGCGCAGCGCACACGCGCAGGCCAGCGAGGTTTTGCCTACGCCGCCCTTGCCGGTGAAGAAGAGGTGGCGCGGGGCGTTGGTGAGCAGATCGTCCAGGGGGCGTTGCGTGGGCATGAGAGTCCTCCGGGGGTGTGCGTTGGTTACGGTGCGCTGCAAAGCGATCCGCTGGAACGCAGAGTCAGATGAATACCTACAAGCATGAAGGAGCACCGGACCATGCGCAGCCAAAGATTGCGCCGGCCATAACCAGTGGTGGTAGCACGGCAACGTAAGCTGCGGCCAATACACACGCCAAAAGTTTCCGAAATGCTGGTTGGATTGCAAAATTCGGTGCCGAGACTAAAACCAAAGTGACAGTCAGAAACGGCAACGCAACTGCCCCCATAACTCCGAGCGAATAGCTAACTGAGCGATGTAAATCTTCGCTCACCCAAGGCAAATCAATTAGAGCGACTGTTGTTAGACCAGACACCAAACAAACAACAGCCGAGAGTTTCGGCAACAGACCGTGAGCCAGCGCATGGACTCGCATTGCAAATATCAACACCACTAGTAAACCCGCCGCACATGGCAATGCAACGATGTAGTTCCACCCAAACGCGACCATGTTTAACGTGCAAGTGCAGCGGCCGGAAGAAGCGCAGCTTTTTCCGGCCCGCTGGAAAGCAGGGTTGGGATTAAGCCTGAAAGCATTTTGCTGCTTGGTCCAGGCAAGCCAAAGAGGCCACCCAGCCTTGCCCCGATTTTCATGGCGCCGTTCCCTGCAATGACGGGTTAATTTTCATCGAAAAGGCATTCATGCCGACCATACCTGCTAAAAACATGAAAGCGGTACAAAGACCTCAGTGATTGAGGCGTGAGTACCAAGCAGTGCCAGAGCCACAATGGATGCGAAGTGCCACCGACGACACTGCGCACCTTGTTGGACAAGAGTTTGCTGAGGAAGTGATACAAAAAGACCCTGCAAAATATAGAAAGTCACTGCGGACTCATGGAGTTCGGAGTTTTCATGCCAGCGATGCCATTTGGAAATATCGGCCCACACGGCTGCCTCACTAGAGCGAAGTGCTTGTGCGAAACGCTGCTGACGAAAGCCCGCTCGCGATGCTGCGGCAGTGAAGGCCGCAAAGAGAATTAGTGAAAGCAACTCTGTTATGTTGCACATGGGAGCTA
>NZ_BCTC01000010.1 GCF_001571085.1 Azohydromonas lata NBRC 102462
TCTGGGTCACGCCCGAAGGGGGCGGCGGGCCCAACTACGTGGGCATGTGACGAGCACGTGAGCGCGGCAGCCGCCGCGCTCCGGCCACCGGGGGCGGTTGTCGCAAGACGCCAGACCCTTTGTCTTTTTGCGACAGCCCCGGCCGCGGCGCGGGGGCACGCTGATACACTTCGGCCCGCCAGGAGAGAGCCCCTTGAACGTGGGGCCGCCGAAGGCGCAGGGGTTCAATTTGGCCCCGAACGCTCAGGCAAAAGGACTGGCAAGCGCTCCGTCACCGGAGCGACACCTCACTGGAGAGAGACTGCGCCCGCTACGGGGCTTGCAGTCCACCGAAGGGGCAAGCGCAGTGGCATCCTCGAAACAAGGGGCCCTCGCCAATCTCTCAGGTAAAGCGGACAGCGGGGGCAACCAGCACCACCCTCACCGGTGGAAGCCCGCCCTTGGGAGACCTGCCATGACCGCTCCGACCGCCGCCACGCCCGCCGACGCCTCGTCCACCCCCGCCCTGCAGCGCACGCCGCTGCACGCGCTGCACCTGGAGCTGGGCGCGCGCATGGTGCCCTTCGCCGGCTACGAGATGCCGGTGAGCTACCCGGCGGGCATCCTGGCCGAGCACCGGCATTGCCGCGAGGCGGCGGCGCTCTTCGACGTCTCGCACATGGGCCAGGTGCGGCTGGTGGGCGACGACGCGGCGCTGGCGCTGGAATCGCTGGTGCCCGTGGACGTGCTGGACCTGCCCGTGGGCCGCCAGCGCTACGGCTTCTTCACCAACACGGCCGGCGGCATCCTGGACGACCTGATGGTCGCGCGCCGCCCCAGTGACCTGTTCATGGTCATCAACGCCAGCCGCAAGGACCACGACCTGCAGCTCATGCGCACGCAGATCGGCCACCGCTGCCAGGTCATCTCCATGCCCGAGCGCGCGCTGCTGGCGCTGCAAGGCCCGCTGGCCGTGCAGGCCCTGGCCAAGCTGGACGCGGGCGTGGCGGCGCTGACCTTCATGGGTACGGGCACGTTCACGCTGGCGGGCGCCGAATGTTTTATTAGCCGCAGCGGTTACACCGGTGAGGACGGTTTCGAGATCTCCGTGCCGGCCGAAGCCGCCGAGGCGCTGGCCAAGGCGCTGCTGGCCATGCCGGAAGTCAAGCCCGCCGGCCTGGGCGCGCGCGACACGCTGCGCCTGGAAGCGGGCCTGTGCCTGTACGGCCACGACATCGACGAGGAGACCACCCCCGTCGAAGCCGCCCTCACCTGGGCCATCCAGAAGGTGCGCCGCGCGGGCGGCGCGCGGGCCGGCGGCTACCCCGGCAGCGCGGCCATCGAGGCGCAGCTCGCCAACGGCGCGCCGCGCAAGCGCGTGGGCCTGCTGGGCCTGGAGCGCGCCCCGGTGCGCGAGGGCGCACCCGTGCTCAACGCCCAGGGCGAGCGCGTGGGCAAGGTCACCAGCGGCACGCTGTCGCCGCAGCTCGGCAAGCCCATCGCCATGGCCTATGTGGACAAGGCCTGCGCCGTGCCGGACGCCGAGATCTCGGCCGAAGTGCGCCTGAAGCCGCAGCCCATGCGCGTGGTGGCCATGCCCTTCACGCCGCACCGCTACCACCGCGGCTGACACGCCCGTCCTCCCCACGCGCCGGCCACCGAGACGTTCCAGGCCAGCCGGCGCGTACCGCCTTTCACCGTTTCGTTTTTCAACCCGGCGCCCAACAGTGCGCCGCCCCGTCCAGGAGAGTCGCCCATGACCACCAAGTACACGCCCGACCACGAGTGGATCAACATCGAGGACCACGATGCCGCCGTGGTGGGCATCACGCACCACGCGCAGGACGCGCTGGGCGACGTGGTGTTCGTCGATCTGCCTGAAGTCGGCAAGACCTTCGCCAAGGGCGACGTCGCGGGCGTGGTGGAGTCCGTCAAGGCCGCCGCCGACATCTACATGCCCGTGAGCGGCGAGATCGTCGAGGTCAACGAGGAGCTGCGCAACCAGCCCGACCTGGCCAACTCTGACCCGCTGGGCAACGGCTGGTTCTTCAAGGTGCGCATTACCAACATGGCCGAGTTCGACGACCTGATGGACCCGCCGGCCTACGACGCGCTGCTCAAGGCCGAGTGATCCCCCAGGCCGGCGCTGGCGCCTCACCAGGCACGCCCCGGCCGCCGCGCGGCAAGCCTCTTGCCGCGCTGAAAACGCAGTTCCCGCGGCGCCCGCCTTTCCTCCCGCGTCCGCATCCCTACCCCTCTTGTGCCCTCCGCGACCATGCCTGCTACCTTCCCTTCGCTGGCCGAGCTCGAAAACACGTCCGAATTCGTTTTCCGCCACATCGGCCCGGAGCCGCATGAACAGGAGCGGATGCTGTCGGTGATCGGCGCCGCTTCGCGCCGCGCGCTGGTCGAGGCCGTGATGCCGCGCAACATCGCCCGCGGCAAGCCCATGGCGCTGCCCGCGCCGGCCACCGAGGCGCAGGCGCTGCTGGAGCTGCGCGACATCGCCTCGCGCAACCGCGTCCTCAAGAGCTTCATCGGCCAGGGCTACCACGGCACGCTCACGCCCACGGTCATCCTGCGCAACGTGCTGGAGAACCCGTCCTGGTACACGGCCTACACGCCCTACCAGGCCGAAATCTCGCAGGGCCGCATGGAGGCGCTGCTGAACTTCCAGACGATGATCACGGACCTCACGGCCCTGGACATCGCCAACTCGTCCATGCTGGACGAGGCCACCGCCGCCGCCGAGGCCATGACGCTGGCCATGCGCGTGGGCAAGAGCAAGAGCACGCGCTGCTTCGTCGCCGACGACGTGCTGCCGCAGACGCTGCAGGTCATGCAGACCCGCGCCCAGCCGCTGGGCATCGAGATCGTCACCGGCCCGGCCGAATCCGCCGGCGAGCACGACTGCTTCGCCGCCCTCTTCCAATACCCCGGCGTCACCGGCCGCGTGCGTGACCTGAAGCCGCTGGCCGACGCCGTGCACGCCCGCGGCGGCCAGGTCATCGTCGCCGCCGACCTGCTGGCGCTGACGCTGCTGAAGGCGCCGGGCGAGCTGGGCGCCGACATCGCCGTGGGCAGCACGCAGCGCTTTGGCATGCCCATGGGCTGCGGCGGCCCGCACGCCGCCTACATGGCCACGCGCGACGCGGCCAAGCGCTCCATGCCCGGCCGCCTGGTGGGCGTGAGCGTGGACGCCCAGGGTGCGCCCGCGCTGCGCCTGGCGCTGCAGACGCGCGAGCAGCACATCCGCCGCGAGAAGGCCACCTCCAACATCTGCACCGCGCAGGTGCTGCCCGCCGTGGTGGCGAGCATGTACACCGTCTACCACGGCCCCGAGGGCTTGAAGCGCATCGCGCGCCGCGTGGCGGCCTACGCCGGCATCCTGGCCGCGGGCCTCAAGCAACTGGGCTTCGCGCTCGGCAACGAAGAGGCTTTCGACACCCTGCACGTGCTCACGGGCGAGCGCACCGCCGGGCTGCTGGCCGCCGCCGAGGCCGCGGGCATGAACCTGCGCCGCGCCAGCGCTGACTCGCTGGGCATCACGCTGGACGAGACCACCACCCGCGCCGAGCTGCAGGCGCTGTGGAAGGTGTTCGCGGGCGAACAACCCGTGCCCACCTTTGCCGACTTGGAGCGCAGCGCCCCGCTGCTGCCCGCGGCGCTGGCGCGCGAGAGCGCCTTCCTGACGCACCCGGTGTTCAACACCCACCACAGCGAGACCGAAATGCTGCGCTACCTGCGCGGCCTGTCGGACAAGGACCTAGCGCTGGACCGCAGCATGATCCCGCTGGGCTCCTGCACCATGAAGCTCAACGCCACCAGCGAGATGATTCCCATCACCTGGCCGGCCTTCGCCCACGTGCACCCCTTCGCGCCGGCCGACCAGCTCGAAGGCTACAAGCTGCTGGACGAGCAACTGCGCGAGTGGCTGTGCCAGGCCACGGGCTACGCCGGCATCAGCCTGCAGCCCAACGCCGGCTCGCAAGGCGAGTACGCCGGGCTGCTGGCCATCCAGGCCTGGCACGCCTCGCGCGGCCAGAGCCACCGCGACGTCTGCCTGATCCCCGAATCCGCCCACGGCACCAACCCGGCCAGCGCCGGCATGGTCAACATGAAGGTGGTGGTCGTGAAGTGCGACGCCATGGGCAACGTGGACCTGGCCGACCTGCGCGCCAAGTGCGAAGCGAACTCGCAGAAGCTCGCGGCCATCATGATCACCTACCCCTCCACCTACGGCGTCTTCGATCCGCAGGTCAAGTCGCTGTGCGCCCTGGTGCACGAGCACGGCGGCCGGGTGTACGTGGACGGCGCCAACATGAACGCGCTGGTGGGCCTGGCGGCGCCGGGCGAGTTCGGCGGCGACGTGAGCCACCTGAACCTGCACAAGACCTTCTGCATCCCGCACGGCGGCGGCGGCCCGGGCGTGGGCCCGGTGTGCGTGGTGGAAGACCTCGTACCCTTCCTGCCCGGCAAGCCGGGCGGCGCGGAAGCCGGCAACGGCGTGGGCCCCGTCTCCGCGGCGCCGCTGGGCAACGCGGCGGTGCTGCCCATCAGCTGGATGTACATCCGCATGATGGGCGCTGAGGGCCTGACGGCCGCCACCGAGACGGCCATCCTCTCGGCCAACTACGTGGCCGCTCGCCTGTCGCAGCACTACGACATCCACTTCAGCGGCGGCGTGGACGGCATTCAGGGCGGCGGCGTCGCCCACGAGTGCATCCTGGACCTGCGCCCGCTCAAGGACAGCTCCGGCGTCACCGCCGAGGACGTGGCCAAGCGCCTGATCGACTACGGCTTCCACGCGCCCACGCTGTCCTTCCCCGTGGCCGGCACGCTGATGGTGGAGCCCACCGAGAGCGAGCCGCTGGTGGAGCTGGACCGCTTCTGCGACGCGATGATCGCCATCCGCCAGGAGATCGCGCAGGTCGAGTCCGGCGCCCTGCCGCGCGAGGACAACCCGCTGAAGAACGCCCCGCACACGGCGCAGTCGCTGCTCAAGGCCGAGTGGGCGCACGGCTACACCCGCGAGCAGGCCGCCTACCCGGTGGCCGACCTGCGCGGGCGCAAGTACTGGGCGCCGGTGGGCCGCGTGGACAACGTGCACGGCGACCGCAACCTGTTCTGCACCTGCCCGCCCACGGCGTCCTACGAGGACTGAACGGGCGGTGAACCGGGGCGCGCGGCGCACGCGCGCCCCCCGACGCGTGAAGGAGTCAAGCCATGGCGGTATCGGTGTTCGACCTCTTTCGCGTCGGCATAGGCCCAAGCAGCTCGCACACGGTGGGGCCCATGCGCGCGGCGCGGCTCTTCACGGAGCGGCTGCGCAAGGAGGGCCAACTGGAGCGCACGGCGCAAATCCAGTGCGACCTCTACGGGTCGCTCGGCGCCACCGGCAAGGGCCACGGCAGCGACAAGGCCGTGCTGCTGGGCCTGGCCGGCCACGACCCGGAGACGGTGGACGTGGACGCCGTGCCGGCGCTGCTGCAGCGCTTCAAGCACGAGGAACGCTTGCCGCTGGGCGGCAGCCATCCCGTGGCCTTCACTGCCGCGGACCTGCGTTTCCACCGCACCGAAACACTTCCCTTCCACGCCAACGGCATGACGCTGCGGGCGCTGGACGCGGCGGGCGCGACGCTCATGGAGCGCACTTACTACTCGGTGGGCGGCGGCTTCGTCGTCAGCGAGGAAGTGGCGGCCGACGGCAGCCGCCACCGCAGCATCGCGCCGGACACCACGGTGCTTCCTTACCCCTTCCACAGCGGCGCGGAGCTGCTGGCGCTGTGCGCGCGCGAGGGCGTGGGCATCGCCGAGCTGATGCGGCGCAACGAGCGCCATTGGCGCAGCGACGCGGACATTGACGCCGGGCTGCTGCACATCTGGCGCGTGATGCAGGCCTGCGTGGAGCGCGGCTGCCGCACCGAGGGCGTGTTGCCCGGCGGCTTCAAGGTGCGCCGCCGCGCGCCGGAGCTTTACCGGCAGCTCGCCGCGCAGGACGCCGCGGGCGGCAGCGGCGACCCGCTGGCCGTGATCGACTGGGTGAACCTCTTCGCCCTGGCGGTGAACGAGGAGAACGCCGCGGGCGGGCGCGTGGTGACGGCGCCGACCAACGGCGCGGCCGGCATCGTGCCGGCGGTGCTGCATTACTACCGGCGCTTCGTCCCGGGCGCGACGGACGCGGGCGTGGTGGACCTCCTGCTCACGGCCGGCGCAATCGGCATGCTCTACAAGGAAAACGCCAGCATCTCCGGCGCCGAAGTCGGCTGCCAGGGAGAAGTCGGCGTGGCCTGTTCCATGGCCGCCGCGGGCTTGTGCGCAGTGACGGGCGGCAGCCCGGCGCAGGTGGAGAACGCGGCGGAGATCGCCATGGAGCACCACTTGGGCCTGACCTGCGACCCGGTGGGCGGGCTGGTGCAAATCCCGTGCATTGAGCGCAACGCCATCGCCTCGGTGAAGGCCATCAATGCCGCACGCATGGCGCTGCGCGGCGACGGCACACACCACGTCAGCTTGGACAAGGTCATCAAGACCATGCGCGAAACCGGCGCGGACATGCTGACCAAATACAAGGAAACGGCGCGCGGGGGTTTGGCGGTCAATATCGTGGAATGCTGAAGCTATAAAACACCAGCGTTCGGCAATCCATTTCGAATTCAAGCCTGCCGGCCAGCAGGACGCGCGGCCCAAGCTGAAGCCCGCGCGGAAAGCCGGCGGCACAGGCCCCTGATCGTTCAACAGGTGTCATGCACGTGGCCGGCGCCGCCGCGCACTCAATGCCGCGGCAGGCGCTGCTCCAGCGCGGCGCGCACCTCGGCGACGTGGTCACCGACGCGGGCAACGAGCTCGCGCAGCTCGTCTTCGCTGCAGCTCAATTCCCGGCTCCAGTAGCGCAGCTCGACCGGGTCCATGGTGTTGACGCGGCCGGGGTCCAGCGGATGGAAACCTTCGGGGGTGTGCGCGGTGTGCATGCTTTGTCTCCTACCCCGGTGCGGGCCGCGATGGCGGCCTGCAGATGCACCGGCTGGAGACCAGCTTCGCGCGGCGCTATGAGGAGCGCCTTGAGCTGGCTCAGGCCGTCGGCCGCTTGCGTGCGGCCAACGGTGACAAGGGGTTAACGCTTCTGGTCAAAGCGGCGGGCGCGGCCGCCGACGCGCCGGTCATGTCCCAGCGGTGCAATGTAGAAAGGCTCGAACTTGCGGCCCTTGTCGGCGCTGTCGGTGCCTTCGAACAGCGGATCAGCAGGCTTGCGATCAGCGGGACGGTGTTGGGCGGCGTGCTTCGTCATGGTTGCTACGTCAATGCGTCCACGAGGACGGTGCAGCAACAACGCAGCAATCTGAGGACCGGATGACAGCCCCATGCAAGTTTTTAAGAAAGCAAGGGTTTCCACCTAGAAACTTGCGTCCACCCCCGCAAACATGTGACCGGCCGGGGTGCTGACGCCCCGGATGCCTGCACTTTTTACTGACTGCCTGGAGGCTGAACACTTCAACGAGCTGGGACAGCGCTGTCCCCAAGGAATCAAGAAATCAGGTTTCACAACCCGCTCCCCGGACAGAAACCTGTCCACCTCGGCGCCGATAATTTGGACACGGTGCATGAATCGTGCTCGCAACTTCGGATAGCGCTATCCCAAAAGATGCGCGACTATAACAAAGCCCAGGGGTAAACACCGACATGAACAAGCTCAGACGCCGCGCCACGGGCCGCATCACGCTGGACGAGGTGTCCGCCGCCGCGGGCGTGAGCCCCATCACCGCCTCGCGTGCGCTGCGTGGCCAGCGCAGCGTGGACCCGGCGCTGGTGGAGCGGGTGCGCGAGGCGGCCGAGCGCTTGGGGTACGTGCCCGACCCCGCGGCACGGGCGCTGGCCTCCGCGCGCAGCTCGCAGGTGGTGGTGCTGGTGCCCATGCTGAGCAATGCCCTCTTCGTGGACCTGCTGGAAGCCGTGCACGCCACGCTGCTGCCCGCGGGCTACCAGACGCTCATCGGCATGACGCACTACGACCCCGCCGAGGAGGAACAGTTGCTGCGCGGCTACATGGCGCACCGCCCGGCCGGTCTGCTGCTCACGGGCTTCGACCGCACGGAGGGCAGCCGCAAGCTGATCGAGGCCAGCGGCGTGCCCTGCGTGCACATGATGGAAACGGCCGAGGCGCCGGGCGTGTTCAGCGTGGGCTTCTCGCAGGCGGCGGCCGGCTACGCCATGACGCGCCACCTGGTGGAGCGCGGGCGGCGGCGCGTGATGTTCCTGGCCGCGCAACTGGACCCGCGCACGCTGCAGCGGCTGCAGGGCTACCGCGACGCGCTGCGCGGCGCGGGGCTGTACGACGAATCGCTGGAGTTGCTGGATCCGCGCCGCTCCTCCATGGCGCTGGGGGCGGCGCTTTTCGAGCGGGCACTGGGCGAGCACGGCGACGCCGATGCCCTCTTCTGCTGCAACGACGACCTGGCCCAAGGCGCGCTGCTGGCCGCGCTGCGCCTGGGTGTGTCCGTGCCGCAACGCGTGGCCGTGGCCGGTTTCAATGACCTGGCCGGCAGCGACCAGATGCTGCCGCCGCTGACCACCGTGCACACGCCGCGCGTGGAGATCGGCCAGCAGGCCGCGGCCATGCTGCTGCGCCTCATGCAGGGCCAGGAGGTGCCGCGCGCCGCGGTGGACGTGGGCTGCACGCTGGTGGTCCGCGGCAGCACCTGAAAGCGCGGTGTAACGGGCACGGGCGGCCTGCGCAGGAATGCGGTTACGTCCGCCGTCACGACTGGAAAACCTGGGTTGTTGGCAACGGCCGGGCCCTTTATGTTGCGGGCTCCCTGTTGCCCAAGGGTCCAAGCCAGGCCCAACCCGGTCCGCGCCAGGCGCGGCCGAAGGAGTGAACCACGTGTCGACTTCCCCGCAACGCTCCCCGTCTCAACGCAGTCCACGCTCGGCCGTGGCCCAGGCCGCCGACGCCACCATCCGCCAGGCCCGCGCCCCGCATGCCGCGTTGGGTGTGCCGGTGCTCGACCGCCCGGCTTCGGCCAACGAGCCCCATGCCGCCGGCACCGGCGCGGCCACCACGCTGGACGAGGTGATCAACGGCTGGGGCGAGAGCACCATGCGCGAACAGTTGCGCTGGCACTTTTCGACGCTCCATGCGGTGCTCAGCGGCGCGCAGCAGTTGGGCCAGGCGCAGGCCGAGCTCAGCCGGCAGATCCAACAGCGCCTGGAGCAACTGGAAGGCCAGTTGCACAACGCCCGCAACCTCAGCGAGCTGGCCACGGTGCAGGCCGCCCTGGCGCATGCGGACTTCGACGCCGTGATGCGCTTTTGCCACCGCCTCACCGAGCTGGGCACCCATCAACTGCTGCAGGTCTGGCAGGCCACCGGCAACGGCCTGGTGCGGCTGCAAAGCGCGTGCTGGGAATCGGCGCTGAACTGGTGCCGGCTGCAGACCTACTTCGGCGGCGACTCCGACATGTTCCAGGCCGAGGTGGAGCACGTGCTCAGCCCAATGGCCGCCAGCCCGCTGGTGTGGCCTGCGCAGGAGGCCGCGCGGCAGGCGGCGCAAATGGCCAGCCAAATGGCCAGCCAAATGGCCAACCAGATGACCAGCCAGATGTCAGGCAGCCCCTGGGGTGACTGGTTCAACTGGTCCGGCCGCTTCGCCGACGCCAGCCGCTCGCTGCTCAACGGCGGCCAGCCCAAGCCGCACTGACGCGGCGGCGGATTCGTCCTCCCAATGAAAAACCGGCCCTGCGGCCGGTTTTTTTCTTGGGGGGCTGGTCGGAGGCGGCGGCCGCGGCCTCAGCGCGGTGCGGCGGCCGGGATGGGCGCAATGGGCAGCACCACGTCGCCGCACTGCGCGCGGTGGCGCAGCACGTGGTCCATGACCACCAGCGCCAGCAGCGCCTCGGCAATGGGCGTGGCGCGTATGCCGACGCAGGGGTCGTGGCGGCCGAAGGTCTGCACCGTGGAGGGGTTGCCGGCGCGGTCTATGGACGCGCGCGGCGTGCGTATGGAGCTGGTGGGCTTGATGGCGATGGAGACCACGAGGTCCTGCCCCGTGCTCACGCCGCCCAACACGCCGCCGGCGTGGTTGCTGAGGAAGCCCTCGGGGGTGAGTTCGTCGCCATGCTCGGAACCGCGCTGCGCGACGCTGGCAAAACCGTCGCCGATCTCCACACCCTTGACGGCGTTGAGGCCCATCATGGCGTGGGCGATGTCGGCATCGAGCCGGTCGTACAGCGGCTCGCCCAGGCCCGCGGGCACGCCCTGCGCGATGACGCTGATGCGCGCGCCTATGGAGTCGCCGTCGCGGCGAAGCTGGTCCATCTGCTCTTCGAGCTGCGCGACGATGCTGGCGTTGGGCGCGAAGAAGGGGTTGTTGGGGATGTGCTCGAAGCCCTCGAACGGGATGTCGGTGGCACCCAGCGCCGACATCCAGCCGATGAAGCGCATGCCGTACTTCTGCTGCAGCCACTTCTTGGCCACGGCGCCGGCGGCAACCGTGGGTGCGGTCAGCCGCGCCGAGGAGCGGCCGCCGCCGCGCGGGTCGCGCACGCCGTACTTGCGCCAGTAGCTGTAGTCGGCGTGGCCGGGGCGGAAGGTGTCGAGCAGGTTGCCGTAGTCCTTGCTGCGCTGGTCGGTGTTGCGTATGAGCAGGCAGATGGGCGCACCGGTGGTCTGGCCCTCGTACAGGCCGGAGAGGATTTCGACGGCGTCCGGCTCGTTGCGCTGGGTGACGTGGCGCGAGGTGCCGGGGCGGCGGCGGTCGAGCTCGGCCTGGATGTCGGCCTCGCTGAGTGCCAGGCCGGGCGGGCAGCCATCGATCACGCAGCCGATGGCCGGGCCATGGCTTTCGCCGAAGTTCGTGACGCGGAAGAGTTCGCCAAGGGTGCTGCCGGACATGCTGGTGCGCTGCTGCGAAAAGAGAGCCAAAGAAAAAGGGCCCGCTCGCGCGGGCCCTGCATTGTGACAGCCGGGCCGATGGAATCAGGCTGCAGGCTGCTGCGGTGCGGCTTCGGCCACGCCCTCTTCCTCGGCCGGCCAGTCGCGGATGTAGGCCTTGAGCATGCGGTTTTCGAAGTCCTGGCTGTCCACCACGGCCTTGGCCACGTCGTAGAAGGAGATCACGCCCATGAGGGTGCGGTGGTCCAGGATGGGCATGTAGCGGGCGTGGCGCTGCAGCATCATGCGGCGCACTTCGTCTATGGGCGTGGCGGGCGTGCAGGTCAGCGGGCAGTCGTCCATCACGCTGCGCACGGTGGCGTCTTCGAGCTTACCCTTGGTGCGCACCACGGCCTGGATGGCCTCGCGGAAGGTCAGCATGCCCACGACATCGCCATAGCTCATCACCACCAGCGAGCCGATGTCGTGCTCGGCCATGGTTTGCAGCGCCTGCGCCAGGGTGGCGTCAGGCGAGACGGTGAAGAGGGCATTGCCCTTGACGCGAAGGATGTCGCTGACCTTCATGAATATCCCCAAATAGCAAAGAAAAAACAGACTGTGGACAACATATCACAGGCCATCGCGCAATCCCTTATGTGCCGTCACGCTGGTCGCAGCGCGCGCAACATCTCACTTACCAGGGCAGACAGGTCGTAGCGCGGGCGCCAGCCCCAGTCGGCGCGGGCGGCCGAGTCGTCAATGGACGCGGGCCAGCCCTCGGCAATGGACTGCCGGAAGTCCGGCTCGCAGCGCAGCGTGAAGCCGGGCAGGTGGCGCGCGATCTCGTCGGCGATGTCGCGCGGCGTGAAGCTCATGCCGGCCAGGTTGTAGGCGCGCCGCTCGCGAATGCTGGAGGCCGGTGCGGCCATGAGCTCCAGCGTCGCGCGCAGGGCGTCGGCCATGTACATCATGGGCAGCGCCTGGTCCTCGCGCAGGAAGCAGGTGTAGTGCTTGTCGGCCAGAGCGGCATGGAAGATTTCCACAGCGTAGTCGGTGGTACCGCCGCCGGGCGGTGTTTTCCAACTGATGAGGCCAGGAAAGCGCAGGCAACGCACGTCCACGCCATGGCGGCGGTGGTACCACGCGCACCAGCCCTCTCCCGCCAGCTTGGAGATGCCGTAGACGGTGTCCGGCTCCATCACCGTGTGCTGCGGCGTGAGGTGCTTGGGGGTGGAAGCGCCGAAGGCGGCGATGGAGCTGGGCCAGAACACGCGCTGCAGCGGCAGCGTGCGCGCCAACTCCAGCACGTTGAGCAGGCTCTTCATGTTGAGGTCCCAGGCCCAGGTCGGGTGCTGCTCGCCGCGCGCCGAAAGCGCTGCGGCCAGCAGGTAGACCTGCGTGACGCCATGGCGGCGCGCCACCTCGGCCAGCGCAGCGGCATCGGTGACGTCCAGCACCTCGTGCGCCACGCCGTGGACGCGGCCGGCGGGCGCGAGGTCGGACGACACCACCGCCTGCCGCCCATGGGCCTGCACGAGCGCCTCGACCAGCTCGCTGCCTATCTGCCCGTTGGCGCCTATGACGAGAACTTTCATGGCTGCGCTCATGCCACCAGCCCAAGCTCGCGTCCGGCCTGCCGGAAGGCCGCGACGGCCTGCTCCAGGTCGGCGCGCTCGTGCGCGGCGCTGAGCTGCACGCGTATGCGCGCCTGTCCCTGCGGCACCACGGGGTGGAAGAAGCCGACCACGTACACGCCCAGCTCCAGCATGCGCGCGGCCAGCGCCTGTGCCTTGGGTGCGTCGTAGACCATGATGGGAACGATGGGGTGGCTGCCCGGCTTGAGGTCGAAGCCGCAGCGCGCCATGGCCTCGCGGAACCAGCGCGCGTTGTCCATGATCTTTTCGCGCAGCCCGCTGCCCTGCTCCAGCAGCTCCAGCACGGCCAGCGACGCGCCCACGATGGCCGGGGCGAGCGAGTTGGAGAACAGGTAGGGGCGCGAGCGCTGCCGCAGCAGCTCGACGATCTCGCGGCGGCCGCTGGTGAAACCGCCCGACGCGCCGCCCAGCGCCTTGCCCAGGGTGCCGGTGATCAGGTCCACCCGCGCCACGCCGTCCACCAGCAGCCCGCGCAACTCGTGCGTGCCGCGGCCGCTTGGGCCGACGAAGCCGGTGGCGTGGCTGTCGTCCACGCCCAGCAGTGCGCCATGGGCATCGCACAGCTCGCGCATGCGGTGGAGCTGCGCGACGCTGCCGTCCATGGAGAACACGCCGTCGGTGAAGGCGAGCACGAAGCGGGCGCCGTCCTCGCGCGCCTGGCGCAGGCAGCGCTCCAGGTCGGCCATGTCGTCGTGCGCGTAGCGGTAGCGGCGCGCCTTGCACAGGCGTATGCCGTCTATGACGGAGGCGTGGTTGAGTGCGTCGCTGACGATGGCGTCCTCTTGCGTGAACAGCGGCTCGAACAGCCCGCCGTTGGCGTCGAAGGCCGCCGCGTAGAGGATGGTGTCTTCCATGCCCAGGAAGCGCGACAGCCGCGCCTCCAGCGTCTTGTGCTGGTCTTGCGTGCCGCAGATGAAGCGCACCGAGCTCATGCCGTAGCCGTGCGTGTCCATGGCCTGCTGCGCGGCGCGGACGACGGCCGGATGGGCGCTCAAGCCCAGGTAGTTGTTGGCGCAAAAGTTCAGCACTTCGCGCCCGTCGGCCAGGCGCACGCGCGGCCCCTGCGCGCCGGCAATCACCCGCTCCTGCTTGAACAAGCCCGCGCTTTGCAAGCCTTGCAGCTCGCGGGCGATGAAGGCATTGAATTCCTCGCTGGCATTCATGGACTGCGCTCCTTCGCGGCCGCGGTGGCCGCGCATCGCGCACACCGTAATCGCTTGGCGGCTGGCGCGCAGCAGAGGAAGCGCGAGCCGCCTTGCCGCGGCGCGGGCGTTCAGCGCAGCAGCTCTTCCAGCGACATCGCTTCCACGCCGGCGTGCATCCTGAAAGCCTGCGCCTCGGTACAGGGCTCCAGCAGCAGCCGGTCGATGAGCGGCGCGGCCGGCGTGCGGCCGGGGTCGCACAACAGCACCATGCGCTGCGCGCCGCCCTCCTCCAGGCGGCCTATCCAATCCAGTTCCGCCAGCGTGTCGAGCACCGGCTCCAGGCGCAGCGGGTCCACGCCCAGCGCCTGCGCCAGCGCCGGCTGCGAGCGCCCGGGATGGCCTTCGCGTTGGGCAGCCACCAACTCGCGCAGCAGGCCCAGCGCCAGCGCAAAGGGCTGGCCGACGCCGCTGGGCAGCCGTGCCGTGCGCTGCGCGAGGCTTTGCGCGCTGGCGGCGATCACGGCCCCGATCAGGACGATGGACCAGCCGGCATAGACCCAGACCAGCAGGATGGGCACGGTGGCAAAGGCACCGTAGACGGCCGAGAAGGTCGGCACCTTGCTGAAGTACCAGCCGATGAGGTCCTTGGCCAGCTCAAAGCCGAGCGCGACGAACAGCCCCCCGGCAAAGGCATGCCGCCAGCGCACCAGGGTATTGGGCACGTAATGGAACAGCGCGGCCATGGCCGTGACCAGCAGGCCGAACTCCACGGCGTTGAGCAGCAGGCTCACGCCCCACGGGGGCGCGTGCACCCAGCCTTGAGAGGCGGACAGCGCGTAGGACGTGACGGACAGGCTCACGCCCAGCACCAGCGGCCCAAGCGTGATGGCGGCCCAATAGACCAGCACGCGCTGGCCGATTGGGCGCGGGCGGCGCACGGCCCAAATGGCATTGAGCGCGCGGTCTATGGTGAGCATGGTCGTGATGGCCGTGACACCCAGCAGCACCAGGCCCACGCCGCTCAGGCGCCGGGCCTTCATGGCGAACTGCGTGAGCTGCGACAACACTTGGCGCGAGATCGTCTCCGGCACCAAGGCCTGCAAGAAATACTTTTCCACGGCAGCCTGGAAGGCACCGAACACGGGAAAGGCCGAGAACAGCGCGAAGGCCATGGTCGTCAGCGGCACCAGCGCCAGCAGCGTGGTGAAGGTGAGGCTGCTGGCGGTCAGGCTGAGCTTGTCTTCGCGAAAGCGCTGCCGCAAGGTCAGGAAAGTGTCGCGCCACGGCCAATGCAGCAGCGTTTGCCACGCCGCCAGGCACCGGCCGCGCCAGCGGGCGGAGGGGTGTTTCATCAACACTATGATGCCAAACATGTCGATTGAATCTGACTTCAACACGTTGCCACCCGTGGTGCGCAACACGCGCAACCTGGCCGTGGCCTGCCTGCTCGGCCTCATCGCGCTGGGCCTGGCCTGGGAGCTGTGGCTCGCGCCCACCGGTCGCGGCACGCTGGCACTCAAAGTGCTGCCGCTGACCATTCCCCTGGCCGGACTGCTCAAGCGGCGCATGTACACCTACCGCTGGGTGAGCCTGCTGGTGTGGATCTATTTCGCGGAAGGCGTGGTGCGCGCCACCAGCGAGCCGCCTCCGGGCGCGTGGCTGGCGCTGATCGAGGTCTTGCTGTGCCTGCTGTTGTTCATCTCGTGCGCCGTCCACGTGCGTTGGCGCCTGAAGAACGCTCCCGCCACTGAAGGAAAGTCGTCATGAGCGTGGAATTTCTGGATGCCCTGCGCGCCGCCCTGGGCGCGGACCACGTGCTGTGCAAGGGCGACCTTTCAGCTTATGAGCAAGACTGGCGCAAGCGCGCGCGCGGCAAGGCGCTGGCCGTGGCCCGCCCGGCCGACACGGCCCAGGTCGCCACCGTGCTGCGCCTGTGCGCCCAACATGGCGTGACGGTGGTTCCCCAGGGCGGCAATACCGGCCTGGTGGTGGGCAGCGTGCCCGACGCCACCGGCCGCCAGTTGCTGCTGAGCCTGCGCCGCATGCACCGCGTGCGCTCGCTGGACACGGCCAACCTCACGATGACGGTGGACGCCGGCTGCGTGCTGCAGGCGGTGCAGGAGGCCGCCGCGGCGCAAGGCCTGCTGTTCCCGCTGAGCCTGGCTGCCGAGGGCAGCGCCACCATTGGCGGCAACCTTGCCACCAACGCCGGCGGCACGCAGGTGCTGCGCTACGGCAACGCGCGCGAGCTGTGCCTTGGGCTGGAAGTGGTCACGGCGCAAGGCGATATCTGGGACGGCCTCAGCGGCCTGCGCAAGGACAACACGGGCTACGACCTGCGCGACCTGTTCATCGGCAGCGAGGGCACCTTGGGCGTCATCACCGCTGCCACGGTGAAGCTGTTTCCGCAGCCCGCCGCACGCACCACGGCCATGGCCTCCTGCGCCTCCATGGAGCTGGCGGTGGCGCTGCTCAAGTCAGCCCGCCACAAGCTGGGCGCGGGCCTCACGGGCTTCGAGGTGATGGGCCGCTTCGCGCTGGACCTGGTGGCGCGCCACTTCCCCGAGTTGCCGCGACCCCTGCCCGGCGCCGCCTGGACGGTGCTGCTGGAGCAAAGCGACGAGGAAAGCGAGGCGCACGCGCAGGAGCGCTTCGAGGCCCTGCTGGCCGCCGCGCTGGAGGACGGGCTGATCGAGGACGCCGCCGTGGCGCAAAACCAGTCGCAGTCCAAGGCGATGTGGCATGTGCGCGAGTCCATTTCGCTGGCGCAGGCGCAGGAGGGCTTGAACATCAAGCACGACATCTCGCTGCCCGTCTCCAGCATCCCCGCCTTCTGCACGCAGGCCGACGCGGCGCTGCAGTCGGCCTACCCTGGCGTGCGCATCGTCAACTTCGGCCATTTGGGCGACGGCAACCTTCACTACAACGTGCAGGTGCCGCAAGGCGGCGACGGGGCAGCCTTCCTGCGCGACCACGAGCCGGGCGTGAACAAGGTCGTGTTCGACGCCGTGCAGGCCTTCGACGGCAGTTTTTCCGCCGAGCACGGCATAGGCTCGCTCAAACGCGAGGAGATGGAGCAACGCAAATCGCCCACCGCGCTGGCCTTGATGAAAGCGATCAAGCAGGCACTCGACCCCCAAGGCCTGCTCAACCCGGGCCGCGTGCTCTGAGCGGCAACGGCCCCAAAAACACCAAACCCGGCCAAGAGCCGGGTTTGCAATTGGAGCCCGCCCCTTGGGCCACGCCGCCGATTACTGCAGCGGCTCCTTGAGCGCCTTGGGGATGGGCAGCGGCAGCACGTCAATGCCCTCCTCGGCCAGCTCCGCAGCCTGGTCGGCGCTGGCTTGGCCGCGGATGCCGCGGTTGGGCGCGTCGCCGTAGTGCATGCGGCGGGCCTCGTCAGCGAAGCGCTCGCCCACGTCCTCGGTATTGGCCATGACGTGGCGAACGGCTTGCACCCACAAGGCCTGGAGTTGCTTGGCTTCCGGCGTGAGCGCCGGGCTTTCCGCCGGCGGCTTGGGCTGCTGCGGTGCGGGCTCGCGCGCGTTGGAGAGGTTGAGCCGCGGCGCGCTGGGCAGCCGGCTCACCTGCTTGCTGCCGCACAGCGGGCATTCCACCAGGCCGCGCTCGTGCTGGCTGGCGAAATCGTCTTCCGAACCAAACCAGCCTTCAAAGCCATGGCTGTGTTCGCAGCGCAGATCAAGCACCTTCATGCGCGGAATTATCGTCGTCGGACAGCTTGGGAGCGGGTTGCCAGTCCAGTGACCACAACTTTTGCCGCAACTTGTTGAGCCAGAGCAGGCCAATAAGCGTCTTGGCGTCGCTCAGCTCGCCGCGGGCGGCCAGGGCATCGAGCTCGTCCTCGGTCATCAAAACGACGTCGAGATGCTCGCCGTGGTCCAGGGACGCGTCGCCCTCGTGCAGGCCGCGGGCAAAGAAAAGGTGGATGACTTCGTCGGAATACGCGGCGGCGTTGTGTATGGGGCCGGCGTAGGCCCATTCGTCGGCGCAGTAGCCGGTTTCCTCGGTGAGCTCGCGCACGGCGGTGTGCAGCGGCGGCTCGCCCGGGTCGATCTTGCCGGCCGGGAATTCCAGGATCACTCGCTGCAGCGGGTAGCGGAACTGGCGCTCCAACACCAGGCGCCCGTCGTCCAGGATGGGCACCACCACGGAGGCGCCGGGATGGCAGATGTATTCGCGACCCGTTTCGTGCCCGCCGGGCAGCCGCACCTGGTCGCGCTGAACCTTCAGGAAGTTGCCCTCGAACACCCGCTCCGAATGGAGCCGGTGTTCGCGCAGGTGATCGTCTTCAGCCATGGTGATGCCGCCTCAGGTAACGCCAGACGAAGCCCGGGAAAGCCAGCGTCAGGAACAGGCAGCCCAGCGCGGCGTAGAACTCCCAGCCCTGCGGGTAGATCTGGCCGATGCGGGCCTCCAGCAGGCGGCCCAGCCCAAGCGTGAGCAGCGCCAGGAGCAGCAGCTCCAGCAAGCGCCACCCAAAGGCCTTGGGAGCACGCCGCGGCCCCACCAGGAACAGCCGCTCGGTGAGAAACGGCAGGTTGGCGCTGACCACGGCGGCCAGCAGCACCAGACCTACTTCGGCGCCGTGGCTCATGACAGCCTCAAGCTCAGGTGGCCAGTGCCTTGACGATGGCGTCGCGGCACAGGCCCATCAAACCGCTGGGCAGCAGGCCCAGGGCCAGCACGGCGGCGCCGTTGATGGCCAACAAGGCGCGGGCACCGGCGGGGCCGACGATCTGCACGCTCTCGGTGGGCTCGTCGAAGTACATGACCTTGACGACGCGCAGGTAGTAGAAGGCGCCGATCAGCGACAGCACCACCGCCACCACGGCCAGCGTGATGTAGGCCGGGTCGTTGGTCGTGATCAGCGACTGCAGCACGGCCAGCTTGGCGTAGAAGCCCACCGTCGGCGGGATGCCGGCCAGCGAGAACATGACGATCAGCATGACGCCGGCCATCCAGGGGCTGCGCTTGCCCAGGCCCGCGAGGTCCTTGATCTCCTCGGCTTCGAAGCCCTGGCGTGCCAGCAGCATGATGAGGCCGAAGCTCGCCAGCGTGGTGAGCACGTAGGTGATCAGGTAGAACAGCGCGGAGCTGTAGCCGTTGGCCGCGGAGACGGTGTTGCCACCGACGACCGTGGGCGTCAGGCCCAGCAGCATGAAGCCCAGTTGCGCGATGGTCGAATAGGCCAGCAGGCGCTTCAGATTGGTCTGCGCGATGGCGGCCAGGTTGCCGATCACCAGCGAGGCCACGGCCAGGACGATCAGCATCTGCTGCCAGTCGCGGGCCAGGCCGTTCATGCCTTCGTGCAGCAGCCGGATGGTGATGCCGAAGGCCGCCAGCTTGGGCGCGCCGGCGATGAGCAGCGTCACGGCCGTCGGAGCGCCCTGGTACACGTCAGGCACCCACATGTGGAAGGGCACCACGCCGAGCTTGAACGCCAGGCCGGCGACGATGAACACCAAGCCGAAGGTCAGCACGTCTCGGTTGGCGCGGCCCGCCTGGATGACGTCGAAGACACCGCCGATTTCCAGCGTGCCGGTGGCGCCGTACATCATGGACATGCCGTACAGCAGGAAGCCGCTGGCCAGCGCGCCCAGGACGAAGTACTTCATGGCCGCCTCGGTGGAGACGGCATGGTCACGCCGCAGCGCCACGAGGGCGTACAGCGACAGCGTCATCAGCTCCAGGCCCAGGTACACCACCAGGAAGTTGTTGGCCGAGAGCATGACCAGCACGCCCAGCAGCGACAGCATGGACAGCGAGAAGAACTCGCCCTTGAGCATTTCGCGCGCGCCGATGTAGGGCTGCGCGTAGGCCAGAGTGGCCATCAGCGTCAGCGTGGCGCACACGGCCAGCAGCCGGCCCATGGGGTCGGCCACGACCATCTGCTGCATGCCGTACATGCTGGTGAGCCCGGTCTTGAGCTCCTCGGCATGCATCATGGCCTGGAGCTGGTCGACCTGGATGAAGGCCACCACCGCCAGCGACAGTTGCGCCAGCCAGAAGGTCGGACGGCGTTGTTCGTCCTTGACGAACAGGTCCGCCAGCGCGACCACGCAGGCCATCACCAGCAGCACGATTTCGGGCTGGACGACCAGCCAGTTCATCGGATTCATGTAGTAAGACTCCCCGTGCGGCTCAGTTCGGCTTGGCGGCGGTTTCCACCTTGACGGCTTCCGCGGCGACGGCGGCTTCCAGCTTGGTGGTGTCGGCGGCAGCGGCGGCAGCTTCCAGCTTGGAGGCGCTGACGTGCGTCAGCAGCCCGTTCACGGACACGTGCATGGTGTCGGTGAAGGGCTTGGGATACAGGCCCATCCACAGCGTGGCGGCAGCCAGCACCGCCAGCATGCTGAACTCGCGCAGGTTGATGTCGGTGAGCGTGCGCACGTTGTCGTTGGTCACGTCGCCGAAGTAGACGCGCTTGAACATCCACAGCGTGTAGGCGGCACCCGAGATCAGCGCGGTGGCGGCCAGCATGCCCAGCCAGAAGTTGGCCTTGACCGTGCCCAGGATCACCATCCACTCGCCCACGAAGCCGCCGGTGCCCGGCAGGCCGCAGTTGGCCATGGAGAACAGCAGCGCGAAGGCGGCGAACTTGGGCATGGTGTTGACCACGCCACCGTAGGCCGAGATCTCACGCGAGTGCACGCGGTCGTACAGCACGCCGATGGAGAGGAACATGGCGCCGGAGACGAAGCCGTGGCTGATCATCTGCACCAGGCCGCCGGAGACGCCCAGCTCGTTGAAGATGAAGAAGCCCAGGGTCACGAAGCCCATGTGCGCGATGGACGAGTAGGCCACCAGCTTCTTCATGTCGTTCTGCACCAGGGCCACCAGGCCGATGTAGATGACGGCCGTGAGGCTCAGGGCGATGATCACCCAGGCGTACTCGCGGGCCGCATCCGGCGCGATGGGCATGGAGAAGCGCAGGAAGCCGTAGGCGCCGAGCTTCAGCATGATCGCGGCCAGGACGACGGAGCCGCCGGTGGGCGCTTCCACGTGCGCGTCAGGCAGCCAGGTGTGCACCGGCCACATCGGCACCTTCACCGAGAAGGCGGCGAAGAAGGCAAAGAACAGCAGCGTCTGCGCCGTGATGGGCAGGGGCAGCTTGTGCCAGTCCAGGATGTTGAAGCTGCCGCCGCTCTTGTAGTACAGGTAGATCAGCGCCA
This sequence comes from Azohydromonas lata NBRC 102462, assembly GCF_001571085.1. Lineage (GTDB taxonomy): Bacteria > Pseudomonadota > Gammaproteobacteria > Burkholderiales > Burkholderiaceae_C > Azohydromonas > Azohydromonas lata. The sequence continues at coordinate 20,842 of NZ_BCTC01000010.1, forward strand.
CCAGCATCAGCAGCGAGCCGGCCAGCGTGTACAGGAAGAACTTGAAGGCCGCGTACACCCGGCGCGGGCCGCCCCACACGCCGATGATGATGTACATCGGGATCAGCGTGGCTTCGAAGAAGACGTAGAACAGCAGGCCGTCCAGCGCCGAGAACACGCCGATCATCAGGCCGGAGAGGATCAGGAACGCGCCCATGTACTGGTTCACGCGCTCGGTGATCACTTCCCAGCCCGCGATCACGACGATCACGGTGATGAAGGCCGTCAGCGGGACGAACCACAGCGAGATGCCGTCCACGCCCAGGTGGTAGAACACATTGAAGCGTTCGATCCAGGGTGCGCGCTCGACGAACTGCATCGCGGCGGTGGCCGCGTCGAAGTGGGCAAGCAGCGGCAGCGTCACCAGGAAGCCCGCTATGGAGCCCAGCAGTGCCAGCCAGCGAACCGTGTTCGCCTGCTCATCCCGTCCCAAAGCCAACAACACGGCGCCGACCACGACCGGCAGCCAGATGGCAACACTCAACAATCCCATCGTTATTCTCCGCCCCGCTTATCAACGGCCGAACAGGCCAGTCAGCTGGGGCCACAGCTGCCACGTCATCAGCCCGAACACACCCAGGATCATGACCAGCGCATACCAGTAGAGGTAGCCGGTCTGCACCAAGCGCACGAGGCCCGCAATGCCACCGACAGCCTTGGCCGAGCCGTTGATGATGGCGCCGTCGATGATGGCCTGGTCGCCAGCCTTCCACAGGCCCTTGCCCAGCAGGCGAGCGCCGGCGGCGATCACGTGCTCGTTGAAGGCGTCCATGTAGTACTTGTTGTCCAGGATGCGGTAGATCGGACCGGCGGCGCGCTTGATGGCGGCCGGGATCGCGGGCGCAACCATGTAGAACACGTAGGCGGTCACCACACCGGCCAGGGCCAGGATGAAGGGCAGCGAGGTCAGCGCGTGCGAGGCCATGCCCATGGCGCTGTGGAACTCGTGAGCCAGCTCTTCCATCGCCGGGTGCTTTTCCAGGTCGATGAAGATGGCGTCCTTGAAGAAGTCGCCATAGAGCAGCGGCTCGATCGTCAGGTAGCCGATGATCACCGACGGGATGGCCAGCAGCAGCAGCGGCAGCGTCACGACCAGCGGCGACTCGTGCGGCTTCTGGCCCGGGGCCAGGCCATGGTGGTGGTCGTCGTGGTGGTCGGGCTCTTCGTCGCTGTGGTGGTCACCGTGGTGGTGCTGGCCAAAGCGCTCCTTGCCGTGGAAGACTAGGAAGTACATCCGGAAGGAATAGAAGGCGGTCACGAACACGCCGGCGATGACGGCGAAGTAGGCGAAGCCGGCACCGGGCAGGCTGGAGGCGTGGACGGCCTCGATGATGCTGTCCTTGGAGTAGAAGCCCGAGAACAGCGGCGTGCCGATCAGCGCCAGGGAACCCAGCAGCGAGGTGATCCAGGTGATGGGCATGTACTTGCGCAGGCCGCCCATGTTGCGGATGTCCTGGTCATGGTGCATGCCCATGATCACGGAGCCCGCGCCCAGGAACAGCAGCGCCTTGAAGAACGCGTGCGTCATCAGGTGGAACACGGCCACCGAGTAGGCGGAAGCGCCAAGCGCCACGGTCATGTAGCCCAGCTGCGACAGCGTCGAGTACGCCACCACGCGCTTGATGTCGTTCTGGATGATGCCCAGGAAGCCCATGAACAGCGCCGTGATCGCACCGATGACCATCACGAAGTTCAGCGCGGTGTCCGACAGCTCGAACAGCGGCGACATGCGCGTGACCATGAAGATGCCAGCCGTCACCATGGTGGCGGCGTGGATCAGCGCGGAGATGGGCGTGGGGCCTTCCATGGAGTCAGGCAGCCACACGTGCAGCGGGAACTGCGCGCTCTTGCCCATCGCGCCGATGAACAGGCAGATGCAGGCCACCGTCAGCAGGTTCCAGCTCTCGTGCACAGGCAGCGCCATGCCGGCCAGCTTCTCGCTCTGCTCGAACACCTCGCCGTAGTTCAGCGAGCCGGTGAAGGCCACCAGCAGGCCGATGCCCAGGATGAAGCCGAAGTCACCCACGCGGTTGACCAGGAAGGCCTTCATGTTGGCGAAGATCGCCGTGGGCTTGGTGTACCAGAAGCCGATCAGCAGGTAGCTCACCAGGCCCACCGCTTCCCAGCCGAAGAACAGCTGCAGGAAGTTGTTGCTCATGACCAGCATGAGCATGGAGAAGGTGAACAGCGAGATGTACGAGAAGAAGCGCTGGTAGCCCGGGTCCTCGTGCATGTAGCCGATGGTGTAGATGTGCACCATCAGCGACACGAAGGTCACCACGCACATCATCATCGCGGTCAGGCCATCGATGAGGAAGCCGACTTCCATCTTCAGATCACCGAGCGTCATCCACTCGTAGATCGTCTCGTTGAAGCGCGCGCCGGCGATGACGTCGCGCAGCACCATCGCGGAGATGATGAAGGAGATCAGCACCCCGAGGATGGTGATCAGGTGCGCGCCGCGGCGGCCAACGGCACGCCCGGCCAGGCCGGCCACGATGGAGCCCACCAGCGGTGCCAGGGGCACGGCCAGCAGCAGGTTCTTGGACAGTTCTGCAGACATTTGTTATGGCCTTCCCGCGTCAACCCTTGAGCGTGTCAAGCTCTTCCACCGCGATCGTCGCGCGGTTGCGGAACAGCACCACGAGGATCGCCAGGCCGATGGCCGACTCGGCGGCCGCCACCGTCAGGATGAAGAACACGAACACCTGGCCCGCCATGTCGCCCAGGAAGTGCGAGAAGGCGACGAAATTCAGGTTGACGGCCAGGAGCATCAGCTCGATGGCCATCAGCAGCACGATCAGATTGCGGCGGTTGAGGAAGATGCCGATCACCGACAGCGCGAACAGGATCGCGCCCAGCGACAGGTAATGCCCCAGCGTGATGGAACCGAGATTCATGCCTTGCCCTCCTCCGCGGCGTTCTTGTTCTGCACCACCGGCTGCATCTGCACGATGCGCAGGCGGTCGCCCTTCTTCACACGCACTTGCTCAGACGGATTGAGGTAGCGCGAATCCTTGCGGCGGCGCAGCGTCAGCGCGATGGCGGCGACGATGGCCACCAGCAGCAGCACGGCTGCGATCTGCAACGGGTACAGGTAGTTCGTGTAGATCGCGATGCCCAGCAGCTTGGTGTTGCCCATCTCGGCCAGCTTGGGGTCCAGCGCAGGCGCATCGGGCACGTTGAAGCCGCTGGTGAGCACCAGCGCCATTTCCAGCGCGATGAGCGCGCCCACCAGGCCGGCAATCGGGAAGTGCTTCCAGAAGTTGTGGCGGAAGGCGTCGGTGTTGATGTCGAGCATCATCACCACGAAGAGGAACAGCACCATGACGGCGCCGACGTACACCAGCACCAGCGTGATGGCGAGGAACTCGGCCTTGAGCAGCATCCACACGCACGAGGCGCTGAAGAAGGCCAGCACCAGGTAGAGCGCGGAATGCACCGTGCTGCGCGCCGTGATGACGGCAAAGGACGCCAGCAGCAGCACCGCGGCGAAGAGGTAGAACAGAGCGATCGTGGTCATGTCGTAGGACGCTTGAGACACGCGGGCACGCGGCCGCCTTCACGCATGCGCGGGGCACGCGGTTACAGCGGGCCGCGCAGGCCGTCAGCGGTAGCGGGCGTCGGCCTCCTTGTTGGCTGCGATCTCGCGCTCGTAGCGGTCACCGACCGCCAGCAGCATGTCCTTCGTGTAGTAAAGGTCGCCGCGCTTTTCGCCGTGGTACTCGAGGATGTGCGTCTCGACGATGGAGTCCACCGGGCAGCTTTCCTCACAGAAGCCGCAGAAGATGCACTTGGTCAGGTCGATGTCGTAGCGCGTGGTGCGGCGGCTGCCGTCCTCGCGAACGTCCGACTCGATGGTGATGGCCATGGCCGGGCACACCGCCTCGCACAGCTTGCAGGCGATGCAGCGCTCTTCGCCGTTCTCGTAGCGGCGCAGGGCGTGCAGGCCGCGGAAGCGCGGGCTCAGCGGCGTCTTTTCCTCGGGGAACTGGACCGTGATGGTCTTGGAGAGGAAGTGGCGCCCGGTCAGCGCCATGCCCTTGAACAGCTCAAGCAGCAGGAAGCTAGAAAAGAAATCCTTGAGGGCAGACATGGCTCAGTTCCAGATGTTCCAGGGCGACTGGATCCACAGACCCACCACCAGCAGCCACACGAGGGTGACCGGGATGAAGATCTTCCAGCCCAGACGCATGATCTGGTCGTAACGGAAGCGGGGGAACGTGGCGCGGACCCACAGGAACATCGTCACCACGACGAAGACCTTGGCGGCCAGCCAGATCCAGCCCGGGATCCAGTTGAAGAAGACGCTGTCGATCGGGGACAGCCAGCCGCCGAGGAACAGGATCACGGCCAGCGTGGAGACCAGGATCATGTTGGCGTACTCGGCCAGGAAGAACATGGCGAAGCTCATGCCCGAGTACTCGATCATGTGACCGGCCACGATCTCGGACTCGCCTTCCACCACGTCGAACGGATGGCGGTTGGTCTCGGCCAGGCCGGAGATGAAGTACACGACGAAGATGGGCAGCAGCGGCAGCCAGTTCCACGACAGGAAGCTCAGGCCCATCTCGGCGAAGCGCCCACGGCCCTGCGACAGGACGACCTCGGTCATGTTCAGGCTGCCGGCCACCATGAGCACCACCACGAGACAGAAGCCCATGGCGATCTCGTAGCTCACCATCTGGGCCGAAGCGCGCAGCGCGCCCAGGAAGGCGTACTTCGAGTTCGAGGCCCAGCCGGCGATGATCACGCCGTACACCTCCAGCGAGGTGATGGCCATCAGGAACAGCAGGCCGGCGTTGACGTTGGCCAGGGCCACGTCAGGACCGAAGGGCACCACGGCCCAAGCGGCCAGGGCCGGCATGATGGTCATGACGGGGCCCAGGAAGAACAGGCCCTTGTTGGCAGCGGTCGGCCGGATGATCTCCTTGAACATCAGCTTGACCGCGTCGGCGATGGGCGTGAGCAGGCCGAAGGGGCCGACCCGGTTGGGGCCTGGACGGATCTGCGACCAGCCGATGGCCTTGCGCTCCCACAGCGTCAGGTAGGCCACGCAGCCCATGAGCGGCGCCACGACCGCGACGATCTTGATCAGCGACCACAGCACCAGCCACAAGGTTGGTGGCACGTTCGCGCTGCCGAATTGGTAGAGGGAATCAATCATCGCTTGGCCATCCTCAGAGCTTCTGCACGGTGATGGCGCCAAACATGGCGCCCAACGTGGCGGTATCCGGGTGCGCGGCGCTCACGCGCACGGCATTGGGGGCCAGCGTCGAATCCTCACGGGCCGGCAGCTCGGCGCTGGCGGAGCCCTGGCTCACGCGCACGCGCTGGCCATCGGCCAAGCCCAAGGCTTGCCACAGCGCGGTGGGCAGGCCCACGGCGGGCGGACGGGCGTCGGCCGTGAGCTGCAGCGGGCCGGAGCGGCGCACCAGCATGTCCGTGCCGTACACGGGCACGTCGGCGATGCGCTCGTACAGGCCCGGCGTGGCGGCGGCGATGGCGGCCGGCAGTTGCGCGGCGCTGCGGTTGGAGAGCTTGGCGGCGATGCCGCTGCCGTCGCCCAGCGCCTCGGCGCGAACCTCTTCAGCGCTTTCCTGGTTGAAGCCGTCCAGGCCCAACAGGTTGCCCAGCACGCGCAGCACCTTCCAGGCCGGACGGGTCTCGCCCACGGGCTTGACCACGCCGAAGAAGCTCTGCAGGCGGCCTTCGGCGTTGACGAAGCTGCCGGCGGTCTCGGCGAACGGCGCGATGGGCAGCATCACGTCGGCGTTGGGGATGGCGGCGTCCTTGAACGCGGTCAGTGCCACGACCAGGCCGGAACCCTGGAGGGCCGCGGCGGCCGCGGCGGCATCGGCGGCGTCCCACACCGGCTCGGTGTTGAGCAGCAGCAGCGCCTTCATGGGTTGCGACAGCATCTGGCCGGCGTTGAGGCCACCCTGCTTGGGCAGCGCGCCGACGAGCTGGGCGCCCACGGTGTTGGCCGCTTCGGTCAGGTAGCCGACCTTGGCGCCGGTGTGCTCGGCGATCCAGTTGGCCAGCTTCAGCAGCGTCGAGGCTTGCGGATGCTGCGCGGCGGCGTTGCCCAGCAGCACGGCCTTGTTCTGGCCGGACAGCAGCGACTCGGCCACGGCGCGGGCCGCGTCGGTGGGCTCGGCCTTGACGGGCGCGGCCACGCCGGCGCTGGCGGCCACGGCGGCGGCCACCTCAGCCAGAGACTGCACCCAGGCGCTCGGAGCGGCGGTGACCTGGTGGGCCAGCGGCAGCAGCCAGTCGTTCTTCAGCGCATGCAGGCTGCTGACCTGGGCGCCGTGGCGCGCGGCCTGGCGCAGGCGCTGCGCGAACAGCGGGTGGTCCTTGCGCAGGAAGGAGCCGATGACGAAGGCGCGGTCCAGCGTCGAGAGCTCGGCGATGGGCATGCCCAGCCAGCGGGCCGTGCCCGGCGCATCGACGTTGGCGAAGTCGGCGTGGCGGGTGCGGTAGTCGATGTTGTCGCTGCCGAAGCCGCGCACCAGCTTGGCCAGCAGGTGCAGCTCTTCCACCGTGCTGTGGGCGGAGCCGATGGCGCCGATGCCCTGGGCACCGAACTCGCCCTTGACCTGCTTGAGGCCGTTGGCCACGAACTCCAGCGCCGTGGTCCAGTCCACCGTCTGCCACTGGCCGCCCTGCTTGATCATCGGGGCAGTCAGGCGGGAGGTGCTGTTGAGCGCGTCGTAGCTGAAGCGGTCGCGGTCAGCCAGCCAGCATTCGTTGACGGCCTCGTTCTCCAGCGGCAGCACGCGCTTGACCTGGTTGGCCTTGACCTGAACGATCAGGTTGGCGCCGGTGCTGTCGTGCGGGCTCACGCTCTTGCGGCGCGAGAGCTCCCAGGTGCGGGCGCTGTAGCGGAAAGGCTTGCTGGTGAGGGCGCCGACCGGGCAGAGGTCGATCATGTTGCCCGACAGCTCGGAGTCCACCGTCTGGCCGACGAAGGTGGTGATCTCGGCGTGCTCGCCGCGGTGCAGCATGCCCAGCTCCATCACGCCGGCCACTTCCTGGCCAAAGCGCACGCAGCGGGTGCAGTGGATGCAGCGGGTCATCTCCTCCATGGAGATCAGCGGGCCCACGTCCTTGTGGAACACCACGCGCTTTTCCTCGGTGTAGCGCGAGGAGGAGCCGCCGTAGCCCACGGCCAGATCCTGCAGCTGGCACTCGCCGCCCTGGTCGCAGATGGGGCAGTCCAGCGGGTGGTTGATGAGGAGAAACTCCATCACCGACTGCTGGGCCTTGACCGCCTTGTCGCTCTTGGTGCGCACGATCATGCCCTGCGTCACCGGCGTGGCGCAGGCGGGCAGCGGCTTGGGAGCCTTCTCAACTTCCACCAGGCACATGCGGCAGTTGGCCGCGATGGACAGTTTCTTGTGGTAGCAGAAGTGCGGGATGTAGGTGCCGGCAGCCTCGGCCGCATGCATCACCATGCTGCCTTCGGCAACGCTCACCTTCTTGCCGTCGAGTTCGATTTCAACCATGGCTTTGTTGGGTGAAGGCGCTACCGCGCGCAAGGACGTGGACCGCCCCGATGCAATGCACCTTCACCTTTTGCAGTTGTGTCTCAGGCTCCGCCGACGAGGCAGCGCTTGTTTTCGACGTGGTACGCGAACTCGTCGCGGAAATGCTTGAGCATCGCGCGCACCGGCATCGCCGCAGCGTCGCCCAGCGCGCAAATGGTTCGGCCCTGGATGTTGTCGGCCACCGAGTTCAGCAGGTCCAGGTCTTCCATGCGACCCTTGCCATGCTCGATGCGATCCACCATGCGCCACAGCCAGCCCGTGCCTTCGCGGCAGGGCGTGCACTGGCCGCAGCTTTCGTGCTGGTAGAAGTACGACAGGCGCAGCAGGCTCTTGACCATGCAGCGGCTGTCGTCCATCACGATGACGGCGCCCGAGCCCAGCATGGAGCCGGCCTTGGCGATGGAGTCATAGTCCAGCGTGCAGTCCATCATGATGTGGGCCGGCAACACGGGAGACGAAGAACCACCCGGGATCACCGCCTTGAGCTTGCGGCCCTTGGTGACGCCGCCGGCCATTTCCAGCAGCGTCGCGAAGGGTGTGCCCATCGGAATCTCGAAGTTGCCCGGCTCGTTCACGTCGCCGACCACCGAGAAGATCTTGGTGCCGCCGTTGTTGGGCTTGCCGACCTCGAGGTAGGCCTGGCCGCCGTTGCGGATGATCCAGGGCACCGCGCCGAAGGTCTCGGTGTTGTTGATCGTCGTGGGCTTGCCGTACAGGCCGAAGCTGGCCGGGAACGGCGGCTTGAAGCGCGGCTGGCCCTTCTTGCCTTCGATGGACTCGATCAGCGCCGTCTCTTCGCCGCAGATGTAGGCGCCGAAGCCGTGGTGCGCGTGCAGCTGGAAGCTGAAACCGCTGCCCATGACCTTGTCGCCGAGGTAGCCGGCGGCACGGGCCTCTTCCAAAGCGGCCTCGAAGCGCTCATAGACTTCGAAGATTTCGCCGTGGATGTAGTTGTAGCCCGTGTTGATGCCCATCGCGTAGGCAGCGATGGCCATGCCTTCGATGACGATGTGCGGGTTGTAGTTGAGGATGTCCCGGTCCTTGCACGTGCCCGGTTCGCCCTCGTCCGAGTTGCACACCAGGTACTTGGCGCCCGGGAAGGCGCGCGGCATGAAGCTCCACTTCAGGCCGGTGGGGAAGCCCGCGCCGCCGCGGCCACGCAGGCCCGACGCCTTGACCTCGGCGATGACCTGCTCCGGCGTCATGCCGGAGCCGCCGTCCAGGCCCAGAATCTTCTTCAGCGCCTGGTAGCCGCCGCGCGACTCGTAGTCCTTGAGACGCCAGTTGCTGCCATCGAGGCCAGCGTAGATCTGGGGCTGGATGTGGCGGCCGTGGAAGCAGGTCTCGCGGCCGGTTGCCTGGAATTTCGAGAGGTCGAGCATGCGGTTCACCCTTGCGCCTTGAGCGTGTCGACCAGCTCGTCCAGGCGCTCGTTGCTCATGAAGCTCAGCATCTGGCGGTCGTTGACCAGCATCACGGGGGCGTCGGCGCAGGCGCCCAGGCACTCGCACTTCTGGACGGTGATGAGGCCGTCGGCCGTCGTGCCGCCCTCTTCCACGCCCAGCTTGCTGCAGAGGTGCTCGAGCGCGCCCTGGCCGTTGCGCAGCTGGCAAGGCAGGTTGGTGCAGACGTTGAGCTTGTACTTGCCCAGCTTGCGCTGGTTGTACATGTTGTAGAAGGTCGTGACCTCGTGCACCGCGATGGCGGGCATGGCCAGGTAGTCGGCGATGGCGGCCTCGGCCTCGCGCGACACGTAGCCCTGCTCCTGCTGCACGATGGACAGGCAGGCCATGACGGCCGACTGCTGTTGGCCGGCGGGATACTTGGCCACCTCGCGCGCGAAACGCTCCAGCGTGGAGGGGCCGAAGAAGGCTTGCGAACTCATCGATCGATCTCGCCGAAAACAATGTCCATGGTGCCGATCACGGCCACGGCGTCCGCGATCATGTGGCCACGCGCCATCTCGTCCAGGGCCGAGAGGTGCACGAAGCCGGGGGCGCGGATCTTCATGCGGTAGGGCTTGTTGGCGCCGTCGCTGATGAAGTAGATGCCGAACTCACCCTTGGGATGCTCAACGCCGGCATACACCTCGCCCTCGGGCGCGTGGAAGCCTTCGGTGAAGAGCTTGAAGTGGTGGATCAGCTCTTCCATGTTGGACTTCATGTCCACGCGCGGAGGCGGCGCCACCTTGTGGTTGTCGGTGATGACCGGGCCGGGGTTGGCCTTGAGCCACTTCACGCACTGCTGGATGATCTTGTTGGCCTCGCGCATTTCCTGCACGCGCACCAGATAACGGTCGTAGGTGTCGCCGTTGGTGCCCAGCGGAACGTCGAAGTCCATGCGGTCATAGACGTCGTAGGGCTGCTGCTTGCGCAGGTCCCACGCGATGCCGGAGCCACGCAGCATGGGGCCGGTGAAGCCCATGTTCAGCGCGCGTTCCGGGCTGACCACGCCAATGCCCACGGTACGCTGCTTCCAGATGCGGTTGTCGGTCAGCAGCGTCTCGTAGTCGTCGACGTTCTTGGGGAAGCGGTTGCAGAAGTCCTCGATGAAATCCAGCATCGAGCCCTGGCGGTTCTCGTTGAGCTTGGAGATCGCCTTGGCGTTGCGGATCTTGGACGGCTTGTACTGCGGCATGCTGTCCGGCAGGTCGCGGTAGACGCCGCCCGGACGGAAGTAGGCCGCGTGCATGCGCGCGCCCGACACCGCCTCGTACATGTCGAAGATGTCCTCACGCTCGCGGAAGCAGTAGATGAGGATGTTCATCGCGCCGCAGTCCAGCCCGTGGCAGCCCAGCCACAGCAGGTGGTTCAGCAGGCGGGTGAGCTCGGCGAACATCACGCGGATGTACTGCGCGCGCAGCGGCACCTCGATGCCCAGCAGCTTCTCCACCGCGAGGCAGTAAGCGTGCTCGTTGGACATCATCGAGACGTAGTCCAGGCGGTCCATGTAGGGCAGCGACTGGATGTAGGTCTTGGTCTCGGCCAGCTTTTCGGTGGCGCGGTGCAGCAGACCGATATGGGGATCGGCGCGCTGGATCACTTCGCCGTCGAGCTCCAGCACCAGGCGCAGCACGCCGTGCGCGGCCGGGTGCTGCGGGCCGAAGTTCAGGGTGTAGTTCTTGATCTCTGCCATGGCGCGTTGTTCAGTGCAGGCCGCCGTAGTTTTCTTCCCGGATGATCCGCGGCGTGATCTCGCGCGGCTCGATCGTCACGGGCTGGTAGATGACGCGCTTGGTCTCGGTGTCGTAGCGCATCTCCACGTGGCCGGAGATGGGGAAATCCTTGCGGAACGGGTGGCCGATGAAGCCGTAGTCGGTAAGCAGGCGGCGCAGGTCGATGTGGCCGTCGAAGACGATGCCGTAGAGGTCGAAGGCCTCGCGCTCGAACCAGTTGGCCGCGCTCCAGATCTCGGTGACCGAGGCCACGATGGGCAGGTCGTCTTCCGGCGCGAACACCTTGACGCGCAGCCGCCAGTTCAGGCTCACGGACATCAGGTGCACCACCACGCAGAAGCGCAGCCCATCCCAGGGCTGGTCCTTGTACGCCGAGTAGTCCACGCCGCAGAGGTCGATGAGCTGCTCGAACTTCAGCCGCGCATCGTCGCGCAGCAGGCGCATCGCGTCGGCATAGTCGGCCGCCGGGATGGTGATGGTGATTTCGCCGCGGTCGCGCTTGAAGGCCTTGATCCGGCCACCCAGCGCAGCTTCCAGCGCCGACTGCAGGTTGTCGAGAGAAGTGGTCATGCGGTTATTGCCAGCCGGGGAGCGTTCAGCGCGCGATGGTGTTCTCGCGCCGGATCTTGGCCTGCAGCTGCAGGATGCCGTAGAGCAGCGCCTCTGCCGTGGGCGGACAGCCCGGCACGTAGACGTCCACCGGCACGATGCGGTCGCAACCACGCACCACGGCATAGCTGTAGTGGTAGTAGCCGCCGCCGTTGGCGCAGGTGCCCATCGACAGCACCCAGCGCGGCTCGGCCATCTGGTCGTACACCTTGCGCAGCGCCGGCGCCATCTTATTGCACAGCGTGCCCGCCACGATCATCAGATCGCTCTGGCGCGGGCTGGGACGGAACAGCATGCCGAAGCGGTCGATGTCGTAGCGGGCGGCGCCCGCGTGCATCATCTCCACCGCACAGCATGCGAGGCCGAAGGTCATGGGCCACAGCGAGCCCGTCTTCGACCAGTTGATCAGCTTGTCCACCGAGGTGGTGACGAAGCCTTCCTTGAGTACGCCTTCGATGCCCATGGGGTCAGTCCGTCAATGTTCGTTTAACGAGTCGAATACCAAGCTCATTCCCAATCCAGGGCGCCTTTTTTCCACTCGTAGATGAAGCCAACCACCAGGATGGTCAAGAACACCATCATGGCCACGAAACCTGACACACCGATTTCGCGCAGCGAGACCGCCCAAGGGAACAAGAAGGCGATCTCCAGGTCGAACAGGATGAAGAGAATGGCCACCAGGTAGTAGCGCACGTCAAACTTCATGCGCGCATCTTCGAAAGCTTCGAAGCCGCACTCGTAGGGCGAGTTCTTTTGCGCGTCAGGCCGGTTGGGTCCCAGCACGAAACCCAGGATCTGGGGAGCGACGCCAACCCCGACGCCAACCAGGATGAACAAAATGACGGGCAGATACTGCTGCAGGTCCATGTGCGTGCTGAGCTCGGTTGGGTGAGTCAAAAAAAATCGACCATAAAAAAGCGCGCCCCAGGCAGCTTGAACTGCCTACCGAGCGCGCCCGCGGGTCCTCTGCCTTTTCCAGGGCGCCTTGCAAGGCGCCGGTTCTGAACCTTGCAGAGAGGTCGAGATTGTTTGGTGCCGACGGCGAGACTCGAACTCGCACAGCTTTCGCCACTACCCCCTCAAGATAGCGTGTCTACCAATTTCACCACGTCGGCCTTGTCAGGCACTGCACGACTTGCTTGAGGAATTGCTTGTCGGCAGCCCTGAATTCTATACCAGCTTTCCCCAATTCGGGGGACAACCCGAAGAAATTTGCCGGCTCGCTCGGTGAGCCAGTGCGTCCGTTTCTTCCCGGACGCAACCAATCCTTCCGGACCAGCCAAGCCTGCGCTGTTGACGCAGGCTCACACCTTACAAGAGGCGCTTTGCAGCCGGCTGACGTGGACGCGCAAAACGCGGCCACGACAGGGGCTCTTTCCAATTACCGGGCCGGAATCGCGTCCGAGGCCGCAGGTGCGGGCACGGCGGGCGCAGCAGCACCCGGGATGGCACCGGGAATGGCCCCCGGGACTTGCGCAGGCGCCGAAGCCGCCGGCGCACTGGCCGCGGGCACGCCCTGATCGAGCACGCTGGTGCCGCCGTTGGCCGCCGGCGTGGGCCGGTAGCTCGACAGGTAAGCCAGCGCAAGCGTGCACACGAAGAACACGGTGGCGCAGGCCGCCGTGGAGCGCGACAGGAAGTTGGCGCTGCCGGTGGCGCCGAAGAGGCTGCCCGACGCGCCGCTGCCGAAGGAGGCGCCCATGTCGGCGCCCTTGCCGTGCTGCACCAGCACCAGGCCGATCATGGCCACGGCCGACACCAGTTGCACCGCCAGGACGATGTTGAACCAGATTTGCATAGATCTCTCGTTGTCTCGGAATGCGCGCGGCGCTCAGCCCGCGGCGCGGCAGATGGCGGCGAAGTCGGCCGCTTTCAGCGCGGCGCCACCGATGAGGCCGCCGTCGATGTCGGGTTGCGCGAAAAGGGTCGCGGCGTTGTCGGCCTTGACGCTGCCGCCATAGAGCAGCCGCATCTCGCCAGCACGCGGCGTGGCAGCCAGCAACTGTGCGCGCAGCAGCGCGTGCACTTCCTGCGCCTGCTCCGGCGTGGCGGTCTTGCCGGTGCCGATGGCCCACACCGGCTCGTAGGCCACGACCATCTCCGACACGCAATGGCCCAATGTGTGGATCACGGCCGAGAGCTGGCGCTTGACCACGGCGGCGGTCTCGCCGGCCTCGCGCTGCGCCAGCGTCTCACCCACGCACACGATGGGCGTGATGCCATGGGCCAGAGCGATCTTGGCCTTGTCGGCCACGAGCTGGTCGCTCTCGCCATGGTAGGCGCGACGCTCGGAGTGGCCCACGATCACCCAGCGGCAACCGAACTCGCGCAGCATGGCCGCCGACACCTCGCCGGTGTAGGCACCCTGCTCGTGCGCCGAGCAGTCCTGTGCACCCCAGCGAATGTCGCTGGCCGCCAGCGTGACGGCGGTTTCGGACAGGAAAGGGAACGGCACGCACACCGCCACGTCGGCGCCGAACGGACGCGCAGCCAGCACGCCCTCCAGCAGCTCGGCGTTGGCCTTGTGGCTGCCGTGCATCTTCCAGTTCCCCACCACCAGCTTGCGTCTAGAAGTCATGATTTCTTGATTCACCAAGTCAGAACGATCTTGCCCACATGCGTGCTCGATTCCATGAGCGCATGCGCCTCGGCCGCCTGCGCGGCGTCGAAAACCTTGTGGATGACGGGCTTCACGCGCCCGGCCTCGATCAGCGGCCAGACTTTGTCGCGCAGCGCCTGGGCCAGTTGCGCCTTGTAGGCCACGGTGCGCGCGCGCAGCGTGGAGCCGGTGATCTGCAGCCGCTTGCGCAGCACCAGTCCGGCATCTATGGCGCTCTTGGTGCCGCCTTGCACGGCGATGATGGCCAGGCGGCCGTCGTCAGCCAGGCACTGCAGCTCACGGCCGACGTAGTCGCCCGCCACCATGTCCAGCACCACGTTCACACCGCGGCCGCCGGTGAGGCGCTTGGCCTCCTCGACGAAGTCCTGCGTGCGGTAGTTGATGGCATGGTCGGCGCCCAACGCCACGCAGGCGGCGCACTTGTCGTCGCTGCCTGCAGTGACGATGACCTGCGAGCCCAGCGCCTTGGCCAGCAGGATGGCGGTGACGCCAATCCCGCTGGAGCCGCCTTGCACCAGCAGCGTCTCGCCGGGCTGCAACCGCGCGATCTCGAAGACGTTCTGCCACACCGTGAAGAAGGTCTCCGGAAGCGCAGCCGCTTCCACGTCAGACAGCGCCGCCGGCGCGGGCAGCGCCTGCGCAATGGGCGCCACGCACAGCTCGGCATAGCCGCCGCCGGCCACCAGCGCGCACACGCGGTCGCCGAGCTTGAAGCCGGCCGCCGCAAGCTCGGCCGGGTCGCCGCCCACCACCGTGCCGGCCACTTCCAACCCAGGCAGGTCGGAAGCGCCTGGCGGCGCCGGGTAATGGCCCTTGCGCTGCACGACGTCGGGGCGATTGACACCCGACGCGCTCACGCGCACTAGCAATTCACCCGCGGCGGGCACCGGGGCGGGCCGCGTCACCAGACGCAGCACCTCGGGCCCGCCGAACTGGCCGATCTCGACGGCACGCATGGCGTTTACTCGCCCTGGCCTTCGCCCGTCTGGGGCTGCGCCACCACCGGCTGCTGCTCGCCGCCGCTGCCGTTCATGTCGGCACGCGGCTCGCGCGGCTCGCGGCGAGGACGATCACCGCGGTCACCACGGTCGCCGTAGTCGCGGCGGGGACGGTCGCCGTAGTCGCGGCGGGGACGGTCCTCGTCCGCCGGCATGCCTTCAGGACGCTCGATCAGCGCCTTCATGGACAGCTTGACGCGGCCCTTGTCGTCGGTCTCCAGCACCTTGACCTTGACCACCTGGCCTTCGCTCAGGAAGTCGGTGACCCGCTCCACGCGCTGGTGGGCGATCTGGCTGATGTGCAGCAGGCCGTCCTTGCCGGGCAGCAGGTTCACTAGGGCACCGAAGTCCAGGATCTTGGTGATCGGACCCTCGTAGATCTTGCCGACTTCGACCTCGGCCGTGATTTCCTGGATGCGCTTCTTGGCGAACTCGGCGCGCTCGGCATCGGTGGAGGCGATGGTGATGGTCCCGTCCTCGGCGATGTCGATCTGCGTGCCGGTTTCCTCGGTCAGCGCGCGGATGGTGGCGCCGCCCTTGCCGATCACGTCGCGGATCTTCTCGGGGTTGATCTTGAGCGTGTACAGGCGCGGGGCGAACTGCGACACGTCCTCGCGGGCGCCGCCCACGGCTTCCTGCATCTTGCCCAGGATGTGCAGGCGCGCTTCCTTGGCCTGGGCCAGGGCGACCTGCATGATTTCCTTGGTGATGCCCTGGATCTTGATGTCCATCTGCAGGGCGGTGATGCCGTTGGTCGTGCCGGCCACCTTGAAGTCCATGTCGCCGAGGTGGTCCTCGTCGCCCAGGATGTCGGTCAGCACCGCGAAGCGGTTGCCTTCCTTGATCAGGCCCATGGCGATGCCGGCCACGTGCGCCTTCATCGGCACGCCGGCATCCATCAGGCTCAGGCAGCCGCCGCAGACGGACGCCATGGACGAGGAGCCGTTGGACTCCGTGATCTCGGAGACGACGCGGATGGTGTAGGGGAACTCGTCCTTGCTCGGCAGCGCGGCGACCAGCGCGCGCTTGGCCAGGCGGCCGTGGCCGATCTCGCGGCGCTTGGGGCTGCCCACGCGGCCCGTCTCGCCGGTGGCGAACGGGGGCATGTTGTAGTGCAGCATGAAGCGCTCTTCGAACTCGCCGGCCAGCGCGTCGATGCGCTGCGCGTCGCGCTCGGTGCCCAGCGTGGCGGCCACCAGGGCCTGCGTCTCGCCGCGGGTGAACAGCGCCGAGCCGTGGGTGCGCGGCAGCACGCTGGTGCGGATCTCGATGGGACGCACGGTGCGGGTGTCGCGGCCGTCGATGCGCGGCTCGCCATTGAGGATCTGGCTGCGCACCAGGCGGGCCTCGATGTCAAACAGCAGGCCGTCAACCTTGACGTCGTCGAAAGCCACGCCCTGCTCCTTCAGCGCGGCCTTGACGCCGGCATAGGCTTCGCGGGCGGCCTGGGTGCGGGCCTGCTTGGAGCGGATCTGGTAGGCGGCGCGCAGCGGCTCTTCGGCCAGGGCCGTGACCTTGGCGATGAAGTCCTCGTCCTTGGCCGGCGGCTGCCAGCTCCACTCGGCCTTGCCGGCGTCGCGCACCAGCTCGTTGATGGCGGCGATCGCCACCTTGCCCTGCTCGTGGCCGAACACCACGGCGCCCAGCATCACCTCTTCGGTGAGCATGTCGGCCTCGGACTCCACCATCAGCACGGCAGCCTCGGTGCCGGCGACCACGAGATCCATCTGGGTCGTGGCCAGCTGTTCCTTGGTCGGGTTGAGGATGTACTCGCCGTTGGCGTAGCCCACGCGCGCGGCGCCGATGGGGCCGTTGAACGGGATGCCGCTGATGGCCAGCGCGGCGCTGGCGCCGATCAGGGCGGGGATGTCAGCCGGCACTTCCGGGTTCAGCGAGAGCACGTGGATGACCACCTGCACCTCGTTGTAGAAGCCTTCGGGGAACAGCGGGCGGATGGGACGGTCGATGAGGCGGCTGGTGAGCGTTTCCAGCTCGCTGGGACGGCCTTCGCGCTTGAAGAAGCTGCCAGGGATCTTGCCCGCGGCGTAGGTCTTCTCGAGGTAGTCCACCGTCAGCGGGAAGAAGTCCTGGCCCGGCTTGGCATTCTTGGCGGCCACGACGGTGGCCAGCACCACGGTGTCCTCGATGTTGACGATGACGGCGCCGCTGGACTGGCGCGCGATCTCGCCGGTTTCCAGCGTGACGCTGTGTTGACCCCACTGGAACGTCTTGGTGACCTTGTTGAACAGGCTCATTCTTTTCTCCGGATAGTCGGCACGCTTTGGGCGGTGGTGCCAGGGAACCGGGAGCACGTCGAGGACGGGGCGGATGCCATTCCAGCGGGACTGCAGCAAGCCGCAGCCCCCTTGGAATGACACATCAACGCCGGTTTCCTCAGCTCTCCAAAGACAAAGAGCCTGTGCTGCGACCGCAGAACAGGCTCCCGTCAATCATGCAAGGCTTACTTGCGCAGGCCCAGCTTCTGGATCAGGGCGACGTAGCGGTCGGCATCCTTGCTCTTCAGGTAGGACAGCAGGCGCTTGCGCTGGTTGACCATCTTGAGCAGACCGCGACGGCCGTGGTGGTCCTTGGCGTGGGTCTTGAAGTGGGGGGTCAGCTCGTTGATGCGAGCCGTCAGCAGGGCGACCTGGACTTCGGGAGAACCGGTGTCCGCGGGGCCGCGGGCGTTGGCGGCGACGATGTCGGCCGTCTTGATGTCAGCAACTGCCATGAGTGGAGTTTCCTGTGCTGGAAACCGGGGCACGGGCCTGGCTCAGGCCGCCGCGGTTTCCGGGTTACTTGCGGTCGCGGGTGAAACCGACCCGCGCCGTGCTCTTGGAATCTCCGCGCACCCGGTTACAGGCACGCGAAGCCCTCGATTATAGGCCAAGCGCCCAAGTGAGGCGTTGCACGCCCAGCCGAAGGCGTTCCACGTCCTGCGAGGCGAAGCACCAGCGCAGCCACCCTTCCCCTTCGTCGCCGAAGGCGCAGCCCGGTGCCAGGCCCAGGCCGTGGTCGGCCACCAGGCGCTTGGCCAAGGCCAGCGAGTCGTCCTGGCCTTCAATGCGGAAGAAGGCGTACATGCCGCCCTGCGGCGGCGCCAACTCGACGCCTGGCAAGGCCTGCAGCCCCTGCACCAGCGTGTTGCACCCGGCCTGGATACGCGCCACCAGCGCGGGCACGAAATCGTCGGCCATGGCCAGCGCCTGCAGCGCGCCGCGCTGGACGAACACCGGCGCGCAGGAGCTGTTGAACTCCAGCAGCTTGCCCGCCGTGGCCAGCGACTGCCCGTTCGCGTCGCGCGGCAGCACCAGCCAGCCCAAGCGCCAGCCGGTCATCAAAAAGCTCTTGGAAAAGCTTTGCGTGACGATGAGCCTGTCCTCAGGCGCCGCGATATCCAGGAAGCTGGGCGCGGCGGCCTGGCCGATCGCTTCATTCGGCCCCTCGCCCCACCACAGCCGCTCGTAAACCTCGTCGGCGACTATCCAGGTGCCGGTGCGGCGGCAGTGATCCAGAAGGGCCTGCTGCTCGACGCGCGACAGCGTCCAGCCCGTGGGGTTGTTGGGCGCGTTGACCAGCAGCGCGCGCGTGGCGGGGGTGATGGCGTCCAGCAGCTTCTGCAGGTCCAGCCGCCAGGCGCCCTGGTGCGGATGCAGCGACACGCGCTTCACCCGAGCACCCAGGATTTCCGGCTGCGCGGTGATGTTGGGCCATACCGGGACCACCGCGACGGCCTCGTCGCCGGCGGACAGCAGCAGCTGTGCCGCCACCATGAGGGCGCTCACGCCGGAGCTGGTGACGGCGATGCGCTCCACCTCCACCGGTGCATGCAGCGCCGAGACGTACTGCGCCAGCGCCCTGCGCAGTTCCGGCAGGCCCAGGTTGTGGGCGTAGAAGGTCTCGCCGCGCATGAGCGACGCGGCGGCGGCCTCGCGCACCTCCAGCGGCGTGACCTCGTCGCTTTCGCCGAACCAGAAGGCCAGCACGTCAGGGCGGCCCAGGCCGGCATTGGCCACTTCGCGGATACGGGAGGCGGGCAGCGCCGCCAGCGGAGAGCGGATGAAGTCGTGCATGGCTCTATCGTCCCTATGGACGGCAGTCGGTGGAGGAGAACGCTGTACCGGCCAAAGGCGCCGCGGCGCCCTGCCCCTTTGGTCGGCGTGAAAGTCAGGCTTCGGCCAGCGGCCAGCGCGGCTTCACGTCGAAGGCGTAGTCATGCTCGGCCGTGGCCCGGCCGCTTTGCAGCCGCATGGCGCCCGCCAGGGCGATCATGGCGCCGTTGTCGCTGCACAAATGCAGCTCGGGGTAGTGCACGCGCACGCCGGCGCGGCGGCAAAGGGCATTCAAATTGGTGCGCAGCGCACGGTTGGCACCCACGCCGCCGGCCACCACCAGCCGCTTGAGCCCGGTGGCCTTGAGCGCCTTCATGGACTTGCTGCTGAGCACGTCCACGATGGCGGCCTGGGTGCTGGCCGCCAGATCCGCCTTGGGCTGCTCGCACACCTCAGGGCCCAGCTTGCGCAACTGCGTCATCACCGCCGTCTTGAGCCCGGCAAAGGAGAAGTCCAGGTTGCCGCTGTGCAGCAGCGGGCGCGGCAAGGCGAACGCCTCGGGGTTGCCGAACTCGGCGAGCCTGGAAAGCGCCGGCCCGCCCGGGTAGCCCAGGCCCAGCAACTTGGCCGACTTGTCGAAAGCTTCGCCGGCGGCGTCGTCAATCGTTTCGCCGAGCAGCTCGTACTCGCCCACGCCCTGCACGCGCATGAGCTGCGTATGGCCGCCGGAGACGAGCAGCGCCACGAAGGGAAACTCCGGCGGGTCGTCGGAAAGGAAGGGCGACAGCAGATGGCCTTCGAGGTGGTGTATGCCCAGCGTCGGCTTGCCCAGCGCGGCCGCCAGCGCGCAGGCCACGCCCGCGCCGACCAGCAGCGCGCCGGCCAGGCCGGGGCCGCGCGTGTAGGCCACGACGTCCACATCCTCCAGCGTGCAGCCGGCGTCCGCGAACACCTGCCGCGCCAGCGGCAGCACGCGGCGGATGTGATCGCGCGAAGCCAGCTCAGGTACCACGCCGCCATAGGCACGGTGCATCTCGATCTGGCTGTGCAGCGCGTGCGCCTTGAGCTTGGGCGCACTGCCGTCGGACGGGATCTGGACGAGGGCCACACCCGTCTCGTCGCAGGAAGATTCGATACCCAGCACATTCATGGTGCGGCAGTGTAGCCAGCGGGCCGTTTGCCTTTGGATACCGATGGCGTGAAGCTTGCAAGCCGTGCGGCCCATGAAATCTCCGCAGGCCTTGCGCATCGTCATCGTCGCGCCGGACTCCATGAACCCCGACCCGTCGGACACCGCCGCCATGGTCGAGGTCGAGCGCTCGCGCAGCCTGCGCATCGGCCTGCTGCAGCACGGCTACAACATCGTTGCGGTGCTGCCCATAGACCCCTTCCTGCCCGACCGGCTGGCGCAGATACAGCCGGACATGATCATCGTGGACGCGGAGAGCCAGGCGCGCGACACCCTGGAGCATGTCGTGATGGCCACGCGCGACGCGCGCCGGCCCATCGTCCTGTTCACCGACGACGAGGACACCTCGCGCGTGGACGACGCCATCGCCGCTGGCGTGACGGCCTACGTCGTGGCCGGGCTAGCGCCGCAGCGCATCAAGTCGGTGCTGGACGTGGCCATGGCGCGCTTTCGTCACGAAGAGGAACTGCGCCGCCAGCTCGCCGACGCCCGCAGCCAGCTCGACGAGCGCAAGGTCGTCGAGCGCGCCAAGGGCCTGCTCATGAAGCGCCAGGGCATAGACGAAGCCCAGGCCTATGCCCGGCTGCGCAAGACCGCCATGGACAAGGGCCTGAAGCTCGCCGAAGTAGCGCAGCGCATCATCGATGTGGCCGACTTGCTCGGGTAAGCACCAAAGCAGCGCACACACGCTGTAACAAAAACCCGGCTTGGTGCATGGATCCCACCTCAAGCGGCATTTCCCGGGATCAAGAGCTGGCACAGCGCTTGCGTTAACCCAGGCAGGAGGTCAAAGGCGATCTCCTGACGAATCAAACGGCATTCGACCAAGGTCGGTCGGAACGCCACAAGGACGACGGCGTCCCCATGCCCCGCAGGTGTCTTCTGCACCGCGGGTCACAGGGACGCCGTTTTTTCATTGCCGGTCGAAAAGCTATTTGCAGGACTCCGAATGGACAAGGACGCGATCAACATGGGACGCCGCACGCTCGTCAAGGCCGCCGCTGCCGGGGCAGCCACCGCCGCCACCGGTGGCTTGATCCCGGGGCTGCAAGCCGCCGTGTACGCCGCCGGCTCGGACAAGCCCGAGAAGGAGGAGGTGCGCATCGGCTTCATCCCGCTGACCGACTGCGCATCCGTCGTCATGGCCTCGGTGCTGGGCTTCGACAAGAAGTACGGCGTCAAGATCGTCGCAACCAAGGAAGCCTCCTGGGCCGGCGTGCGCGACAAGCTGGTCAACGGCGAGCTCGACATGGCGCACGTGCTCTACGGCTTGATCTACGGCGTGCACCTGGGCGTGGGCGGTCCGAAGAAGGACATGGCCGTGCTGATGACGCTCAACCACAACGGACAGGCCATCACGCTGTCCAAGAAGCTGGCCGAGGCCGGCGCGGTGGACGGCGCCTCGTTGGCCAAGGTGATGGCCAAGGACAAGCGCGACTACACCTTCGCCCAGACCTTCCCCACCGGCACGCACGCCATGTGGCTGTACTACTGGCTGGCCAGCGCGGGCATCGACCCGATGAAGGACGCCAAGGTCATCACCGTGCCGCCGCCGCAGATGGTGGCCAACATGCGCGTGGGCAACATGGACGGCTACTGCGTGGGCGAGCCCTGGGGCCACCGCGCCATCATGGACGGCATCGGCATCACCGCCGTCACCACGCAGGACATCTGGAAGGACCACCCCGAGAAGGTCCTGGGCACCACGGGCGACTTCGTCAAGAAGTACCCCAACACCGCCCGCGCCGTGATGATGGCCGTGCTGGAAGCCGGCCGCTGGATTGACGCCAGCCTGCAGAACAAGATGAAGATGGCCGAGACGGTGGCCGACAAGTCCTACGTCAACACGGGCGTGGACGCCATCAACCAGCGCATCCTGGGCCGCTACCAGAACGGCCTGGGCAAGACCTGGGACGACCCCAACCACATGAAGTTCTTCAACGACGGCGCGGTGAACTTCCCCTACCTCTCCGACGGCATGTGGTTCCTCACCCAGCACAAGCGCTGGGGCCTGCTCAAGGCGCACCCGGACTACCTGGGCGTGGCCAAGCAGATCAACCAGGTCGACCTGTACCGCGAGGTGGCCTCGGCCATGAAGATCACTGCACCCAAGGACGTGATGCGCAGCAGCAAGCTCATCGACGGCGTGGTCTGGGACGGCAAGGATCCCGCCAAGTACGCCGACTCGTTCAAGCTCAAGGCCGCCGCGGCCTGACCCCTGCCCCATTCCTGACAGGAGCCCGACCATGGTCAGTGCCGTTTTCCATTCCCCGGCCGCCGCGGCAGAGTCCGCGTCGCCCACCAAGCCCGCGCCCGCCGCAACGCCGGCCCCCAAGGCCGCAGCCCCACGCCGCCCGCTCATCGATGTGCGTGCCCTCGCCGCCGCCGTGCTGCCGCCCATGGCCGGCATCGCGCTGCTGGTGGGCATTTGGGCGCTGCTCACCATGAACAGCACCACCTTCCCCTCGCCGGCGGCGACCTGGGACGCCGCGGTACAGCTCTTTGCCGACCCGTTCTACCGCAAGGGCCCCAACGACCAGGGCATCGGCTGGAACATCCTGAACTCGCTGCAGCGCGTGGCCGTGGGCTTCGGCCTGGCGGCGCTGGTGGGCATTCCGCTGGGCTTTCTCATCGGCCGCTTCGCCGTGCTCAACCGCATGATTTCGCCGCTGGTGAGCCTGCTGCGCCCGGTGTCGCCCCTGGCCTGGCTGCCCATCGGCCTGCTGGTGTTCAAGGCCGCCAACCCGGCCGCCATCTGGACCATCTTCATCTGCTCGATCTGGCCCATGGTCATCAACACCGCCGTGGGCGTGCAGCGGGTGCCGCAGGACTACCTCAACGTGGCGCGGGTGCTCAACCTGAGCGAGCTGACGCTGGCGCGCAAGATCCTCTTCCCCGCCGTGCTGCCCTACATGCTCACCGGCGTGCGTCTGTCGGTCGGCACCGCCTGGCTGGTGATCGTGGCCGCGGAGATGCTCACCGGCGGCGTCGGGATCGGCTTCTGGGTCTGGGACGAGTGGAACAACCTCAACGTGCAGCACATCATCATCGCCATCGTCGTCATCGGCGTGGTGGGCCTGCTGCTGGAGCAGGCGCTGGTGGCCCTGGCCAAGCGCTTCTCCTTCGACGAGTGATCCGAACACCCGCTCCCACGAGGTCCACCATGCAAAACTTCATCAGCATCGAAGGCGCCGAGATGGTGTTCAACACCAAGAAGGGCCGCTTCCATGCGCTGCAGGGCATCAACCTGCGCATCGCCGAGGGCGAGTTCGTGACGCTCATCGGCCACTCCGGCTGCGGCAAGAGCACGCTGCTCAACCTCATCGCCGGGCTGACGCTGCCCTCCCAGGGCGTGCTGCTGTGCGAGAACCGCGAGATCACCGGCCCGGGCCCCGAGCGGGCCGTGGTGTTCCAGAACCACTCGCTGCTGCCCTGGCTCAGCTGCTTCGACAACGTGCACCTGGGCGTGGAGCGGGTCTTCGGTGCCAAGGAAGGCAAGGCGCAGCTCAAGGAACGCACGCTGGCGGCGCTGGAGCTGGTCGGCATGAGCCACGCCGTCACCAAGCGCCCAAACGAGATCTCCGGCGGCATGAAGCAGCGCGTGGGCATCGCCCGCGCCCTGGCCATGGAGCCCAAGGTGCTGCTGATGGACGAGCCCTTCGGCGCCCTGGACGCGCTGACCCGCGCCAAGCTCCAGGACGAGCTGCTGCGCATCGTGGCGCGCACCAGGAGCACGGTGGTGATGGTCACGCACGACGTGGACGAGGCCGTGCTGCTGTCCGACCGCATCGTGATGCTGACCAACGGTCCGGCCGCCACCATCGGCGAGATCGCCACCGTGGACCTGCTGCGTCCGCGCGACCGCGTCGCGCTGGCCGAGGACTTGAACTACATCCGGCTGCGCAAGCAGGTGCTGGACTTCCTCTACACCCGCCACGGCGAGAAGCGCGCCGCCTGACGGCGCCAGCAGCCCACTGGTCCTGCAGTGGGGCGGCGCGCGCCCGCGGCGCCGCCGTCCTGACCTTCACGCCTGCGTTGCCTCGGCACGCAGGCGTTTTTTTCAGGGGCCGCTGGCCAGCCGCACAAAACGCGAAGGGGGCCGCAGCCCCCTTCTTGTTTTCGACGCGGCCTCAAGCCGGTGCGTCAGTGCTTCTCGCGGGCGTGGTTGATCGAGTACTTGGGGATCTCGATGGTCACGTCCTGGTCGGACACGATGGCCTGGCAGGACAGGCGCGAGGTGGGCTCCAGCCCCCAGGCACGGTCCAGCAGGTCTTCCTCGGCTTCGTCCATTTCGCCCAGCGAGCTGAAGCCCTCGCGCACCACGACGTGACAGGTGGTGCAGGCGCAACTGAGCTCGCAGGCGTGCTCGATCTCAATGCCGTTGTCCAGCAGTGCCTCGCAGAGGGAGGTGCCGCGCTCGGCCTTGACGCTGGCGCCTTCGGGACAGTACTCCGGGTGGGGAAGGATGCGGATGACGGGCATGGAGTGGGTTTCCCTTGAGCTTCAGACTTCTTCGATGGTGCGGCCGGTGAGCGCCGACTGGATGCCGCGGTTCATGCGCGCGGCGGCAAAGGCTTCCGTGCCCTTGGCCAGACGCTCGACGGCGGCGTTGATGACGGTGTGATCCTCGCCCTGGGCCGCTTCGGCGAGCTCGCGCATGAGCACGGCGATGTCGGCGCGTTCGCGCTCGGAGAGCAGGTCCGCGTCGGCAGCCAGGGCCGACTGCGTGGCCAGCAGCATGCGTTCGGCGTCCACGCGGGCTTCGCGCAGCGCGCGGGCGCTCATGTCGGCATCGGCCTGCGAGAAGCTCTCCTGCAGCATGCGGGCGATGTCCTCGTCGGCCAGGCCGTAGCTGGGTTTCACCTGCACCGCGGCCTCCACGCCCGTGCTTTGTTCGCGGGCGGAGACGTGCAGCAGGCCGTCGGCGTCAACCTCGAAGGTCACGCGTATGCGCGCGGCGCCGGCCACCATGGGCGGGATGCCGCGCAGCTCGAAGCGCGCCAGCGAGCGGCAATCGGAGACCAGCTCGCGCTCGCCCTGCACCACGTGGATGGCCATGGCGGTCTGGCCGTCCTTGAAGGTGGTGAACTCCTGCGCCTTGGCCACGGGAATGGTGGTGTTGCGCTCGATGATGCGCTCCACCAGGCCGCCCATGGTCTCTATGCCCAGCGACAGCGGAATGACGTCCAGCAGCAGGATGTCGTCGGCGCCGGCGTGGCCGGCAAGCTGGTGCGCCTGCACCGCGGCGCCCAGGGCCACCACTTCGTCGGGGTTGAGATTGACCAGCGGCTCGCGCTCGAAGAAGGCGCCCACGGCATGGCGCACCACGGGCATGCGCGTGGAGCCGCCGACCATGACCACGCCTTGCACCTCGTCGCGCGCCACCTTGGCGTCGCGCAGCACGCGGCGCACCGAGGTCAGCGTGCGGTCCACCAGCGGCTTGGTGATCGCCTCGAACTGCGAGCGCGTGACCGGCACCTCGATGAGGCCGTCGGCCAACTCGCAGCGCAGCACGGCCTGCCCGGCGGCGCTGAGCGCTTCCTTGGCGGCGCGGGCGCTGACCAGCAGCGCACGCTTGTCGTGGGCGCTGAAGTCGGCGCCCACGGCCTCGCGGCCGCTTTGCGCCAGGGCCCAGTCGGCCAACAGGGCGTCGAAGTCGTCACCGCCCAGCGCGGCATCGCCGCCGGTGGCCACCACCTCGAACACGCCCTTGGTCAGGCGCAGCAGCGAGATGTCGAAGGTGCCGCCGCCCAGGTCGTAGACGGCGTAGAGGCCCTCGCTGCCGTTGTCCAGGCCGTAGGCCACGGCCGCCGCGGTGGGCTCGTTGATCAGGCGCAGCACGTTGATGCCGGCGAGCTTGGCCGCGTCCTTGGTGGCCTGGCGCTGCGCGTCGTCGAAGTAGGCCGGGACGGTGATGACGGCGCCGAACAGGTCGTCGTTGAACGTGTCCTCGGCGCGAAAGCGCAGCGTGGCCAGGATCTCGGCGGACACCTCCACGGGCGACTTCACCCCCTCGCGCGTGTGCACGGCCACCATGCCGGGCTGGTCCACGAAGCGGTAGGGCAACTTGGCGTGGCCACTCAAGTCAGCCAGCTTGCGGCCCATGAACCGCTTGACGGAGACCACCGTGTTCTCCGGGTCGTCCGCCTGCACGGCCAGGGCTTCGTGGCCGATCTGGCGGCGACCGCCTTCCAGGTAACGTACGGCCGAGGGCAGGATGACGCGGCCCTGCTCGTCCGGCAGGCACTCGGCCACCCCATGACGCACCGCGGCCACCAGCGAGTGCGTGGTGCCCAAGTCGATGCCGACGGCGATGCGCCGCTGGTGCGGGTCCGGCGTCTGGCCGGGTTCGGAGAGCTGAAGCAGTGCCATGAGTATTTGTTCTGGAAAACCTGCGAGGGCCGTTATTGTCCCAGCGCATCCAAGCGGGCCTCGATGTCCTCGCGAAAGCGCGCGACGAACATGAGGGCTCTGACGCGTTGGGCGGCCGTGGCGGCGTCGCCGCGTTCGTCCAGGAGCTGGCGCACCTCGTCCAGCAGCGCCCGCTCGGCGGTGCGCACTTCGTCGTCCAGCGACTCGACTTCGGCGGCGGCGTTCGCCTCCTCCAGCGTCTCGCGCCATTCCATCTGCTGCATCAGGAAGGCCGCGGGCATGGCGGTGTTGTTGTGGGCGTCGATGGGGGCGCCGCGCAGCTCGCAGAGGTAGGCCGCGCGCGTGAGCGGGTCACGCAAGCGCCGGTAAGCCTCGTTCACACGTACCGACCATTGCATGGCCAGGCGCTGGGCGGTGGCGCCTTCGGCGGCGAAACGGTCCGGATGCACGCGGGCCTGGAGCTGGCGCCAGCAGGCGTCCAGCGCGGCGCGGTCCAGGGCGAACTTCTGCGGCAGGCCGAAGAGTGTGAAGTCGTCGTCGGTGAGGTTCATGAACGCGGGCCGGGCCGGCGATAGGAGCGGCGCGGCGCGCGCGCATTGTCATTGACGCAATGACAGTGCCGCCCGCAGGCGGCACCGGCATACGCGAAAGGCGGGCTCAGACGCGGAAGGATTCACCGCAGCCGCAGCGGTCCTTCTCGCGCGGGTTGTGGAACTTGAAGCCCTCGTTGAGCCCTTCGCGCACGAAGTCCAGCTCCGTGCCGTCCAGGTAAGGCAGGCTCTTGGGGTCGATCAGGATCTTGACGCCGTGGCCTTCAAACACATGGTCCTCGGGCGCCACCTCGTCGGCGTACTCCAGCTTGTAGGCCATGCCGGAGCAGCCGGTGGTCTTCACACCCAGCCGCACGCCCACACCCTTGCCCCGGCGTGCGAGGTAGCGGGTGACGTGGCGGGCGGCCGCTTCAGTCAGCGTGACGGCCATGGCCTTATTGGGCCTTGGCCGGCGCGCCGTGCTTGGCCTTGTAGTCGTCCACCGCGGCCTTGATCGCATCTTCGGCCAGGATGGAGCAGTGGATCTTGACCGGCGGCAGCGCCAGTTCCTCGGCGATCTGGGTGTTCTTGATGGTCAGCGCCTCGTCCAGCGACTTGCCCTTGACCCACTCCGTGACCAGCGAGCTCGACGCAATGGCCGAGCCGCAGCCGTAGGTCTTGAACTTGGCGTCCTCGATCAGGCCCGTGGCCGGGTTGACCTTGATCTGCAGCTTCATCACGTCGCCGCAGGCCGGTGCACCCACCATGCCGGTACCCACCGTCTCGTCGCCCTTGCCGAAGGAGCCCACGTTGCGCGGGTTCTCGTAGTGATCCACCACTTTGTCGCTGTATGCCATGACCCTTACTCCGAATGTTTGAAAAACCGGTACGCCTTCAGCTCACGGCTCAATGCGCGCTCCACTGGATCGTGCTGAGGTCCACGCCGTCTTGGTACATCTCCCACAGCGGCGAGAGCTCGCGCAGCTTGGTCACGCGCTCTCTGAGGGTGGTGACGGCGTAGTCGATCTCTTCGTCGGTCGTGAAGCGTCCAATCGTCATGCGCAGGCTGGAGTGCGCCAGCTCGTCGCTGCGACCCAGGGCGCGCAGCACGTAGCTGGGCTCCAGGCTGGCCGAAGTGCAGGCAGAGCCCGAGCTCACGGCGATACCCTTGATGCCCATGATCAGCGACTCGCCCTCGACGAAGTTGAAGCTGATGTTGAGGTTGTGCGGCACGCGCTTTTCAAGATGGCCGTTCACGAAGGTCTGCTCGATGTCCGACAGCCCCTTGAGCAGCCGCTGCTGCAGGGCGCGAATGCGCTCGTGCTCGGTGTGCATCTCTTCCTTGGCGATGCGGAAGGCCTCGCCCATGCCCACGATCTGGTGCGTGGGCAGCGTGCCGGAGCGCATGCCCCGCTCGTGGCCGCCGCCGTGCATCTGCGCTTCCAGGCGCACGCGCGGCTTGCGGCGCACGTAAAGCGCGCCTATGCCCTTGGGACCGTAGGTCTTGTGCGAAGCCAGGCTCATCAAGTCCACGGGCAGCGTGCGCAGGTCGATCTCCACCTTGCCGGTGGCCTGTGCGGCGTCGACGTGGAAGATGATTCCGCGCTCACGGCAAATGGAGCCAATGGTCGGGATGTCCTGGATCACGCCGATCTCGTTGTTCACGAGCATGACCGACACCAGGATGGTGTCCGGGCGCAGCGCGGCCTTGAATTTCTCAAGGTCCAGCAGCCCGTCTTCCTGCACGTCCAGGTAGGTCGCCTCAAAGCCCTGACGCTCCAGCTCACGCACCGTGTCCAGCACCGCCTTGTGCTCGGTCTTGACGGTGATGATGTGCTTGCCGCGGGTCTTGTAGAAATGCGCCGCGCCCTTGAGGGCGAGGTTGTTGGACTCGGTGGCGCCGGAGGTCCACACGATCTCGCGCGGGTCGGCGTTGATCAAGTCGGCCACCTGCGCGCGCGCCTTTTCCACAGCCTCTTCCGCTTCCCAGCCCCAGGCATGGCTGCGCGAGGCGGGGTTGCCGAAGTGCTCGCGCAGCCACGGCACCATCGCGTCCACCACGCGCGGGTCCACCGGCGTGGTGGCGCCGTAGTCCATGTAGATCGGGAAATGCGGCGTCATGTCCATGGGAAAAGAACTTCTAGTCGTGCGGTTGGGCGAGCGGCACGCCGCCCGCGGTATGGATCACGAGCCAACCCGCGTCAGGCGCGGGCCGCGCTCACTTGGTGAAGGCGTTGCCCAGGGCGAAAACCGAGTTGGGCGCCGTGACCTTGATGGGCTTGACCACAGGGGTGCTGGAGATGGCGCGCTTGACAGGGGCCTCTTCCACCGACACGCCCTTGGCGATCTGGTCGTCCACGAGCTTTTGCAGCGAGATGGAATCGAGGTACTCGATCATCTTGTTGTTGAGGTTGGTCCAGAGCTCGTGCGTCATGCAGCGCCCGGAGTCCTCGCCCATGCAGTTTTCCTTGCCGCCGCAGCCCGTGGCGTCCAGCGCCTCGTCCACGGCGACGATGATGTCGGCCACGGTGATGTCCTCGGCCTTGCGGCCCAGGGAGTAGCCGCCGCCGGGGCCGCGGGTGCTCTCCACCAGCTCGTGGCGGCGCAGCTTGCCGAAGAGCTGCTCCAGGTACGACAACGAGATCTGCTGACGTTGGCTGATGGCCGCCAGCGCCACCGGGCCCGAATGCGAGCGCAGCGCCAGATCGATCATCGCGGTGACGGCAAAACGGCCTTTGGTGGTAAGACGCATCGAAATACTCCTGCGCCGCAGCGGCGGCAATCGCTTGACCCTGTCCTCCCGCGGATCACACGGGTCGGCCGTCATGCGACCTGGGCCCTCTTTCGAGGGGCCTACACCCGGTCTATCCCGAGTGTTTTGGTCGATTATACATGAAGCCTCCCTTTGGACTCAGGGGAACTACGCAGAAGTTCCCTTAGTGCCATCAGGGTTTACACCCTGGAACGATACGCCGATTGCAGACGCTTTGCGCTGGCGCAAATCCGCGGGGAGTGCTCCATGACCGATTGCGCACTTTGCCAGACCCTCTTGGCGGGCTTGCGCCCGCGCCAGGAGCGTGCTGCACGCCGGCCGGGTGCGCAGCGCGTCAGCCGCGGCCGGTGATGGGCACGACGTTGCTGTCGTGCCCGGCGGCGCCAAAGGCCTGCTCGCGCAGCAGGGCGAGCTGGTCGCGCAGCCGCGCCGCCTGCTCGAACTCCAGGTTGCGCGCGTGTTCCAGCATCTGCTTTTCCAGCAGCTTGATGCGCTTGCCCAGGTCCTTTTCGCTCATGGCCTCCACAGCGGCGGCGGCCTGGGCGTTCTTGAGATCGTCCTTGGCGGTCTTGTCGGAGACCACGCCGTCGATCATCTCGCGCACCTGCTTGCGCACCGTGCGCGGCGTGATGCCGTGCTCGGCGTTGAACGCCTCCTGCTTGGCGCGGCGGCGCAGCGTCTCGTCGATGGCACGGCGCATGGAGTCGGTGGTCTTGTCGGCGTAGAGGATGGCCTTGCCCGAGGCGTTGCGCGCGGCACGGCCTATCGTCTGGATCAGGCTGCGCTCGGCGCGAAGAAAGCCTTCCTTGTCCGCGTCCAGGATGGCCACCAGCGACACCTCGGGAATGTCCAGGCCCTCGCGCAGCAGGTTGATGCCCACCAGCACGTCAAAGAGGCCCAGCCGCAGGTCGCGGATGATTTCCACCCGCTCCACCGTATCCACGTCGGAGTGCAGGTAGCGCACCTTCACGCCGTTGTCGGTGAGGTAGTCGGTGAGTTGCTCGGCCATGCGCTTGGTCAGCGTGGTGATGAGCACGCGCTCGTCGCGATCGACGCGGTCGCGGATTTCCTGCAGCACGTCGTCCACCTGGTGCAGCGCGGGGCGCACCTCGATCTCCGGGTCCACCAGGCCCGTGGGCCGCACCACCTGTTCCACCACCTGGCCGGCATGGCGCTTTTCGTAGTCGGCGGGCGTGGCCGAGACGAAGACGCACTGGCGCATCTTGGTCTCGAACTCCTCGAACTTCAGCGGCCGGTTGTCCAGCGCCGAGGGCAGCCGGAAGCCGTACTCCACCAGCGTGGTCTTGCGGGCACGGTCGCCGTTGTACATGCCGCCGAACTGGCCTATGAGCACGTGCGACTCGTCGAAGAACATGAGCGCGTCGCGCGACAGGTAGTCCACCAGCGTGGGCGGCGGCGAGCCGGGCTCGGCGCCGGAGAGGTGGCGGGTGTAGTTCTCGATGCCCTTGCAGTGGCCGACCTCCTGCAGCATCTCCAGGTCGAAGCGCGTGCGCTGCTCCAGGCGCTGCGCCTCCACCAGCTTGCCCTGGGCCACGAACTCGTCCACGCGCTGGCGCAGCTCGGCCTTGATGCCCTCTATGGCGGCAAGCACGCGCTCGCGCGGCGTCACGTAGTGGCTGCTGGGATAGACGGTGAAGCGCGGGATCTTTTGGCGGATGCGCCCGGTGAGCGGATCGAAGAGCTGCAGCGACTCGACCTCGTCGTCGAACAGCTCTATGCGTATGGCCAGCTCCGAGTGCTCGGCAGGGAAGACGTCTATCGTGTCGCCGCGCACGCGGAAGTTGCCACGGGCAAATTCCATTTCATTGCGCGCGTACTGCATGCGCACGAGTTGGGCGATGACGTCGCGCTGGCCCATCTTGTCGCCCACGCGCAGCGTCATCACCATCTGGTGGTAGTCGGCCGGGTTGCCTATGCCGTAGATGGCCGAGACCGAGGCGACGATGATCACGTCGCGCCGCTCC
The DNA here is from genome assembly GCF_001571085.1 of Azohydromonas lata NBRC 102462. Classification (GTDB taxonomy): domain Bacteria; phylum Pseudomonadota; class Gammaproteobacteria; order Burkholderiales; family Burkholderiaceae_C; genus Azohydromonas; species Azohydromonas lata. The sequence goes on from NZ_BCTC01000010.1 coordinate 52,737, forward strand.
AGCAGGCTTTTGGTGGCCGACAGCCGCATCTGCTCGATGTGCTCGTTGATCGCGCTGTCCTTTTCAATGAAGAGATCGCGCTGCGGCACGTAGGCCTCGGGCTGGTAGTAGTCGTAGTAGCTGACGAAGTACTCGACCGCGTTCTTGGGAAAGAACTCGCGGAACTCGCTGTAGAGCTGTGCGGCCAGCGTCTTGTTGGGCGCGAACACGATGGCCGGCCGGCCCAGCCGGGCAATCGTGTTGGCCATGGTGAAGGTCTTGCCGGAGCCGGTGACGCCCAGCAGCGTCTGGAAGCTCAGGCCGTCCTGCACGCCTTCCACCAACTGCTCGATGGCCGCGGGCTGGTCACCCGCAGGCGGATAGGGCTGGAACAGCTCGAAGGGCGAGCCGGGATAGCGGGCGAACTCGCCCTGCGGCGCGGCCACTTCTTCCTGCGGCACCTGCTGCGGCTCCAGCGCGGCGGCGGAGCCCGGGACGGCCGAAACGGGCTGGGCGAGCTTGGCGGGCTTGGGGGAAGGCATCGGACGATCCTGGAGAAAGCGGTGAAAACGGCGGGGCGCTTAGAATTGCGCGCCTTGCGCAAATGCATCCACATGCATCCGCAGGGCAATCCGACAGCCTAGCGCATCGCCCGTTCCCACAGCGGCGGCGCTCCTCTCCCCCATTGCTGGAAGCACCCATGTCCTTGTTTGCCGCCGTCGAAATGGCCCCGCGCGACCCGATCCTGGGCCTCAACGAACAATTCGCCGCCGACCCCAACCCCGCCAAAGTGAACCTGGGCGTGGGCGTGTATTTCGACGATGAGGGCAAGCTGCCGCTTCTCAAGTGCGTCGCCGCCGCCGAAGAGCAGCTGCTGTCCGCCAAGAAGCCCCGCGGCTACCTGCCCATCGACGGCATCGCCGCTTACGACAAGGCCGTGCAAGGCCTGGTGTTCGGCGCCGAGAGCGACGCCGTCAAGGGCGGCCGCGTGGCCACCGTGCAGGCCCTGGGCGGCACCGGCGGCCTCAAGATCGGCGCCGACTTCCTCAAGCGCGTGGACCCGGCGGCCAAGGTGCTCATCAGCGACCCGAGCTGGGAAAACCACCGCGCCCTGTTCACCAATGCGGGCTTCGAAGTCGGCACCTACCCGTATTACGACGCCGACAAGCGCGGCGTCCGCTTCGATGACATGCTGGCCGCCCTGCAAGGTGCGCCCAAGGGCACCGTCGTGGTGCTGCACGCCTGCTGCCACAACCCCACCGGCTACGACATCACGCCTGCGCAGTGGACGCAGGTGGTGCAGGCCGTCAAGAGCGCCGGCCTGGTGGCCTTCCTGGACATGGCCTACCAAGGCTTTGGCGAAGGCATTGCCGAAGACGGCGCCGTGATCCAGCAATTCCTGGACGCGGGCATCGACTTCTTCGTCTCCACCTCGTTCTCCAAGAGCTTCTCGCTCTACGGCGAACGCGTGGGCGCGCTCAGCGTGGTGTGCGACAGCGCCGACGAGGCCGCCCGCGTGCTGAGCCAGCTCAAGATCGTCATCCGCACCAACTACTCCAACCCGCCGACCTTCGGCGCGCAGGTCGTGGCCACCGTGCTGACCACGCCCGCGCTGCGCGCGCAGTGGGAGGAAGAGCTCGCCGGCATGCGCCAGCGCATCAAGCTCATGCGTTCGCTGCTGGTGGAAAAGCTGCAGGCCGCGGGCTTGAAGCAGGACGTGTCCTACATCGTCCGCCAGAAGGGCATGTTCAGCTACTCCGGCCTGGGCAAGGAGCAGATGCAGCGCCTGCGCAGCGAGTTCGGCGTGTACGGCGTGGATTCCGGCCGCATCTGCGTGGCTGCCCTCAACACCCGCAACATCGACGCAGTGGCCTCGGCCATCGCCAAGGTCGCCGCCTGAGCCGAAAAGGCACTGACTCAGCAGTATCAAGCCGCCACCGTGGCGGCTTGATTTCCGTGAACTGCATCTCGCTGGGGCCGGTTTTCCGGCCCTTTGCGCATCCTTGGATTGCCACGGGGTGGCAGTCTCGCGGCCGTCCGCGCATAAAAATTGCTGCACCTGCACAAAATGAAGAAGTCCTGTCAGGTTCGGATCAATTGCGGCGCGCATGCTGCCTTACCCTCCAAGACGTCGTCCCCCATTTGCTGCGAGGTTCATCCCGATGCTGTATCAGCTCTATGAAAGCCAGCGCGCCTTGATGGCGCCTTTCTCCGAGTTCGCCAGCGCGGCTTCCAAGCTGTACGACCATCCGCTGTCGCCTTTTGCGCATTCCATCCTGTCGCAGCGCATCTCCGCTGCGCTGGACCTGATGCACCGGCTGGCCAAGGACTACGAGAAGCCCCAGTTCGAAATCACCTCGGCCACCGTCAACGGCGTCGAGGTGGCCGTGCAGGAGCGCGTGGCGCTGCAAAAGCCCTTCTGCCGGCTGCTGCGCTTCAAGCGCTTCACCGACGACGTGCAGGCCCTCACCGCCATGAAGAACCAGCCCACGGTGCTGGTCGTGGCGCCGTTGTCGGGCCACCACTCCACGCTGCTGCGCGACACGGTGCGCTCGCTGCTGCATGACCACAAGGTCTACATCACCGACTGGACCGACGCGCGCATGGTGCCTGCCGAGGCCGGCCCCTTCCATCTCAACGACTACGTGGGCTATGTGCAGGATTTCATCCGCCACATCGGCCCGCAAGTTCACGTGATTTCCGTGTGCCAGCCCACCGTGCCGGTGCTGGCCGCGGTGTCGCTGCTGGCCAGCCGTAGCGAGGCCACACCACGCACCATGACCATGATGGGCGGCCCCATCGACGCGCGCCGCTCACCCACCGCGGTGAACAACCTGGCGATGAACAAGCGCCACGAGTGGTTCGAGAACAACGTGATCTACCGCGTGCCGCCCAACTACCCCGGCGCCGGCCGCCGCGTCTACCCGGGCTTCCTGCAGCACACGGGCTTCGTGGCCATGAACCCGGACCGCCATCTGAGCTCGCATTACGACTATTTCCTGGACCTCATCCGCGGCGACGAGGACAGCATCGAAGCCCACCGCAAGTTCTACGACGAGTACAACGCCGTGCTGGACATGCCAGCCGACTACTACCTGGAGACCATCAAGACCGTGTTCCAAGACTTCGCCCTGGTCAACGGCACCTGGATGGTCGAGGGCGAGCTGGTCAAGCCGCAGGACATCACCACCAGCGCGCTGCTGACGGTGGAAGGCGAGCTCGACGACATCTCCGGCGCCGGCCAGACCCGTGCCGCGCACGACCTGTGCACCGGCATCCCCAAGGAGCGCCAGTTCCACTACGACGTGGAAGGCGCAGGCCACTACGGCATCTTCTCGGGCCGCCGCTGGCGCGAAAAGGTTTATCCGCAAGTGCGCGACTTCATCGCCCGCTTCGATGCCGACCAGGGTAGCCCGGCCAAGCCCGCCGCCCTGACCGACGCGGCGGCCGAACCGCTGGCTGCGCCCACGCGCTCCAAGCGCTCCACGACGAAAGCCGGTGCCTGAAGCTCTGACCCCAACACCTTCGCCGTCCCCGCTGCAGGGCCTGGCCGCCGAGCTCGACGCAGCGCTGCCACAGACACAGTGCACGCGCTGCGGCTACCCCGACTGCCGCGGCTACGCCCAGGCCATCGCGCAGGGCCTGGCCGACATCGACCGCTGCCCACCCGGCGGCGCCGAAGGCGTGCGCCGGCTCGCAGTCCTCACCGGCCGCCCGGTCAAACCGCTGGACGCCGCCTGCGGCGCCGAAGTGCCACGCAAGCTGGCCTTCATCGACGAGGCCTGGTGCATCGGCTGCACGTTGTGCATCAAGGCCTGCCCGGTGGACTGCATTGCCGGCGCCAACAAGCGCATGCACACCGTCATCGAGAACGAGTGCACCGGTTGCGAGCTGTGCGTGAGCGCCTGCCCCGTGGACTGCATCGTGCTGGAAGACGTCACCACCGCCACCGGCTGGGCCGCCTGGAGCCCTGCGCAGGCCGACCACGCCCGCGCGCGCTACGAGGAGCACCGCCGCCGGCTGGCGCGGCAGGAGGAGCAGACGCGCGAGCGCCTCATTGCCAAGGCTGAAACCAAGCTCGCCGACCTGCCCGCCCACAGCCGGCACGAAGACCCGCAGGTGCTGGACAAGAAGCGCGCCGTCATCGAGGCCGCGCTGGCCCGCGCTCGCGCGCAACGCGCGCCGCGGGCATGACGCGGAATACGGGCAGCGCCATGGACGACCAGGCCGTCGAACGTTTCTTCGCCACGCTGCGCGCCGCCAATCCGCAGCCCACCACCGAGCTGGAGTTCACCAACGTGTTCGAGCTGCTGGCGGCGGTGCTGCTGTCGGCGCAGTCCACCGACGTGGGCGTGAACAAGGCGACCCGGCGGCTCTTTCCCGTGGCCAACACGCCGCAGCGCATGCTGGCGCTGGGCATAGACGGCATCGCCGGCTACATCCGCAGCGTGGGCCTGTACCCGACCAAGGCCAAGAACCTCTGGAACACCAGCCGCATCCTGGTCGAGCAGCATGGCGGGCGTGTGCCGCGCAGCCGCGAGGCGCTGGAGGCCCTGCCCGGCGTGGGCCGCAAGACGGCCAACGTGGTGCTCAACGTCGCCTTCGGCGAGCCCACCATGGCGGTGGACACGCACATCTTCCGCGTGGGCAACCGCACCGGGCTGGCACCCGGGCGCACGCCGCTGGAGGTCGAACAAGGCCTGCTGCGCCGCGTGCCGGCCCCGTACCGGGTGGACGCCCACCACTGGCTCATCCTGCACGGCCGCTACGTCTGCCAGGCCCGCCGCCCGCTGTGCGAGCGCTGCAGCGTGACCGATTGCTGCGACTGGTTCCAAAGCAACCGGCCCTGACGGCGCCCGGCCTACAATCCCGGCCCCACCCTGTCCGCCACGCCATGCCGACCCTGGAAGAACTTGCCGAGCGCATCGAGCTGCTCGCGCACCGCCACGAGCAGCTCCAGCAAGCCCACGCCGAGCTGCAAAGGCAGCACGCCGAACTGGGCACCGAGCGCGACCAGTTGCGCTCGCGCCTGAATGCCGCGCGCTCGCGCATAGACGTCCTCATCGAGCGGCTCTCCACCACCGATGCCGCCCGCCAGGGTTGAGCCAAGCCATGAAACAGCTCGAAGTCACCATCCTCGGCCAGAGCTACCTGCTGGGCTGCCCCGAAGGCGGCGAGCAGGCGCTGCAGGCCGCCGTCGCGCAAGTGGACCGCGAAATGACCGCCATACGCGACGCCGGCCGCATCAAGGCACGCGAGCGCATCGCCGTGCTGGCCGCGCTCAACCTGGCCTACCAACTGGCCCAACGGCCGGCGGCTGTGCCTGCGCCCGCCGCCGAAACCGGCGATGCGGCCACCGCCGCGCAAGCCCTGCCCGCGGCGCAATTGCAGGCGCTCATCGCCCGCATAGACCGTGCATTGGGAACGCAAGAGGCTTCGCGCACGACTTGACAGGGTTGATGCGCGCACTTCAGCCGCTAAGCGTCGGCCACGGGCGTAAAATCCAAACCGTCCGCTGCGTTCGCGTGGGTTCTATATTTCCTTGAACCGATGCTCTCGCGAGCAAGGGCTTGGAACATCGTTGGACAGGTGAGATCGTCTCGCGTCAGACGAACCCGAAGTCTTACTGACCTGGCCCACCTGAATCCCCTGGGTTCAGGAATGCGGCCCACGGCTCGCGGTGGACACCCCCACTTCTCTTTGACATCCGTCTTGCCCGCGCGGCGAACGGCCCGGCCGGCGGCTTGGGCCGGCTCGGCGCGTTGGAGCCTGCTCGTTCCAGGCCATGGCCGGACGGCCTGGCTTCGTTGGCACCCATGGACCTTTCTCTCGTGGCCGAGCTGCTGCTGCTGGGCTGCTGCACCGGCTTCCTGGCCGGATTGCTGGGCATTGGCGGCGGCATGCTGCTCGTCCCCTTCCTGAGCTTCATCCTGTCGCAGCGCGGCGTGGCGCCGGGCATGTCGGTGAAGATGGCCATCGCCACGTCCATGACCACCATCGTCTTCACCTCGCTGTCCAGCGTGCGCGCGCACCACAAGCGCGGCGCGGTGCGCTGGCCGCTGGTGCGCAACATGGCGCCGGGCATCGTGCTGGGCGGCCTGGTGGCCGGGGCCGGGGCCTTTGCCCTGGTCAAGGGACAGGCGCTGGCGCTGTTCTTCGCCGCCTTCGTCGCCTTCTCGGCCACGCAGATGCTGCGCGCCCGCGCTCCGCACCCGGACCGCGACATGCCCGGCCGCCTGGGCCAGGCCGCCGCAGGCAGCGGGATCGGTTTTCTCTCCGGCCTGGTGGGCGCGGGCGGCGGCTTCGTCTCCGTGCCCTTCATGACCCGCTGCAACGTGCCCATCCACCACGCGGTGGCCACCAGCGCGGCGCTGGGCTTTCCCATCGCCCTGGCCAACACCGTGGGCTACCTGGTGGGCGGCATGGGCCTCACGCCGGCCCTGCCCGGCGCACTGGGCTACCTCTACCTGCCCGCGCTGGGCGTAGTGGCGGCCGCCAGCGTGACGCTGGCCCCCGTGGGTGCGCGCGCCGCGCATGCCCTGGACGTCAAGCAGCTCAAGCGCGCCTTCGCCTTCCTGCTCTACGCGCTGGCCGCCTACATGCTCTACAAGGGCCTCAACAGCTGAAGCCCCGCGGCCTGCCTCGCCGATCCGGGGCCATGGCCGCAAGCGCTTCCAAGCGAAGATTCGCGCCGGACGGCTGAGGCCCGCAGGCCACGCCCTCACGGCCGCACCGCCCTGGCGCCCATCGGGCGCGGCGGGCTTTCAGGACTGCAGCACCGGGAAAGGCACGCGCGCCAGCGCCGCCTGGTCGCCCCCGCGCTGCTGCGCCTGGGCCAAGGCGGCTTCGCAGGCCGATTGCAGCTCCGTCAACTCCGCGGCGATGTGCGGACAGCCCGCCACGCCCATGGACACCGTGAAGCGCAGCTCCCGCCCGCCGGAGACCACGATCTGCGCGGCGCACTCGCGCCGCAGCTGCTCCATGCGGCCATAGGCCAACGCCATCCCGACGTTGGCCATGAGCACGGCAAAGCGCTGGCCGCCCAAGTGGCAGGTCGAATCCGTGGCCCGGGTGTTGGCACGCAGCAGCCGCGCCAGCGTCGCGCGCACGCTGGCTTGGGCGGCCTCGTCCCAGGCCGGCCCCGCAGGCGCGTCCAGCGCAACCCACACCAGCGCGAACTCGCGGCTCTCCTGCACCGACAGCAGCAGCGCGCGGCGCAACTGCTCATCGAAGAACTCGCGCAGGTGCAGCCCCGTGGCGCGGTCCAGCGGGCTGCCGTCGCCACCCTGGCGGTCGAGCTGCTCGTTGAGCAGCCGCTGCTGCTGCTCCATCTGCTGCAGCAGCTCGCGCACGCGCTGCTGCTCGCGCCGCTGCGGCGCCAGGTCGCTCCAGAGGCTGCACAGCACCCGGCGGCCGTCGGCCAGCAGCCGCAGCTCGCGCCAGACGCTGTACTCGTGCAGCGCGCCGCGCCATTCGAAGCGGTGCTCGCTTTGCAGCGGCTTGTCCGGCGGCAACTGCAGCGCGTGCTGCTCGGCCGCGCGCAGCGGCGCGGGCCAGGGCGTGGACAGGGCCGCGTCGCCCTGGGTGCGCAGTGCGGCCACGTCGCATTGCAGCCATTGCGCCATGGCGTCGTTGACGTGCACATAGGCGCCCGTGGCCGCGTCCTTGACCGCCAGCAACGTGCCCTGCCGCGCCAGCCAGGCCGGCAACACGTGGCCCAACAGGCCGGCCAGATGCGGGTCGTCCGGCGAGGTGGAGCCGCCCTGTGCCGCGCCGGGTGAGGATGTCGAAGTCATGGATGTGAGCTGCTCCGCCATGTCAGTCCAGGAAGATCAGTCGAAGAGCATTTGTGCGCTGCGCTCGTAGTCGCCGGTGAGATCCTCGAAGCATGCCAGCAGCGCCTCGGCCGACAGTGCCAGTTGCCGGCGGCCGGTTTCGTGTCCGGCCTCGCGCACGCCCTGCTGCATGCGCTGCCACTCGCGCGCCGCGGCATCCAGCGCGATGCGTATGGCCGGCGAGCTCAAGGGCAATTGCTGCAGGCGCTGCAGCGCCTGGTCGAAGTCGCGTGCCGTGGCCGCGGCCAGCGACAGCGCCTGCGCGCCCTCCGGCGTGGCCAGCAGCGCGCCCATGAGCACCTGCTTGAGCAGCCGCTGGCCCAGCATGCGCTGGCGCCCGGACAAATTGACGGCGGAAAGCGTCTGCAGCGCGCTGCCGCCTTCCAGCGCACGCGTGAGCCGCTCGGCGGCCACCAGGAGCGCCTCGGCACACTGGTCCAGGCCGGCCAGCGCCTCCAGCCGCGAGGCACCGTCCAGCGCCTGCTCCAGCGCGGCCCAAGCGGACTGCAGCGGCTGCAGCAGGTCGCCCAAGGTGGCAGCCGACAGCGTGCGCGAGAGGTGGTCCAGGTTGCGTTGCGCCTGCCTGCGCGCGGTGGCCTGCAGGGCCGGGGCATCCACGTCCGGCGCAGGTGCCAGGCGCAGCGCCTGCAACGCCACCAGGCGCTGCGAGAGCATGCGCAGTTGACCGCTGCGGTTGAGCGCCTCGGCATCGCGCGCGGCGTCTATGAGCTGCTGCGACAGCCGGCCCACGCGCAGCTTGCCCTGCATGGCCGCGCCGCGCAGGCGGCGGAAGGCTTCGTCCTCCGACAGGCCGTGCGAGCGCATCAGGATGCCCTTGGCGCGGTCCACCAGCTTGCGCTCCTCCAGCCGCTGGTGGGCATCGTCGCGCTCGGCGCGCAGACGTTGCTCGTGCTCGAAGCGGGCGCGCGTGAGCTGCAGCAGCGGCCGCAGCCGCGTGGGCGCATAGCCGTGCACCACCCAGCCCGCCACGCCCAGCTCCAGCGCGCGCTGCGCGCCCTCGGCGCCGGCATCAGCGGTGAACACCAGCACCGGCATGGGTTGCGTGCGCGACAACAGCTCCAGCGCGTCGAACAGCCCCGCCTCCGCCGGGCTGGGCTCCCAGCACACGACCACGTCGGGTGCACAGCGCAGGGCCTGCTGCACCAGCTTGTCGCATTCGCAGGCACCAAGGACGTGAATGCCGGCGGCCTGGAGCTCATCGGACAACGGTGGCGCGCCGCTGCCGGGCGAGGTGATGACGAGTGCTGAAGTCATGAAGCGGGCCGCTCGCGTCGGCCTGGGCACTAGAGGGGAAACGGCTGCCGCGATGAGGGTGGCGGCATTGGGAGCGCAAGCATAGAGCAGCCCATGGGCCGCCCAGGAACCAAGGGTTGGCACGGATGGTGCAGTACTGCACGCGGGTGCACCGCAGCACCCGGACCGCCGGCCTCGCACGCCCGGTCCTGGCCACAGCGTCGTGACCAAAACATGTGCCTCCTGCCCGCGTCCACAGCGGGCGCTTTGCCGTACCTCCGGAGAAGCCACATGAGAACGCTGTCGTTGCCCGCCTTCCCTTTCCTTCCCTTCCTGCGCGCCTGAGCGCCCCGCCACGATGTCGAGCTTCAAAACCTTCGCCCGTGCCGGGCACTGGCCCACGCTGGCCGCTTCCTTCCTTTACTTCGATTTCTGCTTCGCCGTGTGGGTGCTCAACGGCGCCATGGGCCCCTTCATCAGCGAGGCCTACGGGCTGTCGGCTGCGCAAAAGGGCTTCATGGTGTCGGTGCCCATCCTGGCCGGGGCGCTGATGCGCTTTCCACTGGGCGTGCTGTCGCAGTACATCGGCCGCAAGAACGCGGCGATGGTGGAGATGTCGCTGATCATCGCGGCGCTGCTGTTCGGTTTCCTGTTCGTTGACAGCTACAACGGCGTGTTGGCCATGGGCGTGCTGCTGGGCATCGCCGGCGCCAGCTTCGGCGTGGCGCTGAGCCTGGGCAGCGGCTGGTTCCCGCCCAAGTACAAGGGCCTGGCCATGGGCATCGCCGGCGCGGGCAACTCCGGCACGGTGCTGGCCGTGCTGTTTGCGCCGCCGCTGGCCATGAAGTACGGCTGGCAGACGGTGTACGGCCTGGCCGCGGCCACCATGCTGCTGCCGCTGGCGGTGATGTGGTTGGCCGCCAAGGAGCCGCCCGACCGCGAGCACCAGACCTTCCGCGAGCACATCAGCTGCCTGTTCGAGAAGGACGGCTGGGCCTTCAGCCTGATCTACGTCGTGACCTTCGGCGGCTTCATCGGCCTGGCCAGCTTCCTGCCCACCTACTTCTACGACCAGTTCAAGGTCACCAAGGTCGAGGCCGGCCAGCTCACCATGCTGGCCACGCTGATGGGCTCGGCCGTGCGCGTGCTCGGCGGCTGGATCTCCGACCGCATCGGCGGCGTCAACACCCTCTCCGGCGTGCTGCTGCTGGTGGCCGCCACGCTCACGGCCTGCGGCTTCGCGGGCACCTCGCTGGCCAGCACCACGCTGCTGTTCATGCTGTGCTTTGCCGCGCTGGGCGCGGGCAACGGCGCGCTGTTCCAGCTCGTTCCGCTGCGCTGGCCGCTCACCACGGCCGTGGCCGGCTCCATGATCGGCGAGGTCGGCGCCCTGGGCGGCGGCTTCCTGCCCAACGCCATGGGCCTGTCCAAGGAGTACCTGGGCAGCTACTTGGGCGGCTTCCTGGCCTTCACGGTGCTGGCGCTGCTGATGCTGGGCATGCTGCGCGTCGTGCAGATCCGCTGGACCCGCACTTGGGCCGAAAAGGGCGGCCGCGCCCGCCCCGCCACGCCCGGCCAAGCCGAGTCGGCCGCGCCGCGCGTCACCCGCGTGTCCACCAGCCGCCGCCGCGCCTGAAGCGCCCCGCGCCGCACGACGAGCACCCCGGGAGCGCAGTCATGGCCACGCTAGCGCGGCAGGAACAGCAGCCACACGACCAGCAGCAGGTTGAAGAGCAGCGACACCACGAGCGCCGCCTTCCACAGTGCCAGCGGGTCGCGCACGGCCAGCGGCGTGGCCGTGGGCGCGCCCAAGCTGCGCGAGGCGCCGCGCTGCAGCGCCAGCAGCAGCTCCTCGGCGGTTTCGAAGCGCTGGCGCGGGTCGCGCGCCACGGCCTTGAGCACCAGGTGGTCCAGCCAGATGGGCACGTCCGGCCGCAGCCGCGACAACGGCCGCGGGTCGCGCCGAAAGCGCGCCGTCTGGTAGGGCTCCACCTCGCCGTAGGGCAGATGGCCGCCGAGCCACAGGTACAGCGTCGCGCCCAGGGCGAAGAGGTCGCTGCCGCTGTCGGCCGCGGCGCCTTCCCACTGCTCGGGGTTCATGAAGCTGGGCGTGCCGGCGTGCAGCTCGCGCTGCGCGGCCGGGGCGTGCGCGCTCACGGCCGTGCCCAGGTCCAGCAAGCGCCACTGGCCGTCCTCGCCCAAGTGCAGGTTGCCGGGCTTCAAGTCGCGGTGGACCACACCCAGGCGGTGCAGCCGGCCCACGGCGCGCGTGATGGCGACGGCGCCGCGCACCACCTCGTCCACGCCGAAGCGCTGCCCGTCCTTGAGCCACTGCTCCAGGGTGCGCCCGCCGTGCCAGTCGAACACCGTGTAGAGCGCGCTGGCGTTGCGCACTTCATGCACGCGAATGAAGCCGGGTGCGTCGGCCTCGGCCAGGCGCAGTCCCAGCCAAGCCTCGTGGGCCAGCATGGCGCGCTCCTCGGGGTCGCTGGCGCGGGCCTCGTGCAGCGTCTTGAGGGCCACCAGCGTGCCTTGCGGGCTGCGCGCCTGGTACAGGCGGTGCACGCCGCTGTCGGCCACCAGGGCCGTGATGGTGAAGCCGTCGAGCCGGTCGCCCACTTTCAGCCGGCCCGGCACGGGCAACTGGCGGGAGCGGGCGAGCTCGTCCTCCAGCCGGCCGGCGTCCAGGCCCAGCACGCGCACCACCAGCGCGCTGGCGTTGTCGCGGCCGCCGGCGGCAATGGCCGCCTCCACGATGGCGTCGCTGGCCTCCTGTGCGCTGCCCTTGGCGGCCAGCTCGGCCAGCCGGGCGCGCTTGAGCACGCCGTGCACGCCGTCGGTGGTCAGCACGAACACGTCGCCCACGCGCAGCGGGCCCTGCGCGTAGTCCACGCTCAGCGCCTCGTCCAGGCCCACGGCGCGGGTGAGGCGGCTGCGCTGGTCGGGGTGGTCAAAGGCGTGGTCCTGGGTCAGCGGCGCGAGCTCGCCACCGCTGAGCAGCCAGGCGCGCGTGTCGCCCACGTGGGCCACGGTGTAGCCGCGGCCTTCCAGCGCCAGCGCGGTGAGCGTGGTCAGCGCCGTGGTGGGCTCGGCCACGCGGCCGGCCTCGCGGCGGTGCCAGCCGCCGCCCACCTGGCGCTGGCGGTTCACGGCCACGAGCCAGTTGTTTTGGGCGGCAATGAGACGGTCCAGCACCACGGTGGTGTCCCAGGTGGCCGGGGCGGCGAAGAAGTCCGACAGCAGCCCCATCACGCTGGTCTGCGCCGCCTCGCGCCCGCCGCCGCCGGTGGACACGCCGTCGGCGATGGCTGCCACCAGCCCGCGGCGCTCGCGCAGCGCGCCGGCGAAGTCCTCGTTGATCTCGCGCGGACCGCGGCGGCTCGCGTGGCCGATGTCGACTTCAAAACTCATGCGGCCATTGTCCGCGCACCGAATTCCCCGCTCTCGACTTCCTCCTCAGGGATGCAGCCATGAAGAAGATGAAACTGGTTCTGATCGGCAACGGCATGGCCGGCGTGCGCACGCTGGAAGAGCTGCTCAAGATCGCGCCGGACCTCTACGACATCACGGTGTTCGGCGCCGAGCCGCACCCCAACTACAACCGCATCCTGCTGTCGCCCGTGCTCGCGGGCGAGCAGACGATAGACGAGATCATCCTCAACCCGCTGTCCTGGTACGAGGAGCACGGCATCACGCTGCACCTGGGCTGCGAGGTCACCGAGGTCAACCGCGCCAGGCGCATCGTCAGCGGCCGCGCCAAGGACGGCAGCAGCGTCGAGGTGCCCTACGACCGGCTGCTGATCGCCACCGGCTCCAACCCCTTCATCCTCCCCGTCCCGGGCAAGGACTTGCAGGGCGTGATCGCCTACCGCGACATCGCCGACACCGAGTACATGATCGAGACGGCCAAGACGCACCGCCACGCGGTGGTCGTCGGCGGCGGCCTGCTGGGCCTGGAAGCGGCCAACGGGCTGATGCTGCGCGGCATGCAGGTCACGGTGGTGCACATCTCGCCGACGCTCATGGAGCGCCAGCTCGACGAGGTGGCCGGCAAGATGCTGCAGAAGTCGCTGCAGGACCGCGGCCTGCAGTTCGAGATGGGCGCGCACACGCAGGCGCTCGTGGGCGGCGACGACGGCCGCGTCAAGGCCGTGCGCTTCACCGACGGGCGCGAGATCCCGGCCGACCTGGTGGTGATGGCCGCCGGCATCCGTCCCAACACCGCGCTGGCCGAAAAGATAGGTTTGCACTGCAACCGCGGCATCGTCGTCACCGACACCATGCAGACCGTCACCGACCCGCGCGTCTACGCCGTGGGCGAGTGCGCGGCGCACCGCGGCATCGCCTACGGGCTGGTGGCGCCGCTCTTCGAGCAGGGCAAGGTGTGCGCCACGCACCTGGCGCAGTTCGGCATCGGCCGCTACTTGGGCAGCCAGGTCAGCACCAAGCTCAAGGTCACGGGCATAGACCTGTTCTCGGCCGGCAACTTCAACGGCGGCGAGGACTGCGAGGAGATCGTGATGAGCGATCCCTTCGGCGGCGTCTACAAGAAGCTCGTCCTCAAGGACGACAAGCTGGTGGGCGCCTGCCTGTACGGCGACACGGCCGACGGCGCCTGGTACTTCAAGCTGCTGCGCGAGGGCCGCAGCGTGGCCGAGATGCGCGACAAGCTCATGTTCGGCGAGGACCACCTGGGCGACGCCGGCCACCAGGGCCACAGCAAGGCCGCCTCCATGGCCGACAGCGACGAGGTCTGCGGCTGCAACGGCGTGACCAAGGGCACCATCTGCAAGGCCATCAAGGACAAGGGCCTGTTCACGCTGGAGGACGTGCGCAAGCACACCAAGGCCAGCGCCTCCTGCGGCTCCTGCACCGGGCTGGTCGAGCAGATCCTCATGTTCACGGCCGGCGGCGACTACTCCGCCACGCCCAAGCACAAGGCCCTGTGCGGCTGCACCGACCACAGCCACCAGGACGTGCGCGACGCCATTCGCCGCGAAAAGCTGCTGTCCATCCCGCAGGTCTACGCGACGCTGGGCTGGCGCAACCCCAACGGCTGCGCGAGCTGCCGCCCGGCGGTCAACTACTACCTCATCAGCACCTGGCCCAAGGAGGCGCAGGACGACCCGCAAAGCCGCTTCGTCAACGAGCGCAGCCACGCCAACATCCAGAAGGACGGCACCTACTCCGTGATTCCGCGCATGTGGGGCGGCGAGACCTCGGCCTCCGACCTGCGCCGCATCGCCGACGTGGTGGACAAGTACGCCATTCCCACCGTCAAGGTCACGGGCGGCCAGCGCATAGACCTGCTGGGCGTGAAGAAGGAAAACCTGCAGGCCGTCTGGCGCGACCTGGGCATGCCCAGCGGCCTGGCCTACGCCAAGTCGCTGCGCACGGTGAAGACCTGCGTGGGCAGCGAGTGGTGCCGCTTCGGCACGCAGGACAGCACGCAGCTGGGCAAGGACCTGGAGCACGCGCTGTGGGCCATGTACTCGCCGCACAAGGTCAAGATGGCCGTCAGCGGCTGCCCGCGCAACTGTGCCGAGTCCGGCACCAAGGACGTCGGGATCATCGGCGTGGACTCCGGCTGGGAGCTGCACATCGGCGGCAACGGCGGCATCAAGACCGAGGTGGCCCAGTTCTTCGTGAAGGTCAAGACGGCCCAGGAGGTGCTGGAGCACGCCGGCGCCTTCCTGCAGCTCTACCGCGAGGAAGGCTGGTACCTGGAGCGCACCGTGCACTACATCGAGCGCGTGGGCCTGGACCATGTGAAAAAGGCCGTGCTCGACGACGCCGAGAACCGCAAGGCGCTGTGGGCGCGGCTGCAGTTCGCGCTGGACGGGCAACCCGACCCCTGGCACGAAGCGGTGAAGGCCGGCGTGGACACGCGCCAGTTCGAGCCGCTGCGCGTCTCGGCCGAGGCCCTGTCGGCTGAAACGCCCGCCAGCGAGCCCCTCAAGGCCTGATCCAACTCCTCCACAGAAAGACAAGACGACCATGAGCGCCTGGATTCCCGTCTGCACCCTGGCCGAGCTGCCCCTGCTCGGCGCCCGCCGCGTGGAGCGCCCCCAAGGCGCGCCGGTGGCGGTGTTCCGCAACGCCGACGACGAAGTGTTCGCGCTGCTGGACCGCTGCCCGCACAAGGGCGGCCCGCTGTCGCAAGGCATCGTCAGCGGCCGCAGCGTCGCCTGCCCGCTGCACAACTGGAACATCGCCCTGGACAGCGGCCAGGTGGCCGCGCCGGACGAGGGCGCCACCCCCGCCTTCGCCGTGAAGGTGGAAGGCGGCATGGTGCACCTGGACCGCCAGCAGCTCGCCACCCTGGCCATCGACCTGCCCCTGCCCCAGGCCGGCCCTGCCTGCCGCGGCGCGCGCGCGGCGTGCATGCCGGCCCCGCAACAGCTTTAAGCGCGCCGCTTCCGGCGCGAATCACGGTTAAGACATGGCTGAAACCCGTTCCACCTGCCCTTACTGCGGCGTCGGCTGCGGCGTGATCATCGACAGCGATGGCGCGCAGATCACCGGCGTGCGCGGCGACCCCCAGCACCCGGCCAACTTCGGCCGCCTCTGCAGCAAGGGCAGCACGCTGCACCTGACGGCCGCGGCACCCGTGACGCTGCGCCAGCGCCTGCTGCACCCCCTGCGCCGCGCCGAGCGCGGCCAGGCGCCGCAGCGCGTGGGCTGGAACGAGGCGCTGTCCGAAGCCACGGACCGTTTCGAGGACGTCATACGCCGCCACGGCCGCGACGCCGTGGGCTTCTACCTCTCCGGCCAACTGCTAACCGAGGACTACTACGTCTTCAACAAGCTGGCCAAGGGCCTCATCGGCACCAACAACGTCGACACCAACTCGCGGCTGTGCATGAGCTCGGCCGTGGCCGGCTACAAGGTCACGCTGGGCGCGGACGCGCCGCCCGCCTGCTACGAGGACCTCGCGCACGCGCGCACCCTCTTCATCGCCGGCTCCAACATGGCGTGGGCGCATCCCATCCTCATGCGCCGCGTGGAGGACGCCAAGCGCGCCAACCCGGCGCTGCGGCTCATCGTGGTGGACCCGCGCCGCACCGAGACCGCGGCCCTGGCCGACCTGCACCTGGCGCTGCTGCCGGGCACGGACGTGGCCCTGTTCCACGGCCTGCTGCACCTCATGCTGTGGGAGGGCCTCACCGACAACGCCTACATCGCCGCGCACACGCAGGGGTTCGACGCGCTGCGCGAGCGCGTGCGCGAGTTCACCCCGCGCGAGACGGCGCGCATCACCGGGCTGCGCGAGCAGGACGTCGTCACCGCCGCGCGCTGGTTCGCCGGGCTGGACGGCGCGCCGGGCGCGCCGCGCGCCCCCACGCTGTCGCTGTACTGCCAGGGCCTCAACCAAAGCCGCAACGGCACGGCCAAGAACGCCGCGCTGGTGAACCTGCACCTGGCCACGGGCCAGATCGGCCAGGCCGGCGCCGGCCCCTTCTCCCTTACCGGCCAGCCCAACGCCATGGGCGGGCGCGAGGTGGGCGGCCTCGCCAACCTGCTGTCCGCGCACCGCGACATGGCCAACCCCGAGCACCGCGCCGAGGTGGCGCGGCTGTGGGGCGTGGACGACGTGCCCTCGCGTGCGGGCAAGACCGCCGTCGAGATGTTCGAGGCGGCGGCCGACGGCGAGATCAAGGCGCTGTGGATCGCCTGCACCAACCCGGCGCAGTCCCTGCCCGACCAGGCGACGGTGCGCCGTGCGCTGCAGCAGGCGGAGTTCGTGGTGGTGCAGGAAGCCTTCCGCGACACCGCCACCGCCGCCTTTGCCGACCTGCTGCTGCCGGCCGCCTCCTGGGGCGAGAAGGAAGGCACCGTGACGAACAGCGAGCGCCGCATCAGCCGCGTACGCGCGGCCGTGGCGGCGCCGGGCGAGGCGCGCAGCGATTTCGCCATCGCCACCGAGTTCGCGCAGCGGCTGGAAGGCCGGCTGCGGCCCGGAAAACCCCCGCTCTTCGCCTACGCCTCGCCGCAAGCCGCGTGGCTGGAGCACCGCGAAAGCACGCGCGGGCGGGACCTGGACATCACCGGCCTGAGCTGGGACGTGCTGGAGACGGCCGGGCCGCAGCAGTGGCCCATGCCGCAGGGCGCCACGCAGGGCCGCGCGCGCCTCTATGAAGACGGCGTGTTTCCCACCGCCGACGGCCGCGCCAAGTTCGCCGACCTGGCTTATGAGCCCGTGGCCGAGCCGCGCGACGGCCGCTTTCCCTTCAGCCTCAACACCGGGCGGCTGCGCGACCAGTGGCATGGCATGAGCCGCACGGGGGTATTGGGCCGCCTCTTCGGCCACGTGCCGGAGCCGGCGGTGGAGCTGCATCCGCAGGAGCTGGCGCGGCTGAACGTGGCCGAGGGCGACCTGCTGCACGTCACCTCGCGGCGCGGCTCCATCCTGCTGCCCGTGGCCGCCAACGAGGGCGTGCCGCTGACGCAGGCCTTCATTCCCATGCACTGGGGCTCGGAGTTCGTCTGCGGCCGCAGCAGCCGCGGCGAACCGCTGGCGGGCGTCAACGCCCTCACCTCGCCCGCGTTCTGCCCCATCTCCAAGCAGCCGGAGCTCAAGCACGCGGCGGTGAAGCTGCTCAAGGCCGAGCTGCCGTGGCGGCTGCTGGCCCTGGCCTGGCTGCCGGACGAGGACGCGCAGGCCGCGCGCACCGCGCTGCGCCCGCTGATGGAGCGCTTCGACTACGCCAGTTGCGTGCCCTTCGGCCACGAGCGCAGCGGCGTGCTGTTCCGCGCCGCGGCCGACGCGCCGCCGCCGCTGGAGCTGGTCGACGAGGTCGAGCGGCTGCTGGGCCTGGCCGGCCCGGGCGTGCGCGCCCTGCGCTACGAGGACCGCAAGCGTGGCCAGCGCCGCACGGTCAAGCTCGCCACGGTGGGCGGCGACAGCCGGCTCGAAGCCGTGCTGCTGGCCGGCGACGCCAGCGCCGAAAGCTGGATCAAGGCCCTGCTGCAGGATGAGCTGCCCGCCCAAGCCTACGGCCGGCTGCTGCTGGCCCCCGGCGCCAAGCCCCCCGTGGCGCTGGCGCCGCGCGGCAAGCAGGTGTGCGCCTGCTTCAACGTGAGCGAGCCGCAAATCCGCGAGGCCCTCGCCGGCTGCCGCGGCAGCGGCGTCGAGCGCCTGTCGCAGTTGCAGTCTCAACTGCGCTGCGGCACCAACTGCGGCTCCTGCGTGCCGGCGCTCAAGACGCTGGTGGCGGCCACGCCCGCGACCGCGCCAGCGCCTACAGTGGCGGCTTGAAGCGGCGGCATGGCGGCGGTGAAGGCCATGGGCGGTACCTCCGGCAAGGCGCTCGGTGAAAACCCGTTGAGCCTGTCCGGGTACGGCGTTCCGGCCCGCTTCTTGCGAAACGCGCCCGGGGGACAATCTGACATGAGCATTTCGAGCTACATCAAGGAAATCGGCCGCGGCGCCAACGGCGCGCGTTCATTGACGCAGGAGCAGGCGCGCGAGGTCATGGGCCAGGTGCTAGACGGCAGCGTCAGCGACCTGGAAGTCGGCGCCTTCGCCATAGGCATGCGCATGAAGGGCGAGACGGCCGAGGAGCTGGCGGGCTTCCTGGCCGCGGCGCACGAGCGCTGCCTGGCCATCCCGTCGAACCAGCCGGTCGTGGTGCTGCCCACCTACAACGGCGCGCGGCGGCTGCCCAACCTGACACCGCTGCTGGCGCTGCGCCTGGCGCAGGAAGGCGTGCGCGTGCTGGTGCACGGCCCGCTGCAGGACCCCAAGCGCGTCACCAGCGCCGAGGTGTTCCAGAGCCTGGGCCTGCCGGCGGTGCGCACGGCGCAGGAGGCCGAACGCGCTTGGGCGCGGCACGAGCCGGCCTTCATGCGCATCGACGCGCTGTGCCCGCCGCTGTCGCGGCTGCTGGACGTGCGCTGGGTCATCGGCCTGCGCAACTCCGGCCACACCATCGCCAAGATGCTCAACCCCGTGCGCGGCGCGCGCGCGGTGCGCGTCACCAACTACACGCACCCCGAATTCGGCCAGTTGCTGGCGCAGTACGCGCAGAACGAGCAGGCCGACATGCTGCTCATGCGCGGCACCGAGGGTGAGCCCGTGGCCGACGCGCGCCGCGTGCCGCGCATGGACGTGTCGCTGCGCGGCGTGGCGCGCGAAGAGCTTTCCTGCCCCGCGCAGGACGGCGCGCTGGCGCAGTTGCCCGTGCTGCCGCGCGACAACGACGCGGCCACCACCGCGCACTACATCCAGTCGGTGCTCAGCGGCGAAAAGCCCGCGCCCGCGCCGCTGGAACGCCAGGTCGAACTGCTGCTGGCCGCCGTGGCCGCCATGCAGGACGAGGCGCTGGAACACAGCGCATAACGCCCCTCCGACGCAAACATGACAAACCGGACACAGGCGCTCAGCGAATCGACATCCCGTGCGGCCACTTCGCGGCTGCGAGCCTTGTCCGGCAGCGCCGGCGCCGCGCGGCGCCCTGTTGGAGATTGCGCGCTGGTGGGTGCCGGCCCGGGCGACCCGCAACTGCTCACGCTGGCGGCGCTGCGCGCCATTCGGCGCGCCACGGTGCTGCTGGTGGATGACCTGGTGCCCGGCGAGCTGGTGGAGTTCGCGCTGCGCGGTTTGAAACGCCGGCCGCGCATCGTCCCCGTGGGCAAGCGCGGCGGTTGCGCCAGCACGCCGCAGCGTTTCATCGAACGGCTCATGGCCGCCGAGGCCCTGGCCGGGCAGCGCGTGGTGCGGCTCAAGGGGGGGCGACCCCTTCATCTTCGGCCGCGGCGGCGAGGAAGTGCAGGCGCTGCAGGCGCAGGGCATTCCCACGCGCGTGGTCAACGGCATCACCTCGGGGCTGGCCGCCGCCACGGGGCTGGGCGTGCCGCTGACGCACCGCGCGCATGCGCAGGGCGTCATCTTCGTCACCGGCCATGCCAAGCCCGGCGGCAGCACGCCGGATTGGGCCGTGCTCGCGCAGGCCGCGGCGCTGGGCCTCACGCTGGTGGTCTACATGGGCGTGGCGCAGGTGGACCAGCTGCATGCCGGCCTGGTGCAGGGCCTGCCCGGCTCCACGCCGGTGGCCGTGGTGCAGCACGCCAGCCTGCCCCAGCAGCGTGAGCTGGTCACGACGCTGGCCGAGCTGCCGCGCGCGCTGCGCGACGTCGGCTTGGGCAGCCCGGCCATCATGGTCATCGGCGAAGTGGTGAACGCGCGCACGCTGGCGGCGCAGGCGCAGCACCAGCTGCACCAGGCGGGGCATCAGACGGAGCAATCCGCGCAGGCCGTCACGCCGGGCGCGGGCACGTCCGCCCCGCAAAGGGCCCGCCGCCGCGCCTGACACGGGGAAACCCGGACAATCGCGCCCCATGTCTGAACCATGGGATTGCGTCGTCGTCGGCGCGGGCGCGGCCGGCCTGTTTTGCGCCGGCATTGCAGGGCAATTGGGCTTGCGGGTGCTGGTCGTGGACCACGCGCCCAAGGTCGCTGAAAAGATCCGCATCTCCGGCGGCGGGCGCTGCAACTTCACCAACCGCGAGGCCTCGCCGGCCAACTACTTGGGCGAGAACCCGCATTTCTGCCGCTCGGCACTGGCGCGCTACACGCCCGCCGACTTCATCGGCCTGATGAGGAAGTACGGCATCCCCTTCCACGAGAAGCACAAAGGCCAGCTCTTTTGCGACCGCTCGGCGGAAGACGTGATTGAGATGCTGCTGTCCGAGTGCGAGGCCGGCCGCGTCACGCGCTGGCAGCCGTGCAAGGTGCTGGACGTGCGCGCCACGGCCGAGGGCTACGACATCGACACCGACCGCGGCACGCAGCGCACGGCGCGCGTGGTGGTGGCCACGGGCGGCCTCTCGATCCCGAAGATAGGCGCGACCGACTTCGGCTTCCGCCTGGCCAAGCAGTTCGGCCACCGCGTGGTGGAGCCCCGCCCCGCCCTGGTGCCGCTGACCTTCGACGCGCCGACCTGGGCCGCCTTCGCACCGCTGGCGGGCATCGCTCTGGAGGTGGGCATCGAGACCGGCGCGGGCAAGAAGCCCATGCGCTTCCTGGAAGACCTGCTGTTCACGCACCGCGGCCTGAGCGGCCCGGCGGTGCTGCAGATCAGCAGTTTTTGGGTGCCGGGGCAGCCGCTGCGCATCGACCTGGCGCCGGGCCGCGACCTGGGCGCGCTGCTGCGCGAGGCCAAGGGCAAGAGCAAGCGCCAGTTGGGCAACGAGCTGGGCCAGTTGCTGCCGCAACGCCTGGCCGAGGCCTGGCTGCAGCGCGCCGGCGTGGAAGGCGGCACGCCCATGCCGCAGGCGCGCGACAAGGACCTCAACGCCCTGGGGACGGCCCTTGGGCGCTGGGAACTGATGCCGGACGGCAGCGAGGGCTGGCGCAAGGCCGAGGTGACGGCCGGCGGCGTGGACACGCGCGAGCTCAACCAGCAGTCCATGGAGAGCAAGAAGCAGCCGGGCCTGCACTTCATTGGCGAGGTGGTGGACGTCACCGGCTGGCTGGGCGGCTACAACTTCCAGTGGGCCTGGGCCAGCGCCGCGGCCTGCGCGCGGGCCATGGCCGAGGCGCAGGTGGCGGCAGCCTGAGCGACAACGGCCACGGCCTGACTCGCGGCGCGGCGCGGGCGTTTTTTGCCTGTCCATCACCCCAAGGGGCGGTGCGATTTTTCGGCGCCGCGCAGGTCCTGGTGGCGCTTGATACGCATCAGCTTGTGGAGCACTGATTTACGTGGGTTATACTCCGCGTTTTGCTGGCAAACCCGCGTGTCGATCCGGCTCACGGATTCCGGAACTTCCGGTGGCGGACACCGAGCGCAACTACTGAAGGAAATCCCCTTTCATGACCACGATTCGCGTCAAAGAGAACGAGCCTTTCGATGTGGCCCTGCGCCGCTTCAAGCGCACCATTGAGAAACTGGGCCTGTTGACCGAGCTGCGTGCGCGCGAGTTCTACGAGAAGCCCACTGCCGAGCGCAAGCGCAAGAAGGCTGCCGCCGTCAAGCGCCACTACAAGCGCGTGCGCAGCATGCAGCTGCCCAAGAAGCTGTACTGATCCGGCGCGAGCCTTGCGCTCGCTTCAACTGCCGAAACAGTCAAGCCCGCGCGGGACGCCGTCGCGGGCTTTTGCTTTTCTGGAAGCGACTTTCCGGAACCGAATTTTTTTGGAGAACGACGATGGCCTTGAAGGACCAGATCACCGAAGACATGAAGTCCGCCATGCGCGCCAAGGAGTCGCTGCGGCTGTCCACCGTCCGGCTGCTGCTGGCCGCGATCAAGCAAAGGGAAGTGGACGAGCGCATCACGCTGGACGATGCGCAGGTGGTGTCGGTGGTGGACAAGCTGGTCAAGCAGCGCAAGGACTCCATTGCCGCCTACACCCAGGCCGGCCGCCAGGACCTGGCCGATGCCGAAGCCGCGGAAATGCAGGTGCTGCAGGCCTACCTGCCGCAGCGCCTGACGCAAGAGGAAGTGCAGGCCGAGGTGGATGCGCTGGTGGCCGAGCTGGGCGCCGCGGGCCCCGGCGACATGGGCAAGGTCATGGGTGCGGCCAAGACGAAGCTTGCCGGCAAGGCCGAGATGGCGATGGTGTCCGCCGCCGTCAAGCAGGCCCTCAGCCGCTAAGCTCGCGGCCATGAACAACCCCGCCGAAATCCAGATCCGCCCGCTCACGGCCGACCTCTGCGTGGCGCCGCAGCTCCCGCCTGAGGCCATGGCCGAGGTGGCGCGCGCCGGCTTTGCCAGCGTGATCAACAACCGCCCCGACTTCGAAGGCGGCCCCGATCAGCCCACCAGCAGCGCCATCGAGGCCGCCGCCCGCGCCGCCGGGCTGGAGTACCGCCACCTGCCGGTGGCGCCGGGCTACCAGTCGCCGGAAGAAGCCGCCGCCTTCGCGCAGCTGCTGCAAGAGCTGCCCAAGCCCGTGCTGGCCTTTTGCCGCACCGGCACGCGCAGCACCAAGCTGTTCGCCCTGTCGCAGCAGGCGCCGCAGGGCTGAGTTTCACGGCGGGAAACCGCTGTCCTGAGTGAACGCCCAGGGCTGGCGCAACGCCAGCCCGCGCGCCCAGCGCGGTGCTGGGCACCCGACTGTTCAGTTTCGTGCCCGTTGGCCGCCCATTGCATGGGGGCCATCGTTCAGATTTCTGAACGATGCGGCCTGCAAATTCAGCCGCCCAAGTCAGCCGCCCAAGTAGGCCGCCTGCACCTGGGGATCGTCCAGCAGCGTGCGGCCGGGGCCTTGCAGGACGATGCGGCCGGTCTCCAGCACATAGGCCTGGCTGGCGATGCGCAGCGCCTGGCGCACGTTCTGCTCCACCAGCAGGATGGTCAGCCCCGTGCGGTTGATGCCCACCAGCGTCCGGAAGATCTCCTGCACCACGATGGGCGCCAGGCCCATGGAGGGCTCGTCCAGCAGCAGCACGCGCGGCTTGGCCATGAGCGCGCGGCCGATGGCCAGCATCTGCTGCTCGCCGCCGGAGAGGTTGCCGGCGTAGCCGTTGAGGCGCTCCTTCAGGCGCGGGAACAGCTCGAAGATGCGCTCCATCTCGCCGGGCGACGCCTTGCGCCCCGGGCGGCTGTAGGCGCCCAGCTCCAGGTTCTCGCGCACGGTGAGCTGCGTGAGCATGGCCCGCCCCTCGGCCACCTGCACGATGCCGCGCGAGACGCGCTCGTGCGGCTTCAAGCGCGCCAGGTCCTGGCCCTCGAAGAGGAAGCGGCCGGCCCGGGGTTTCACCAGGCCCGACAGCGCCATCAGCGTCGTGGACTTGCCCGCGCCGTTGGCGCCGACCAGCGCGGTGATCTCGCCCTCGCGCAGCTCGAAATCCACGCCCTTGACGGCCTCGATGTGGCCGTAGGCCACCTGCAGGCCCTCCACGCGCAGCAGTGGCGCGGCGGAGGTGCTCGTCGTCGTGCCGGTGCTCATGCCGTGGCCTCCTGCAGCGGGTCTTCGTCGCGGCCCAGGTAGGCCTCGATCACTTGCGGGTCGCGCTGGACGACCTCCGGCACGTCGTCGCAGATGATGCGGCCGAAGTTGAGCACCGCCACGCGCTCGCACAGGCCCATCACGAAGCGCATGTCGTGCTCGATCATGAAGATGCCGTAGCCCCGCGCGCGGATGTTGCGGATCTCGACCATCAGCTCCGTCTTCTCGCTGGCGTTCATGCCGGCCACGGGCTCGTCCAGCAGCAGCAGCTTGGGCTCGGTGGCCAGCGCGCGCGCCAGCTCCAGGCGGCGCTGCTCGCCGTAGGAGAGGCTGTCGGCGGTGGCGCGGGCCTTGTGGTCCAGCCGCACCCAGGACAGCAGCTCCAGCGCGCGCTCGCGTGCCTGCTTCTCGGCCATGCGCACGGCCGGGCTGGAGAACAGCGTGCCCAGGGCGCCGTAGCCCAGGTGGCGGTGCATGCCCACCACCACGTTGTCCAGCAGGCTCATCTCCTTGAACACGCGGATGTTCTGGAAGGTGCGCGCGATGCCGCGGCGCGTCACTTCGAACGGCTGCAGGCCGACCAGGCTTTGCTTGTCGAAGGTGATGCTGCCGCCCGTGGGCCGGAACAGCCCGGTGATGAGGTTGAAGACGGTGGTCTTGCCGGCGCCGTTGGGACCGATCAGGCCGAAGATGCTGCCCTCGGGGGGCAGGGCGATGTTGACGTCCTGCAGCACGTGCAGGCCGCCAAAGCGCATGGAGACGTTGGCGAGTTCAAGCATGGTTTTGCACCGTTCAGCGCCTTTCAGCGCCCTCCCCGGCCCAGCAGGCGGCGCAGCCGCGCCGGGTCCCACAGGCCGCGCGGCAGGAACAGCGTGATCACGACCAGGATGAGGCCGTTGACCACGAGGCGGAAATCCTTGAGCGAGCGCAGCAGCTCCGGCAGCAGCGTGAGGATCACGGCGCCCAGCACCGGGCCGGTCAGGCCGTTGATGCCGCCCAGGATGGCCATGGTCAGGATCTCGACGCCGCGGTCGAAGTTGTATTCGTTGGGGCCGATGAAGAAGGTCAAGTGCGCGTTGAGCGCGCCGGCCAGCCCGGCCAGCGCCGCGCCCAGGACGAAGGCGAGCAGCTTGTGCGACGCGACGTTGATGCCCATGAGGGCGGCGGCAGTCTCGTCCTCCTTGATGGCCTCGAAGGCGCGGCCCACGCGGGTGCGGCGCAGTTGCCACAACACGAACAGCGCCAGCACCACCGCCAGCAGCACGTGCCACCACTGCGTGAGTTGCGGAATGCCGTTCAGGCCCAGCGCGCCGCCGGTCCAGTCCTCGGTGTTGAGGATGAGGATGCGCACCACCTCGCCGAAGCCCAGCGTCGCCATGGCGAGATAGACGCCCGACAGCCGCAGCGTGGGCTTGCCGATCAGGAAGGCCACGATGGACGGCGCCACCATGCCCGCCAGCAGCGCCAGCGGGAACGGCGTGGCGGTATTCATGGTCAGCAGCGAGGCGGTGTAGGCGCCTATGCCCATGAAGGCGGCGTTGGCCATGGCCAGCAGCCCGCAGGACAGCGTGAGGTAGATGGACAGCGCCAGCAGCGCGTTGGTGCCCAGCGTGAGCACCAGGTTGCTGTAGACGGCCCAGAAGTTGTCAAAGGAATCCATCTCGGGTCGTCACGCCTTGCGCTGTTGCAGCTTGCCGAACAGGCCCGTGGGCCGCACCAGCAGGATCAAATACAGAAGGCCGAAGGCCACGGCGTCGCGCATGGTGGAGCCGATGTAGGCCACGGACATCACTTCGGCGAAGCCCAGGAACAATCCGCCCAGCAGCGCGCCGCGGATGTCGCCCATGCCGCCCAGGATGATCACGGCGATGCCCTTGTGCAGCATGGGCTGACCCATGAGCGGGAACACGGCGTTGGACGACAGGCCGATGAGCACGCCGGCGAGGCCCCCCAGCGCCGCGGCGACGAAGGAGGTCAGCATGAACAGGCCTTCGACGTTGATGCCCAGCAGCCACGCGGCCTTGGGCGACTCGGCGATGGCGCGCAGCGCGCGGCCCAGTTGCGTGCGCTGCAGGCCCAGCAGCAGCACGGCCATGAGCGCGAAGGACAGCAGGATGATCCCCAGCTCCAGCACCGTCAGGTGCAGCCCACCCAAGTCCAGCGCGGCGTCGGGCACCACTTCCTGCGGGAAGCGCTTGTTCTCCGCGCCGAAGAGGCCCTGCACCGTGCTGGTCACGGCGATGCCGATGCCGATGGTGGTGATCATGGGAATGAGGTGCGGCGCGTCGTTGGCGCGCAGACGGCGCAGCACCAGGCGGTCGATCAGCAGGCCGAACACGCCGCTGATGAGCGCGCCCAGCACGGCCGCGGCCCACAGCGGCATCTGGAAATGCTCCACGAACACCAGCGCCGCGTAGGCGCCCACGGTGAACATGGCGCCGTGCGCGAGGTTGATCACCCCCAGCACGCCGAAGACCAGCGTGAAGCCCAGTGCGAACAGGGCATACACGCAGCCCAGCGACAGGGCGTTGATGAGTTGTTGTTGGAGCATGGCAGGCTTGAAGGAAAGCGACCGCGGTGCGCCTGGCGGCACACCGCGGTCTTCAAGTCGGCGGGCCGTGCGGCCCTGGAATTACTTCTCGATCGAGAACTTGCCGCCGCGCGTGACGCTGACGATGGCGGTCTGGTTGGCGTCGTAGCCGGCGGGGCGGCCGGCCTTGTCGTTGGCGCGGCGGAACTGGAAGTCGCCGGTGGCGCCGCTCCACTTCACCTCGGGCAGCGCGTTGCGCAGCGCCACGCGGTCGGCGGGCAGGTTGCCGCTGAGCTTGACCTTCTTGAGCGCCTGCGCGGCGATGTACAGGCCGTCGTAGGCCTGGGCGGCGAACTGGTCCGGCGCGGTCTTGAACTTGGAGGTGTAGGCCACGACGAACTTGCGGTTGGCCTCGGACTGGTTCTCGATGGACCAGGGGCTGCCCACCCACAGGCCCTCGGCCTTGTCCTTGGCCAGGTCGAACACCTTGACGGAGTTCATGCCGTTGCCGCCGATGATGGGCACGTTCAGGCCGAGCTGGCGGGCCTGCACCATGATGGGCGCGCCCTCGGCCAGCAGGGCCGACAGGACGATGGCGTCGGGGCTGGTGGCCTTGATCTTGGTGAGCTGGGCCTTGAAGTCCACGTCGCCCTTGGCGAACGTCTCCGTGGTGGTCACGGGGATGTTAAGGTCGGCCAGGGCCTTCTTGAAGTTGTCGTAGCCGCTCTTGGTGAAGACGTCGTCGTTGCCGTAGAGCACGGCCACCTTCTTCACGCCGGCCTTCTTGACGGCCATCTTCAGCGTCTCCGGCAGCACGTCGGCCTCGGTGACGGAGTTGCGGAACACGAAGTCGCCGATGGAGGTGATGCCGTCGGCGGTGTTGGAGGTGCCGAACACCACGGTCTTGGCGCCCTGGGCGATGGGGTCGGCGGCCTGCGCGGAGTTGGACAGCGTCGGGCCGAAGACCATCAGCACCTGGTCCTGGAAGATCAGCTTCTTGAAGACGTTGATCGCCTCTTCCTTCTTGCCCTGCTCGTCCTCGATGACCAGCGCGATCTTGTTGCCGCCCACGCCGCCGGCGGCGTTGATCTCGTCGGCCGCGAGCTGGAAGCCGTTGCGGATGGCGGTGCCGTACTGCGCCGCGCCGCCGGACAGCGCCTCGGCCACGCCGATCTTGAGGTCGGCCGCTTGGGCAAAGGAGGCGGCCAGCGCCGCACTCAGGAGGGTGAGCAGTTTCTTCATGAGCTTGTCTCAGCGGTGTATAGGAGTTGAGCGCCGGGGACGCCCGCCACACGGGCAACCGGCGAGTGTACGACGGCAACCAAATGCGTCAGCAGGGCGTCAGTTGGGACAGGCCTGAAGCCGTTCCAGGCCTTGGGCAGCGCCGCAAGCGGCGGCGCGGGCCGGGGTTTCAAACGCGCCGCGCGGGGCCCGGGCTTACAGGCCGGCGACCTTCATGCGTTCCAGCAGCACGGAGCCGGTGGTCTTGCTGCCCATGGTGAACTCGTCGGCGCCCACGGCCACGATCTGCTTGAGCATCTCGCCCAAGTTGCCGGCGATGGTGATTTCCTGCACCGGGTGGACGATGCGCCCGTTTTCGACCCAGAAGCCGGTGGCGCCGCGGGAGTAGTCGCCGGTGACGAAGTTGACGCCCTGCCCCATGAGCTCGATGACGAACAGGCCGCGACCGAGCTTGCGCAGCATCTCCTCCAGGTTGTCGCCGGGCTGGGTGAGGCGGCTGGTCAGGTGCAGGTTCTGCGAGCCGCCGGCGTGGCCGGTGGTGCGCATGCCCAGCTTGCGGGCGGAGTAGCTGGAGAGGAAGTAGCCCTGCGTCACGCCGGCCTCGACCACCTTGCGCTGGCGCGTGGCCACGCCCTCGTCGTCGAACGGGGCGCTGCCCTTGCCGCGCAGGATGTGCGGGTCCTCGACCAGATCCAGGTGATCGGCCAGGGTCTGCTTACCCAGGCTGTCGTGCAGGAAGGTGGCCTTGCGGTAGAGCGCGCCGCCGCTGGTGGCCTGCACGTAGCCGCCGATCAGGCCGGCCGCCAGCGTGGACTCGAACAGCACCGGCACCTCGCAGGTGGCGATCTTCTTGGCCTTCAGGCGCGAGAGCGCGCGCTCGGCGGCGTAGCGGCCCACGGCCTCGGGGCTGGCCATCTCGTCGGCATGGCGCATGGAGGTGTACCAGTGGTCGCGCTGCATGTCGTTGCCGCGCCCGGCGATGGGCGCGACCGACAGCGAGTGGCGCGAGCTGGCGTAGCCGCCCTTGAAGCCGCGGGTGTTGGCCGAGAGGAAGTGCGCCTGCTGCGCGGAGACGCCGGCGCCTTCGGAGTTGGTGATGCGGCGGTCCACGTCGAAGGCGGCCTGCTCGCAGCGGCGGGCCAGCTCGGCGGCGCCCTCGGCGTCGATGTCCCAGGGGTGGAAGAGGTCGAGGTCGCGCGCGGCATCCGCGGGCGAGACGATGTCCTGCTCGTCGGGCAAGCCGGCGGCCGGGTCTTCGGCGGTGAAGCGGGCGATGTCGTAGGCCGCGCGCACGGTCTGCTCCAGCGCGGCGGGCGAGAAGTCGGAGGTGGAGGCGTTGCCACGGCGCTGGCCGATGTAGACGCTGATGCCCACCGACTTGTCGCGGTTGCGCTCCACGTTCTCCAGCTCGCCCTTGCGCACCGACACCGACAGGCCCACGCCCTTGGACACCTCAACGCCCGCGTCGCTGGCCCCCAGTTTCTTGGCAAGCGCCAGGGCGTCATCGACGATCTGCTCGAACTGCTCTCGCGTGTAGGCAAAAACCGGGGCGTTGGAACGGGTCATGTGGGAGATGCTTCGCGGGTGTGAAGAAGGGCCGCGGCTATCATACCCAGCGCATTTGAATCGCCATGTCCATCCCTGAATCCGATTTCCTGCCCGATGAGGGTGGGGCCGAAAGGCCCAGCAAGTCCGCCCTCAAGCGTGAGGCCCATGAACTGCAGAAGCTGGGGCAAGAGCTGATCGAGCTCCCCGACACCCGGCTGGCCGCCATTCCCATGGAGGAAGGGCTGCTGATCGCGCTGAAAGCGCTGAAGAAGACCAAGTCGCACGAGGGCCGCCGCCGCCAGCTCCAGTACGTGGGCAAGCTCATGCGCTCGGCCAACGTGGAGCCGCTGCGCGAGGCCGTCGCGGCCTTCAAGCTCGGCCACGCGCTGGACGCGGTGAAGCTGCACCGCGCCGAGCGCTGGCGCGAGGAGCTGGGCACCGACGGCGACGCCGTCACGCGCTGGATGCAGGCGCATCCGGACAGCGACGTGCAGCGCCTGCGCAGCCTCATCCGCGCCGCGCAGAAAGACGCCGCCGCGGCCCCCGAGCAGCGCCACGGCCGCGCCTGGCGCGAGCTGTTCCAGTTCATCAAGGCGGAGCTGCGCGACGATGAGTGACGACACCACCACCCCCGACGCTGCCAACGGCTTCGACCCGGTGCGCATCGGCCTGGTCTCCATCAGCGACCGCGCCAGCGCGGGCGTGTATCAAGACCAGGGCCTGCCCGCGCTGCGCGAGTGGCTCACCAAGGCGCTGCGCAACCCGGTGGCGTGGGTGGAGCGGCTGATACCGGACGAGCAAGACGGCATCAGCGCCACGCTGCGCGCGCTGGTGGACGACGAGCACTGCGACCTGGTGCTGACCACCGGCGGCACCGGCCCCGCGCCGCGCGACGTGACGCCGGAAGCCACGCTGGCCGTGGCCGACAAGGAAATGCCGGGCTTTGGCGAGCAGATGCGCCAGATCAGCCTGCGCTTCGTCCCCACGGCCATCCTCTCGCGCCAGGTGGCGGTGATCCGCGGCAAGGCGCTGGTGATCAACCTGCCGGGCCAGCCCAAGGCCATCGCCGAGACGCTGGAGGGTCTGCCCAACGCCACGCCCCCGGCGCCCGGCATCTTCGCGGCCGTGCCCTACTGCGTGGACCTGATAGGCGGGCCGTACATCGAGACGGACGCGGCGGTGTGCAAGGCGTTCCGGCCGAAGTCGGCGATCAGGGCGCCCAAGAGCTGAGCGTCGCGGCAATTCAGAAACACGAACGGCGCCCAATGGGCGCCGTTTTCGTTGCAGGGCTCGCCGCGCTTACTTCACCAGCCGGTTCAGCCGCTCCGCGTCGAAGCTCTCGGTCGTGTGCGCATCCGCCGGCAGCTCCTCCGCCGGCAGCTCCCGCGCGCGCGCAGAGAGCTTTTCAATCGCCTGCCACAGCAGCGCGATCTGGTGCTCGTGGCTGGAGGCGTTGTCGATCAGCCCCTTCATGGCCTGCGCCACCGGGTCGTCGCCCTGCGTGACGCCGTAGGCCGAGAAGCCCATGCGGGCGGCGGCGGCCTCGCGCACGGCCTCGGCATCGGCCTGAATCACCCGCGCCGGGTTGCCCACCGCGGTCGCCCCCGGCGGCACGGGCTTCACCACCACGGCGCCGGAGCCGATGCGCGCCCCCGCCCCCACCGTGAAGCCGCCCAGCACCTGCGAGTTGGCGCCCACGATCACGCCCGCCTCCAGCGTCGGGTGGCGCTTGGCGCCGCGCGTGAGCGAGGTACCGCCCAGCGTCACGCCCTGGTAGATGGTGCAGCCGTCGCCGATCTCGGCCGTCTCGCCGATCACGACGCCCATGCCGTGGTCGATGAACACCCGGCGGCCGATCTTGGCGCCGGGGTGGATCTCGATGCCGGTGAAGAAGCGCCCCAGGTGCGAGATGAAGCGGCCCAGCCAGCGCAGCTCCCGCTGCCAGCACCAGTGCGAGGCTTGGTGAAAGATCAGCGCATGCACGCCCGGATAACAGGTGAGCACCTCCCAGTTGGAGCGCGCGGCCGGGTCGCGCTCGCGGATGCAGGAGATGGTTTCACGCAATCGGCTGAACATGGTCTTGATTTCCCGGACAAGGGTTCAGAAGTGTAGGCAACCCGGGCGAACCCTGTTGCGGGAACGGCGGCACGAAAACTGCAGATAAGTGCCGCTTCGTTTCAGCGCTTGGGCCCGCGCGCGGCGCGCTGCACGGCGCGCGCCATGCCGCGCAGGATGTGGATTTCCTCCGCCGTCGGCTGCGCGCGGTTGATGAGCTGCTGCAGCCGCGGCAGCAGCTTTTTCGGCGCGGCCGGGTCCAGGAAGCCGATCTCCACCAGCATCTCGCGCCAGTGCTCCAGCGCGCCCTGCACGGCCACGCCGTCGGCCAGCTGCGCGTCCGGCACGCGCGGCACCACGCCGAAGCCGCCCAGCGCCTGGCGCCAGTCGTAGGCCACGAGCTGCACGGCCTGCGAGAGGTTGAGCGAGCCGTAGTCGGGGTGTGTGGGCACGGAGAGGCAGGCGTGGCAGCGGTACACGTCCTCGTTGCTCATGCCGTAGCGCTCGCTGCCGAAGACGAAGGCCACGCGGTGCGGCCCGGCGGCCAGGCGCGGCAGCAGCTCGCGCGGGGCGAAGGTGGGCGGGCCGAAGTCGCGCGGCGTCATGGCCGTGGCGCAGGCGTAGGAGATGCCTTCGAGCGCCGCGGGCAGCGAGTCCACGATGCGCGCGCGCGCCAGGATGTCGGCCGCGCCGCTGGCCAGGGCCACCGTCTCCTCGCGGCACAGCACGTCCGCGAAGCGCGGCTGCACGAGCACCAGGTCGCTGAAACCCATCACCTTCATGGCGCGCGCCGCCGCGCCCACGTTGCCCGGATGGCTGGTGTTGAGCAGGACGAAGCGCGTGCCTTCGCCAGTGGCGGCCTGCGGCGTGGCGGGCGTCACGCCCGGGGCGGTTTCCGTGCCGGGTTGGGCGGCACCCGCATTGGGCGTGGGGCTTGCTGGCACTTCTGAGGCGGGCATCGGCTTTAGAATCAAGGGTTTTGCGCAGCACGAATTGTCGCTGCACGCTCTTTCCTCATCGCCGCCGCAGTGTCCCTAAGCGCCCCCACGCAGCCTTGCGCGCGCGCATCAACCGTCTTACCCCTCAAGGTCCGCCCATGTCCCAAGCGCTTCATCCCATGCTCAACATCGCCATCAAGGCGGCTCGCGCGGCGGGGGCGATCATCAACCGGGCCTCGCTGGACCTGGACATCCTGCGCATCAACACCAAGGGCCCCAACGACTTCGTGAGCGAAGTGGACCAGGCGGCCGAGCAAGTGATCATCGAGACGCTGCTGCAGGCCTACCCCGGCCACGGCATCCTGGCCGAGGAGTCCGGCCGCGAGCATGGCGCGCGCAACAGCGAGTACGTCTGGATCATCGACCCGCTGGACGGCACCACCAACTTCATCCACGGCTTCCCGGTCTACGCCGTCTCCATCGCGCTGGCGCACCGCGGCGTGGTGCAGCAGGCCGTGGTGTACGACCCCTCGCGCAACGACCTGTTCTACGCCACGCGCGGCCGCGGCGCCTTCTTGAATGACCGCCGCCTGCGCGTGTCCAAGCGCACCCGCCTGCAGGACGCGCTCATCGGCACCGGCTTCCCCTTCCGCCGCGGCGACAACTTCAAGCGCTACATGAAGATGTTCGAGGAGGTCATGCAGCAGTGCGCCGGCCTGCGCCGCCCCGGCGCCGCCGCCCTGGACCTGTGCTACGTGGCCGCGGGCTACTACGACGGTTTCTTCGAGACGGGCCTGAACCCCTGGGACATCGCCGCGGGCTCGCTCATCATCACCGAGGCCGGCGGCCTGATCGGCAACTTCACCGGCGAGAGCGACTACCTCTACCAGCGCGAAGTCGTGGCCGGCAGCCCGCGCATCTACGGCCAGCTGGTGCAGATCCTCTCGCCCTACAGCCGCGTCATCAAGGCCGACGAGGCCGAGGGCGCCGCCGCGGAAGCCGGTGCGCAGGCCACGCCGGAGCAGGCCCTGGCCGACAGCCTCAAGGCCGAGGCGCCCGCCGAAGCGCCCGCGCCCAAGAAGGGCCCGGTGCGCATCCGCAAGGGCGAGGCCGCCGCGCCCAGCACGGGCACGGACACCGTGAACCAGCCCACGCCGCCCGCCGAAGACGCCCCCTTCTGACCTGAAAGCCGAAAGCGCCCCGCCCCCATGGCCCTGGACGAGAAAGCCCTCGCCGCGCACACGCCGGTGATGCAGCAGTACCTGCGCATCAAGGCGGACTTCCCCGACGCCCTCGTGCTCTTTCGCATGGGGGATTTCTACGAGGTGTTCTTCGACGACGCCCGCCGCGCCAACCGGCTGCTGGACGTCACGCTGACCACGCGCGGCCAGAGTGCCGGCGAGCCCGTGCTCATGGCCGGCGTGCCCGTGCACGCGCTGGAGAGCTACCTGGGCAAGCTCATCCGCCTGGGCGAGGCCGTGGCCATCGCCGAGCAGGTGGGCGACGTCAACGCCAAGGGCCCGGTGGAGCGCAAGGTGGTGCGCGTGGTCACGCCCGGCACCATCACCGACACCGAGCTGCTCAACGAGCGCCAGGACACGCTGCTGCTGGCCGCGCACAACAAGGGCAAGGTCTGGGGCCTGGCCTGGCTGAGCCTGTCCACCGCGCAACTGGGCATGACGGAGTGCAGCGAGCGCGAGCTGCCGGCCTGGCTGGCCCGCCTGGCGCCGGCCGAGATCCTGCACGGCGAGACGGGCGAGCCCTCTCCCGTGCTGGCCGCGGCTTGCGCCGCCCTCACCCGGCGCCCGGCCTGGCAGTTCGACGGCCCCGGCGGCCAGCGCAAGCTGTGCGCGCAGCTCCAGGTGGCCAGCCTGCAGGCCTTCAAGGCCCAGGACTTGAGCGTCGGCCACGCCGCCGCCTGCGCGCTGCTGGCCTACGCCGAGCACACGCAGGGCCAGGCGCTGTCGCACGTGGCCACGCTGCGCGTGGAGCGCGCCGACGAGCTGCTGGACCTGCCCCCGGCCACGCAGCGCAACCTGGAGCTGACGCAGACGCTGCGCGGCGACAGCGGCCCCACCCTGCTGTCGCTGCTGGACGGCTGCCGCAGCGGCATGGGCAGCCGGCTGCTGCGCCAGTGGCTCACGCAGCCCCCGCGCGCCCGCGACGCGGCCAAGAAGCGCCACGAGGCCATAGGCCAGTTCCACCAGCAGGGCTTCGAGCCGCTGCGCGAGCAACTGCGCCAGATCAGCGACGTGGAGCGCATCGCCTCGCGCATCGCGCTGCGCCAGGTGCGCCCGCGCGAGCTGGCGGGCCTGCGCGAGACGCTGCTGACGCTGCCCGCGCTGGAAGCCACCGTGCCCGAAGGCGCGCCGCTGCTGCTCATGCTCAAGGCCGCGCTGTTGCCCCCGCCGGAGATCGGCCAGCTGCTGCAGCGCACGCTGCTGGCCGAGCCCGCGGCGCTGCTGCGCGACGGCGGCGTGATCGCCCCCGGGCTGGATGCCGACCTCGACGAGCTGCGCGGCATCAACGAGCACTGCGACGCCTACCTGCTCGCGCTGGAGACCCGCGAGCGCGAGCGCACGGGCATCTCCAACCTGCGCGTGCAGTACAACAAGGTCCACGGCTTCTACATCGAGGTCACCACCGGCCAGCTCGGCCGCGTGCCCGACGACTACCGCCGCCGCCAGACCCTCAAGAACGCCGAGCGTTTCATTACGCCGGAGCTCAAGGCCTTCGAGGACAAGGCGCTGTCGGCGCAGGAGCGCGCGCTGGCGCGGGAAAAGTGGCTCTATGAACAGCTGCTGGACCAGTTGCAGCCGCACCTTCCGGTGCTGCTGGAGCTGGCGCGGGCGCTGGCCGCGCTGGACGTGCTGTCCACGCTGGCCGAGCGCGCGGCCACGCTCGACTGGTGCCGGCCGCAGTTCGTCCCGCAGCCCTGCATAGACATCGAGGCCGGCCGCCACCCGGTGGTGGAGTCGCGCCTGGCCGAGACCGGCGGCGCCGCCTTCATCGCCAACCACTGCCGGCTGGACGCGCGCACGCGCATGCTCGTGATCACCGGCCCCAACATGGGCGGCAAGAGCACCTACATGCGCCAGGTGGCGCTCATCGCCCTCATGGCCGCCATGGGCAGCTACGTGCCGGCCAAGAGCTGCCGCCTGGGGCCCATGGACGCCATCCACACGCGCATCGGCGCGGCCGACGACCTGGCCAACGCGCAGTCCACCTTCATGCTGGAGATGACGGAGGCGGCGGCCATCGTCCACAGCGCCACCGAGCACAGCCTGGTGCTCATGGACGAGATCGGCCGCGGCACCTCCACCTTCGACGGCCTGGCCCTGGCCGGCGCCATCGCCAGCCACCTGCACGACCGCAACCGCGCCTTCACGCTGTTCGCCACGCACTACTTCGAGCTGACGGCCTTCCCGCAGAAGCACCCGCAGGCCATCAACGTGCACGTGAGCGCGGTGGAAAGCGGCGCGCACGACATCGTTTTCCTGCACGAGATACAGAGCGGCCCGGCGAGCCGCAGCTACGGCGTGCAGGTGGCGCGGCTGGCAGGCATGCCGGCCTCGCTCATCCGCCAGGCCCGCGCGACGCTGGAGGCGCTGGAAGCGCAGCAGCGCCAGGGCGAGCAGCAGGTGGACCTTTTTGCCGCGCCGCCCGCGGCCCCCGAGCAGGTGTGCGAGCCCTCGGCGCTGGAGGAGGCGCTGGCGGGCATCAACCCTGACACCCTCACACCACGCGAGGCGTTGGACGCGCTCTACCGCCTGAAAAATCTCATAGCGGAGGCGACATGACCTACTGCATCGGCATCCGGCTCGACGCCGGCCTCGTTTTCCTCTCCGACTCGCGCACCAACGCGGGCATGGACCAGATCAGCACCTTCCGCAAGATGATGGTGTATGAGCGCCCCGGCGACCGCTTCATGGCGCTGCTGTCCGCGGGCAACCTGAGCATCTCGCAGTCGGTGCGCGAGCTGCTGCAGGTCGAGCGCATAGAGGGCGCGCCGGGCGAGCCGCCCATCACCATCTGGAACGCGCGCAGCATGTTCGACGCCGTGCGCGTGCTCAGCGCCTCGGTGCGCCGCGTCTACGAGCAGGACGGCCACGCGCTCAAGCGCCACGGCATC
Organism: Azohydromonas lata NBRC 102462; assembly: GCF_001571085.1. Classification (GTDB taxonomy): domain Bacteria; phylum Pseudomonadota; class Gammaproteobacteria; order Burkholderiales; family Burkholderiaceae_C; genus Azohydromonas; species Azohydromonas lata. The sequence goes on from NZ_BCTC01000010.1 coordinate 89,143, forward strand.
GACTTCAACACCGCGCTGATCTTCGGCGGCCAGATCGGCCGCGAGCCCATGCGCATGTTCCTCGTCTACTCCGAGGGCAACTTCATCGAGGCCACGCGCGAGACACCCTACTTCCAGATCGGCGAGAGCAAGTACGGCAAGCCCGTGCTGGACCGCCTCATCAACCCGCGCACCTCGCTGGACGTGGCCGCCAAGTGCGCGCTGGTGAGCATGGACTCCACGCTCAAGTCCAACCTCTCCGTGGGCCTGCCGCTGGACCTGCTGGTCTACCGCGCCGGCGAGCTGCGCGCGGACAGCATGATCTGCATCGACGAGTTCAACCCCTACTTCCAGATGGTGCGCAGCACCTGGGGGCAGCGGCTGCGCGAGGTGTTCGACGCCATGGACAACCCGCGCTGGGACGGCGGCGACAGCGCCCACCCGCTGCTGGCGAGCTCCGAGCGCTTCGAGCCGCTGACCAAGATCGTCAGCCCCGACACGCGGCTGGCCGCGGGATGAGCCCCGGCGACGCGCCAGCCACTGCCGCCGCGCCGCGCTGCATCGTCTTCGCCCACGGCAACGGCTTTCCGGCCGGCACCTACGCGCGGCTGTTCGAGGCCTGGCGCGCCGCGGGCTACGAGGTGCTGGCGCCGCACAAGGTCGGCCACGACCCGCGCTTCCCCGTGGGCGACGGCTGGGGGCGGCTGCGCGACGAGCTGGCGCACTTCATCGAGCGCCACGCCACGGCGCCGGTGTTCCTGGTGGGCCACTCCTTGGGCGGGCTGCTGTGCCTGAAGACCGCGGCGCGGCGCCCGCAGCTCGCGCGCGGCGTGGTGGTGCTGGACTCGCCCATCGTCACCGGCTGGCGCGCGCACGCCGTGCACCTGGCCAAGGCCACGGGGCTGATGCCGCGCCTCTCGCCCGGGCGCATCTCCAGCCGCCGCCGGCGCGAGTGGCCCACGCGCGAGGCCGTGGCGCAGCACTTCGCCAACAAGTCGGTGTTCGCGCGCTGGGACCCGCGGGTGCTGGCCGACTACGTGCAGGCCGGCTTCGAGGAGCGCGAGGGCCGCGTGCACCTGGCCTTCGAACCCGCGGTGGAAACGCGCATCTACGACACGCTGCCCCACGACATGGCGCGCACGCTGCGCCGCCATGCGCTGCAGTGCCCGCTGGGCTTCATCGCCGGCACGCAGTCCGAGGAAATGCGCCGCGGCGGCATGGATCTGGCCAAGCGCCTGGCCGGCGAGCGCTTTCGCAGCATCGAGGGCACGCACCTCTATCCCATGGAAAGCCCCGCGCCGACAGCGGCACTCGTCCTCGAGTTGCTGGCCGCCATGTCCTGAGCCCAGCCCGGGTCGTCAGGGAGGGGCCAAACGCGGCCCGTATAATCGCGCTTTACCACCAAGGCATCCGTGCGCCTGGCACCCAGGCTGCGTAGAAGCGGATGCGCGCTCCATGACCAAGTTCGTCTTCGTCACCGGCGGTGTGGTGTCCTCGCTGGGCAAGGGCATCGCGTCGGCGTCCCTGGCCGCGATCCTCGAATCGCGCGGCCTCAAGGTCACCCTCATCAAGCTGGACCCCTACATCAACGTCGATCCCGGCACGATGTCGCCTTTCCAGCACGGCGAGGTGTTCGTCACCGACGACGGCGCTGAGACCGACCTCGACCTCGGCCACTATGAGCGCTTCATCACCACGCGGATGAAGCGCAGCAACAACTTCACCACCGGCCAGATCTACAAGTCGGTGCTGGAGAAGGAGCGCCGCGGCGACTACCTCGGCAAGACCGTCCAGGTCATTCCGCACATCACCAACGAGATCCAGGATTTCATCAAGCGCGGCGCGGGCTACGGCACGGCCGACGCGGTGGACGTGGCCATCGTGGAGATCGGCGGCACGGTGGGCGACATCGAGTCGCTGCCCTTCCTGGAGGCCACGCGCCAGATGAGCCTGCGCATGGGCGCGGCCAACACCGCCTTCGTCCATCTCACCTACGTGCCCTGGATAGGCGCCGCGGGCGAGCTCAAGACCAAGCCCACGCAGCACACGGTGCAAAAGCTGCGCGAGATCGGCATCCAGCCCGACGCGCTGCTGTGCCGCGCGGACCGCCGCATCCCGGATGACGAGCGCGACAAGATCTCGCTGTTCACCAACGTGCAGGAAGCCGGCGTCATCTCCATGTGGGACGTGGACACCATCTACAAGGTGCCGCGCATGCTGCACGAGCAGCAGCTCGACGAGCTCATCTGCATGAAGCTGCAGCTGCTCACGCGCCCGGCCGACCTGCGCCGCTGGGACCGCCTCGTCTACGAGGTGGCCAACCCGAAGCAGGAGATCACCATCGCCATGTGCGGCAAGTACACCGACCTGTCGGACTCGTACAAGTCGCTCAACGAGGCGCTGCGCCACGCCGGCATCCACAACCATGCCCGCGTGAACATCGAGTACGTGGACTCCGAGCAGCTCACGCCGGAGAACGTGGACAGCCTGGCGCAGTTCGACGCCATCCTGGTGCCCGGCGGCTTCGGCAAGCGCGGCGTGGAAGGCAAGATCCTGGCCGCGCAGTACGCCCGCGAGCACAAGATCCCGTACCTGGGCATCTGCCTGGGCATGCAGGTGGCGACCATCGAAGTGGCGCGCCACCTCGCGGGCCTGGCCGGCGCCAACAGCACCGAGTTCGAGCCCAACACGCCGCACCCGGTCATCGCCCTCATCGACGAGTGGCAGGAAGCCGACGGCACCATCCAGAAGCGCACGGCGGCTTCCGACCTGGGCGGCACCATGCGCCTCGGGGCGCAAAGCTCGGACGTCAAGCCCGGCACCATCGCCCACCGCATCTACGGCGACGTCGTCACCGAGCGCCACCGCCACCGCTACGAGGCCAACGAGCACTACCTCGACAAGCTGCGCCAGGCCGGGCTGGTGATCTCGGCCATCACGCAGCGCGAGAAGCTCACCGAGATGGTCGAGCTGCCGCAGGAGGCGCACCCCTGGTTCGTCGGCGTGCAGTTCCACCCCGAGTTCAAGAGCACGCCCTGGGACGGCCACCCGCTGTTCATCGGCTACGTCAAGGCGGCACTGGAACACCACGCGCGCACCCACGAGGCCACGCGCTGAAGGAGACCCGCATGAAGCTGTGCGGATTCGACGTCGGACTCGACAAGCCCTTCTTCCTCATCGCCGGCCCCTGCGTGGTCGAGAGCGAGGCGCTGCAGCTTGAGGTGGCCGGCCGGCTGCAGGAGATGACCCGCGAGCTGGGCATCCCCTTCATCTTCAAGAGCAGCTACGACAAGGCCAACCGCTCCAGCGGGACGAGCTTCCGCGGCCCCGGCATGGACAAGGGCCTGGAGATCCTGGCCTCGGTGCGCAAGCAACTGAACGTGCCCGTGCTCACCGACGTGCATGCGCAAGCCGAGGTCGAGCGCGTGGCCGCCGTGGTGGACGTGCTGCAAACCCCCGCCTTCCTCTGCCGCCAGACCGATTTCATCCGCGCCGTGGCCCAATCGGGCAAGCCGGTGAACATCAAGAAGGGGCAGTTCCTGGCACCGCACGACATGAAGAACGTCATCGACAAGGCCCGCGCCGCCGCGCGCGAAAAGGGCCTGGCCGACGACGTGTTCATGGCCTGCGAGCGCGGCGTGAGCTTCGGCTACAACAACCTCGTCTCGGACATGCGGTCGCTGGCGATCATGCGCGAGACGGGCGCGCCGGTCGTGTTCGACGCCACGCACTCCGTGCAACTGCCCGGCGGCCAGGGCACCAGCTCCGGCGGCCAGCGCGAGTTCGTCCCGGTGCTGGCCCGCGCGGCCGTGGCCGTGGGCGTGGCGGGCCTCTTCATGGAGACCCACCCCGACCCGGCCAAGGCCCTGTCCGACGGGCCCAACGCCGTGCCCCTGAAGCACATGCGTGCGTTGCTGGAGCAACTGCTGGCGCTGGACCGCGTCATCAAGGCCCAGCCCCTGCTGGAAAACGACTTCAGCTGCTGAGCCCGCTGCAGTCCAGATAGTAGAGAACAGACCAGTCCCGATGAGCGCCTACATCATTGCCGACGTACAGATCACCGACGCCGAGAAAATGGCCCGCTACCGCGAGTGGAGCACCCGCGCGATGCAGGAGCATGGCGCGCAGGTGCTGGTGCGCGGCGGCGCCATCGAGGTGCTGGAAGGGCCCTGGTCGCCGGAGCGCATCGTGGTGCTGCGCTTCGACGATGCCGACAAGGCCCGCGCCTACTACAACAGCCAGACCTACACCCATGCACGCAGCCTGCGCGAAGGCGCGGGCGTGATGCGCATGATCCTGGTCGAAGGCGTCGCCTGACACGGCGCGTCCTCGGCTTCAAGCCCGCGCCGTCAACGCAACGTCGCGGCGGGCACGCAAGCCGTGCCCCATTTCCTACTAGCAACCCTACCGGAGAGATTGACCCATGAGTGCCATCGTCGACATCGTCGGACGCGAAGTTCTGGACAGCCGCGGCAACCCCACCGTGGAATGTGACGTGCTGCTGGAGTCCGGCACCATGGGCCGCGCCGCCGTCCCGTCGGGCGCATCCACCGGCTCGCGCGAAGCCATCGAGCTGCGCGACGGCGACAAGTCGCGCTACCTGGGCAAGGGCGTGCTCAAGGCCGTGCAGCACGTCAACACCGAGATCTCCGAAGCCGTGCTGGGCCTGGACGCCTCCGAGCAGGCCTTCCTGGACAAGACGCTGATCGACCTGGACGGCACCGACAACAAGGGCCGCCTGGGCGCCAACGCCATGCTGGCCGTCTCCATGGCCGTGGCCCGCGCCGCCGCCGAGGAATCCGGCCTGCCCCTGTACCGCTACTTCGGCGGCATGGGCGCGGTGCAGATGCCCGTGCCGATGATGAACGTCATCAACGGCGGCGCGCACGCCAACAACAACCTCGACCTGCAGGAGATGATGATCATCCCCGTGGGCGCGCCCAGCTTCCGCGAGGCCGTGCGCTACGGCGCCGAGGTGTTCCACGCGCTCAAGAAGATCATCGACGCCAAGGGCATGAGCACCGCCGTGGGCGACGAAGGCGGCTTCGCTCCCAGCGTGGAAAGCCACGAGGCGGCGATCCAGCTGATCCTGGAAGCCATCGACAAGGCCGGCTACACCGCCGGCGAGCAGATCGCCATCGGCCTGGACTGCGCCGCCAGCGAGTTCTACAAGGACGGCCTGTACGTGCTCGAAGGCGAAGGCGGCCTGAAGCTGACCGCCGAGCAGTGGACCGACATGCTGGCCACCTGGTGCGACAAGTACCCCATCATCTCCATCGAGGACGGCATGGCCGAAGGCGACTGGGACGGCTGGAAGCACCTCACCGAGCGCCTGGGCAAGAACGTGCAACTGGTGGGCGACGACCTGTTCGTCACCAACACCAAGATCCTGAAGGAAGGCATCGACAAGGGCATCGCCAACTCGATCCTCATCAAGATCAACCAGATCGGCACGCTCACCGAGACCTTCGCCGCCATCGAGATGGCCAAGCGCGCGGGCTACACCGCCGTGATCAGCCACCGCTCCGGCGAGACGGAAGACTCGACCATTGCCGACATCGCCGTGGCCACCAACGCCGGCCAGATCAAGACCGGCTCCATGAGCCGCAGCGACCGCATGGCCAAGTACAACCAGCTGCTGCGCATCGAGGAAGACCTGGGCGAGATCGCCGTCTACCCGGGCCGCGCCGCCTTCTACAACCTGCGCTGAAGAAGGCCAGGGCACGCCATGAACCCCTTGCTCCGCCGCGCGGCGGGCATCCGCTGAACACCGGGAGGGCCGTATGCGACTGGTGACCCTCGTGCTGCTGGCCCTGCTGGGCCTGGTGCACTACGAGCTGTGGTCGAGCAAGGGAGGCGTGCACAACGTGCGCACGCTGCGTGCGCAACTGAACACGCAGCTCGAAACCAACGCGCAGGCGCGCCAGGTCAACGAGCGCATGGCCACCGAGGTGGCCGACCTGCGCGACGGGCTGGAGATGGTCGAGGAGCGTGCCCGCGGCGAGCTGGGCATGCTCAAGGCCGACGAAATCCTGGTGCAGCTCAACCCCATGCGCCACTGAGCGCGCGGGGCGAGCGGCAATCAAGATGCAGTGGCTGCAGGCGGCGGCGTTCACGCTGTGGGGCGCCGCGGTGAGCCGCGCGGAGGTGATCGCCTTCGCGCTGGCGCTGTGGATGGTGTTTTGCAACCTGCGCGTCAACCCGCTGGGCTGGCCGCTGGCCATGGCCAGCAGCGCGCTCTATGCGCTGCTGTTCGCCGACAGCCGCCTCTACGGCGAGGCGCTGCTTCAACTCGTCTTCATCGCCGCCGCCGGCTGGGGCTGGTGGCAGTGGCTGCGCGGCACGCAATCCGACGGCCACGCGCTGCAGGTGCGCCACCTGAGCCGCCGCGGCCTGGCGCTGCTGCTGGGCGCCACGCTCACGGCCTGGCCGCTGGCGGGCTGGCTGCTCGCGCGCACGACCGATTCCGACGTGCCCTGGGCCGACGCCTTCACCACCGTGGCCAGCTTGGCGGGCCAATGGCTGTTGGGCCGCAAGTACGTGCAGAACTGGCCCACCTGGCTGCTGGTCAACGTGGCCAGCGTCGCCTTGTTCGCCTTCAAGGGGCTGTGGCTGACCGTCGTGCTCTACGCCGTGTTCGCCGTGCTCTCGGCCGTGGGCTGGCTGCGCTGGGCGCGCATGGCGCGCAGTCCGCAGGGTTTGGCTACGGCCGCATGACCGGCACCGACGCGCGTCCAAGCGCTCTTCCATGTCCGACACCCTCCCCGTCATCGCCGTCATAGGCGCCGAAAGCACCGGCAAGACCGTGCTGGCGCAGGTGCTGGCCGCGCGCCTGGCGCAGGACACGGGCCTGTCGGTGGCCTGGGTGTCGGAGGAACTGCGCGAGTGGTGCGAGCGCGAAGGCCGCACGCCGCGCCCCGAGGAGCAATTCGGCATCGCCCAGGCCCAGCAGCGCCGCCTGGAGGCGGCCGCCGCCGCGCACGACCTCGTGGTGGCCGACACCACGCCGCTGATGACGGCCGTCTACAGCGAATACCTCTTCAACGACCGCTCGCTGCACGCCATGGCGGCCGATTTCCAAAGCCGCTGCGCCGCCACGCTGTTGATGGCCCTTGATCTGCCCTGGATCGCCGACGGCCACCAGCGCGACGGCGCCCACGTGCGCGCGCCGGTGGACCGCTTGGTGCGCGGCCTGCTGCTGGCCAACGGCCTGTCCTGGTCCGTGGTGCATGGCGAGGGCGCGCAGCGGCTGGAAAACGCGCTGGACGCCCTGTCGCCTTGGCTGCGCACCCTGCCCGCGCCGCGCGCGGGCCTGTTCACGCGCCTGAGCGAGCGCGAAGCCGCGCAACCTGCCTGGCGCTGGCTGTGCGAGGACTGCGACGACCCGCAGTGCGAGCACCTGCTGCGCGCCGGCAAGGTCCGGTTGCCGCGCTGAAACGCCTGAGCGCGCGGCGACGCCGCCATCCCTGTATCAGGGTGTTAGCCCCAATGCGCGGGGATGCGCCGCGCCCCACCATGGGCTCCAGCGCACCCGCCACAACCCAGCAGTCGCATCACCACCCAACACCGGCCGGGTGCCGTCCAGCGACGGGGAGGCGGCATGACAGGCCAACGGCGGCAGTGGGCGACCAGACGCGTCGCCGAAGCGGGTGCCATCCAACGCAGGTTTGACGACGCGCGGCGCCCATGAGCGCCCTGCCCCGGCCCCGCCTGCACGTTGTGG
>NZ_BCTC01000011.1 GCF_001571085.1 Azohydromonas lata NBRC 102462
GAGGGCTCGAATTTGGGTACGCTTGCCCCGTAAATCAGCAATAGCCTGAAAATCCATGATCGCCCGCCTGCAGCAGTTCATGACCATCAATTGGCTGCTCACCATCGTGGGCTGGTTCTGGTGGGCCTGGGCACATGAATATCGGCTGGCGGCCGTGCTGGGCACGGTTTTCCTGGCGACGCTGCATGCCGGCGTGCTGGGCCTGGAACTGCTGCTCCAGTATTTTGTTTCCCGCCACGATGCCGTCCCGCCCGCATCCGTTCGCGCGCTCTTGAAAGCCTGGGCGGCGGAATGCATCACCGGCCTGCGCGTCTTCTGCCTGCGCCAGCCCTTTCAGCATGAGGCCGAACCGGACTACCTGCCGCCGCCTTCCGGCCGTCGCGGCGTGCTGCTGGTGCACGGCCTGGTCTGCAACCGCGGGGTGTGGTCCCCCTGGCTGCGCGTGCTGCGCGAGCACGGCGTCCCGGTGCTCGCGCCCAGCTTCGAACCGCCCTTCGGCCTCATAGAAAGCTGGGTGCCCGGCGTGGACGCCGCCGTGCGCCGCCTGTACGCCGCCACGGGTGAGCCCGTCCTGATCGTCGCCCACAGCCTGGGTGGCCTCGCGGTGCGTGCCTGGCTGCGCGGGGGAGGGGACGCGAGCCTGGTGGCCCGCGTCATCACCATCGCCTCGCCGCACCGCGGCACCTGGCTGGCCCGCTTCGGGACGACGCCCAACGCCCGCCAGCTTCAGCTCGGCAGCCCGTGGTTGAAAAACCTGGCGCGCGACGAAGCCGCCGCGCCCCACGGCCTGCCCATGCATTGCTTCTTCAGCGACTGCGACAACGTGGTGTTCCCGCCCTCGGTGGCCACGCTGCCGGGCGCGGAGAACCGGCTGTTGCGCGGCTGGGCCCACGTGGACCTGCTGGAGGCGGCCGAGCTGCTGGACGCCGTGCTCCAGCACGCCGGGGCCGCCCCGGACGGCAGCGTCGCCTCCCGGCGCGCCGTCCCGCCCATGGCGCGGTGACTTACTCCTCGTCGCGCACCTTGAACTGGCCCACGAGCTGCTGCTGCGTGTTGGGCGGCACCGGGTCGTAGTGCGACAGCGCCAGCGTGTAGCGGCCCTGGCCACTGGTCATGGCGTTCAGCCGTGACTGGTAGTTGCTCAGCTCCGACAGCGGCACCTGCCCGCGGATCAGCATGCTCCCCGCCGCCCCGTTGTGCGTGCCGCTGACTTGGCCGCGGCGGGAGGAGAGATCGCCCGTGATGTCGCCCATGGCGCTTTCCGGCGCCAGGATTTCCACGTTGACGATGGGCTCCAGGACGATGGGCCGCGCCTCGCGTATGGCCGTCATGAAGGCCTTGCGGCCCGCGGTGACGAAGGCGATTTCCTTGCTGTCCACGCTGTGGCTCTTGCCGTCCAGCACCACCACGCGCACGTCCACCACCGGATAGCCGGCGATGGCACCCAGGGCCAGCACTTCGCGCACGCCCTTTTCGACGGCCGGAATGAACTGCCCCGGAATCGCGCCGCCCTTGACCTGGTCCACGAACTCGAACCCGGCGCCGCGCGGCAGCGGCTCCACGCGCAGCATCACTTCGCCGAACTGGCCGGCGCCGCCCGTCTGCTTCTTGTGGCGGTGGTGGCCCTGGGCCACGCCGGTGACGGTCTCGCGGTAGGCGATGCGCGGCGGCCGCGTCTGCACCTCGAACTTGTAGACCTCGCGCAGCCGCTCCAGCAGCACGCGCAGGTGCAGCTCGCCCAAGCCGTAGACGATGGTCTCGTTGGTCGCGGGCACGTGCTCGACCTTGAGGCACGGATCCTCGTCCAGCAGCTTGGTCAAGATTTCCCACATGCGCTGCTCGTCGCCGTGGCGCTTGGGCTCGATGGCCAGACCGTGCACGGGCACGGGGAAGTCCAGGGGCTGCAGGTGGATGTGGTCGTCTTCCGCCGCGTCGTGCAGCACGGCGTCGAAGTGCAGGTCGTCCACCTTGGCCACGGCGCAGAGGTCGCCCGGCAGCGCCTTGCTCACCTCCACGTGCTCCTTGCCCTGCAGCATGAAGAGGTGGTTGACCTTGAAGGGCTTACGGCCGTCGCCGATGTAGAGCAGGCTGTCCTTGGTGAGCGTGCCCTGGTGGATGCGGAAGATGCCCATCTTCCCGACGAAGGGGTCCACCGTGACCTTGAAGACGTGCGCCAGCACGTGCAGCGAGGGGTCGGGCTGCGCCTGCAGCGGCTGCGCCTCGTCGCCCTCGCCCTTGAGGAAGGCGGGCGGGTTGCCCTCGCCGGGGTGGGGCAGCAGTTTCACCATCACGTCCAGCAACTGCGCCAGGCCCGCGCCCGTGCGCGAGGAGACGAAACACACGGGAATCAGGTGGCCTTCGCGCAGCGCCTGCTCCAGCGGCGCGTGCAGCTCGCTGGCGTCCACGTCGCCGTCGTTGAGGTAGCGCTCGACGAAGTCGCCGTCCACCTCCACCACCTGCTCCACGAGGGCGCGGTGCGCGTCCTCGACGGCGCCGAAGTCCGTCTGGCCCTCGCGGTTGAAGAAGCAGTCCACCACCTTGGCGCCGCCCTCGGCCGGCAGGTTCAGCGGCAGGCACTCGCGGCCGAAGGCCTCCTGCAGTTGCTTGAGCAGCGCGGGCAGGTCCACGCCCTGCGCGTCGATCTTGTTGACGATGACGAGCCGGTCCAGCCGGCGCTGGGCTGCGTACTCCATCATGCGCACCGTCATGGGCTCTATGCCCACCGCGGCGTTGACGACCACCGCGGCCGTCTCCACCGCCTCCAGCGCCGGCAGCGACTGGCCGACGAAGTCCGGCGCACCGGGGGTGTCTACGAAGTGAATGCGCGTGTCCTGGTGCTCCAGGTGCATGAGCGCCGCGCTCAGCGAATGCTGCATGCGGCGCTCCAGGGGATCGAAGTCGCTGACCGTGCTGCCGCGCTCCAGGCTGCCCGCGGCGCCTATGGCGCCTGCATGCAGCAGCAGCGCTTCGGCCAGCGAGGTCTTGCCGGAGGCCGCCGCGCCGACGAGGGCAAGCGTGCGGATGGCAGCGACGGAACGGGATGGGCTCGACATGGCGGTCTCCTTCTGCGCCGGCCCCGTGGCAAGCGCGCTGCTGAGGTGGAAATCCAGCGTAAGTGATCGCCCCGGGGCGCACAAGGCGCGCGCCTTGCGCCATGTCGTGGTGCGTGTCATAGACCGTTGCGGCCCATCAAGGCGCGTGCGGCCTGGGTGGGCTGCGGCCACATCGTTCGCCTGCGTGCCCGCCGAGCCCCATTAAATGGGCAGCATTGTTCAGATTTCTGAACGATGCGGCCTGCGAAAGCGTTTCGCCCGCGCCGTGCTCAGGACTGCGGGCGGGCCGTGCGCGGCTGGCGTGCGGCGGCCGCGCGCCCCCGGCGCAGCCGCGCTTCCAGCCCCAGGTACACCAGCGCCGCCACCGCCAGCGGCAGCAGGTAGAAGAGGGCCCTGTAGGCCAGCAGCGCCGCCAGCAACTGGGCCTCGGGCTGGCGGCCCGCCAGCAGCGACATGAACACCGCCTCCAGCACGCCCAGGCCCGCGGGCACGCGCAGCGCGATCACGGCCATGCTGGTGAGCATCAAGGCACCCAGCACCGTGGGGTAGTCCACCCCGCCGTGCAGCAGCACGTAGAGCACGCCGGCCACGAAGGACCAGTGCAGGGCCGAGAGCCCAACCTGCGCCAGCGCCAGCCCCGCGCGCGGCAGCTCCAGCCGGTGGCCGCGCAGCGTCCACAGCCGCCGCCGCGACCAGCGGCAGGCCGCCAGGTACAGCCCAACCACCGCCAGCAGCGCCGCGCCCACCAGGCGCAGCGCGTGCGGGCTCAGGGGCGCGTCCGGCGGCAGGTGCACCAGCCCACTGGCGAACACCGCGCCGGCCAGTGCCGCGTACCCGATCCAGTTGGTCAGCAGGCTGATGCCCCAGACGCGCACGATGGTCGCCATGGGCAGGCCCTGGCGCGCATAGAGGCGCAGCCGCAGCGCCACGCCGCCCACCATGGAACCCAGGTTGAGGTTGGCCGCGAAGCTCACGAAGGCCGTGGCCGCCACGCGCGGCGCGCTCAGGTGGTGGCCGCTGTAGAAGCGGCCCAGCAGGTCGTAGCCGGTGTAGAGCGCATGTGCCGCCGCCACGGTGAGCGCGGCCAGCAGCAGCGTGCCGGGCCGGTAGTCCAGCAGCGCGGCCCAAGCGGCGGCCCAATCCAGGCTGCGTGCACGCCAGGCGATGAAGCTCAGCAGCGCCAGCAGCGCCAGCACCAGCAGCGGGCGGCGCACATGGGCCCAGGCATGTGCCCAGGGGTGGGCCGGCGGCGCGTGGCGGGCCACGGCGCGCTCCATCAGTGCGGCGCGTGGTTGGGCGCCTCGGGGTGCACGTCCACCTGGCGCCGCCCAATGAAGGAGCGAATGAACTTGCCTTGCCGCGGCAGCATGTCGGCCCAACTGGGGAAGTGGCGCAGCAGGTGGAAGGCCAGCGCGCCGGTGACGTAGCGCCACATCGTCCGCTTGGGCAGCGCCTCGCGGCCCATCTCGCGGCACTCGTGGTCCATCAGGCGCTGCAGCCGGCGGCGCAGCTCGGCGGCGAAGCCGGGGTCGCGGATGAGCAGGTTGGCTTCGAGGTTGAGCGACAGGCTCAGCGGGTCCAGGTTGCTGGAGCCCACGGTGGCCCATTCGCCGTCCACCACCGCCACCTTGCCGTGCAGCGGGCGCTTGCAGTACTCGTGCACGTGCACGCCGTCCTTGACCAGCGAGTGGTAGAGCATGCGCGCGCCTATGCGCACGATGGCCATGTCCGGCTCGCCCTGCAGGATGAGGTGCACCGCCACCCCGCGCCGCGCCGCCCGGCGCAGCTCGCGCAGCAGCCGGTAGCCGGGGAAGAAGTAGGCGTTGGCGATGACGATCTCGCGCTTGGCCGTGCGTATGGCCATGCGGTAGCAGCGCTCGATGTCGTTGGGGTGGCGCTCGTTGTCGCGCGTCACCAGCGCCGCGTAGGCGTCGCCCACGGCCGGCAGCGGCGCGGGCGGGCGGGGCTTTTCCTGGCGCTTGAAACCCTGGCGCATCCAGCGCACCAGCGCGCTGCGCACGGGGGCCAGCACCTGGTGGACGAAGCCATGCACCTGCTGCACCACGGGGCCTTCGATCTGCACCGCGTAGTCCTGCTTGGACTCGGGGCCGCTGATGGCCAGGTGGTCCACGGAGAAGTTGATGCCGCCTATGAAGGCGCGCTCGCCGTCAATCACCACGATCTTGCGGTGCATGCGGCGCACGAGGTTGTAGCGCAGGCCCAGCAGGCGCGGGCGGGGGTCGTAGACGTGCAGCCGCACGCCCGCGTCGGTCAGCGCCCGGATGAACTCGTCCGAGAGGTCGGGCGAGCCGTAGCCGTCCACCGTCAGGTCCACCTGCACGCCGCGGCCGGCCACTTCCAGCAGCACGGCGTGGAGCTGTTGCCCCACCGGGTCGTCGAACAGGATGAAGGTTTCGATCACCACCTCGCGCCGGGCCTGGGAGATGGCCTCGAAGACGCGCGGGTAGTACTCCTCGCCGTTTTCCAGCAGCTCGATGCGGTTGCCCGCTTGCCAAGTGAGTTTCACAGCATCACCTCCGCCGCCAGCGGCGCGTGGTCCGACAGGTGCGACCAGGGCCGCTTGGGCAAGCCAATGGGCGCGTGGCGCAGGTTGCGCACGTAGATGCGGTCCAGCCGCAGCACCGGGTGCCGGGCCGGGAAGGTGCGCGGCGCGCGGCCGTGGGCGTGGGCGTGCACCTCCTGCAGGTGCAGCTCGCGCAACAGCCGCTGGTGGGCGCACAGCCGCCAGTCGTTGAAGTCGCCCGCGATCACCAGCGGCGCCTGCGCCGGCACGGCGTCGTGCAGCAACTGGCCCAACAAATCCACCTGGCGCTGGCGCTGCGACTCGCGCAGCCCCAGGTGCACGCAGATGGCGTGCAGCGGGTATTCGGAGTTGGGCAGCTCCAGCTCGCAGTGCAGCAGGCCGCGCTTTTCGACGCCGTCCAGGTCCAGGCTCACGTCCACGTTGCGATGGCGCAGGATGGGGAATTTGGACAGCAGCGCGTTGCCGTGGTGGCCTGAGGGCGAGACGGCGTTGCGCCCGTAGGCGTGCTGGTGCCAGATGGTGTCGGCCAGGAACTCGTACTGCGGCATGCGCGCCAGCGCCTGGGCCGCGCCGCCGGCCGCGGCCGCACCGGGCAGGGGGCGGGGCTCGTGGCGCCGCGCGCCCTTGCCGGCCAGGGTGTGCACGGCGCGCAGGTCGTGCTTGTGCGAGGCCGCGCCGGCCACCTCCTGCAGGAAGACGATGTCCGCGCCCGTGCCGCGCACCGCCTCGCGGATTTCCGAGAGCACGTAGCGGCGGTTCATGGCCGTGAAGCCCTTGTGCAGGTTGAGCGTGAGCACGCGGATGTGCGCGGCGCCGTCCAGGGCGGGCTCATCGCGGCGCAGCGGAACGGGCAGTCGCATCGCAGCCAAGGCGCTCAGGCCTGCATGGCCTGCGCGCAGGCGTTGCAGAGGTCCAGGGACGACAGCCGCTCCTCCGCCGGCCGCGGGAAAGCCTCGTCGTCCGGCGGCAGGTCGTCCAGTCCCGGCTCGCCGCCGTAGAACCAGCGCTGGATGCCGTCCAGCCGCTCCTGCAGGTCGTTCATGGGGTGCTCCTTGCGTGCTTGTGATCGCTCAGGAGCAATGGTTGCGCCCAGGGGCGCGGCCGTCAGGCGGCGGCGGCCGCATCCGTGCGTAGGAAGCGGCCTACCCGCCGCGAGGGCCGCGGCGGGTGCGGGAGAGGGCGCCTTACTGGAAGGCCACCTCGTTGAAGCTGCGCAGCTTGCGGCTGTGGAGCTGGTCCAGGCGCTGCTGGCGCAGGATGTCTATGGCCCGCATGCCTATGCGCAGGTGCTGGTCCACGCGCTCGCGGTAGAAGTGGTTGGCCATGCCGGGGAGCTTGATTTCGCCGTGCAAGGGCTTGTCGCTCACGCACAGCAGGGTGCCGTAGGGCACGCGGAACCTGAAACCGTTGGTGGCAATGGTGGCGGACTCCATGTCCAGCGCCACGGCGCGGCTCTGGCTGAAGCGGCGCTCCGGACCCGGATGCGGCAGCAGCTCCCAGTTGCGGTTGTCGGTGGAGGCCACCGTGCCGGTGCGCAGGATGCGCTTGAGCTCGAAGCCGCGCAGTTGCGTCACGTCTTCCACCGCCTGTTCCAGCGCGACCTGGATTTCGGCCAGCGCGGGGATGGGCACCCACAGCGGCATTTCCTCGTCGAGCACGTGGTCCTCGCGCACGTAGCCGTGGGCCAGCACGTAGTCGCCGAGCTGCTGCGTGTTGCGCAGGCCTGCGCAGTGGCCGAGCATGATCCAGGCGTGCGGGCGCAGCACGGCCACGTGGTCGGTGATGGTCTTGGCGTTGGCCGGGCCCACGCCGATGTTGACCATGGTGATGCCGGCGCGGTCCGGCCGCACCAGGTGGTAGGCGGGCATCTGCGGCAGCCGCGGCGGCGCGGCGCCCAGGGCGTCGCCGGGTTGCGCGGCGTGGCCGGCACGGCGCGTGACCACGTTGCCCGGCTCTATGAAGGCGCAGTAGCCGTCGGCGGCCTCGTCGCCCTCGGGCGCGGCCATGAGGCTGCGGCCCAAGCGGACGAACTCGTCGATGTAGAACTGGTAGTTGGTGAAGAGCAGGAAGTTCTGGAAGTGCTCCGGCGCCGTGCCCGTGTAGTGGCGCAGCCGGTGCAGCGAGTAGTCCACGCGCGGCCCGGTGAAGAGGGCCAGCGGCATGGGCTGCCCCGGCGGCGTCTCGTGCGTGCCGTTGGCGATGCCGTCGTCCATGGCCGCCAGGTCGGGCAAATCGAAGAGGTCGCGCATGCGCTGGCGGCGCTCGGCGCTCATGGTCCCCTCGATGTGGTCGTGCTCCGAGAACGAGAAGTGGATGGGAATGGGTTGAGTACTCATCCCCACCTCCAGCGCCACGCCGTGGTTGCGCAGCAGCAGCTCGAACTGCTCCAGGTAGTAGTCGCCGAAGAGGTCCGGGCGCGTGAGCGTGGTCTCGTAGCTGCCCGGTCCGGCCACGAAGCCGTAGGCCAGGCGCGAGTCGGCGCGCGCAACGGTGTCTGTGTGTACGCGGACGAAGGGATAGCAGGCGCGCACCCTTCGCGCCGGGTCGGTGCCGGCCACGAATTCCTGCAGGGACTGGCGCAGGTGCGTGATGCCGATGTCGTAGATGTGGCGGGCATGCGCCAGCGCCGCCTCGGCGCTGGTGAACGATTGGGTCGCGATGAGGGTGGGCATGAGCCATTGTGGCTTGCTCACAATGCTGCTGCATCGCAGCAAACACTTGCCGAACACTTGCCGCGATGCAAGCCCGGCGCCATGCCGGCCCGGTAAACTGCCGCCCTTTTAGGCTCGTTCCGCCCCATGGCCGCTGTTTCCGCCGGAGTGACCTCTCCCTTCGATCTCAGGAGCGCTTCGCTGACGCTGCTGGCGCTGCTGCTCAAGACCACCGACCTGGAGCTGTTGACGGCGGAGCTGACGCAGCGTCTGGCGGACACGCCTGAGCTTTTCAACCAGGAACCGGTCATGGTGGACCTGGCGGCCGTGCGCGACGACCCCAGTCCGCTGGACATGCACGCCCTGGTGGCGCTGCTGCGCCGCCACCGCATGCTGCCCGTGGCCGCGCGCGGCGGCAGCCCCGCGCAAATGGAAGCCGCCGCCGCCGCCGGTCTGGGCGACTCGCCGGATGCCGTCTCCATGGCGCCGCGCACGGAGAACGTGCGCGAGGTCGTGCGCGAAGTGGTCCGCGAAGTGCCCGTGGGCGGCACGGCGCTGCTCGTCGACAAGCCTTTGCGCTCAGGCCAGCAGGTCTATTCCCGGGGCGGGGACCTGGTGGTGCTGGCGCAGGTCAACTGCGGCGCCGAAGTGATTGCCGACGGCAGCGTGCACGTGTACGCGCCGCTGCGCGGCAAGGTGGTGGCCGGCGCCCGCGGAGACACCGCCGCGCGCATCTTCACCACCTGCCTGGAACCCGAGCTGATCTCGATCGCCGGTACCTACCGCACCGCCGAGAACCCCCTGCCGCCCGACGTGCTGGGCAAGCCTGCCATGGTGAGGCTGGAGGGGGAAAAGCTGGTGATCGAGCCGATCAAGATCTAGCGCCGCACGATGCGGCGCCTGCAATGCACACCGAACCGAACAGCTGAAAGGATGTACCTGAGATGGCCAGAATCGTCGTCGTGACCTCCGGCAAGGGCGGGGTCGGCAAGACCACGACCAGCGCGAGCTTCTCCACTGGCCTCGCCCTGCGCGGGCACAAAACGGCGGTGATCGATTTCGACGTTGGCCTGCGCAACCTGGACCTCATCATGGGTTGCGAGCGCCGCGTCGTGTATGACCTCATCAACGTGATCAACGGCGAGGCCAACCTCAACCAGGCGCTGATCAAGGACAAGCACTGCGAAAACCTCTTCGTCCTGCCCGCCTCGCAGACGCGCGACAAGGACGCGCTGACCAAGGAAGGCGTGGAGCGCGTGCTGGCCGACCTGGCCGAGCAGGGGTTCGAGTACATCGTCTGCGACTCGCCCGCGGGCATCGAGAGCGGCGCCATGCTGGCCATGCACTTCGCCGACGAGGCGCTGGTGGTGACCAACCCCGAGGTGTCCTCGGTGCGCGACTCCGACCGCATCCTGGGCATGCTGGGCTCCAAGACGCGCCGCGCCATCGAGGGCGACACGGCCATCAAGGAGCACCTGCTCATCACCCGCTACAACCCGTTGCGCGTGGAAGACGGCCAGATGCTGTCGCTGCAGGACATTCAGGACATCCTTCGCATTGACCTGATCGGCGTGATCCCGGAGTCCGAAGTGGTGCTGCAGGCGTCCAACCAAGGCGTACCTGTCGTTCACATGAATGGCACGGACGTTGCCGAGGCGTACAAGGACGTGGTGGACCGCTTCCTCGGTGAGCAAAAGCCCATGCGCTTCACCGAAGCGGTCAAACCCGGCTTCTTTAAGCGACTCTTTGGCGGGAGGTAACGCGTCATGAGCTTTCTGTCCTTCCTGTTGGGTGAGAAGAAGCGCTCGGCCAACGTTGCCAAAGAGCGCTTGCAGATCATCCTGGCGCACGAGCGCAACGGCCGCAGCCGCAGCCCCGACTACCTGCCGGCGCTGCAGCGCGAGCTGCTGGCCGTCATCACCAAGTACGTGTCCATCAGCTCTGATGACATCAAGGTGCATCTGGAGCGGCAGGACAACCTGGAAGTGCTGGAAGTCAAGATCGAGTTGCCCGAGGCTGCGCGCTGAAGGCGTGCGGCCTGAGCCGCAGGCGGGTACGCGCGAGGCGTGCCATGCGTTGCGGCACGCCGTACTGACGCCGCGCAGCGGCATGCCCGTTTCACCCTGATACCCTGCCGCCATGAGTTTTCTGGCCATAGACATAGGCAACACGCGGCTGAAATGGGCGCTGTACGCCGCACCACAGCCCGGCGCTGCCGTGCTGGCCCAGGGCGCGGCCTTTCTGGAAACCATTGACGAGCTGGCCGATTCGCAGTGGCGCGGCCTGCAGCCCCCGCGCAGCATGCTGGGCTGCAACGTCGCCGGCGATGCCGTGCGCCGCCGCGTGGAGGAACAGCTGGAGCTGTGGGACCTCACGCCGCGCTGGGCCGTCTCCAACGCGCGCGACGGTGGCGTGCGCAACGGCTACGACCATCCCGGCCGCCTGGGTGCCGACCGCTGGGTGGCGCTCATAGGCGCATGGGCCCATGCGCAGGCACGCGGCGTGGACGGGCCGGTGCTGGTGGTGATGGTGGGCACGGCCGTGACGGTGGACGCGCTGGACGGCGAGGGCCGCTTCCTGGGCGGCCTCATCCTGCCCGGCCACGGCATCATGCTGCGCGCGCTGGAAAGCGGCACGGCCGGGCTGCACGTGCCCACGGGCGAGGTGCGCGACTTCCCCACCAACACCTCGGACGCCCTCACCAGCGGCGGCACCTTCGCCATCACCGGCGCCATCGAGCACATGCACCGGCGGCTGCAGCGCCACTGCGGCCGCTCACCCATCATGCTCATGACGGGCGGCGCGGGCTGGAAGGTGGCGCCCTACCTGGACATCCAGCACGAGCTGGTGGACTCGCTCATCTTCGACGGGCTGCTGGCGTTGCAGGCGCACCGGCTGGCGCTGTAAGCCGCCACGCCATCCGTCCTGGCGATGAGGCCCCGCGCAGGGGCCCCATTTCGCTTACTCGGTGACCTTCACGCCCTTCCAGAAGGCGATGCGGCCCTTGATCTCGGCCGCGGCTTCGCTGGGCTCGGGGTAGTACCAGGCGGCCTCGGGGTTGAGGTCGCCGTTGACCAGCAGCGACCAGTAGTGCGCCTGGCCCTTCCACGGGCAGCTCGTCCTGTGGTTGCTGCTCACGAGGTACTCGCGCTTGACGGCGCTCTCGGGGAAGTAGTGGTTGCCTTCCACCAGCACGGTGTCGTCGCTCTCGGCGATCACGGTGCCGTTCCAGGTTGCTTTCATGGCTGTGCGTCTTTCGTCGTTGCAAGGTCGCCGGCTGCAGGCGCGGCGCGGGGAGGTCAGGCGCCGTCGCGTGCCAGGCGCAGACCGCTGAATTGCCAGCGCGCCGCCGCCGGGAAGAAGTTGCGATAGCTCGCCCGCACATGGCCGGCCGGGCTGGCGCAACTGCCGCCGCGCAGCACGCTTTGCGCGACCATGAACTTGCCGTTGTACTCGCCCACGGCGCCGGCCAGCGGCCTGAAGCCCGGGTAGGGCTCGTAGGCCGAGCGTGTCCACTGCCACACGGCCGAATCCGCCTGCAGCAGCCCGGGACCGTCGGTGATTGGGGCGGGGTGCAGGTGGTCCGCCAGCGCCTTGGGCGCGGTGGTGGCGGACGGCGGCGGCGCCTGCGCGGCCACGGCGGCCTCCCATTCCGCCTCGGTGGGCAGCCGCGCGCCCGCCCATTGGGCGTAGGCCGCGGCCTCGTAGAGGTTGACGTGGCACACCGGCTCGGCCGGCGCCACGGGGCGCTCGCCGCTCAAGGTGAACTGCGTCCAGGGCCCGCCCTCGCGCTCGGCGCGCCAGTACATGGGGGCCGTCGCGGCGTTGGCCTGCACCCAGGCCCAGCCGTCGCTGAGCCACAGCTCGGGTCGCCGGTAGCCGCCGTCGGCCATGAATTCCATGTAATCGCCGCAGCTCACCGGGCGATTGGCCAGCTCAAAGGGCTGCAGCCAGACGCGGTGGCGCGGCGTCTCGTTGTCGAAGGCGAAGCCGTCGCCCTGGTGGCCGATGTCCACCAGGGCGCCGTCAAAGCCCAGCCAGCGCAGCGGCGGCGTGGCGGCGGTGGCCACGCCGGCCCCGCGTGCCGCATCGCCCGCCAGATACGCCGGCTGCAGCGGGTTGAGCGACAGCAGGTGCTTCACGTCCGTGACGATCAGCTCCTGGTGCTGCTGCTCGTGCTGCAGGCCCAGCTCGATGAGCGCCGCCGCGCTTCGCAGCGCCGCCTCGTCGCCGGCTTCCACGAACTCGCACAGCGCCGCGTCCACGTGGCGCCGGTAGTCCAGCACCTCCGACAGCGCCGGCCGCGACAACATGCCGCGCTGCGGGCGCGGGTGGCGGGGGCCCAGCGCCTCGTAGTAGGAGTTGAAGAGAAAGCCGAAGCGCTCGTTGAAAGCGCGGTAGCCGGCGGCGTTGGGCGCAAGCACCAGCGTTTCGAAGAACCAGCTCGTGTGCGCCAGGTGCCACTTGACGGGGCTGGCGTCCGGCATGGACTGCAGTGCGCAGTCCTCGGCCGACAAGGGTTCGGACAAAGCCAGGCTGTGCGCGCGCACCGCCTGCAGGCGGCGCAGCAGGCGAGGGCGGTCCATCGTGCGGAGGTCCTTTCGCTGCGGGAATGGGAGGCGGCACCGGCAAGAGGCGCCGCGCGTCGCGCCGGCTGTCGGCAAGCGGGCGGCCCGGCCAGGCACCGCCGCCGCTTGCCGCAGGATTTTCAAATGCTGTTTGAAAAAACCTGCGAGGATCTCCTCGGTTTTCGAGGGAATCCCGGCTCGCTCCGTCAGGGCGTCAGAGGATGAAGCGCGACAAATCCTCGTTGCGCGAGAGCTCGCCGAGCTTGGCGTCCACGGCGGCGGCGTCCAGGCTCACGGTCTGGCCGGAGAGATTGGGCGCGTCGAAACTGACCTCGTCCAGCAGCCGCTCCATCACCGTGGCCAGGCGGCGCGCGCCGATGTTCTCGGTGCGCTCGTTCACGTCGTAGGCGATCTGCGCCAGGCGCCGGATGCCTTCCGGCGTGATCTCCAGCGTCACGCCCTCGGTGGCCAGCAGCGCCTGGTACTGTTTGACGAGGCTGGCATGGGTGGACTTCAGGATGGACTCGAAGTCGTCCACCGACAGCGAGCCCAGCTCCACGCGGATCGGAAAGCGCCCCTGCAGCTCCGGAATCAGGTCGCTGGGCTTGGCGAGATGAAAAGCGCCGGAGGCGATGAAGAGGATGTGGTCGGTGCGCACCATGCCGTACTTGGTGTTGACGGTGGTGCCCTCGACCAGCGGCAGCAGGTCGCGCTGCACGCCCTGGCGCGAGACGTCGGCGCCGCGCGACTCGCCGCTGCCGGCGACCTTGTCGATCTCGTCGATGAAGACGATGCCGTTGCCCTCGGCATTGGCCACGGCCGCGGTCTTGATCTCGTCCTCGTTGACCAGCTTGGCCGCCTCCTCCTCCACCACCAGCTTCAAGGCCTCGGCGATCTTGAGCTTGCGGGTGTGGCGCTTGGCCTGGCCGAACTGGGAGAACAGGCCCTTGAGCTGCTCGGCCATCTCCTCCATGCCCTGCGGGCCCAGGATTTCCAGGGCGGGGCGGTGGTCGGCGACCTCGATCTCGATTTCCTTGTCGTCCAGCGCGCCCTCGCGCAGCCGCTTGCGCATGCCCTGGCGGGCGGCGTTGTCGGCCGGCGGCTCGTGGGTGGCCAGGCCAAAGCCCGCGGCGCGGGGCGGCGGGACGAGGATGTCGAGCACGCGCTCCTCGGCGGCGTCCTCGGCCTGGGTGCGCTTGGTGCGGATCTGGCGCTCGCGCTCCTGCTTGACGGCCACGTCCACGAGGTCACGGACGATGGTGTCCACGTCCTTGCCGACGTAGCCCACCTCGGTGAACTTGGTGGCCTCGACCTTGATGAAGGGCGCGTCGGCCAGCCGCGCCAGGCGCCGGGCGATCTCGGTCTTGCCCACGCCGGTTGGGCCGATCATCAGGATGTTCTTGGGCGTGATCTCGGTGCGCAGCTTCTCGTCCACCTGCTGGCGACGCCAGCGGTTGCGCAGCGCGATGGCCACCATGCGCTTGGCCTGGGCCTGGCCGACGATGTGGCGGTCGAGCTCGGAGACGATTTCCTGGGGGGTCATGGCGCTCATGGCGTGCCTTGGGAAAAAGTTGGGAACAACGGTGTGTGTGCAACCCGCTGGGCCGCGGCTCAGGCGCCGCCCAGGGTTTCGATGGTGTGGTTCTGGTTGGTGTAGATGCAGAGGTCGCCGGCGATGGTGAGCGACTGCTTGACGATCTCGGCGGGCGACATCTCGGTGTGCTGTGCCAGCGCGCGGGCCGCGGCCTGCGCATACGCTCCGCCGGAGCCGATGGCGATGATGCCGTGCTCGGGCTCCAGCACGTCGCCGTTGCCGGTGATGATGAGCGAGGCGTCCTTGTCCGCCACGGCCAGCATGGCCTCCAGGCGGCGCAGCACGCGGTCGGTGCGCCAGTCCTTGGTCAGCTCGACGGCCGCGCGCACCAGGTGGCCCTGGTGCTTTTCCAGCTTGCCCTCGAAGCGCTCGAACAGCGTGAAGGCGTCGGCCGTGGCGCCGGCGAAGCCGGCCAGGACCTGGTCGCGGTAGAGCCGGCGCACCTTGCGGGCGCTGGACTTGACGACGATGTGGCCCAGCGTCACCTGGCCGTCGCCGCCCAGGGCGACGAGCGGGCCGCGGCGCACGCTGACGATGGTGGTGCCGTGAAAGGGTTCCATGGGGTCTTGCCTTGAGCGGCGGGGTGCCGCGAAAAACACCGTACGACTTCAGCCGGACGGCAGGGTTCAGGTGTTGTGCACGCGCACGCGGGCGTGCTCGGTGATGCCCATCGCGCCCAACAGCAGCGCGACGAGCCGGTGGGCGTCCGAGAAGCCCAGGCTGCGGTCCTCCTGGCGCCGCGCCTGCACCCATTTGAGCAGGTCGCCCGCGGCGTTGAAGTCCACGCGCACCAGCCGTGCGCAGCGCACGTCCACGCGCGTGGCGTTGCCCACTTGCTGCTGCAGCCGCCTCAGGGTCGGTCCGATGTCGCCCACCAGTTGCCCGGCGAGCTCGACCTCGGCCACGGCGTCGGCCCCTTCAGGCAGCAGCGAGTCCGGCACCATCACGTCCAGCGGCAACAGCGAGGAGGCGGGCGTGCTCACGCTGGCGCCGCCGCCGTCGCGGGTCAGGCGCACGCGGCACAGCGGCTCCTCCCAGGCCGGGGGCGAGATCTCGTAGGTGATGCAGTAGTCGATGGCGGCCTCGTCGAAGGCCTGGGCGCGGTGCAGCAGCCGCAGCGCCTGCAGCCGCAGCAGCCACAGCGCGGGGTCGGTGTCGCGCACGCCGGCGGGCGTGGCCTCGCGCAGGCGCTGCAGCAGTGTTTCGCTGCCCAGCCAGTACAGCTCCATGGACTGGCGCGCCCAATGCTGCAGCAGCGGCGCCAGCCGCGTGGGCGCGTCGGCCAGCACGTGCTGCAAGCCGGACCAGTCCATGGTCCAGGGCTGCGCGGTCTGCTTGGCGTAGTCCTGCAGCCGCTGCACGGCCGCGGCGTCCAGCACGGCCGGGCAGGTCCAGCCCTGGCCGGGGCGCGCGGGCGTGGTGGTGAGCGGGGGCATCTGCGCCAGGCGCTGCGGCAGCGAGAACCACTGCGGCGGCGAGCGGTGGAAGCGCCGCGCGAACTCGGCGGCCAGGGTCTCGAAGGCGGCCTGCGCGCCGGTGGCGCGGTAGAGGTCCAGCCGCACCAGCCAGGTGTCGGCATGGTGGGCGCGCACGCCCTCGGGGCTGGTCAGGTCGGCCAGGAGCTGCTCGCAGCGGACGAACTCGCCGTTGGCGAAGGCGATGACGGCCTCGTCCAGCAGCGGGTCCTGCGCCACCTCGCTGCTGGAGGCGCAGGCGGCGCTGGGCGGAATGGGGTCCAGCGTGAGGGGGCGGGGCAGCGGGCGATCCAGCAGGCGGCTGGCCGGCGTGGCGTCGCCCACCATCTGCTGCTCTATGGCGTCTATCTTGGCCTTGACGCAAGTGTCGGTGGGCAGGGCACCGGGGGTGGTGTCGGCGCTGCGAGGCTCGGTGTCCAGGTGCAGCGCTTCCAGCGCCGCGGGGCTGGCCACGCCGTCGCGGCGCAGCTTGCGCAGCATGTCGAACTCGCGCTTGCGCACGAAGTCGTTGCGGCGCTTGCGCTCGATCATGGCCTTGAGCTCGGAGCGCTCCAGGCCCAGCAGGGTGCTGTCCACCGCGGGGCCCTCGGCCTCGGCGCCGGAGGCGGCGGCAAAGCGGGCCGCCACCTTGCGCAGGAAGCTTGCGCCTTCCTTGGGGTCGGCCATGGGCTGCGGCGGGCGGCGGCGCTGCTTCAGTCGCCGAACATCTTCTGCTTGAGCTCGCGGCGCTGCTGCGCTTCCAGCGACAGCGTGGCCGTCGGACGCGCCAGCAGCCGGCCCAAGCCGATGGGCTCGCCCGTCTCGTCGCAGTAGCCGTAGTCGCCCGCGTCGATGCGCGCCAGCGACTGCGAGATCTTCTTGAGCAGCTTGCGCTCGCGGTCGCGCGTGCGCAGCTCCAGCGCGTGCTCTTCCTCGATGGTGGCGCGGTCGGCCGGGTCGGGGACGATGGAGGTGTCCTCGCGCAGGTGCTCGGTGGTCTCGCCGGCGTTGGACAGCAGGTCGTCCTTGAGCGCGCTCAGTCGCGTGCGGAAGAACTCCAGCTGCTTGTCGTTCATGTACTCGCTGTCCGGCATGGACAGCAGTTCTTCTTCGGTGAGTTCGCTCCCGGACTTGTTCTTCCAGGCATTGGCGAGCTTGGGGTCCGCCTTGACGGGGGGCTTGAGGGTTTCCATGGCGGGGTCGGGATAGGTTCTGGCGGCGGGTTGAGGAGAAGGGGAGAAGCGCTCAGCAAAGCGGCTGGGGGCGGTCGGGGCCGCCGCGGCGGCGGATGTCTCGATCGGGGATGACGGGCCGGCGGCAGCCGCGCTCTTGACCGGGGTCTTGCTCACATCGCTCTCCTCGAATCGACGGGGCGCCGCACGGGGGGCGCGCAGCGCGCGGCATTGTAGCCAGCGCCCTGCTTGCAGCCGCTTACACCAGGCATTGCTCCAAACCCTGCAGCAGGATGTCCCGCGGCAGGTCCACTCCAATGAACACCATCTTGCTCTGCTTCTTCTCGCCGGGAGTCCATTTGGGGCCCAGGTCGCTGCCCATCATCTGGTGCACGCCCTGGAAGACGACCTTGCGGTCGCTGCCCTTCATATACAGCACGCCCTTGTAGCGAAGCATCTTGGGTCCGTAGACCTGCACGATGGCGCCCAGGAAGTCTTCCAGCTTGGCCGGATTGAAAGCTTTATCGGCGCGGAAGACGAAGGACTTGACGTCGTCGTCGTGATGGTGGTGATGCGGGTGGTCGCAGTGCTCGCCGTGCTCGTGGTCGTGATGGTGGTGATCGTGCGGCGTGTCGTTGAGGAACTCCGGGTCGATCTCCAGCTTGGTGTTGAGGTTGAAGCCGCGCAGGTCGAACACCTCGCTGATGGCCACCTCGCCGAAGTGCACCCGGCGCTGCGGTGCGCGCGGGTTCATGTGCTTGAGGCGGTGCGAGAGCTCATCGACTTCGGCCGTCGGCACCAGGTCGGACTTGCTGATGAAGATCTGGTCGGCGAAGCCCACCTGGCGGCGCGCTTCCTGGCGGGTGTCGAGCTGGCTGTTGGCGTGCTTGGCGTCCACCAGGGTCAGGATGGAGTCGAGCAGGAAGCTCTCGGCGATCTCGTCATCCATGAAGAAGGTCTGCGCCACGGGGCCGGGGTCGGCGAGGCCCGTGGTTTCGATCACCACGCGGTCGAAGCTGAGCTCGCCGCGGCGGCGCTTGGCCGCCAGCACCGACAAGGTGGAGCGCAAGTCCTCGCGGATGGTGCAGCACACGCAGCCGTTGGAGAGCTGGATGATCTGCTCCTCGGTGTCGGCCACCAGGATCTCGTTGTCGATGTTCTCTTCGCCGAACTCGTTCTCGATCACGGCGATCTTCTGGCCGTGCGGCTCGCTGAGCACGCGCTTGAGCAGCGTGGTTTTGCCGCTGCCGAGGAAGCCGGTGAGGATGGTGGCGGGAATCAGTCCGTTGGACATGGGCTTGCAGCCTGGCCCAAAGCGCCAGGGGGGTCTGATAAGGGCGACGGACTGTCATGCAAGCTCCGTGCCCTGTCAAGCCGATCAGGTATTCTTGCCGCCTTCCCACTGTCGACACCTGCCGTGTCAGAACCTCCTCAATCCGTCAAGACCCCGCCGGCGCGGCCCTCGTCGCTGCGCCTGCCGGCCGAAAAGCGCAGCCTGTTCGAGCGCCTGGTGGAGTTCATCTCGCCGGGGCCGGATTCCAAGGCCGAGCTGATGGAGACGCTGGCCGACGCCGAGCAGCGCGAGCTCATAGAGCCCGAGTCGCGGCTGATGCTCGAAGGCGTGCTGCGCATGGCCGACATGAGCGCCGGCGACGTCATGGTCGCGGCGCCGCGCATGGACCTGCTCGACATCGAGAGCCCGTACGAAGCGCTGCTGGAGCAGGTCATCGCCGCGGGGCACTCGCGCTTTCCCGTGTACGACGGGCGGCGCGACAACATCATCGGCATCCTCATGGCCAAGGACCTGCTCAAGCTGCAGCGCGCGCCGGAGCTGAGCCTGCGCACGCTGCTGCGGCCCACCGTGTTCGTCCCGGAGAGCAAGCGGCTCAACGAGCTGCTGCGCGACTTTCGCAGCAACCGCAACCATCTGGCCATCGTCATCGACGAATTCGGCAACACCGCCGGGCTCATCACGATCGAAGACGTGCTGGAGCAGATCGTCGGCGAGATCGAGGACGAGTTCGACGACAAGGACGCCGAGAGCGCCGTCTACACCCTGGCCGACGGCAGCTACCGCGTGGCCGGCGACGCCGAGATCGACGACGTCAACGAGGCCTTCGCCATCGCGCTGCCGCGCGAGGACTTCGACACCATAGGCGGCCTGGTCGCGCACGAGGCCGGCCGCGTGCCGCGCCGCGGCGAGGTGGTGGACGTGGGAGCGCTGCGCTTCACCGTCATGCTCACGCGCGGCGGTGCCGTGCGCTGGTTCAAGGTCACGCGCATACCTGCCGGCGAAGCCGCCGACGCATCTTGAACTTCAAAGCTGTACCGGGCTGGACCCGCCGGCTGGAGCTGCCGCTCCTGGCCGCGGTGGGCGCGCTGCACGCGCTCACCTTTGCCCACACCGGCGCCTGGCCGCTGCAACTGCTGTGCGTGGCGCTGCTGGCCTGGCGCGTGCAGGGCGCCGCACCGGGCCGCGCGGCGCTGCTGGGCTGGACCTTCGGCAGCGTGTGGGTGGGGGCGGGCACCTGGTGGCTGTTCGTGAGCATGCACCGCTACGGCGGCTTGCCCGCGCCGCTGGCCGTGGCCGCCGTGGCAGCGCTGGCGCTGGCCATGGGTGCCTACCTGGCGCTGGCCATGGGGCTGTACGCGCGCCTGCGGCGCGGCCGCGCCATGCCGGACGCGCTGCTGTGGGCCGCGCTGTGGCTGCTGGCCGAGCTGGCGCGCGGCGCGCTCTTCACCGGCTTTCCCTGGCTGGCCAGCGGCTACGCGCAGGTGGACGCCCCGCTGGCCGTGCTCGCGCCCTGGGTGGGCGTGTACGGCATGGGCGCGGCCGTGGCGCTGATCTCGGCGCTGCTGGTGGCCGCGGCGCGCGCGGGCTGGCGGGTGCTGGGCCTGGCGCTGGCCGGCATGGCGGCGGTGCTCACCGTGGCCGACGTGCTTGGGCCGGCCTCCTTCACGCTGGGCCACGGCACGCTGCGCGTGAGCCTGGTGCAGACCAACGTGGCGCAGGACGAGAAGTTCGCGGCGGAGCACCTGCCCGGCGCGCTGGCCTGGCTGCGCCAGGCGCTGGACCAGGCCCAGGGCGACCTGGTGGTGGCGCCGGAGACGGCCATCCCGCTGCTGCCCTCGCAGCTGCAGGATTTCGACCCCACCTACTGGAGCGCGCTGCGCGACCGCTTCGAGCACTCGCCGCAGGCCGCGCTGGTGGGCGTGCCGCTGGGCGACTTCGACAGCGGCTACGCCAACGCGGTGCTGGGCCTGTCCTCGCACACGGCGGGCAAGGACCCCTACCGCTACGACAAGGTGCACCTGGTGCCCTTCGGCGAGTTCATCCCCACGGGCTTTCGCTGGTTCACGCGGCTGATGGAAATCCCCTTGGGCGACTTCGACCGCGGCCCGCTCAATGCCCCGTCCTTCGCCACGCTGGGCCAGCGCCTGGCGCCCAACATCTGCTACGAGGATTTGTTCGGCGAGGAGCTGGCGCAGCGCTTTCGCGAGCCGGCGCACTCGCCCACGCTCTTCGTCAACGTCAGCAACATCGCCTGGTTCGGCCACACGGTGGCGCTGCCGCAGCACCTCAACATCAGCCGCCTGCGGGCGCTGGAGTTCCAGATTCCCATGCTGCGCGCCACCAACACCGGCGTGACCGCCGTCATCGACGAGACCGGCCGCGTCACCGCGCAACTGCCCGCCTACAGCCGCGGCACGCTGGAGGCGCCGGTGCAGGCACGCGAAGGCGTCACGCCCTTTGCGTGGTGGGCCGCGCGTGCCGGGCTGTGGCCGCTGCTGGCGGCGGCGCTGGGCACCATCGTGCTGGTGGTGGCGCGCGTGCGCCGCGCCTGAGGCGGCGGGGCGGGCGCCGGCGCCCGGGGTTTGGCGCGGGTCAAGGGCGGCCCTTGCCGGCGTCAGGGCCACGCGGGCGCCACCCTAGAATCAAGGGTTTACGTCCGCAACATCCACTCCATGGCCACGCTGAGCTTCCAGCAAATCATCCTTCGCCTGCAGGAATACTGGGGCGCCCAGGGCTGCGCGCTGCTGCAGCCCTACGACATGGAGGTCGGCGCCGGCACCAGCCACACCGCCACCTTCCTGCGCGCGCTGGGGCCCGAGCCCTGGAAGGCCGCCTACGTGCAGCCCAGCCGCCGCCCCAAGGACGGCCGCTACGGCGACAACCCCAACCGGCTGCAGCACTACTACCAGTTCCAGGTCGTCCTCAAGCCCGCGCCGGCCAACATCCTGGAGCTCTACCTGGGCTCGCTGCAGGCCCTGGGCTTCGACCTCAAGAAGAACGACATCCGCTTCGTCGAGGACGATTGGGAGAACCCCACCCTGGGCGCCTGGGGCCTGGGCTGGGAGGTGTGGCTCAACGGCATGGAGGTGACGCAGTTCACCTACTTCCAGCAGGTCGGCGGCATCGACTGCAAGCCCGCCACCGGCGAGATCACCTACGGCCTGGAGCGCCTGGCCATGTACCTGCAGGGCGTGGAAAACGTCTACGACCTCGAATACACGCCGGGGCTGAAGTACGGCGACGTGTTCCACCAGAACGAGGTCGAGCAGAGCACCTACAACTTCGAGCACTCCGACGTGGAGTTCCTGCTCACCGCCTTCGGCGCGCACGAGCGTCAGGCGCAGCACCTCATCGCGCAGCAGCTCGCGCTGCCGGCCTACGAGCAGGTGCTCAAGGCCGCGCACACCTTCAATTTGCTGGACGCGCGCGGCGCCATCAGCGTGACCGAGCGCGCGGCCTACATCGGCCGCATCCGCAACCTCGCGCGCTCGGTGGCCGCGGGCTACGTGGACAGCCGCGCGCGCCTGGGTTTCCCCATGGCGCCCAAGGCCTGGGCCGACGAGGTCACGGCACAACTCGAACTGAAGAAGAAGGCGGCGTGATGGCGGCTTCGGACATGAACCCAAAGAACCTGCTCGTCGAACTGTTCGTCGAGGAACTGCCGCCCAAGGCGCTCAAGAGCCTGGGCGACGCCTTCACGCAGGCACTGCTCAAGGGCCTGCAGGCCCAGGGCCTGGCCGGCGCCGACGCCGTGGCCACGCCCTACGCCTCGCCGCGCCGCCTGGCCGCGCACGTCACGGCGGTAGCGGCCCAAGCCCCCGACCGCGAGCAGCTCGTGAAGCTCATGCCGGTGGCCGTGGCGCTGAACGCCGAAGGCCAGCCCACGCCCGCGCTGCTCAAGAAGCTTTCCGCGCTGGGCGCCGACGCCTCCGTGCTGCCGCAACTGCAGCGCCGCCCCGACGGCAAGGCCGAGGCGCTGTTCCTGCAGAGCACGCTGCGCGGCGCCGCGCTGGCTGACGGCCTGCAGAAGGCGCTGGAAGAGGCGCTGGCGAAGCTGCCCATCCCCAAGGTCATGAGCTACCAGCTCGCCGATGGCTGGAGCAGCGTGCACTTCGTCCGCCCCGCGCACGCGCTGGTCGCGCTGCACGGCGCCGACGTGGTGCCCGTGGCCACCCTGGGCCTGCAGGCCGGCCGCGCCACCCATGGCCACCGCTTCGAGGCCGCCGTGGACCCGGTGGTGGTGCTGGACGCCGACAGCTATGCGCAGCAATTGCAGCAAGAAGGGGCGGTGATTGCCGGTTTCGACGCGCGCCGCGCCGAGATCGAGCGCCAGCTGCAGGCCGCAGCCGCCCGCGAAGGCCTCAAGCCCATCGAGGACGCCGCGCTGCTGGACGAGGTGACCGCGCTGGTCGAGCGCCCCAACGTGCTCGCCTGCCAGTTCGAGAAGGAGTTCCTGGACGTGCCGCAGGAGTGCCTCATCCTCACGATGAAGGCCAACCAGAAGTACTTCCCGCTGCTGGATGCGGCTGGAAAGCTCACGAACCGCTTCCTGGTGGTGAGCAACATCAGCCCCGAGGACGCGGGCGCCGTGGTGCAGGGCAACGAGCGCGTGGTGCGCCCGCGCCTGGCCGACGCCAAGTTCTTCTTCGACCAGGACCGCAAGAAGACGCTGGCCTCGCGCGTCCCCGGCCTGGCCAAGGTCGTCTACCACGGCAAGCTGGGCACGCAGGGCCAGCGCGCCGAGCGCGTGCAGGCCATCGCCCACGCCATCGTCAACCAGTTGCGCCTGGCCACCGTGCCCTACACGGTGGACGCCAAGGACGAGTTCGACGTGCTCGACAGCAAGGCCAAGGAAGCCGCGCTGCTGGCCAAGACCGACCTGCTCACCGACATGGTGGGCGAGTTCCCCGAGCTGCAAGGGATCATGGGCGCCTACTACGCCCGCCACGAGGGCCTGCGCGACGGCGTGGCCATCGCCATCGAGGACCACTACAAGCCCCGCTTTGCCGGCGACGCGCTGCCGCGCAACCACACCGGCACCGTGCTGGCGCTGGCCGACAAGCTGGAGACGCTGGTGGGCCTGTTCGGCATCGGCCAGCTCCCCACCGGCGACAAGGACCCGTTCGCCCTGCGCCGCCACGCCCTGGGCGTGATCCGGCTGCTGGTCGAGAAGAACCTGCCGCTGTCGCTGCACGAGCTGGTGGCGCAGGCCGTGCCGCCCTTCGGCGAGCTGATCGCGAACCCGGGCGCCGCGCTGCTGGACTTCTTCTACGACCGCCTGGCCGTGAGCCTGCGCGAGCAGGGCTACAGCGCGCAGGAAGTGGACGCCGTGCTCGCCCTGCGCCCCGAGCGCCTGGGCCAGGTGCCCAAGCGGCTGGCCGCGGTGCGCGCCTTCTCGGCCTTGCCGGAAGCCGCGTCGCTTGCCGCGGCCAACAAGCGCGTGGGCAACATCCTCAAGAAGAGCGAGGGCGGCGCCGCCGCGGCGGTGGATACCGCGCTGCTGCAGGAAAGTGCCGAAGCCGCGCTGTTCGAGGCCCTGCAGGCCGTGGCGCCCAAGGCTGACTCCGCGTTCGAGGCTGGTGACTACCAGGGCTCGCTGCAGGCGCTGGCCGCGCTCAAGGCGCCGGTGGACGCCTTCTTCGACCACGTCATGGTCAACGCCGAGGACGCCGCGCTGCGCGCCAACCGCTTGGCGCTGCTGGGTGCGCTGCACGGCGCGATGAACCGGGTCGCCGACCTGTCGCGGCTGGCGGCATGACACCCGTTCCCAAGCTCGTCATCCTCGGGCGTGACGGCATCCTCAACCAGTACCGCGAGGACCACGTCAAGGAGCCCTCGGAGTGGACGCCCGTGCCCGGCGCGCTGGAGGCCGTGGCGCGGCTCAACCACGCGGGCTGGCACACGGTCATCGCCACCAACCAAGCCGGCATTGGGCGCGGGATGATCGACATGGCCTCGCTCAACGCCGTGCACGCGCACATGATGCGCACGCTGGCGATGCAGGGCGGGCGGCTGGACGCGGTCTTCCTGTGCCCGCACACGCCGGAGGAGCACTGCGACTGCCGCAAGCCCCTGCCCGGGCTGATGCTGGACATCGGCCGGCGCTACGGCGCCGACCTCACGCAGGTGCCGATGGTGGGCGACACGCCGCGCGACATGCTGGCCGCCCGCGCCGCGGGCTGCCAGCCGCACCTGCTGCGCAGCGGCCGCGGCGCCTTGCTGGACGAGGCCCAGCTTCAGCAGCTCGCGGTCCAGGTGCCGGGGCTGCAGGTTCATGACGACTTGTCGGCCTTCGCCGACTACCTGCTGCAGCGCGAGCAACCTGACGCGCCGGCGGCCACGGACGGCGAGGGGAGCCGCTGACTATGGGACGACTGCTTTCGGCGCTGCGCTCGGCGCTCTATATCGTGTTCCTGGCCGTCACGGTGGTTCCGTGGGCGCTGTCGGTGGTGGTGGTGTCCATCTTCCTGCGCGGCGAGCCGGTGTACTGGATGTGCGCGGGCTGGCTGCGCACGGCCATCCTGGGCGCGCGCTTCATCTGCGGCGTGCGCTGGCGGCTGCAGGGCATGGACCACCTGCCCAAGGGCAAGCGCGACGCCGTGCTGCTGGCGGCCAAGCACCAGTCCACCTGGGAGACCTTTGCCTTCCCGGCGCTGATGCCGCACCCGCTGGCCTACGTGTTCAAGCGCGAGCTGCTCTACATCCCGTTCTTCGGCTGGGCCATGGCGCGGCTGGACATGATCCACATCGACCGCGCCAAGCGCACCGAGGCCTGGAACAAGGTCGCCACGCAGGGCCGCAAGTTCATGGCCCAGGGCACGTGGGTGATCATGTTCCCCGAGGGCACGCGCGTGCCCCGCGGCGAGCAGGCGCGCTACCAGAGCGGCGCCGCACGGCTGGCGATGGCCGCGGGCGTGCCGGTGGTGCCCATTGCCGTCACCTCCGCGCGCTGCTGGCCGCGCAAGAGCTGGCTGCTCAAGCCTGGCGTGATCGACATCTCCGTGGGCGCGCCCATCGCCACGCAGGGCCGCAGCGCCGACGCGGTGACGCGCGAGGTCGAAGCCTGGATCGAGGGCGAAATGCGCCGCCTGGACCCCGAGGCCTACGCCGGCGGCCAGCCGCAGCGCTCCGCCACCGCCGCGCAGTCCTGAGCATGGCCGCGCCCCGGCTCGTGGCCGATGCGGCGCCGGCCGGCGCCGTGCCGCAGGGCAGCGTGTGGCGCCACCCCGAGGCGCGCCACGCCGTGCACCTGTCCGGCGCCGAGGTGGGCTACGCGCTGCGGCGCAGCGCCCGCCGCAGCATCGGCCTGGTGGTGGACGCGCAGGGCCTGCGCGTGGCCGCCCCGCGCCACGCCACGCTGGCGCAGGTGGAGCAGGCGCTGCACGCCAAGGCGGCCTGGATACTGCGCCACCTCGCCGCGCAGCGGCAGCAGTCGCTGCGCCGCCGCGAGGTGCAGCCGGTGTGGGGCCCCGAAGCCGAGCTTCCCTTCCTGGGCGAGCGCCTGTCGCTGCGGCCGCAGGCCGCGGCCTGGCAGCTCGACGCCGCCGCCGCGCTGCTGCACGCGCCGCTGCCCGCCGAGGCGCCGCCGGCGCAATGGGCCGCCGCGCTGCGCGAGTGGCTGCGCGCGCGGGCGCTGGCGCATTTCCGTGAGCGCTGCGCCCTCCATGCGCCGCTGATGGGTGTGCGGCCGTCGCGCGTGGCGCTGTCTGCCGCCGTGACGCGCTGGGGCAGCGCCAGCGCCGCGGGCGTGATCCGCCTGAACTGGCGCCTGGTGCACCTGGCGCCCGCGCTCATCGACTACGTGGTGGTGCACGAGCTGGCCCACCTGCGCGAGATGAACCACAGCGCCGCCTTCTGGGCTCATGTGCGCGCCGTGCTGCCGGACTTCGCCGCCCGCCGCGCCGCGCTGCGCGCCGCGGTGCTGCCCTCGCTGGACTGAGCAAGCCGGCGTCAGCGCCCGTCAGGTTCTCGGCCCCGGCCCTCACGCCGGCAGGGCGAGCCGTGCATTAGTCACAATTTGTCACCCATTCGGGGGCCCTGCAAATGAGGGGGGTTGCTGCAGACTGGCCCTTCGCTGTCCATGACGGCGTGCACCGCGGGAGGCGCCGCGTTCGACGGCAAGGGCGGTGCACGGGCAGGGCCTGTTACTCACGTGACAGGCCCTTCTTCTTGGCGGACGGTTCAGGGCAGGGTTTGGGCGAAGTCATGGCGGGCCAGTGTTCAGTTTCGTGCCCGGTGAGCCCCCATTGAATGGGCTTCATCGTTCAGATTTCTGAACAATGCGGCCGGCGGAAAAGTGCCTTGTCCGCCTTATAGGAGGCCCGCTCAGGGCTTGGTGAACCGCCAGACGCCGTCCGCATCCGCCTGGCGGCGCAGCCGGCCGTCCAGCCACAGCGCGTGCAGGTGGGCGATGGCTTCGCCCAT
The DNA here is from genome assembly GCF_001571085.1 of Azohydromonas lata NBRC 102462. GTDB lineage: Bacteria > Pseudomonadota > Gammaproteobacteria > Burkholderiales > Burkholderiaceae_C > Azohydromonas > Azohydromonas lata. The sequence continues at coordinate 26,756 of NZ_BCTC01000011.1, forward strand.
GGCGAAGGTGGTCTGGTGCAGGTCCAGCGGGCGGCGGAACAGCACGGGCAGCAGCGCGGCGGCGTCCATGGGCCGCTCGGCGCAGGCCTGCAGCACTTCGCCCAGCCGCTCGTCGTGGTGCTCGCGCAGTTGCGCCACGCGCGCATGCAGCCCCGTGAAAGGCTTGCCGTGCGAGGGCAGCACCAGGGTGCCGGCCGGCAGCGGCGTGAAGCGCTCCAGCGACGCGAGGTACAGCGGCAGCGGGTTGGCTTCCGGTTCCACGTCCAGCACGCTGACGTTGGTGGAGATGCGCGGCAGCAGCATGTCGCCGGAAATCAGCACGCCCAGCGCCGGGCAGTGCAGGCTGATGTGCTCCGGCGCGTGGCCGTAGCCGGCGATGCAGTGCCAGTCGTGGCCGCCCATGGGCAGCCGCAGGCCGTCCAGCAGCCGCGCGTATTGCGCCGGCACCTCGGGGACCATGCTGGCGTAGTAGCTGCCGCGCTGTCGCACCTTCTCCAGCGCGTCCGGGTCCGTGAGGCCGTGGCTGCCGAAGAAGGCCGCGGCGCTGTCGCCGCCATGGCCCGTGCTGCTGCGGCTGCCGTGTTGGGCGGCGAGGTAGTCGGTGGCGCTGATCCACAGGCGGCAGCCCCAGCGCGCGGTGAGCCACTGCGCCAGGCCGATGTGGTCGGGGTGCATGTGCGTCACCACCAGGCGCAGCAGCGGCAGCCCGTCCAGCCCGGTTTCGAAGACCTGTTCCCAGGCGGCGCGGGTGGCGTCGCTGGCGATGCCGGTGTCCACCGCCGTCCAGCCCTCGCGGCCGTCCACGCGGTCGCGCAGCAGCCACAGGTTGATGTGGTCCAGCGCGAAGGGCAGCCCCATGCGCAGCCAGCGCACGCCCGGGGCGATGTCCAGGGCCTGGCCCGGCGCGGGCAACCGGTCGCCCAGGGGGTAAGTCAACGGAGAAGGCTGGGGGCGGTGCTGCGGGGCGGTCATGCGCGGGCAGTGTAGTGACCCCCCCTTAAAATCCGGGGATTCGCGCCGAGTACCCGGAGGAGGATTGATGAGCTTCGTTCCCGCAGACGCCGGCTATGCACAGCGCGTGCGCGACAACTTCGCCCGCCAGGGCGCCATGCGCACGCTCGGAGCCTCGCTGGAGGTGGTGGAGCCGGGCCATGTGGTCATCGTCGTGCGCCACAAGCCGGAGCTGGCCCAACAGCACGGTTTCATGCACGCCGGCATGCTCACCACCGCGCTGGACTCCGCCTGCGGCTACGCCGCCTTCTCGCTCATGCCGGCCGAGGCCTCGGTGCTGTCGGTGGAGTTCAAGGTCAACCTGCTGGCGCCCGCGCAGGGCCCCTGGCTGCGTTGCGAGGCCCGCGTGCTCAAGGCCGGGCGCACCATCAGCGTGGTCGAGGGCCGCGCGCTGCAGCACGACGGCGGCGGCCCCGAAAAGCTCGTGGCCACCATGACCGCCACCATGTTCACCGTGCAGGGCCGCCCCGACGTCCAGGGCTGACGCCGCCTCACCGCCCGCCGCCGGTGCGCTCGCAAGCGCTGTGCGCGGCCCCGGATCGCGCCGCCAGAAGATTTCCCCCGTTCCATAAGAAATGACTCCCCGCCATGTCCAATGAACTGAAAGACCTCTTCGAGCGCAACCGCCAGTGGGCCGACGAGACCGAGGCCCGCGAGCCGGGCTTCTTCTCCCGGCTGCTCAAGCAGCAGACGCCGCAGTACCTGTGGATAGGCTGCGCCGACTCGCGCGTGCCGGCCAACGAGCTGGTGGGGCTGCTGCCGGGCGAGCTGTTCGTCCACCGCAACGTGGCCAACGTGGTGGCGCACTCGGACCTCAACTCCCTGTCGGTGCTGCAGTTCGCGGTGGACGCGCTGCGGGTGCAGCACGTCATCGTGGTGGGTCACTCCAACTGCGGCGGCGTCAAGGCCGCGCTGCACGACCTGCGCGTGGGCCTGGTGGACAACTGGCTGCGCCACGTGCAGGACGTGCGCGACAAGCACCGCGACTGGCTGTTCAGCATTCCGGCCGATCTGCGCACCGACGCGCTGTGCGAGCTCAACGTGCTGGAGCAGGCGCTCAATGTCTGCCAGACCACGGTGGTCAAGGACGCCTGGCAGCGCGGCCAGAGCGTGGTGGTGCACGGCTGGGTGTACGGCCTGCACAACGGGCTGCTGCAGGACCTGCGCATGACCGTGGGCAGCCCCGACGACGTGGCCCCGGCCTACGAGCAGGCGCTGCGCGCCGTGAAGGCCCGCGCGGCGGCGCAGCAGGCCGACATCGCCCCGGCCCCCGCGCCGGCTCCCGCACCGGCCCCGGTCGCCGACGCCCAGACCGGCAGCGGCGCTGCCGACCTCGGCCCGCTGAGCTCCTGACGGGGCGGCGGGCCAGCCCCGCGGCAGGTCGGCCCTGCACAAGACACAAGATCCCAGGAGACAAGGCCGTGACCCACAACCCCCCCAGCCTCTTTCCGCGCGTGCTGGACGATGGCCGTGCCTACGCCATCGCCGGTGCGCTGCTGGAGGGTTTCAACCGCCACTACCGGCTGTTCCGAGAAACCAGCGCCGCGGCCAAGCAGCGCTTCGAACAGGCGGACTGGCACGGCCAGCAGCGCGCGCAGCGCGAGCGCATCGAGTTCTACGACGTGCGCGTGGAGGAGGCCGCCGAACGGCTGCAGACCGAGTTCCAGGCCTCCTCGCTGCCCATGGACACCTGGCAGCAGGTGAAGCTCCACTACATCGGACTGCTGGTGAACCACCACCAGCCCGAGCTGGCCGAGACCTTCTTCAACTCGGTCACGACCAAGATCCTTCACCACAACTACTTCCACAACGACTTCATCTTCGTCCGCCCGGCCGTTTCCACCGAGTACATCGAGAACGACGAGCCCGCCGCGGCGCCCACCTACCGCGCCTACTACCCCACGCCCGCGACGCTGCGCGAGACGCTGCAGCGCATCGTCCACAACTTCCAGCTCGCGCTGCCCTTCGAGGACTTCCAGCGCGACCTGGACGACGTGCTGGAGGCGCTGCGCCGCCAGTTGGGCGACGTGCGTTGGCGCACCAATTTCCAGATCCAGGTCCTGTCCTCGATGTTCTTCCGCAACAAGGGCGGCTACATCGTGGGCAAGATCGTCAACGGCTTCCACGAGACCTCGTTCGTGTTGCCCATCCTGCACGCGCAGGAGGGCCAGTCGCTGGCGATAGACGCGGCGCTCTTCGGTGAGGAGGAGCTGCTGCTGCTGTTCAGCTTCGCGCGCGCCTACTTCATGGTGAACATGGAGATTCCCGCGGCCTACGTGCAGTTCCTGCGCAGCCTCATGCCGCGCAAGCCGCGCTCGGAGCTCTACAGCGCGCTGGGTTTGCAGAAGCAGGGCAAGAACCTGTTCTACCGGGACTTCCTCTATCACCAGCGCCATTCCGGCGACAAGTTCCGCATCGCGCCGGGCATCAAGGGCATGGTGATGCTGGTGTTCGACCTGCCGAGCTTTCCCTTCGTCTTCAAGGCCATCAAGGACTTCTTCCCGGCGCCCAAGGAGACCACGCGCGAGCTGGTGCAGGGCAAGTACCAGCTCGTGAAGACGCACGACCGCGTGGGCCGCATGGCCGACACGCTGGAGTACAGCAACGTGGCCTTCCCGCGCGTGCGCTTCGAGGACGCGCTGGTGCAGGAGCTGCTGCACCACTGTCCAAGCCAGGTGGAAATTTCCGACCGCGACGGCGACGGGCAGGTGGAGGTCATCCTCAAGCACGTCTACATCGAGCGCCGCATGATCCCGCTGAACATCTACCTGCAGGAGGCCACGCCCCAGCAGCTGGAGCACGCGGTGATCGAGTACGGCAACGCCATCAAGGACCTCGTGGCCGCCAACATCTTCCCCGGCGACATGCTGTGGAAGAACTTCGGCGTGACGCGCCACGGCAAGGTGGTGTTCTACGACTACGACGAGATCGAGTACCTCACCGACTGCAACTTCCGCCGCGTGCCCACGCCGCGCAACGAGGAGGAGGAGATGTCCGGCGAGATCTGGTACCACGTCGGCCCAAAGGACGTGTTCCCGGAAACGTTCGAACCCTTCCTGCTGGGCAACGCCAGCGTGCGCGAGGTGTTCATGAAGCACCACGCCGACCTGCTCGACGCAGACTTCTGGAACACGCACAAGCAGCGCATCCTGGCCGGGCACGTGCACGACGTGTTCCCCTACGAGCCGCACAAGCGTTTCATCCACCAGCGCGCGGCGCGCGCCGCCGCCGAGGCCGGCACGGACACCGGCGCAGCCCAACGGGGCTGAGCCCGCCTGGCTTGCGTCCCGCCGCCGCCACACGGACTGACCGAGAGAAGAGGAGCGCAACCATGGCTGATTCCGTCGTCATCGTCTCCGCGGCCCGCACGCCCATTGGGGGGCTGCTGGGCGATTTCGCATCGCTGCAGGCCTGGGAGCTGGGCGCCGTGGCCCTACGCGCCGCCGTGGAGCGCGCCGGGCTGCCCGGCGACGCGGTGGACGAGGTGCTCATGGGCAACTGCCTCATGGCCGGCCAGGGCCAGGCGCCCGCGCGCCAGGCCCTGCGCCGCGCCGGCCTGCCCGACGCCACCGGGGCGGTGACCCTCTCCAAGATGTGCGGGTCGGGCATGCGCGCCATGATGTTCGCGCACGACATGCTCCTGGCCGGCAGCGCCGACGCCCTGGTGGCCGGCGGCATGGAGAGCATGACCAACGCGCCGCACTTGATGTTCGCCCGCAAGGGCGTGAAGTACGGCGCCGCCGCCCTGTACGACCACATGGCCCTGGACGGCCTGGAAGACGCCTACGACCGCGGCAAGGCCATGGGCGTGTTCGCCGAGACCTGCGTGTCGCAGTTCGGCTTCACCCGCGAGGCCATGGAGGCCTACGCCGTCGCCTCCACCCAGCGCGCCAGGCAGGCCAACGAGGACGGCCGTTTCGATTGGGAAATTGCCCCGGTGACCGTGGCCGGCCGCGGCGGCGACACCGTCTTCAAGCACGACGAGCAGCCCTTCAAGGCCAAGCTGGACAAGATCGCCGGGCTGAAGCCGGCGTTCAAGAAGGACGGCACCATCACCGCCGCCACCGCCTCCAGCATTTCCGACGGCGCCGCCGCGCTGGTGCTCCTGCGCGAGTCCACCGCGGCGCAGCGGGGCTTGAAGCCGCTGGCGCGCATCGCCGCGCACGCCGTGCACGCGCAGGCGCCGGAGCTGTTCACAACGGCGCCGGCGGGCTCCATCGAGAAGGTCTTGAAGAAGGCCGGCTGGCGCAAGGAGCAGGTGGACCTGTGGGAGGTCAACGAGGCCTTTGCCGCCGTGACCATGGCCGCGATGTCGGCGCTGGAGCTGCCGCACGACATCGTCAACGTGCACGGCGGCGCCGTGGCGCTGGGCCACCCCATTGGCGCCAGCGGCGCGCGCATCGTCGTGACGCTCCTGGGCGCGCTGCGCCAGCGCGGCCTCAAGCGCGGCGTGGCGTCGCTGTGCATTGGCGGCGGCGAGGCCACGGCGCTGGCGCTGGAGCTGCTCTGAGCACGCCTGCGCGCCCCGAACGAAATACCACCGAGGAAACACAGATGCAAAAGGTTCTGGTGATTGGCGCCTCGCGCGGCATTGGCCTGGAGTTCGTGCGCCAGTACCGCGAGGCGGGCGCGCAGGTCTGGGCCACGGCACGCGGTGAGCATTGCGCGGCGGTGCAGGCCCTGGGCGCCACCTGCTGGGAGCTGGACGTGGCCGACGCCGCCAGCGCCTCCTCGCTGAGCTGGCGGCTGGACGGATTGAACCTGGATGCGGCCATCTACTGCGCCGGCCTGTACGGGCCGGACACGGCCGGGCTGGAGCCGCCCACGCAGGCCGACTTCGACACGGTGATGCACGTCAACGTGTTGGGCGCGATGCGGCTGCTGCCGGCGATGGCCGAGGGGCTGAAGCCCGGCGGCACGCTGGCGGTGCTGTCCTCGGTGATGGCATCCATAGGCGGGCGCTCATCGACTTCCGGCTGGCTCTACCGCGCCTCCAAGGCGGCGCTGAATTCCGTGCTCAAGGACGCGGCGCTGGCGCTGCAGGGCCGCGCGCTGTGCGTGGCGCTGCACCCGGGCTGGGTGCGCACGGACATGGGCGGGCCGGCGGCCTCGCTGTCGGTGCAGGAGAGCGTGGCCGCGCAGCGCCGCGTGCTGGCCGGGCTGTCCGACAAGGACCACGGCGGGTTCCTTGGGCCGCAAGGGGAGGCGATTCCCTGGTGATGACGTGACAAGGGCCGCCTCGGTGAGCGGCCCTTTATTCGTGGAAAGCGTGGACGGGCAGCCTGGGCCGCGGGCGCCTTCAGCGCGGCGCCGCCGGCAAATACCGCCGGTCGGAATAAGTGGCCATCCACTGCGGCCGCCAGGCCACGAAGATGGCGCAGATCATGCCGCTGAGCACCGCGTCGCTCCAGGCCACCAGCCAGCGCCCGGTGAGCACGATGGCCACGTCGCTGTTCGGGGGCAGCGGGTGGCTCAGCACCCACAGCCCGCCGGTGAGGGCCATGGCCAGCAGCGTGGCGCCAAAGCCCCGGGCCAGGATGTAGACCATCAGGTGCTGCGGCAGCCAGCGCCGCGTCACGAGGCCCAGGCCCAGGCCCATCGTGGCCGGCAGCACGCCGTTCCACACGGCCTGGTGCAGGGCGGCGAGGGCGCCGCTACCGTCGATCAGCGCCGTGCACGCGGCCACCGGCACGCAGGTGAGCACGGCCAGCGGCCAGCCGAACATCAGCACCAGCAGCGCCGCGCAGGAAAGCTGCAGCGGCGGGCCGTCCGGCAGCGAGCCCTGCAGCGACCACACCCAGGGCAGCACCACCAGCGCGGCCAGCCAGGGGTTGCGCAACTCGTCGGCGCGCAGCGTCGCCCATGGCCTGAAGCACAAGGCCACGCCACAGGCGGCGAGCAGCACGGCGAGTTCGAGCAGCATGTTCATATCCGGCATCCATCGTGCCCGTGTTTTTGCGTGGCACCTTGTCCGCAGCGCAAGGGAATGCGCTGTTGCGGGCGGGCTTTCCCTGCCGCCAGCATGCGTGGATGAGCTTCCCCACCCCCATCGATGTCTGGTTCGACTTTTCCTCGCCGTATGCCTACCTGGCCTCGACGTGGATAGAGCCATTGGCCGCGCGCCATGGCCGGCGCGTGCGCTGGCACGCCATGCTGTTGGGCGCCACGCTGGCCGCGGCCGAGCTGCGCCCGCCCGTGGCCTACCCGCTCAAGGGCGACTACATGCGCCGCGACTTCGAGCGCTCGGCGCGCTTCGAGGGCGTGCCCTACCGGCCGCCGCCGCGCTTTCCCATCGCCACGCAGAACGCGGCGCGCATCTTCTGGTGGCTGCAGTCGCAGGACGAATCCCGCGCCGCCGGCTGGGCCCGCCGCGCCCTGGCCGCCTACTTCGCCGAGGGCGTGCAACTCGACGAGATGCCCGCGCTGCTGGCGCTGGCCGGGCGCTGCGGCCTGGACCCGGCGCAGGCCCAGGCCGCCTGCGCCGACCCGCAATGGAAGGCGCACCTGAAGCAGGTCAACGACCAGGCCATTGCCGCGGGTATCTTTGGCGCGCCCTGGATCGTCGTGGACGGCGAGCCCTTCTGGGGCAACGACCGCCGAGCGCACATCGAGCGCTGGCTGGCATCGCCCTTCTGACAAGAACCACCCTGGAGAACGAGACATGAGCAAGACCGCCCAACAAATGGTCGAGGAGGCCATGGCGCTGGTGCGCACCTGCACGCTGGACGAGGCGCTGGCGCTGCACGGCCGTGAGGACGTGCAGTTCATCGACCTGCGCGACATCCGCGAGCTGGAACGCGAGGGCACCATCCCCGGCGCCTACAACACGCCGCGCGGCATGCTGGAGTTCTGGGCCGACCCCGAGAGCCCCTACCACAAGCCCGTGTTCGCCCAGGGCAAGCAGCTCGTCCTGTTCTGCGCCGCGGGCTGGCGCTCGGCGCTGGCGACCAAGACGCTGCTGGAGATGGGCTTCGACAACGTGGCCCACGTGGACGGCGGCTTCAAGGCCTGGAAGGAGGGCGGCGGCCCCGTGGCGCCGCTGCCGCCCAAGCGCTGAAAAGGGGCTGCCGGCGCTGGCTATAGTCCTGCGCTCGCCGCCACCCGCAGCGGCGCGAGGACGACATGGACGACGATTTCAAGCAGCGCCCCGAGGGCTTCCAACGCGTGGCGCAGGCCCTGGCGGCGCAGGGCCACCCGCATCTGCCGCTGTACCTGGAGACGGCCGCGCGCACCGCGCAGGAGGCGGCCGACGCGCTGGGCGTGTCGGTCGGCCAGATCGCCAAGAGCGTCATTTTCAAGTTGCGCGCCGACGAGCGCGCGGTGCTCGTCGTGGCGTCCGGCGACCGCCGCGTGGACGAGAAGAAGGTTGCCGCGCTGGTGGGCCCCGTGGGCCGGGCCGATGCGGACTTCGTCAAGGCCCGCACGGGCTTCTCCATCGGCGGTGTCTCGCCGGTGGCGCATGCCACGCCGCCGCTGACGCTCATTGACCGCGAGCTGTTCCGCTTCGACGAGATTTGGGCCGCCGCCGGCCATCCCAACGGCGTGTTCCGGCTCAGTCCGGGACAGTTGGAAGTGCTCACCGGCGCCCCGGTGGCCGACGTGGTGCAGCAGCCGTGACGCCGCCGCCTTTGCACACTCCCGCCGCCGCCGCCCAGGCCCAGCCCGGGGACATCGCCCCGGCGGCGCCCGCGCCCGTGGGCTCGCCCTGCACCGGCGTGTGCAAGATGGACGCGGCCACCGGCTGGTGCCTGGGCTGCGCCCGCAGCATCGACGAAATCGCTTCGTGGTCGCGCCTGGACGACCCCGCCAAGCGCGCCGTGTGGGCACTGCTGCCGGCGCGGCAGGCGCAGTTGAGAACGCTGCACGGCGAGCTGCCGCCGCCACCGCCGCGGAGCACGCGATGAAGACGCTGGACTTCTGGTTCGACACCGTCTCGCCCTACGCCTACCTGGCCTTCGAGCGGCTGCCGCAGGCGCTCGAAGGCCTGTCCTACAGCGTGCGCTACCGCCCGCTGCTGTTCGGGGCGCTGTTGAAGCACTGGGGGCAGCTCGGCCCGGCCGAGTTCGAGCCCAAGCGCGCCTGGACCCTGCGGCAGGTGCACTGGCAGGCGCGCGAGCTGGGCGTGGAGCTCGCCTTGCCGGCGCAGCACCCGTTCAATCCGCTGGCGCTGCAGCGCTTGGCGCTGGCCTGCGGCGACGTGGATGGCCTGCCCAACCGCCGCGTGGTGGAGGCGCTGTTCCACCACGTCTGGCGCGGCGGCGGGGCGGACGTCAGCGACCCGGCGCGGCTGCAGGCGCTGCAGGCCGAGCTGCGCCCGGCCCTGGACCCGCAGGGCGACGAGGTCAAACAGCGGCTGCGCGCGCTGACCGAGGAGGCCATCGCGCTGGGCCTCTTCGGCGTGCCCACCATCGCCTTCGAGGGCAAGCTGTTCTGGGGGCTGGACGCGCTGCCCATGCTGCGCGCGGCGATGTTGGGCGACGCCTGGTTCGACGGCCCGTGGAACGAGGTGGCGCGGCCCCAGCCGGGGGTGCGTCGGCGCTGAGGGACGCCACACTCGCCGCGCCCGCGTCCCGTGCGGGAAGCGGGCGTCGCGCATGTCCGGTTGGGCCGCGGGGTGAGGCGTGCTGGATCAAGTCCGCGTCAGCCGGCGCTGCACAAAATGGCCGGCTATGCCTAGCGCTTTCAACTTCGACGCATCCCCCTTCGACTGCCTCGACGCCGAGGAACGCCAGCTCGTCCGCAACAGCGTGGACATCGCCTACTTCCGGGCGGGCGAGGCCATCCTGGAGCCGGGCATAGCGCCCGGCCATTTGTTCGTCCTCATCAAGGGGCACGTGCAGCAGTTCGACGAGGAACAGCAGGTCATCACCACCTACGGCCCCGACGACACCTTCGATGGCCGCGCCCTCGTGGCCGGGCGCGTCACCAACCGCTTCGTGGCGCAGGAGGAGGTGCTGGCCTACCAGCTCGCGCGCAAGGCGGTCAACGAGCTCATCGCGCGCAACGCCACCTTCGGCGCGCTGCTGTTCTCCGACCTCTCCAACAAGCTCTCGGCGCTGGCGCAGCGGCGCAGCCAGCACGAGATGCAGTCGCTGACCATGGCGCGCGTGTCCGAGGCCGGTGTGCGTCCGGCGGTGATGGTGGAGGCCTCGACGTCCATCATCGATGTGGCCCGCGTGTTCCAGGAGCGCAAGATTTCCAGCGTGCTGGTTCATGACGACCAGGCCACGCCGCCGCGGCTGGGCATCTTCACCAACACCGGGCTGCAGCGCGCCATCCTCGACGGCACGCCGCTGGACCGGCTGCCCGTGGGCCGGCTGGCCACGTTCACGCTGGTGTGCATGAAGCTGTCGGACCCGGTGGGCGAGGCGCTGGCGCTGATGCTGCGCCACAACGTGCACCGCGTGGTGGTGCGCGATGACGACGGCAGCGTGCAGGGCGTGCTGGAGGCGCTGGAGGTGTTCAGCTTCCTCTCCAACCACTCCTACCTGGTGGGCGTGCAGATCGCGCAGGCGCGCGACCTCCAGGGGCTGGCCGAGGCGGCGCGGCAGATCACCAAGCTCATCGCCATCCTGCACCGCGGCGGCACGCGCGTGGGCATGATTGCCCGCCTGGTGAGCGAGCTCAACGCCAAGCTGTTCGAGCGCACTTGGCAGATGGTGGCGCCCAAGGAGCTCATCGCCAACAGTTGCCTCTTCGTCATGGGCAGCGAGGGCCGCGGCGAGCAGTTGCTCAAGACCGACCAGGACAACGGCCTGGTGCTGCGCGACGGCTACGCGCCGCCGCCGGAGCTGGAGGACATCTGCACGCGCTTCACGCAGGCGCTCATCGACTTCGGCTACCCGCCGTGCGCGGGCGGGATCATGATCAACAACCCGGCCTGGCGGCAGCCGCAGTCCACCTTCCGCGAGACGGTGCGGCGCTGGATGCTCATGCCCAACGCCGACAGCCTCATGTCGCTGGCCATCTTCCTGGACGCGCATGCCGTGTGCGGCGACGCGGCGCTGCTGGAGCCGCTGCGCGACGAGGTGTTCTCCCTGGCCGCCGACAGCGACGCCTTCAAGGCCCGCTTCGCCGCGGCCATCACGCTGTTCGACGAGCACAGCGGTTGGTGGAACCGGCTGCTCACCCTGGGCGACAACGACCCCGACCGGCTGGACCTCAAGAAGGCCGGCATCTTCCCGCTGGTGCACGGTGTGCGCAGCCTGGCCATGGACAAGCGCATACGCGAGTGCGGCACGGCCGAGCGCGTGCAGGCGCTGGTGGCCGCGGGCCACATGGCGCCGGAGATCGGCTCGGACGTGGTGCAGAGCCTGCATTTCTTCATGGGCCTCAAGCTCAAGGCGGGGCTGCAGGACATCGAGCTGGGCCGTGACGTCAGCGGTGGCGTGAAGCCCGACCAGCTCAACAGCCTGGACCGCGACCTGCTGAAGGACACGCTGGGCGTGGTCAAGCGCTTCAAGGCCACGCTGCGGCTGCGCTACCACCTGGACGCGCTGCAGTGAAGTCCACCGTCAATCTCCTTGGGCCGCTGGCCGCGCCCCTGGGCAAGCTCAAGAAGGGCTGGCTGCTCTACCACCTGGCCGACGACAACTACCGCTTCATGTTCGAGCCGCCGCCGCCCGACGAATGGGTGTCGTTGGACTGCGAAACCACCGGGCTGGACCGGCGGCGCGACGAGATCGTCTCCATAGGCGCGGTGCGCATCGCCGGCAGCCGCGTGCTCACCAGCGAGCGGCTGGAGCTGCTGGTGCGGCCGGAGAAGCGCCAGGTGTCGGCCGCGGCGGTGAAGGTGCACCGGCTGCGCGAGCAGGACGTGGCGCAGGGCATGGCGCCGGAGGCGGCCATGGCGCAGCTCATGCGCTTCATAGGCAGCCGCCCGCTGGTGGGCTACTACCTGGAGTTCGATGTGGCCATGCTCAACCGCGTGGTCTGGCCCATGCTGGGCCTGCGGCTGCCGCAGCCCAAGATCGAGGTCTCGGCCCTGTACTACGAGTGGAAGAACCGCCAGCTCCCGGCCCACGAGCGGGGCAACCGCAACGTGGACCTGCGGTTTTCCACCATGCTGGCCGACCTGGAGTTGCCGCAGTACGAGGCCCACGACGCGATGAACGACGCCGTCATGGCGGCCCTGGCCTTTACCAAGCTGCGCCGGCTGCTGGGCCATACCTGAACAGCCACGCTGCACGGCGGACGTAAAAAAGCCCGCTGCGGCGGGCTTTTTCCTGGGGTGAGGGCCGGGGCCTTGCAGCCCCTGGCTCATCGCCTCAGGCCGCGGCGGGCGCCGGGGTGCGGATGAGGTGGTCGAAGGCGCTGAGCGCGGCGGCCGCGCCGGCACCGGCGGCGATGACGATCTGCTTGTACGGCACCGTGGTGCAGTCGCCCGCGGCCATCACGCCGGGCACGTTGGTCTGGCCCTTGGCGTCGATCACGATCTCGCCGAAGCGGTTGAGCTCCAACGTGCCCTTGAGCCACTCGGTGTTGGGCACCAGGCCGATCTGCACGAACACGCCTTCCAGCGGCACCAGGTGCTCCTGGCCGGTGGCGCGGTCCTTGTAGCGCAAGCCGTTGACCTTGCCGCCTTCGCCGGTGATCTCCGTGGTCTGGGCGTTGGTGAAGATCTGCACGTTGGGCAGGCTCTTGAGCTTGTTGACCAGCACGGCGTCGGCCTTGAGCTGGTCGGCGAACTCCACCAGCGTCACGTGGGCCACGATGCCGGCCAGGTCGATGGCCGCTTCCACGCCGGAGTTGCCCCCGCCGATCACCGAGACGCGCTTGCCCTTGAACAGCGGGCCGTCGCAGTGCGGGCAGTAGGCCACGCCCTTGTTGCGGTACTCCTGCTCGCCGGGCACGCCCACGTTGCGCCAGCGCGCGCCGGTGGACAGGATGACCGAGCGGGCCTTGAGCACGCCGCCGTTGGCCAGCTTGACCTGGACGAGGCCGGAAGCGTCGGCGGGCGTGAGCTGCTCGGCGCGCTGCGTGTTCATGATGTCCACGTCGTAGGCCTTGACGTGCTGCTCCAGCGCCTGGGCGAACTTCGGCCCCTCCGTCTCCAGCACGGAGATGTAGTTTTCGATGCCCAGGGTGTCCAGGGTCTGGCCGCCGAAGCGCTCGGCCAGCACGCCGGTGCGTATGCCCTTGCGCGCGGCGTACACGGCCGCGGCCGCGCCGGCGGGGCCGCCGCCGACGATGAGCACGTCGTAGGGCGCCTTGGCGCTGAACTTGGCGGCATCGCGCTCGGCGGCCTTGGTGTCCACCTTGGAGAGGATTTCCTCCACGCTCATGCGGCCCTGGCCGAAGAGCTTGCCGTTGAGGAAGACCATGGGCACAGCCATGATCTGGCGCTCTTCCACTTCCTTCTGGAACAGGCCGCCGTCGATGGCGGTGTGCTTGATGCGCGGGTTGACGGCCGCCATCAGGTTGAGCGCCTGTACCACGTCCGGGCAGTTGTGGCAGGACAGCGACATGTAGGTCTCGAAGTGCAGGTCGCCGTCGAGCGAGGCGATCTGCTCGATGACTTCACGCTCGACCTTGGGCGGGTAGCCGCCCACCTGCAGCAGCGCCAGCACCAGCGAAGTGAACTCGTGGCCCATGGGCAGGCCGGCAAAGCGCACGCCGATGTCGGTGCCCACGCGGCGGATCAGGAAGGAGGGCTTGCGCTCGGCGTCGCCGCGGCTCTCGACCAGCGTCACCTTGTCGGACTGCTCGGCCACGTCGCGCAGCAGCGCCAGCATGTCCTGCGAGCCCTTGGAGTCGTCCAGCGAAGCCACCAGCTCGATGGGCTGCGTGAGGCGCTGCAGGTAGCCCTTCAACTGGGCCTTGAGATCGGCGTCCAACATGGCGGTGTGTCCTTCGGATCGAAAGCGTTGGCTATAGGGGTTCGTTTGCGGGCTCGTGGCCGCATGGAAAGCGCCCTGGGGGCGTGTGCGCGGGTGGCGCTTTCCGGGAGGCCCGGCTGGATAGACCGCGGCAGCAGGGCTGCCGCGATACAGAGAAGGGCGGGCGAAGACCGCCCGCTTCTCCGACTTAGATCTTGCCCACGAGGTCCAGCGACGGCTTGATGGTCTGGGCGCCTTCCTGCCACTTGGCGGGGCAGACTTCGCCCGGGTGGGAGGCCACGAATTGGGCCGCCTTGAGCTTGCGCAGCGTTTCCTTGACGTCGCGGGCAATGGCGTTGTCGTGCACTTCCATCGTCTTGATCACACCCTCGGGGTTGATGACGAAGGTGCCGCGCAGGGCCAGGCCTTCTTCCTCGATGTGGATGTCAAAGGCGCGGGTCAGCTGGTGCGTGGGGTCGCCCACCAGCGGGAACTGGGCCTTGCCCACGGCCGGCGAGGTCTCGTGCCACACCTTGTGGGAGAAGTGGGTGTCGGTGGTGACGATGTAGACCTCGGCACCGGCCTTCTGGAACTCGGCGTAGTTGTCCGCGGCGTCCTCGACTTCCGTCGGGCAATTGAAGGTGAACGCAGCCGGCATGAAGATCAGGACCGACCACTTGCCCTTCAGGTCCTCATTGGTCACCGGCACGAATTTGCCGTTGTGGAAAGCGGTGGCCTTGAAAGGTTTGACTTCGGTGTTGATCAGGGACATTGCGTATTTCCTGTGGGTGGTTGAAGGGACGGGTTGAATACTATAGTCATCGACCTTCCGTTTGGAAAAGTTAATCAAATGGGGCCGATTGACTGCGCCTATCGCCCCCGTTAGCGAGGGTTGGGCGATGGGCGATGCCCAACCGAGGGCTGGACATCCCGGCTACGTTAGCGCAGGCGGCCGGGTCTTGCAGCGCGGGCAAGGCGGCGGCCTGACCTGGGTCACTGCGGCTGCCGCCACAAGGCTTTGGCGGCGCCGGATTGTCCGCAGCATCCGCCAGGGAACCGCATCCCTGCGACAGGCGGATGACCAGGGCGCCGCGGCCCTTGGGGTGCCCCGGCCGCGGCGGCCGGGAGCCCGGCGCGCGCCGGGGAGGGAGCCGGCAGGGCGCCGGCTCACCATGGGATCAAGGCGTGGCCGTCAGGGCGTGGCCGTGTGCCAGACCTGATTGAAACCGTCGCCGGTACGGTCGCCGGGCTTGCCGTCCTTGGTCCAGTAGTACAGCGGCTTGCCCTTGTAGGCCCACTGCTTGGAGCCGTCGTCGCGGGTGACCACGCTCCAGTCGCCATCGGCCTTGGCGTCGGCCGCGGCCATGAGCGGCGGCCAATTGGTGGCGCAGGGGCCGTTGCACACGCTCTTGCCGCTGCCGGCAGCGTCCTTGTCGAAGGTGTAGAGCGTCATGCCGTTGGAGCCCACCAGGGCGCCGTCGGCCACCTTGGCCGGCGCGGTGCCGCCTGCGGTAGCGCAACCCTGCAGCAGCAGGCCCGTCAGTGACAGCGCGGCCAGGAATTTCAGCTTCATCACGTCCTCTCCTCTTGGCTAAGGGACAGGCCGTGTACGCGCGGCGCGCCGGTTTTATTCCCGGGCGGTGCTGGCCTGGGCGGCAGCCGCCGTGGCGACGGTGGTGCCGGGCGCCTGCACGGCAGCGGGCCAGTCGTGGCCCAGCAGCACGCGCACGCCACTGCGCTGCGAGGCGTCCGGCATCAGGGGCGCCGACAGCGGCAGCGCCCGCGCCACGCGGCGTGCCGCCGCCTCGTGGCCGGGCCGGTAGCTCACCACCGTGTGCGGCTGGCGGTAGGGCGGCTGGTTGCCCAGGCGTTGCACCGCCAAACCCTGGCGCTGTAGTTGCTGGAGCAACTGCTGCGCCACGCCGCGGCGCCCCATGCCGTTGCTGATCTCCAGGGTGAAGGCGGTCAAGGGCGGCTCAGGCGCGGTGGCGTTCACCTTGGACGGGGATGCGTCCGCCTGGGGAGTGGGTGCCGCTGGCGTGCCGCTTTCCTGGCGTACCAGGGACGCCAGCGTGGGCTGGTCCGTGACCTGCAGGACCAGGCCGGTCGGTGTGTGCGGTGGCGCCACGGCGGCCGGGACCGCCGCCGTTGGCGTTGGCTTCGCCGCTGCCGTGACGGCAGGCGCCGTGGCCGCGGCCTGCGCCGTGGAAAGCGCGGGCGTCGCGGGGGCGCGTCCCTGGGCGAGTTGAAGATTGGCCTGCGCGACGCGGTCTTGCGGGTCCAGCGCCAGTGCAGTGTGCAGCGCGGCTTGCGCCTCCTGCGGGCGCTGTGCCAGCAGCAGCAGGAAACCCAGGTTGCTGTGCAGGTCGGCGCGCTGCGGCGCGGCGGCCAGCGCCTGGCGCAGTTGCGCTTCGGCGTCGGCCAGGCGGCCCAGCCGCGCCAGCGCCACGGCCAGCGCGTTGCGCGCGTCCACGTGTGCGGGATCGGCCTGCAGCGCCTGGCGGTAGGCGTCGGCGGCGCGGGCCCAGTCGCGCGAGCGCTCGATGTGGCGGCCTATGGCGTAGTAGCCGTCGGCCGAAGGCGCTCCGTGCGACACCGTCTGCACCGGCTCGATGCGCCAGGCGGTCTTGACCGGCTTGGTGGCGCAACCGCCCAGGGCCAGCAGCAGCGCCAGGGACAGCGGCAGGGCTGCGCGGTGTGATGCGGTGGGGTTCATGCCCGTCGCGTCAGTGTTTGAAAAGCGTGGGCAGTGTGGCCATGATGCGCAGCATGGCCGGGCCCAGCATGACCAGCAGCAGCGCCGGCAGGATCATGAACACCAGCGGCGCCAGCAGCTTGGTGCCCACGCGCGCGGCGGTTTCCTCGGCGCGCTGGCGCCGCCGCGTGCGCAGCATGTCCGCGTGCACGCGCAGCGCCTGGCCGATGCTGGTGCCAAAGCGCTCGGCCTGCACGAGCATGGAGACGAAGCCTTCCACCTCTTCCACGCCGGTGCGCAGGGCCAGGTTGTGCAGTGCCCGCTCGCGGGGCGCGCCCGCGCGCATCTCCAGGGCCACGAGCTGGAACTCCTCGGCCAGCACGCGGCTGCGGTGCACCAATTCCTCGGTCACGCGCTGCAGCGCCGCCTCTATGCCCAGCCCGGCCTCCACGCAGATGATCATGAAGTCCAGCGCATCGGGAAAGCTTTCAAAGATTTCCCGCTGGCGCTGCGCCACCAGGCGCGCCAGCACGGCGTTGGGCAGGTAGTAGCCCAGGGCGGCGGCGGCCAGCAGCATGCTCATCAGCGCCTGGCCTTGCGGCGGGTGCGCCGACAGGGACAGCGCCGCCAGCAACAGCGGCGGCAGCACCATGGCCAGCGCCGTCTTCATGCCGAAGAACGCCGTGGGTGCCATGGGATGGCGCAAGCCCGCGTTGAACAGCCGCCGGCGCAGCGCCGAGTTGTCGCCTCCCTCCTCGGCGGACAGCTTGGCCAGTGTCCTGGTGCTGCGCGCCATGCGCTCTATCCAGTGCGTCTTGCCGGGTGCGGCGCCCGCCTCCTCCAGCAGTTGCCGGGCGCGCTGGTCCACGGGCGGTTTGGCGATGAGCCGGCCGACCAGCAGCACCAGTGCCGACGAGGCCACGAACACGCCGACCAGCAGGCTGATTTCCATGATGTCCATGAGATCTCCTCAGACACGGATGCGGATGATTTGCCGCATCCACACTGCGCCCAGCGCCATCATGACCAGGGCGCTGCCCACGAGCTTGCGCCCCGTCGGATCGGTCCACAGCGTGGCCATGAACTCCGGGTTGGCGAGTTGCATGAAGCCGGACACGGCAAAGGGCATGACGCCCAGGATCCAGGCCGACAGCCGCCCCTCGGCCGAATAGGTGCGCACCTGCCCAAAGAGCTTGAAGCGCGAGCGCACCAGTGCCGCCAGGCTGTCCAGCAACTCCGTGAGGTTGCCCCCCGCCTCGCGCTGGATCATGACGGCCACGGTGAGGTAGCGCACGTCGTCCAGGGGCACGCGTTGCGCCATCCGCGACAGCGCCTCCGGCATGGACATGCCGAAATTCACCTCGTCGCAAAGCTGCCGGAACTCGCTGCCCAGCGGGTCGGCCACTTCGTCGCCCACCATCTTGAGCGCCGAGGACAAGGTGTGGCCGGCACGCAAAGCGCGGCCCATGAGGTCCAGCGCCAGGGGAAGTTGCTGCTGCAACCGCTCGATGCGCTTGGCGCGGCGCTGTGACACCCACAGCCAGGGCAGGGCGGCGAGCGTGGGAGCGCAGGCCAGCGCGACCATGCCGCCCGCGCCGCGCAGCAAAGGCACGAGAGCACCGGCCAGGAACAGCGCCACGCTGGCCAGCAGCAACTGTCCCAGCGTGCGCCGGGTGCCCGCGCTGCGTACCCAGTCGTGCAGCCGCTGCAGGGGCTGGAATTCCCCGAGCGCGCCGCCATGCAGCCAGCCCTGCTGCTGCGCCGCATCGCGGCGGTCCAGGCTCAGGGGGGCCTGCGGCGGCGCGCCTTCTAGCCTGCGCAGTCGAGCCGCCAAGCGCTTGGCTTCGGCGCTGTGGCGCGTGGCCCAGAGTTGGTAGAGGCCTTCGAGCGCCAGGACGACGGCCACGAACAGCAGCACGCCGAAGAGGATGAAGCCCTGGTCCATGGTGCTTACTCCCAGCGTGTGTAGGGGTCGAACATCGTCTCCGGCAGCACCAGCCCGCGGGCCTTGAGCCGCTCGGCAAAGCGCGGGCGCACGCCGCTGGCCTGGAAGTGGCCCTTGACGCTGCCATCGGCTTCCACGCCCGTCTGCTTGTAGGTGAAGATTTCCTGCATGGACACCATGTCGCCCTCCATGCCGGTGATCTCGGCAATGCTGGTGACCTTGCGCCGCCCGTCGCTCAGGCGGTTGGCCTGCACCACCACGCCTATGGCCGAGGCGATTTGCGCGCGCGCCACGCGCGGCGGCGCATTGAAGCCCGCGATGGAGAGCATGGCTTCCAGCCGCGAGAGCGCGTCGCGCGGCGTGTTGGCGTGGATGGTGGTCATGCTGCCCTCGTGGCCGGTGTTCATGGCCTGCAGCATGTCCATGGCCTCGGGACCGCGGGTCTCGCCCAGGATGATGCGGTCCGGGCGCATGCGCAGCGCGTTGCGCAGCAGATCGCGCTGCGAGACCTCGCCGCGGCCCTCGATGTTGGGCGGGCGCGTTTCCAGCCGCACCACGTGGGGCTGGCGCAGTTGCAGCTCGGCCGCGTCCTCTATGGTGACGATGCGCTCGCCTGCGTCGATGAAGCCTGACAGGATGTTGAGCAGCGTGGTCTTGCCGCTGCCCGTGCCGCCGGAGATCAGCAGGTTGACCTCGGCGTTGGCCAGGGCCTGCAGCATCTGCGCCATGGGTGGCGTGAGCGTCTTGTACTCGACCAGGTCGTCCAGGGTCAGCGGCACCACGGCGAAGCGCCGTATCGACATCTGTGCCCCGTCCAGCGCCAGCGGCGGAATGATGACGTTGACCCGGGAACCATCGGGCAGCCGCGCGTCGGCCATGGGGCAGGACTCGTCCACGCGGCGGCCCACGCGCGAGACGATCTTGTCGATGATGCGCATGAGGTGCTCGTCGTCGGCGAACACCACGTCGGTGAGGCTGAGCTTGCCGCGGCGCTCCACCCAGACCTGGCGTGGCCCATTGACCAGGACGTCGGAGATGGTCGGGTCCGCCAGCAGCGGCTCCAGCGGCCCAAGTCCCAGCATCTCGTGCTGCACGTCGCGCACCAGGCGGCGCCGCTCGGCGGCGTTGAGCACGAGATTTTCCTCTCCCAGCACGCGCTCCACCAGCACGCTGAGCTCCTGGCGCAACCGCTCGGGGGCCATGGTTTCCAGGGCCTGCAGGTCCATGCGGCCCAGCAGCAGCCGGTGCACGTCGGACTTCATGCGATGGTAGGCCTGCTGGTCGTGCGCCGGCGCTTCCATGGGCGCCGCCGGTGCGGCGGCAGCCGGTACCTGGGGCTGCTCCACGGACAGCAGTGAAGCGAACTGTTGTCGCAGGTTCATGGGCCTTCCTTGCGGCGTTATGTCGTTCTTCAGCGGCTGCCCAGCAGTTGCGCCAGCCAGCCTTCCTTGCGCGGTGCTTCCTGGGGCAGCAGCGTGCGGGCCATGTCGTCGAGCGCGCGGGCCACCGGGCTGTTGCGCGCGATGGGCTGGCCCTGGTTCACCGCGGTGGAGACCGCGTCGAAGTGGTTGGGCACGGTGCTCACCGGCGTGCCGTCCAGGGCCTGCACCAGAGACTGCAGCGGCAGCTCGCCATGCCGGTCGTAGCGGTTGACGATCCAGTGCACCTTGTGTGGGGGCACCTCCAGCGAGTTCAGCAGCGCACGCAGCCGGCGGGCGTCGCGCAGTTGCGGCAGCTTGAGCTGCAGCACGGCGTAGATGTGCGCTGAGAGGTCCAGGGCCTGCAGCGTGAGCGGGTCTATGCGGCCGCCCAGGTCCAGCACCACGAAGTCGAACATCTGGCGCGCCTGCTGGACGATGGCCTTGACCTGCGCGGCCTTGACCTCCAGCGCCTGGCCGATGTCCTCCGGCGCGGGCAGGACGAACAGCGTTTCGTCCACCTGCACCATGGCCGCGCGCAGCAGGTCGGCATCCAGCCGCTGCACGTTGCGCGCGACCTCGGCCACGTCGCTGCTGGCGCGCTGGTCGCTCAGCAGCAGCAGCGAGTTGCCGCTTTGCAGGTCCAGGTCTATGAGGGCCACGCGGCGCGCGCCGTTGCCGGCCAGTCGGTACGCCAGGTTGGCCGCCAGCACGCTGGTGCCGTTGCCGCCCTTGCAGCCGAGAAAGGACAGCACCTGCGCCGGCGTCGTCGAGGAAGCCGCAGGCGGCGCGCGGCGGTGCAGGGCGCGCTGCACCGCCGCGCGCAGTGCCGCGGCGTCGGCCGTGGCGGGCAGCACTTCGCGTACGCCGGCCTGCATGGCCTGCAGCAGGAAGTCCGGCGATATCTCGGCCGACAACACCAGCGTGTCCACCTGCGGGTGCTCGTGCGT
The DNA here is from genome assembly GCF_001571085.1 of Azohydromonas lata NBRC 102462. Lineage (GTDB taxonomy): Bacteria > Pseudomonadota > Gammaproteobacteria > Burkholderiales > Burkholderiaceae_C > Azohydromonas > Azohydromonas lata. Next base: position 47,593 of record NZ_BCTC01000011.1, read on the forward strand.
GAAGCGGCTCACGGCGCCCAACGCCGAGGCGTCCACGCCGTCCAGCACCAGCAACGAAGCCATGCTGGCGTTGACGGCTTGGGGCAGGGCGTGCAGCGCTGCCGTGCTGCCTTGAACCTCCAGCAAATCCATGCCGTTGAGCATCTGCACAGCCTGGGCCGTGCGCTTGGGGTCCGGGGAGATGACCTGGATCTTCATGGGTGTGGCCGGTGTGAGAGGGTTCAGCAACTGCTGTCCATGAACTCGCGCGGCAGCGAGGTCGTGAAGGAAGGCAAGGGCACGGTCAGCGCTGGCAGCATCGGCAGCGCCACCGTCTGCTGGTAACCCGACAGCGACACTTGCACCACGCGGCACGCGGTGGCGCCGCTGGCGGTGCAGCTCGTGGCGCCGGGACGCTCGTAGGCGATCACGATGTTGTCGTCCTGCAGCCAGGGCATGACTTCGCGCATGCGCGTCTTGATGGCCGCGGAATTGAGGCCGCAGACGGCCGCCTTGCGCGCGCCCAACAGCGTGGCCTCGCTGGCGGCATTCCATGCCCAGGCCAGCTTGCAGAACTCGGGCAGCGCCAGCACCAGCACCATGAAGGGCACCATGGCCGCGGCCAGTTCCAGCGCGGCCATGCCACGGGTGCCAGTGCGATTTGACGAAGGTTTCAGATGAGCGCGGCGCATGATGTGCTCGTTGACGCAAAGGTGGGCGTTGCGGTCGCAAAAGGCCAGCCGCGCATCGTGAGCCTGATGGGCTCCAGCGCCAGTTGGCCGCCTTGCAGTACCGAGGCGGGCAACACGCTGCCCAACAGGGGTGTGTAGCGGTAGCCGCTGATGGTGACCCTCACCCAGCTGATGCCGCAGTTGGTGCCGCAGCCGCTGCCGCTGTTGCCGTAGACGGTGCTGACCAGCCTGCCGCTGGTGTCGATCTGCACCATGGAACTGGTCAGCCCGGTCAGCAGCGGCGTGCTGCCGCCGGCAAGGGTGCCGAACAGCGCCAGCTGGCAGGCTTCCTGCCGGGCCTGCGTCCACGCAGCGCTGGAGGCGTTGCTGCTGTCGGTCAGGGCCAGGTGCCGCGTGGCGCTGCGCACGGCCTTGGTGATCGTGTTGTAGGTGTAGAGCACACGGCCGAACTCCACCGACAGGCCCGCCAGAAGTGCCAGTATCGGCACCACGGCCACGAGCTCCAGCAGGGCACTGCCGCGCCAATGTCGCTGGCTGGAGCGGGGGCTTGCAACACGATGCATGGCCATGGCCTTCTAGAACACCAGGCTGGGAGCCTGGTTGCAGTTGCCTGTGGATGCGCCGCAGTTGGTGGAGCCGGCAGCCGGGATGGCGGCCGTGGCTTCTGCGCTGATCTGGAAATGGTCGAGCCCACCCACGACTTGCAGGAACCAGCTTTCGATGTTTGCTCGCCTGATCTTGCAGCGCACGAGCGAGGCGCCGGGAACGGCCGACGCCGCGGTGTTCCAGACGCCACTCGAAAGAGACGTTCCGAACTCAACGGTCACGCTGCTCGTGGGGATGGCCGTGGCCTGCAGATTGGACTTGTTGATGGCGGCAATCCACCTGCCGCCGTTGGTGGCGCCGGTGAAGGCCGCAGCGGTGACGGGGGTGGTCTGCAGGTGCCAGGCTGCCGACAGCGCACAGGCATCGGCGGCGCCCTGCAGCTCGGTCTTGTTGATGTAGATGCGGCTCAGGTCCAGCGCCAGCCCCATGAAACCCATGATCGGCACCATCAGCAACGCGAACAGCAGCGCAATGCCGCCGCGCTGCGCCTGGCGGCGCACTGCAAGGGATGGATGCCGTCGCACCAGCGCTCTCCCGCGTTCATTGGCCCCCGGGGGCGCCGGGCACCAGGGTGATGACCGGCGCGGGCGGTGCCGGTTCGCGCAGCGAGTAGCCGTAGGAGATGCCCAGCGCGCGCATCACGCCCACGCTGGCCTTGCCGTCCAGGCCGGCCAGCGCGGCGGCGCGCTGGCCGGCGGCCGGGTCTATGGTTTGTTGGGCGCGTGCCTGGCGCACGCTGTCGCCAAAGCGCTCGTCCCAGCCGGGTGTGGTCTGTGCGCAGCCGGCCAGGACGGCCAGCAGGGGCGGCAGCAGCATCGCGGGGCTTTTCATGGCGGGTGTCCTCACTTGAGCTGGAAGCCGGCGGCAGGCGTGGCGGCGGCGGGCTCGGACGGGGCCGCCGTGCCTGGCGCTTCCTCCTCGCGGCGGCTGCCTTCCAGGCGGCCGTGCAGGTGCACGTCGGTGCGGCTGGGGGGGACGTAGCGGTCGGTGGGCAGCGCGTAGTCCGGCGGCAGCGGCTTGACCAGGCGCGGCGTGATCACGAACACCAGCTCCGACTTGTCGGTCTGGTAGTCGGTGCTGCGAAACAGCGCACCGATCACCGGCAGCTCGCCCAGCACCGGGAAGGCGCGCACGTTGGTGGTCATGTTGTTCTTGATCAGGCCGCCGATGGCGAAGCTCTGGCCGTCGGCCAACTGCACCGTCGTCTTGGCCCGGCGCGAGGTGAACGAGGGCAGCACGGCCAGGCCCGACGCGCCCGGCACGGTCAGGCCCACGCCCTCGCGGTTGAGCTCCGAGACTTCCGAGGCCACTTCCAGGTTGATGCGCCCGCCGTCCAGCACCGTGGGCAGAAAGCCCACCGAGACGCCGAACTCCTTTTCCTCCAGCGTCACGGTGCGGCCGCCGCTTCCGTTGTCCACGGCCACGGGAATGAAGATCTTGCCCCCGGCCAGGAAGCTGCCCTTCTGGCCGCTGATGGCCATCACCGTGGGCTCGGCCAGGATCTTGACCACGCCGTCGGTCTTCTGGGCATTGACGCTCAGGTTGGTCACGCCGCGCGCGGGCACGGTGCCGTAGGTGGTGGTGTAGACCGGGACGACCTGGCCGTTGATGGTGGTCAGCGTCTGCGTGACGTTGCCTGCGCTGCCGATGCTCGACGGGATGGAGCCGCCCACCACCGAGCCTACCGAGCTCAGCGGCGTGCCGGTGCCACCGGCACCGGCGATCTGGCCCAGCGTGGCGGCGCCCCCGCCCAGCAGGCCTGAGAGAAAGCGGATCGTGGAGCCGTCGGCGCTGGCGTAGGCGCGCGAGAAGTCGATGCCGAACTGGTCCAGTATCGACTTGGACACTTCGGCCACCTTCACTTCCAGCATCACCTGCTGCGGCGCGCCCGTGCCCATCAGGTTGATGATGCGAGGGTTGACGCCGTAGAGGCTGGGCGGCGGCGCCGTGCCGTGGCCCGGGCCGCGCACGTAGGCGTTGGCCAGCTCGTAGATGCGCGCGGCCGCGGCGGCGGTGCTGGCGGTGCCCGAGAGCACAAGGGATTCGAAGGCCGCGGTCACGCGCACGTCCTTCTCTTCGGGCATTAGTTGAGCCAGCAACGACTGCAGTCCCGTGACATCCAGGCTCACCACCACGTCCACCGCCGTGCAGCGGCCCGACTGTTCCTGCAGCACCACGTTGGTCGAGCCCAGCGTCTTGCCCAGCAGGAACACCTCGGTGGGACCCAGCAGCAGCACGTCCACATCGGCCACGCCCGGGCGCTGGCGCTCCTGGGCTGGGGTCATGCCCGCCGCAGGCTTGGCCTCATGGCTGGTGTCGGCGGCGGTCTCGCGCGGGGCGCCGCCGCGCGAGCCTTCGGCATTGCCCAGCAGGATGCGGCTGATGGGGCCGGCCGGGCGCAGCACGGTGGACTTGCCCACGCTGATCTGCACCGGCGGTGCGATCTCCAGCCGGCTGCAGCGCGCCGGTGCGGCCGTGCTCGCTGCCGTTGCCGCGCCGGACGCCGCGGCGGCCTGCCCTGACAGCAGCGTCAGCACCATGCCGGCCAAGGCTGCCTGGTGCAGTACGGCGTGCCGGCGGCTGCGGCAGGTGTGCGTGAGGGTACTCATGGGGGTGTACTGCGCCGTCATCAAAAGCATTCGCGGGTCTTGGTGACGCCCCGGATCACGTCCACGCAGTCCTGCTTGGGAGCGGGCGTGGGCTGCGCGGCGGGGGCTGCCGCCATGCGCCGCACCGGCGCCGCAGCGGCAATGGGCGCTGCCGTGGACACGGGCTGCACCTGCACGCCCAGCAAGCTGCCCTTGGTGGCGCCGGCGGTGCTGCTGGGTTGCGGATCGACTTGGTTGCGCAACACCAGCGACAGGGTGCCGACGCTGCGGGCCAGGTCCAGCGCCTCGGCCTGCGCGGGCGAGAGCTCCAGCGTCACGGCGTTGACGACCTTGGGCTTGGTTTCGTCACGGTTGGCTTCCTGGGCCACGGCCAGCACCAGGATGCGCTCCAGCACGATCTTGCTGATGGAGCGGTCCTGGTCGTCCTCGTGCCGCGCGCCCGGGCTGCGGGTGTTGACCATGATGTCCACGTAAGTGCCCGGCAGCGCGAAGCCGGCCACGCCGATGACGTCGTTGACGCGCACGGTCATGGCGCGCTTGCCTTCGCCCACCACGGCGGAGAGACCGCCCTTGGTGCCGACGGGCGCCAGCCGGGCTTCAAGAACGGGCTCGCCGTGCGCCAGGGCCGTGCGGGTCACGCGGCCTTCCAAGGCCTTGACGTCCGTGAACGCCCCCGGGGGCACGCTGGTGCGGGGCCAGTCCACCAGTTCCACGGCCTCGGCCGAAAGCTTGGCGCCGGTGTCCATGTCGGCACGGACCACGGCGATGCGATGGCTGACCGCGGCCCGTCCGTTCATCCACCGCGCCGCGACCAGTACCGAGGCCAGGCCGACCAGCAGCGCCAGCAAGAGCACGAGAATTCCGCGGGTGCGCTTGGTCATGGTGAAAAACTCCTGGCCTGGTTCAGGCTGACAGCAGCAGGCGGGCCATCTCTACGCCGCTGCCCGCGGCGATGGCCAAGCCGTAGGGCAGCCGGCCGGTAGCGGCCGTGCCCTGCGGCGTTGCGCCGCTTGCACAACGCAAGGACGCGAGAGTGAAAAGGGTGCGTAGGTTGCGGCCCACCGTGCGCAGCGAACCGGTGGCCAGCATCACGCCCAGCGACAGCAGCGCGCCGGCAAGCACCGTCCACAAAGCAACTTGCAGCACGGCCGTGGCGCCCAGCCACACGCCCACCATGGCCAGCAGCTTGACGTCGCCGGCGCCGAGCATGCGCAGGGCGTAGAAAGGCAGGAACAACGCCAGGCCGGCCACGCCGCCCAGCAGCGCCGCCGCCACACCCTGGCTGCCATCCTGCAGCAGCCCCTGGCCTGCGGCAGCAAAGGCCTGGAACGCCAGGCCCAGCGCCATGCCGTACAGCACCAGCGCATTGGGAATGCGGCGCTGGTGCAGGTCGCAAGCCACTGCCGCCAGCAGCAGTGCGGCGAGAAAGGACAGCGACAGCAGTTGCAGGCTCATGGTGCGGGTCCGTGGACGTGGCGTTGTGCGGCAGGGAGCAGCGGCCAAGCGTGAGGCCTCAAGGTTCCAAGCGGATCATGGACACATGGTTGCGGCATCAAGCATGCCGGCAGGCAGAGTCCGCCGGCATGCGAGCTTCATGCGCCCTGGCGGCGTGGCCGTCGCCTGTCTCTGCTTAAAAGAGGGTGCTCACGGTTTCGGCCAGCGCTTCGATGCCGCCGTTGATATTGCCGCCCAAAGTCTTGAGGCCAGCGGCCACCACCACACCGACCAGCGCCAGCACGAGGCCGTATTCGACGGTGGAGATGCCGTCTTCGTCACGAACGAAACGCTTGATGGAGTTGATGAAGTTCATGGTCTTTCCTCTCTGGTGAACAAGACAGATGCCGTTGCCGGCGCGGGTCAGGCCTGTCTTTGTGGGTCCACGGCGCTTTGTGAAGTGCCGGGATGACGGGCCTCATGGACAACGCCCCGGCCGTTGAGCACCCCATGGCAGCGGGGAGCTTTGCGGTGTGTGTGTTGCGTTGCCATGGGTATCAATGTAGGCAGCCACCCCAGGGGGCGCCATCGGACCCTTGAACTAGTCGCAGTGGGTGTCCTATCCCTAGGCGGCCGGTACAAAACAGCCCCCCGCAGCTCAGGGGACGCTCAAGGCCTGTGCCGTCTTGACGCGCAGTGAGCGTGGACTTTTGGCTGTTGGCGAGCTGGGCGAGCCGCCAAGGCCGCGTGGGCCGGCGAGGCTGGGGAAGACGTGGAGCGAGGGCGTGGCCTGGGCGCGTGGGACGGCCGGCCAGGGCGCCGGTGCGGGGCGCTCAGCCCCTACGGGCGAGGCTGACAAGTTGCTCAAGCAACTCTGTGGCGGGCGCAGTCTTGAGCATGAAGCCGTGGGCACCCAGGCGGCGCGCACGCTGCGCCACCTGCTCGTCGGCCATGGAGGTGAGGACGAGCACGCGGCAGCAGGGCGCGATGCCTTGCAGCAGCGGGATGAGCGCCAGGCCGTCCTCGTGGCCCAGGTTCACGTCCAGCAGCACCACGTCGGGCTGCAACTGGCGGGCCAGGGCCAGCGCCTGCTCGCCGTTGGCCGCGGAGCCGACGCTGCGCAGCCGTGGCCGCTCGGCGTCTATGAGCAGCGTCAGCCCCAGGCGCAGCCCGGGTTGGTCGTCCACCACCAGCACCGATACGAAGCGTGCCGGCACGGATTTGCTGGCATTTGCGGGGGCGGATGCAATGGTTTCCATGCGTTGCAGGCTAGGCCGCGCCCGCGGGCTTGCACAGAGCGGAAGTGCCCGTAATGGCGTGGGATGTTTGTCCTTGAGCCGCCGCAAGCAGGCTCAGGCCGGGTCGAAATCCTTGAGCGACTGCCGCGAGGTGCTGGTGCTCAGCGTGGCCAGTCCGTGCTCCAGCGCGAAGGCATAGAGGTCCAGCCGCCCGTGCAGGTTGAGCTTGCTGTAGATGACCGTGAGGTGGTTGCGCAGCGTGTGCTCGCTCATTCCCAGCGTCTCGGCCACCACCAGCCCCTTGGCGCCGCGGTGCTGCACCACGGCCTGCACCACCTGGCGCTCCTTGGGCGTGAGCGAGGCAATGCGCTGCGCGTGTTCGCTGGGCACGGCCGGGGCGTGCGCGGCCGTACCGTTGGCGGCCAGGCCGGAGACGTTGCCCAGCACCTGCGCCATCAGCGCGCGCTCCACCCACACCTCGCCGGCGTGCACGCGCTCTATGGCGCGCAGCAGCATGTCGGTGGGATGGGACTTGAGCACCACCCCGCGCGCGCCCTGCATCACCGCCTGCAGGTGCTGCGCGGCGTTGAGGTTGCCGGTGAGCACGATCACCTTGACCCCCGCGGCGCTGACCTGGCGTATGCAGTCCAGCGCGTCGCCGTCAGCCAGGCCCAGGTCCAGCAGCAGCACGTCGGTCTCGGCCAATGCCGGGTGCGCCAGCAGCTCGCGCCGGTTGGAGGCGGTGCCGCACACGCGCATGAGCGGCTGGTTGCTGTCTATGAGTTGGCGCAGCCCCCACAGGACGACGGTGTGGTCATCGGCCAATAGCACGCGAATGGGCCCGGTGTTGTTGTTGGCGTTCATGGGGTGTTTCCTGTCAGTGGGAGCGTGATGGCCACCTCGGTGCAGCCCGGCGGGTGGGTCACGGTGACCTGGCCGCCGAACTCGCGCGCGCGCTCGCTGAGCGAGCGCGGCGTGAAGGGCGCGGGCAGGGCGGTTGCGGGGCGGTCGTTGCGCAGCCGCATGCACAGCTCGTCGGCTTGCACGTCGAACCGCACGGCGACCGTGGTGGCGCGGGTGTGGCGCCGCACGTTGGTCAGCGCCTCGTTGAACAGGTGCAGCAGCGCCTTGGCCAGGCTGCCGTGCAGCGGCGGCGCATGCTCAGGCAGCGTCACCTCGACCTTGAGCCCGTACAGCGCCTCGAAGCGCTGCGCCTGGCGCTGCAGCGCCGCCAGCGTGCCGTTGGGTGCGTAGGGGTCGTGGCCGCGGCGCAGGCCGCGCACGGTGTCGCGCAGCGTCTGCAGCTCCTCGTTGGTCATCTGCACGAGTTGCGCGATCTGCGGGCTGATGGGGTTGTCGGCGCCGGCCACGCGTGCCAGGGCCTCCAGCCCGTACTTCAGGCCCAGGTAGGGCTGCACGGCGCTGTCGTGCAGGTCGCGGCCTATGCGCTCGCGCTCGCGCGCCGCGGTTTCGTGCTGCAGTTGCTCCAGCAGGTCGGTGCGCTCCAGCAGCGGCAGCAGCTCGCGCATGAGGGCGTGCAGCCCGCGCAGGTCGGACGCGGTGAAGGGCGGCTCGTGGCGCACCAGGCAGAGCTGGCCCTGGGTGCGGCCGTAACTGCGCAGCGGCAACCACAGGGCTTGGGCGCCGGCACCCAACAGCACGCGGCTGGCCTCGCCCTGCGGGGCCGGCGCCGGCACGCCGCTGGCCGGGTGCAGCGCGCGCGTCCACACCGCGGGCTCGGTGCCGCTGATGAAGCCCAGGTCGGCCGGCAAGGACTCGCGCTGCGCACGCCAGCGCTGCAGCGCTGCGCCTTCAAGCACCGTCAGCCGCGCCGGCGGTTCCCAGCAGAACACGCGCGGCTCGGGGCCGGGCATGTCCAGCATCGCGCGCGCGAGCGTGAAGTGCTCGCCCAACAGGCCCAGCAGCACGCGCATCTGCTGCTCCAGGCCGTGGCGCGGATCGGCCTGCTGCGAGAACGCCTCCAGCAGCCGCTGGCGCTGGCGCAGCGCCCCGCCGGGGCGGTCCAGCAGTGCCACGGCCGGCGCCAGTGCCAGCAGCACGCAGGGCACGGCCAGGGTGAGCGGCTCGCCGTGGCCGGCGCCGGTGAACAGCCACAGCCCCGCGGCGCAGGACAGCGCCATGAGCACCGCCGACTCCAGCCCCCACAGCAGCGCCATGGCCACCACCGGCAGCACGGTCAGCGCCGTCAGCGCCATGAGCTGCTGCGTGAGCACCAGGCTGGCCAGCAGCAGCACCATCGCATCCAGCCACAGCCACACGCGCCAGCCCGCCAGTGGCAAGCCCCGCAGCGACAGCGCCAGCAGCAGCGCCGCGCCGACCGAATAGCCCAGCAGCAACAGCGCCGAAAGCCGGTTGGGCGCCGCGGGCAGCAGCGTCAGGCCCGCGCTCAGGGCCAGTAGCGCGCGCGTGCCTGCCACATAGCGCAGCAGCGCCTGCCGCGGATGCTGCAGGCGCTGCATGCGGTACGGCGGCGGCTCTACAGCCGTGGACGGGGCCAGTTGCCCCTGCGCGCTGGACATGGAACTCCTCACTCCTGTCGGCCTTCGGCGGCGTTCCTATTAACCACGGACGCTCACCTTTTCAACAGGCCACGGGACACTCCCTAGGATTCATATTGAGACATAGGTCACGTTTGATTGTCTATTGCAACGCAGCAAAACCTCACGTAGCCGTTTGGCACTTGTTGTTTTGCCGCCTGTGTCTTGATTTCGGCAGCGATTCGTGGCCCTTGATGAGCGTTACTCCCATGGCCGCACAGGCGAAAAAAAGGCCGGGGTGAACCCGGCCTTTTGGCTGCGGGCGGGGGCTGGGCCCCGCCCTTGGCGTGTGTGTAGGCGTGTCTGCCGGCCGATCAGTGGCCGGAGGCACCGGCGGCGCCCAGGCCCGTTTCCGAGCGGACTTGCTGCACGGCGAAGGCGGCGCGCTCCTTGGTGGCCTGCGCGCTGCGGTCCAGGATGGAGAACAGCCAGATGCCCACGAAGCCGATGGTCATGGAGAACAGCGCCGGCGACGTGTAGGGGAACCAGGCCGAGCCCTTGGGGTTGCCCAGCGTGGCTTCCCACACCGAGGGCGACACCACGGTCAGCCCCACCGAGCTGATCAGGCCCAGGAAGCCGCCGATCACGGCGCCCTTGGTGGTGCAGTCCTTCCACAGCACGCTCATGAAGAGCACGGGGAAGTTGGCGGACGCCGCGATGGCGAAGGCCAGGCTCACCATGAAGGCGATGTTCTGCTTCTCGAAGACGATGCCCAGCACCACGGCCAGCACGCCCAGCGTCAGCGTCGTGATGCGCGAGACGCGCAGTTCGGAGGCGCTGTCGGCCTTGCCCTTCTTGAACACCGTGGCGTAGAGGTCGTGCGAGACGGCCGAGGCGCCGGAGAGCGTCAGGCCCGCGACCACGGCCAGGATGGTGGCGAAGGCCACGGCCGAGATGAAGCCGAAGAACACGTCGCCGCCCACCGACTTGGCCACCAGCACCGCAGCCATGTTGGCCGTGCCGGCGCCGCCCTTGATCACGCCCTTGGCCGTGTCGGCGAACTCGGGGTTGGTCAGCACCAGGGTGATGGCGCCGAAGCCGATGATGAAGATCAGGATGTAGAAGTAGCCGATCCAGGTCGTGGCCCAGAACACGCTCTTGCGGGCTTCTTTCGCGTCAGGCACGGTGAAGAAGCGCATGAGGATGTGGGGCAGGCCGGCGGTGCCGAACATCAGCGCCATGCCGAAGCTGATGGCGGAGATGGGGTCCTTGATGAAGCCGCCCGGGCCCATGAGGGACAGGCCCGTCTTGGCCGCTTCTTCAGGCGTCTTGCCCGCGGCGATGGCGATGGCCGTCTTCACGCTCACGCCCTTGGCGAACAGCGCCTCGGGGCTGAAGTTGAACTGCGCCAGCACCATGAAGGCCATGAAGCTCACGCCGCACAGCAGCAGCACGGCCTTGATGATCTGCACCCAGGTCGTGGCCGTCATGCCGCCGAAGAGCACGTAGACCATCATGAGCGCGCCCACGATGACCACGGCCATCCAGTACTCCAGGCCGAACAGCAGCTTGATGAGCTGGCCCGCGCCGACCATTTGGGCGATCAGGTAGAAAGCCACCACCACCAGCGTGCCGGAAGCGGCGAAGGCGCGGATGGGGGTCTGCTTGAAGCGGTAGCCGGCCACGTCGGCGAAGGTGAACTTGCCCAGGTTGCGCAGCCGCTCGGCCATCAAGAAGGTGATGATGGGCCAGCCCACCAGGAAGCCGATGGAGTAGATCAGGCCGTCGTAGCCCGACGCCATGACGGCGGCGGAAATGCCCAGGAAGGAGGCGGCCGACATGTAGTCGCCCGCAATCGCCAGGCCGTTCTGGAAGCCGGTGATGCCGCCGCCGGCGGTGTAGAAGTCGGCGGCCGAGCGCGTCTTGGCCGCGGCCCACTTCGTGATCCACAGCGTGCCGGCCACGAAGATGGCGAACATGGCGATGGCGGTCCAGTTGGTCGCCTGCTTGGCGGCCTGGCCCACGTCAGCACCCGCGGCCAGCGCGGAGCCCGCGCCGGCCAGGGCCGCCAGCGCGGCCAGGGTCTTCAACTGCTTGCTGCTCATTTGGCGGCGTCCTTCAGGATTTCGGCCGTCAGCGCGTCAAACTCGCTGTTGGCGCGGCGCACGTAGATGCCGGTGATGACGATGGTGAAAAGGATCACCCCCATGCCCAGCGGAATGCCCAGCGTCGTGACGCCCTGGCCCAGCGGCGTGGCCAGGAAGGGCTTGTTGAACGCGATCAGCGAGATGTAGCCGTAGTACACGACCAGCATCAGCGCCGTGAGCATCCAGCCGAAGCCGCTGCGCTTGCGGCGCAGCTCCTGGTACTTCGGGTTGGCCTGGATCCGGGCCACCACGGGATCAACCTTGCTTGTCTCCTCGGCCCTGGATCGGGTCGGTGCACTTCCTACGGCAGTCGCCATTTTTCTATCTCCGGTGCAGGGGTGTCAGGAATGCCGCCCACGTGGGCACGGCACCTCGTGCTTAGGCAGTTTCAGCAGAGCGTCTGACCAAGTTCTTACAAAAACGGGGTCCTGCGGGTTCATCCTGACGCGTCAGCCAGCCGTCAGAAAGAGGTCAGCAAGCCGTCAGACGGCGTGCCCAGCATGCGCTGGCGGCACCCCGACAGCAGGGCGCCCAAGACCCGAAAACACGACCAGGAGACAAGCACCATGGCCCCCGCCGCACGCGCGCTGAGCCCCTCGCGCTCACGCGCCCCCATGACACGCGAGGAGCGCAAGGTCATCTTCGCCTCCAGCCTGGGCACGGTCTTCGAGTGGTACGACTTCTACCTGTACGGCTCGCTGGCTTCCATCATCGCCAAGCAGTTTTTTTCTGGTTTGGATGCGGGCGCAGCTTTCATTTTCGCACTGCTGGCGTTTGCCGCGGGCTTCATCGTGCGGCCCTTCGGCGCGCTGGTGTTCGGCCGCTTGGGCGACATGATCGGCCGCAAGTACACCTTCCTGGTGACCATCTTGCTCATGGGTCTGTCCACCTTCATCGTGGGCATCCTGCCCAGCTACGCCAGCGTGGGCGTGGCCGCACCCGTGATGCTCATCGCGCTGCGGCTGCTGCAGGGCCTGGCGCTGGGCGGCGAGTACGGCGGCGCGGCCACCTACGTGGCCGAGCACGCGCCGCACGGCAAGCGCGGCGCCTACACCTCGTGGATCCAGACCACCGCCACGCTGGGCCTGTTCCTGAGCCTGGTGGTGATCCTGGGCACGCGCACCGCGATGGGCGAGGAGGTGTTTGCCGACTGGGGCTGGCGCGTGCCCTTCCTGCTGTCCATCGTGCTGCTGGCCGTGAGCGTGTGGATACGGCTGTCCATGAACGAGTCGCCAGCGTTCAAGAAGATCAAGGAGGAGGGCCGCAGCTCCAAGAGCCCGCTGTCGGAGAGCTTTGGCCGCTGGAAGAACCTCAAGGTCGTGATCCTGGCGCTGGTGGGCCTGACCGCGGGGCAGGCGGTGGTGTGGTACACGGGCCAGTTCTACGCGCTGTTCTTCCTCACGCAGGCGCTCAAGGTGGAGCCGCAGACGGCCAACATCCTCATCGCCGTGTCGCTGCTGCTGGGCACGCCCTTCTTCATCGTCTTCGGCCGGCTGTCGGACCGCATAGGCCGCAAGCCCATCATCATGGGCGGCTGCCTGCTGGCGGCGCTGAGCTACTTCCCGCTGTTCCACGCGCTCACCGAGGCGGCCAACCCGGCGCTGGCGCAGGCGCAGCGCGCCGTGCCCATTGTCGTGACGGTGGACCCCGCGCGCTGCAGCTTCCAGGGCAGCCCCGTGGCGCGCGAGGTGGACTTCCGCAGCGACTGCGACCTGGCCAAGCGCACGCTGGCGCAGGCGGCCGTGAACTACTCGGTGGTCAAGGGCGGGCCCGGCACGCCGGCCACGGTGACGGTGGGCGAGCGCGTCATCCCCGCCTTCGACGCCACGCTCTCGGCCGACGGCTACGCCTTCGACAGCGCCAGCAAGGCGCGCATTGCCGCGTTCAAGAAGGAGGTGGCGCAGGCCACCAGCGCCGCGGGCTACCCTGCAGCGGCCGACCCCGCGCGCATCAACAAGCCGCTGGTGGTGGGCATCCTCACGCTGCTGGTGATCTACGTGACCATGGTGTACGGCCCCATCGCGGCGATGCTGGTGGAGCTCTTTCCCACGCGCATCCGCTACACCTCCATGAGCCTGCCCTACCACATAGGCAACGGCTGGTTCGGCGGGCTGCTGCCCACCACGGCCTTCGCCATCGTGGCGCAGACGGGCAACATCTACAACGGCCTGTGGTATCCCATCGTGGTTGCGGGCGCGACCTTCGTGGTGGGCACCTTTTTCATCCGCGAGACCAAGGACCGCGACATCTACGCCGCCGACTGACAGGGTGCACGGCGCGGCGCCCCCATGCAAAAGCGCGGCCGTGGCCGCGCTTTTTCGCTTTCCGGCGGCGGCTGCGGGCCGCCGCCGCCAGCCTCAAGGGCCGGGGTTGGGGTTGTCCGGCGCCGAGGGCAGGGCGCTCAGGAACTCGTAGATGGCGCCCAGGTCGCTCGAAAGCATGTGGCCGTACACCGGCCAGGGCATCACCTGCAGCTTGCGCCCGTTCGCGGCCGGGTCGGGATCTATGCCGGTGCGCATGGTGCGTATGAACTGCCACAGCCTCAGCCCCGCGGGCAGGCCCTTGGCGTCCGGGCGCAGGTTGGGCGAGGTGAAGGGGCCGAACTGCCGCCCGCCGGTGAGGTACTGCGCGGCGTTGATGACCTCGGGCTGCCCCAGGTAGGGGTCGCCGCCGGGGGCGTAGGCCGGGCGCGTGTGGCAGTCGTTGCAGCCGCCCACGGCGTTGACGAGGTAGCTGCCCAGGCCGACGAGGGCGCGGTCGCGGCCGGCCATGTTGAGCTTGATGCCCTCCGGGACGATGGCCAGGCCGCGGCGGGCGCGGTCGTCCAGTGGTGGCGGGGCGGTTTGGGCCAGCGCCTTGCCGGCCAACAGCGAGCACAGCAGCGCGGCACCCAGCGTTGTCAGGGAAAAGGACTTGCGAGACATGAATCCATCCTTTCACTGGTTCTTGCGCCGGCGTCCCCCACCGCGGCCAGCGGCCACAGCACGCGCCGGGGCGGCTACCGTAGGCCCCTGGCCGGGTGGCCCGCATCCCGGGGTTGCGGGCGGCACGGCGCGCGTTCACGGGATGCGTGGTTTTCGCATTGGTGGCAGGCGCGGCAGGCGCGCGCTGCGTAGAGTGCGCGCATGAAGACTCCCTGGACTCTCGCGCGCAAGCTGCTGGCCATAGGCGCTGCGGTGCTGGTGCTGGCCCTGGCCTCCATAGGGCTGACGCTGTGGGTGAGCTGGCAGCTCGAAGGCGGCGCGGCGGCCGTCAACGAGGCCGGGCGCATGCGCATGCAGACCTGGCAGCTCGCGGCCTCGCTGCACGACACCTCGCCTGAGCAGGTGCAGGCGCAGTTCGACCGCTTCCAGGCCAGCCTGGATTTGCTGGGCCGCGGGGACCCCTCCCGCCCCCTGTTCGTGCCATGGAACGATGCCGTGCATGCGGCCTTTGCGGACGTGCTGCAGCAGTGGCAGCAGTTGCACGCGCGCTGGGCGCAAGGGACGCTGCCCGCGCCGGCGCAGGTGCGCGCCGATGCCGACGCCTTCGTGCGCTCCGTGGACCTGTTCGTGGGCTCCATCGAGCTGCAGCTCGCGCGCTTCACCAGCATCCTGCACCTGTACCAGCTGGCCATGCTTGGGCTGGCCATCGCGGTGGCCGTGGCGCTGTTCTACACGGGGCACCTGTTCGTCCTGGAGCCGCTGGCGCGGCTGCAGCGCGGCCTGGAGCGCGTGGAGCAGGCCGACTTCGACGCGCGCGTGGAGGTGCAAAGCCGCGACGAGTTCGGCCGCCTGGGCGAGGGCTTCAACCGCATGGCGCAGACGCTGCAGTCGCTCTACCGCGGGCTGGAGGACAAGGTGCGCGAGAAGACCGCCAAGCTGGAGCTGCAGCGCGGGCGGCTGCAGGCGCTGTACGACGTGAGCGCGCTGCTGGCGCGCTCCGACACGCTGGAGGGCATGGCGCAGCACTTCGCCAAGCAGGTGCGGCGCATTGCCGGCGCCGACGCCGCGGCCATCCGCTGGAGCGACGAGGCCAACCAGCGCTACTTGCTGCTGGCCGGCGAGGGCCTGCCCGCGGCGCTGAGCGAGGGCGAGCACTGCGTGCCCACGGGCGAGTGCCTGTGCGGCCAGTCCGCGGCCGATGCGCGCACCCGCGTCATCCCCATCGTCATGGCCGACCAGACGCTGGGCCACTGCGCCCGCGAGGGCTTCAAGACGCTGGTGAGCGTGCCGGTGCGGCTGCACCACCGGCTGCTGGGCGAGGTGGACCTCTTCTTCCGCGGCAGCGTCACGCTCAGCGACGAGGAGCGCAGCCTGCTGGACGCGCTGGCGAGCCACCTGGCCGGCGGCATGGAAGGGCTGCGCGCCGCGGCGCTGGAGCGCGAGGGCGCGGTGGCCGAGGAGCGCAGCTTCATTGCGCGCGAGCTGCACGACTCCATCGCGCAGTCGCTGGCTTTCTTGAAGATCCAGGTCCAGCTCCTGCGCGCGGCGCGCCAGCGCGGCGACGAGGCGGTGGTGGAGCGCACCCTGGGCGAGCTCGACACGGGCGTGCGCGAGTGCATGGGCGACGTGCGCGAGCTGCTGGTGCATTTCCGCACCCGCACCAACGCCGAGCACATCGAGCCCGCGCTGCGCACCACGCTGCAGAAGTTCGAGCACCAGACGGGCCTGAAGTCGCACCTGGAGCTGGAGGGCCACGCCCTGCCGCTGGACCCGGACGCGCAGGTGCAGGTGCTGCACGTGGTGCAGGAGGCGCTGTCCAACGTGCGCAAGCACGCGCGGGCGTCGCAGGTGTGGGTGGAGGTGGCGGCCGACAGCGCGGGCTGGCGCTTCGAGGTGCGCGACGACGGCCAGGGCTTTGACCCCGACGCCGACCGCGCCGAGACGCACGTGGGCCTGCGCATCATGCGCGAGCGCGCCGCGCGCATCGGCGCCCAGGTGCGCGTGGACGCCGTGCCCGGCGCGGGCAGTTGCGTGACGCTGACGGTGCCGCCCTCGGCCGCCGCGTCCGCCGTGTCCACGGCTCCCGCCGCCGGCACGCCGCCCGCGGCTCAAGCGCCCTCGGCGGCGGCATGATCGCGCGATGATGACAACGCATTCCCCCGCCGGCGCCGCCGCCGGCGCGCCCATCCGGCTGCTGGTGGTGGACGACCACACCCTGTTTCGCCGCGGCCTGATCGCGCTGCTGGCCGCCGACGCGCGCTTCACCGTGGTGGCCGAGGCCGGCGACGCCGGCGAGGCGCAGCGCCACGCGCAGGCGCTGCAGCCTGACCTGATCCTGCTGGACAACCACCTGCCCGGCGTCAACGGCGTGGACGCGCTCAAGGGCCTGAAGGAGGCCGCGCCGCACGCGCGCGTGCTCATGCTCACCGTGAGCGAGGACGAGCGCGACCTCGCCGCCGCGCTGCGCAACGGCGCGCAGGGCTACCTGCTCAAGACCATAGACAGCGAGGCGCTGGCGGCCTCCATCGTGCGCAGCGTGCGCGGCGAGTCGGTGGTCAGCCCCGAGATGACGGCCAAGCTGGTGGCCGCGTTCCAGTCGCTGGGGGCCCCGGCGCCGTCCGCGCCCGCCGCACCCGCGCCGGCCGACCCCATCGTCACGCTGTCGCCGCGCGAGCGCGAGATCTTGAGCCACATCGCCCGCGGCGCCAGCAACAAGGAGATCGGCCGCGCCCTGGACATCGCCGAGACCACCGTGAAGATCCACGTGCAGCACATCCTGCGCAAGCTCAACCTCAGCTCGCGCGTGCAGGCGGCGGTGTACGCGACGGAGCGGGGGTTGAGCTGAGGAGCGGGGCGGCCGCCCTCAAAGGTGCCGCTCAATCCACTCCCAGGCCTTCTTGGGCATCCATCCGGCGTAGTCGCGCGTGACCTTGATGACGAGCAGGCTGTCGTTGTCGTCCAGCGCGCGGCGCAGCCGGGTCGAGAGCTGGTCGGCGGCCTCGCTGGTGTGCACCAGCCAGGTGGTGCCGAGGTGGTGCCACCACGTGCCGGAGCTGCGCAGCTCGTCGTGCAGGTGGGCGTAGTTCTGGCCGACCTTGTTGAGGTCGTAGGAGACGCAATAGACGGGCATGGCGGTGTCCGTGAGGCAAGTCCAAGGGGGTTCTGCAGGGGCGTGTGCGGCGAGCCGCCCGCGGTCCTCTTGTCGCGCAGCCCGCAGGGCGGGCCAAGGCAGAATTTCTCGTTCCACGGCATGGATGCGTGGAAATGGCCCGTCCGGCGCGAGCAGCGTGAACTGCGCACGCGCGTTGCGGCAAGTTTTCACAGTTTCGTCACGGCTTGTTTCCGCGGCTGCCGGACACTGTCAGGGCCGTCCAACGCCCTGTTCCGCCGTAACGCCGGCGGCTGCCCAGCATGTCCTTGCCCCAGTCCACCGCTGCCTCCCTGCGTGCCTTGCCCCTCGCACTGTCCGCCGCGTTCCTGGTGGGCGCGGCCTGGTCCGGCAGTGCACAGGCCACCGTGATCGACCTGGGCACGGCCGCCAGCTTCAACGTCTTTGCCCTGGGCAACTTCAGCAGCGCCGGCAGCGACACCGAAGGCGCCGTGGCCGTGGCCGGCAACGCCGCACTCTCCGGCTACAGCGTCAACGCCTTGAACAAGGCGGATTCGGCCGGGAAGGCGCTGGTGGTCGGCGGCAACCTGAACTTCTGGAACGGCTCCATCAACAACGGCAATGCCTGGGTGGGCGGCAGCACCAGCTTGGGCAACCTGGGGTTCGCCGGCTCCTTGCAGCAGGGCGCCGCGCCGTTCTCCTTCGACCAGACTGCGCAGCAGCTCAGCAGCCTGTCCGCGGCGCTCAACACCGCCACGGCCAATGGCACGGCCAGCTTCAACCCCTGGGGCGGCGTGACCCTGCGCGGCGACGGCAGCGCCGGCGCGCAGGTTTTCAACGTGTCCGGCGAGCGGCTGCTGGGCTTGAACAACATCATGTTCGACGGGCTGAGCCGCGGGCAGACGCTGATTTTCAATGTCAGCGGCACGCGCGCTGGATTCCAGAACGTCGGCCTGTACGGCTTTGCCGACTACAACGTCCTTTTCAATTTCGTCGACGTGACGGACCTGGTGCTCAGCGGCGTGGGCGTTTACGGCAGCATCTTGGCGCCCAAGGCTTCCATCTCCGGCGGCAACGGGCAGATCAACGGCAACGTGGTGGTCAAGGACTGGGTTTCGAATATCCAGATCAACGCCAACCACTATTTCTCGACGGTCGACGTGGCGGGCTTGCAGCTGCCGTCCGCGCCGGTCTCCACGCCGACGTCTTCGCCGACTTCCTCTCCGACGTCTTCTCCCTCGGCCGGCCCGCAGTCGTCCCCGTTGTCGCAGCCGCAGTCCTCGCCCGTGTCGCAACCCGCCAAGGCCGTGCCGGAGCCCGGCACGCTGGCCTTGCTGCTGGCCGGGCTGAGCGCCTGCGCCCTGGCGGCCAGGCGCCGTCAGCGCCACGGCAGGGCTTGATGCGGACAATGGCGTGCTCCCTCCACGCCATTGCCGCGCGATGCCCCTTGTGACCGACGACCAGCCCCGCCTGCCTCCCGCCCCGCGCTCCCTACAAAAGGGCGCGCCCTTGAAGCGCCTGCTCGGCGAGGAGGCGGTGGATGGCCTGGCGCACAACCTGCGCCTGGCGTATCCGGCATTCGATGCCGGTGCCTTTCGCGCCGCCGCCCTGGAAGGCCTGGAGCCGCTGGGCATCATGGACCGCGGCGTGCACCTGGCGCGGGCGATGCGCAAATACCTGCCCGCCAATTACGCGTCGGCCATCGCCATATTGCTGGACTCGCTCACGCCGCCCATGGCGCGCACCGACGAATTGGGGCTGGCCGTGTTTTTCTATTTGCCGCACGTGAGTTTCGTCGCCCAATATGGGCTGGACCCTGTGGGTAATGGCGGCGAGGATCCTTTCGAAGTTTCCATGCGGGCTCAATATGAATTGACGCGCCGCTTCAGCGCCGAGTTCTGCATACGCCCTTTCCTGATCCGCGAGCCGCAGCGCACCCTGGAGCGGCTGCTGCAGTGGACGGACGACCCCGACCCGCACGTGCGCCGCCTGTGCTCCGAGGGCACGCGGCCGCGCCTGCCCTGGGCCATGCGCCTTCCCGCCTTCGACGCCGATCCCACGCCGGTGCTGCCCCTCCTGGAAAAGCTCAAGAACGACCCCGAGCTGTACGTGCGCCGCAGCGTCGCCAACCACTTGGGCGACATCGCCAAGCGGCATCCCGAGCGCGTGTTCGAGCTGTGCCGGCGCTGGCTGGCGGATGCGGACAACGAATTGCGCTGGCTCATACGCCACGCCTTGCGGCATCCGGCCAAGAAGCTGGTACCCGCTGCCGTGCAACTGCGCGCCGCAGCCTGCAAGGTCTGACGCCCGTCACACCCCTTGTAGCGCGGCGCCGGCCCGGTCCACGCCCAGGCGCTGCACCTGCCGTGCCGGGATGCCGCTGGAACCGGTGAAGGGGGCCAAGGGGTTTTCAAAAAAGTGATTTCCGCGGCCCGTGGAATTTATTGCTTGTTGTTTTAATTTGCCCATTATTTTGATGGGTCAAGATATCTTGCGCTTTGAAACCGCGGCGCCAGGTTTCCCGTGTATTTTTCACGCCCTTAGTTCCAAAGAACTATGTCGGGTTAACCCTGCGTACTCCTTCCGCTGCTGAAAACTGACCGTCGGAAGAATGTGCCGCGTCGGTGGAAACCGGGACAGTCATGCCTCAACGAGCGCAGCAGGAAGCGCTGTCCATGGCTGTCCCCGGCACCCGCAAGCAGCAGCTGCCCTGCTGAGAGAGCAAACCGACAGCCCTGGTCCCAGCGCGCCCCGGGCCGGTTCAGCAAGGAAAAACATGTTGTTTGGCAGAACTCAGAAGAACCCCATCACCCTCGCCGACAAGGGTGTGGTGGCGTGGAAATATGCGACCTGCGGTTATTGCTCGACCGGCTGCTCCATAGAAGTGGGCCTGAATGCCCAGGGCAAACCTGTCGCCTCGCGCGGCGTGGCCGACGCGGACGTGAACCGCGGCAAACTCTGCCTCAAGGGTTTGGCGGAGCACGAGATATTCGCCGCTTCCGGCCGCGGCACGAAACCGCTGATGCGCGGCCATTGGCACGAAGATTGGCAAGCCACCGATTGGGATGCCGCCACGCTCAAGGTGCGCGACGAATTCCGCCGCATCCAGGCCCAATATGGGCGCGATTCGGTGGCCGTGATTTCCACCGGCCAGCTCCTGACCGAGGAGTTCTACACGCTGGGCAAGCTCACCCGCGGCCTCATCGGCACCAACAACTACGACGGCAATACCACGCTGTGCATGGCCTCGGCCGTGTCCGGCTACAAGCGCTCGTTCGGCTCCGACGGCCCGCCGGGCAGCTACGAGGATTTCTCGCACACCGACTGCCTGATTGCCTGGGGTTCGAATCTGCCTGAGCAGCACCCCATCATTTATTACCGCCTGAAGGACGCGCAGGAGCAACGCAAATTCCCGCTGATCGTGGTGGACCCGCGCGTCACCATGCTGGCGCAGATGGCCGATATTCACCTGCCGCTGACGCCGGGCACGGACGTGGTTTTGCAAAACGCCATGATGCACGTCATCTTCAAGGAAGGCCTTGAAGACAAGCGCTATATCGAGGCCAATTGCAACGGCCTGGAAGCATTGAAGGCCGAGGTGGCCCAATGGGACCCGGCCAAGGCCGCAAAGGTTTGCGGCATCGACGAGGAAACCATTCGCGTCGTCGCCCGCCTGTTTGCCAAGGCCCCGGCGGCCATGCAGATCTGGACCATGGGCATCAACCAGAGCACCCATGGTTCCGACGGCGTGGTGGGCATCAACAATCTCGCCTTGATCACCGGCAACATGGGCAAGCCGGGCGGCACCTCGCTGTCCATTACCGGCCAGTGCAATGCCATGGGCACGCGGGAATGGTCGTCCTGCTCCGGGCTGCCGAATTACCGCTACCTGGAGGATGCCCAGCACCGCAAGGAAATCGGGGAAGCCTGGAACGTCGATCCCGAGTTTTTCCCCAAGAAGGTGGGCCTGAAGCAGACCGATATCTTCAAGGTCATGGAAACGGGGCAGATCAAGGGCTTGTGGATTGTCGCCACCAATCCCATGAGCTCGCTGCCCAATACCGCGAGCGTGCGGCGGGCCATGCAGCAGTTGGAATTCTGCGTGGTGCAGGACTGCTACGAGGACACGGAGTGCAATCAATACGCGCACGTTTACCTGCCCGCCGGCACTTGGGCGGAAAAGGACGGCGTGATGACCAATACCGAGCGCCGCATCAACCGCGTCACGCCCCTGGCCGTGCCGCCGGGCCAGGCCAAGCCTGACCTGTGGATATTCAACAAGATTGCCGAGAAGTTCAACGAGGACGGCCGGGTGAATTTCCCGGAGAAGGCGTCGGACATATTCCTGGAAATGGCCAGGTTGTCTAAGGGCCGTTTCTGCGACATCTCCGGCATGACGCACGAGCTGCTGGAGCAGCGCCGCGGCGTGCAGTGGCCCTACACGGCCGAGCAGGCGGCGCGGGGCGAGCTGCCCCCGGTGGGCGGCAAGCGGCTCTACACGCAGGACGCGACGTTCCGCTTCCCCGACGGCAAGGCCAAGCTGATTGCGCTGCCTTTCGTCGTGAATTACGAGGTGCCGGACGAGCAATACCCATTCTGGCTGAATACCGGCCGCCTGGTGGAGCACTGGCATACCCGCACCAAGACCGGCAAGGTGGGGAACAACAACAAGTTCAGCCCGATTCCCTTCGTCGAGCTCAATCCCGATACGGCGGCGGAGATGGGTATTCGGCGTGGCGAGTATGTGCGCCTGGTGTCGCGCCGCTCCGATGCGGTGGTGATGGCGCAGCTCACGCAGCGCGTGCGCAGGAACATGGTGTTCCTGCCCTTCCATTTCCACGATTGCGCCAACCGCCTGACGATTGCCTTGCTCGATCCGTATTCCCGCCAGCCTGCATTCAAGCAGGGCGCGGTGCGCGTCGAGAAAATTGCCGACCAGCACGAGGCGGCCATCCTGAGCAAGGAAATGCGCAAGTTCTAAGGCTTGCCGGAGTTGCACATCATGTTTGAACGCAGAGAATTTGAGCCTGGTTATGCCGTTTTGCCGGATGCGCCGTGCAAGAGCCATAACCAGTGGGGCAAGGGCATTGAGACGGTTCCCGTGGGCGACGAGCGCCGCGGCCAGAGCCTTAACATCAACGGCGACGGCATGGTTGGCGACAATCCCAACCGCTACAAGCAGCACGGCTTTTTCTTCAATGCCGACAACTGCATCGCCTGCCATGCCTGCGAAACCGCGTGCTCGGAGAAAAACGACAATCCTGCGCACCAGGCTTTCCGCTCGGTGGGTTTCATCGAGGGCGGCACCTTTCCCAACGTGTCGCGCATCAATATTTCGCTGGCCTGCAACCACTGCGACGACCCGGTTTGCCTGAAAGGGTGTCCGACGCGGGCTTATACGAAGTTTGCCGAGTATGGGGCGGTGCTGCAGAACCCGGACATCTGCTTCGGCTGCGGTTATTGCACCTGGGTCTGCCCGTACAACGCGCCGCAGCTCGACCAGGCCAAGGGCACGGTCAGCAAGTGCAATATGTGCGTGGACCGGCTGGAGGTTGGGCTGAAGCCCGCTTGCGTGTCGGCCTGCGTGGGCAAGGCGCTGGATTTCGGCGTCGTGGAAAATATTCCCGAAGGGCGCGTGCAGGCCAAGCTGGAAATCCCCGGTTTCCCGTCGCCGGAAATCACGCACCCGAACACCCGCTTCCAGCAGACCAAGACGCTGGCGCGCGACATGCACCGCGTGGACAGCGTGCCCATCAAGTTCCACCGCAAGGACGACGATGGAAATTACGTGCCCGTGCTCGACCCCAAGCAGGGTTTCGAGAAGCACTGGAATTTGAAGAAGCTGCTGGGCAGCCACGAGAATTCGCACATTGCCTTCACGCTGACCGCGCAATTGGCCGCCGGTGCGTTCGCGCTGCTGACGGCGGGCGCGGCGATATTCCAGCCGCTGGTGGCGCTGCAGGACAGCGTGGCCTGGCTGGCTATGCTGCTGGCGATGATGGGCCTGCTGATATTCGGCATGTTCAAGCTGAACATGCATTTGGGCCGCCCGCACCGGTTTTATCGCGGTTATTACAACCTCAAGTATTCGCCGGTGGCGCGTGAGATTGCCGGGGTGACGGTGTTCACGGCCGGGCTGGGGGCTTACCTGGCGCTGGCGGTGGCCGAGCGCGCGGTGCCGGGGCTGGCGCAGCCGCTGGTGGGGGCGCTCCAGGGCGTGTTCGCCGCGGTGGGCGGCCTGGGCATCGCGTTCGGCGGCTTCTACATGATCAAGCTGTACCGCATCAAGGCGCGTCCGTTCTGGAACCACTGGCACACGGATGCCAGCTTCATCGCCTCGGCGCTGTCGCTGGGGGCGCTGCTGGTGGGCGTGGTGGCGGTGGTGCTGGGCGTGGCCTCTGAAGGGCTGGTGCGCATCGTGGCCGGCGTGGCCGCCATCGGCCTGGCGCTGGAAGGCGCGGCGGTGCTGGCCCATGCCCGCGACCTGCGCGAGCAGCAGAGTGAGGGTGCGGCGTCCTTCTACATCCAGACCACGCAGTACGGCCGTTCCTACGCGCTGCGCAATGGCCTGCTGGGTGCGGCGCTGGTGCTGGCCCTGGCCGCCCTGGCCGCGCCGCGCCTGGCGGTGGTGCTGCTGCCGCTGCTGGCGGTGGTGGCGCTGGCGCAGTCGGTGCTGGGCCGGGCGCTGTTCTTCGCGGCGGTGATCCCGACGACGCTGCCGGGCGGCTTCTTCTGGCGCAACCCGGGCTTCGTCGAGCACGCCCGCAAGGTGGGCCTGGCCGACATGCCGCAGGTGGGCGTGGTGCATGAGCAGCACCATGCCTTCAAGGTCGGCGAGCTGCTGGACACCGTCATGAAGACGCCGCTGCGCGACAAGGTGGCGCAGGCCAAGCGGGTGTTCACCGGCTGAGCCACACACCCAACACCCCAGTGCGGCCGCGGGCTGCGTGACGCGATGCCGGGTGCGGCGGCGCCGGAGCTTGCCGGCATCGAAGTTGCCGCGCGGCGGCCACGCGAGAACCTCTTCCATGCCTGACCACGACGACGAGTTGCTGCAGCGGCTGCGCCGCTTCCACGACGACGCCTTTCCCCGCTACGAGCAGCATTTCAAGGCGCTGGTGGACGAGGGCCAGCACCCGACCACGCTGTTCATCGGCTGCTCGGACTCGCGGCTGGTGCCGCACCTGCTCACCGGCGCGCAGCCGGGCGAGCTGTTCCTGGTGCGCAACGTGGGGGCGCTGGTGCCGCCGTATGACGGCTCGGCCGGCTACCACGGCACGGCGGCGGCCATCGAGTTCGCCGTGCTGCAGTTGCAGGTGCAGCGCATCGTGGTGTGCGGGCACAGCCACTGCGGGGCCATGCAGGCGCTGTACGGCGAGGTGTCGCCGGAGGCCAGGAACCTGAACGTGTGGCTGGACCTGGCGCGCGAGGCCGCGCTGCCCGTGGTGCCCACGCCGGAGGCGCTGCGCCGCACCGAGCAGCGCGCGGTGGTGCTGCAACTGGAGCGGCTGATGGACTACCCCATGGTGCGCCGCCGCGTGCAGGCGCGGGAGCTGACGCTGCACGGCTGGCACTACGTGATCGAGGACGGCGAGGTGCACGTCTTCGACGTGCGGCGCGGCGCGTTCGTGCCCGCCTCGCGCGCCGAGCACAGCGGCACGGGGCCCTACAAGGATGGGCCGGGCGAGGCGCAGGAGCTGTTCAACGAGATTGGCGGGCAATGGCCGCCGCGGGGCTGAGCCCGCGCGCCGCCCGTCTCACGCCTTTCCCGCCCCTCACGCCCCCAGCCGGATCGTCACCAGCAGCGCGCTGTCCTCGTGCCGGGCCTGCAGCTCGTGGGGCTGGTGCTTGGGCACCAGGACGACGTCGCCCGCTTCTAGCGCCAGCCGCTGGTCGCCGGCGATGAGCTGCGCCGTGCCGGTGAGGCACTGGATGGTGCATTCGCCGGCCACCCAGTGCGCGGGCAGCACGCCGCCGGCGCGCAGCACCACGCGCAGCAGTTGCAGCTCCTCGCTCTTGATGAGGCTGACGCTCACGGCGTCGGGGGGCAGGGCGCCCTCGGTGAGCAGCCGCATGGGCTGCAGGGGGGATGCGTGTTCCAAGGCCATGGCCGGGAGCATCGCCACCGCGCCGCGCGGCTGCAAGCCGCGGCATCCAACCCAACAGTGCCGGCGGGGACTTCGCCAGGGAAACACCCGGTGCTCCCGGTGTCCAGGTGAGCCGGCAAGTGCGGGCGGCCTGTTCGCGCGCAGGCCGCGGGAAGGTGCCCCGGCGGGGCTGCGGCACAGGGCCGGCGGGGGGCTGGGGCACCCTCTCCGGCGGACGTGCGTCCTGACACGCATCAAGCCGCCGTGTTCCCGTGCAGGCTTTCCTCATCACGGCGCGCATGACAAGGATCAAGGCGGCGGCGCATCGGCTTGCGTATGGTCCGCAGCTTGACGTCTTGCCGCCCCCGTTTCATGAATCCGCACATCGACTCCCTTCTTGCGTCCGTTTTGAAGCAAAGCAGCCTGAAGGCGCTGTCGTTGGGCGGCCGTTCGCTGCTGCCCATCGTGCAGGGCGGCATGGGTGTGGGCGTGTCTGCGCACCGGCTGGCGGGCACCGTGGCCGCCATGGGGGGTGTGGGCACCATCAGCTCGGTGGACCTGCGCCGCCACCACCCGGACCTCATGGAGCGCACCGAGGGCGCGGCCGCGCACGCGGGCCGCGAGGCCGAGGGCAAGGCCCTCATCAACGCGGCCAACCTGGAAGCGCTGGAGCGCGAGATCAAGGCCGCGCAGCAGCTCTCGCAGGGACGCGGGCTGGTGGCCGTGAACGTCATGCGCGCGGTGGCCGACTACGCCAACAGCGTCAAGCGGGCGCTGGAGGCCGGCATTGACGCCGTGGTCGTGGGTGCCGGGCTGCCGCTGGACCTGCCGGACCTGGCGCAGGACCATCCCAAGGCGCTGCTGGTGCCCATCCTGTCGGATGCGCGCGGCGTGCAGCTCATCGTCAAGAAGTGGGAGCGCAAGAAGCGCTTGCCCGACGCCATCGTGATCGAGCATCCGCGCCTGGCGGCGGGGCACTTGGGCGCGGCCAAGGTGCAGGACCTCAACGACCCGCGCTTCGACTTCGAGAACGTCATTCCCGCCGTGCTGGAGTTTTTCAGGAAGGCCGGCATAGAGCGCGAGATTCCCGTCATCGCCGCCGGCGGCGTGCGCAGCTACGAGGACATCGTGCGGCTGCAGTCCCTGGGCGCGGCCGGCGTGCAGTTGGGCACGCCCTTCGCCGTCACGCACGAGTGCGACGCGCACCCCGAGTTCAAGCGCGTGCTGGCCGAGGCGCGCGACGAGGAGCTGACCGAGTTCACCAGCGTGGCGGGCCTGCCCGCGCGCGGCATCAAGACGCAGTGGCTGCAGTCCTACCTCAAGGCCGAGGACAAGCTGCAGGAGAAGGCGCACGCCAAGTCGCGCTGCACCAAGGTGTTCGACTGCCTGGCGCAGTGCGGGCTGCGCGACGGCCTCAAGGGCTGGGGCCAGTTCTGCATCGACCACCAGCTCGCCGCGGCGCTGCGCGGCGAGGTCAAGAAGGGCCTGTTCTTCCGCGGCAAGGGCGCGCTGCCCTTCGGCACGCAGATCCGCAGCGTGCGCGAGCTCATGGAGCGGCTGCTCACGCCGACGGCCGTCCTGGGCGCCCTGGCTGCGGCGCAGGCCGAGGCCCTGCCGGCCTGAGCACGCGGGCGGCCGCGCGCCGCCCGTGTTTCCAACCCGCGGGGAACTCGCGGGCGTTTTCCGTGGTCTGCATGGATAGGGCGGCTCCATGGCCGCTCCAAGGGTTTATCTGGCGCTGCAGGGTTGCGCACGGTGCTTGCCGCCATGCGTGGCCTGGGGCTAAGGTAGTGGCCGAAGTATCGGCACCTGGCCTGCGCCAGCCCTTTCAACCACGGAGGACCGCACGATGAACGACATGACCACCCCTGATGCACCTGTGGCGAACAACCCCGGCATGGATCAGCTCAAGAGCGATCTCAAGGCCATCGTGGCCGATGCCGAGGCGCTCATGCGCTCCAGCGCCGCCAGCGCCAGCGCCAGCGCCACGCAACTGCGCGAGCGGCTGCGCGAGGCCCGCCACGACCTGCGCGACCTGCAGGCCAACGCCGTCAACAAGACCCGCGCCGCCGGCCAGGCCGCCGACGACTACGTGCACGACAAGCCCTGGCGCTCCATCGCCGTGGCCGCCGGCGTCGGCTTCCTGGTGGGCATGATCGTCGGTCGCCGCTGACCGCCGCCGCTTCGCTTTGCTGAGCCGGCCGCGCGCCGGCTCCACCGCCAACCCGCCGCAAGGCGGGTTTTTTTATGGCCTGCCGCAAGGCGGGTTTTCAGGGCCCGCCGCAGGCTGCGCGGCCCTGGTGGATGGGCTTTTGCGGTCACGTGCGTGCTTGATTCGTGTCAAGTGCACGGCCGGCGGGCGGCGACGTCCCGATTCTTGAACCGGTTCAAGGAAGAAGCCTGAGTGAATCCCTAGGCTAAGCCCCATCGTGTTTCGACCGAGGAGGGCTTGTCATGAGCCAGACCCAGGGCGGGTTCACCAAGCAGAAGGCCCGCAACATTTTTTGGGGCGGCAGCGTGTTTTTCGCGCTGCTGTTCACCGCGCTGATCGTCAACACCGAGCAGCACATACCGCAGCGTTCGCACGCGGCCGACATCACCCCGGCGGTGGTGCGCGGCAAGGCCGTGTGGGAGACGCGCAACTGCATCGGCTGCCACACGCTGCTGGGCGAGGGCGCGTACTTCGCGCCGGAGCTGGGCAACGTGATCGAGCGCCGCGGCGGCGAGTTCGTGAAGGCGTGGATCAAGGCGCAGCCCAGCGGCGCGCCGGGCCGGCGGCAGATGCCCAACTTCAACCTCAGCGAGCAGCAACTCGACGACCTGGTGGAGTTCCTGAAGTGGACCGGCCAGGTCAACACCGAGAAGTGGCCGCCGAACATCGAGGGCTGACACCATGAAACCCATTGCACTCAAGTACAAGTCGCAGGCCGTCGCCAAGCTCTACTTCATCGCGGCGCTGGCGCTGTTCGCCGGCCAGATCATCTTCGGCCTGAGCCTGGGACTGCAGTACGTCATCGGCGACTTCCTGTTCCCCTACATCCCGTTCAACCAGGCGCGCATGGTTCACACGAACCTGCTGATCGTGTGGCTGCTGTTCGGCTTCATGGGAGCGGCCTACTACATCGTTCCGGAGGAAACCGAGACCGAGCTGTGGAGCCCCAAGCTGGCCGTGGCGCTGTTCTGGATCTTCCTGGTGGCCGGCGCGCTGACCATCGTCGGCTACCTGGCCGTGCCCTACGCCAAGCTGGCCGAGCTCACGGGCAACGAGCTGCTGCAGACCATGGGGCGCGAGTTCCTGGAGCAGCCGCTGCCCACCAAGCTGGGCATCGTGGTGGTGGCCGTGGGTTTCATGCTCAACCTCACCATGACCATGCTCAAGGGCCGCAAGACCAGCGTGGGCCTGGTGCTGATGCTGGGCCTGTGGGGCCTGACGCTGCTGTTCCTCTTCAGCTTCGTCAACCCGCACAACCTGGTGCGCGACAAGATGTACTGGTGGTTCGTCGTCCACCTGTGGGTGGAGGGCGTGTGGGAGCTGATCCTGGGCGCGCTGCTGGCCTTCGTCCTGGTCAAGACCACGGGCGTGGACCGTGAAGTGATCGACAAGTGGCTCTACATCATCATCGCCTTCGCGCTGATGACGGGCATCCTGGGCACGGGCCACCACTTCTACTTCATCGGCCTGCCGGGCTACTGGAAGACGATAGGCAGCGTGTTCTCCGCGATGGAGCCGATTCCCTTCTTCATGATGACGGTGTTCGCCTTCAACATGGTGCAGCGCCGCCGCCGCGAGCATCCCAACCAGGCCGCGGTGACTTGGGCGCTGGGCACCTCGGTGATCGGCTTCCTGGGCGCTGGCCTGTGGGGCTTCATCCACACCCTCTCGCCGGTGAACTACTACACGCACGGCACGCAGGTGACGGCGGCCCACGGCCACCTGGCCTTCTACGGCGCCTACGTGCTGGTGGTGATCACCATGATCAGCTACGCCATGCCCATCCTGCGCGGCCGCGAGGCCAACCCGCTGCGCGCCCAGGCCCTGGAGAAGAAGAGCTTCTGGACCATGAGCATCGGCATGGGCGTGATGGTGCTGGCCCTCACCGGCGCCGGCGTGCTGCAGGTGTGGCTGCAGCGGCTGCCCACCAGCGGCGCCATGTCCTTCATGGCCACGCAGGACCAGCTCGCCACCTTCTACTGGGTGCGCATCGCCGGCGGCGTGATCTTCCTGCTGGGCCTGCTGATGTACCTGGCGAGCTTCTTCGTCGGCGCCTCGGCCGAGGAGCTGGCGCAGCAGCCCGCGCACGGCGGCAAGGGCCTCAAGGCCGCCCCGGCGCAGCGCGCCTGACGGAAATTCCACCATGGAATTCACATCCGCCAGGCAGGTTGCGGCCGTGCCCTTCTACATGGCGCAGGCCGCCGAGTGCGAGCTGTTCGAGCACGCCTTCCACCAGCGCCTGCCGCTGCTCATCAAGGGGCCCACGGGCTGTGGCAAGACGCGCTTCGTCGAGCACATGGCCGCGCGCTTGGGCCGTCCGCTGGTGACGGTGAGCTGCCACGACGACCTGAGCGCCGCCGACCTCGTGGGCCGCCACCTGCTGGGCGACGGCGAGACCGTCTGGTGCGACGGCCCGCTCACCCGCGCCGTGCGGCAGGGCGCCATCTGCTACCTCGACGAGGTGGTGGAGGCGCGCAAGGACACCACCGTCGTCCTGCACCCGCTGGCCGACGACCGCCGCGTGCTGCCGCTGGAGCGCACGGGCGAGCTGCTGCAGGCCGCGCCCGGCTTCATGCTGGTCATCAGCTACAACCCCGGCTACCAGAACCTGCTCAAGAGCCTCAAGCCCAGCACGCGGCAGCGCTTCGTGGCGCTGACCTTCGGCTACCCGGCCGCGGAGGTGGAGCAGCGCATCGTGGAAGCCGAGGCCGAGGCGCCGCCGCCGCTGGCCGCCACGCTGGTGCGGCTGGCGCAGGCGCTGCGCCGGCTCACCGACCACGACCTGGAGGAGACCGTGAGCACGCGGCTGCTGGTGATGGCCGCGCGCCTGGTGCGCGCGGGCCTGCCGCTGGCCGCGGCCTGCCGCGCCGCCATCGTGGACGCGCTCACCGACGATGCCGAGACGGCCGCGGCGCTGTCCGAGCTCACCAGCGCCGTCATCGGCGGCTGATGGGTTCAGCGACAAGGTGAGGCCATGGCTTTCGAAGGACCGCCCCCCGGCGGCAGCCGCGCCGGCGCCGAGGCCGCGCGCGCAGTGATCGACAAGGCCGCGGGCTGCGGCGGTGAGGCTCAAACCACGCCGCACCGGCGCATGACGGTTCGCAAGCCACCGGCCGACACCGCCGCCGTGCGCAGCGCGCAGCGGCTGCAGCGGCGCCGACACTGGCTGCAGGCCGGCTTCTTCGCCTTCTTCGTGTTCGCCCCGGCGCTGAACCTGCTGCGTTTCGACCTCAACGAGACGCAGCTCTGGGTGCTGGGCATGCGCTGGTCGCTGGGCATCGACGCCTTCACGGCCGGGCAGATCTCGGCGCCGCACCTGGCGCTGAATTTCGTGCTGCGCGCGCTGCTGCCGGCGCTGGCGCTGGTAGGCGGCTTCCTGGCCGTGGCCTGGCGCTGGGGGCGGCTGTGGTGCGGCTGGCTGTGCCCGCACTTCTCGGCGGTGGAGCTGCTCAACGACTTGCTGCACCGCGCCTGCGCGAAGTTCAGCGTCTGGGACCGCCATGCGCTGCCGCGCGTCGACCGCCCGGCGCGCAAGCGCTGGTGGCCGCTGTTCGCGCTGTCCTGCCTGATCCTCGGCTTCACTTGGGCCGTGACGCTGCTGAGCTACTTGCTGCCGCCGGCCGAGGTCTGGGGCGGGTTGCTGCACGGCACGTCCACGCCCAACCAGGCGAAGTTCCTGGCGATTGCGACGACGGTGTTCACGCTGGAGTTCGCTTTCGCGCGGCACCTGTTCTGCCGCTTCGGCTGCGCGGTGGGCCTGTTCCAGAGCTTGGTGTGGATGGCCAACCCGCGCGGCATGGTGGTGGCCTTCAGCCGCGAGCGCGCGCGCGACTGCCGCGACTGCGAGACGGTGAAGGCGCCCTCCGGCAGCGCCTGCGACAACGCCTGCCCCATGCGGCTGCACCCGCGCAACATCAAGCGAATGATGTTTTCCTGCGTGCAGTGCGGGCGTTGCCTGAGCGAGTGCGACGTGTCGCAGGGGCCGCTGGACAAGGAGCCGCTGCTCAACTGGGAGCAGGGCGAGGCGGCGCAGCGCGAGACACAAAGACAGAAGCGGGAGGAGGGCTGAAGCCCTCGCACCGTGCTGATCGTGAGCTGAAACCATGGAAGAACTCATAGGCCAGTGGTGGCACCGCGCCGTGACGCGTGCGGCCGACCGCTCCTTCCCCGACGCCGCCGTGGAGCTGCCGCAGGTGCAGCGCGCCATCGGCATGCTGTTTCGCGGCGCCGGTGGCGCGCAGGCCGTGCGCATCGCCCCGGCCACGGAGCGGCGCAGCGGCGGCCCGCGCGGCTGGCTGCAGCGCCTGGCCGGCAGCGGCGAGCGCGCCGCGCTGCCGCGCCTGGAGCACGAAGTGCTGGCGCTGCCGCCGCGCCTGGCCGTGTTCCCCGAGGCCGCGCTCAACCGCGCCCTGTACCTGTGGCTGGCCGCGCTGTCGGCCGCGGTGGACGAGATCGCGGCCACGCCGGAGGGCGCCGCCCAAGGCTGGATCGCCCTGAACCTCGCCGCCACGCGGCTGGCCCTGCAGCGCTTCCCGGGCCTGCGCGAACGCCATGCCCAACTGGTGGACGCCCACCTCGCCCAGCGCCCGCGCCCGCAGCGCCTCAAAGGGCGGGCCGCCGAGGCCGAGGCCACCGTGCAGGCCGCGCTGCGCGCCGGCGTGGACGGCGGCGACGTGGCGCTGCCCGCCACGCCGGTGCTGCCGGGCGAGGTGTCGCCGCTGTGGTTGTGGGTGGAGCACGCCCCCGGCGCCGCTGCCGCGCCCGCCCGCCCGGACGCCGGCGAGGCCGAGCCGCAGGCCCAGCGCCCGCCCGGCGTGACCGATGCCAAGCGCCGCGCCGCCCAGCGCACCGTGGACGAGCGCGACGGCAACCCCCTGCTGCTGGTGTTCCGCGCCGAGGCGCTGCTGTCGTGGAGCGAGCACGTCAAGGTCAACCGCGGCGACGACGACAGCGACGACGGCAACGCCCTGGCCGCGGCCAACGACATGGAGAAGCTCTCCATCGCCCCCGACGGCCAGACGCTGGCCGCGCGGGTGAAGTTCGACCTGGACCTGCCCAGCGCCAGCGCCGACGACATCCCGCTGGGCCCGGGCATCCAGCTCCCGGAGTGGGACTACAAGGCCGGCGTGCTGCGCCCCGCCTACTGCGCGGCGCAGATGCTGGTGTCGCGGCCCGCTGAGCCCTTCGTGCCGCCGCCGGCCCTGAAGGCGACGGCGCGGCGCGTGCGACGGCGCCTGGAGCTGCTGCGCGCCGCGCCGCGCTGGCAGCGCGGCGAGGTCAGCGGCGAGGAGCTGGACCTGGACGCCTGGGTGCGGCTGCAGTCCGACGCCGGCGCGCGCAGCGAGGCGCCGGCCGTGCACGCGCGCCGCGTCAAGGCCGAGCGCAGCCTGGCCACGCTGCTGCTGGCCGACCTTTCCCTGTCCACCGATGCCTATGCAACGAACGAGGCGCGCATCATCGACGTGATCCGCGACGCGCTCTTCGTGTTCGGCGAGGCGCTGTCGGCCGGCGGCGATGCCTTCGAAATGCTGGGCTTCAGCTCGGTGCGGCGCCAGCACGTGCGCATGCACTGCCTCAAGGGCTTCGACGAGCCCTGGGGCGCGGCGCCGCGCGCGCGGGTGGGCGCCGTCAAGCCGGGCTACTACACGCGCATGGGCGCGGCCATACGGCTGGCCACGCAGCGGCTGCAGCGCCGCGGCGAGCGCCAGCGGCTGCTGCTGCTGCTCACCGACGGCAAGCCCAACGACCTGGACCAGTACGAGGGCCGCTACGGCCTGGAGGACACGCGCCACGCCGTGCAGGCTGCGCGCGCGGCCGGGCTGGTGCCCTTTTGCGTGAGCATCGACGACCAGGGCCACGACTACCTGCCCATGCTCTTCGGCACCAAGGGCTACGCGCAGGTGCATCGCGCCACCGAGCTCGTTGGGCGGCTGGCGCAGGTGTATGCGACGTTGACCCGATAGGGCTGGTGGCCTTGCCGGGTGACGCCTGTGAGGGCGCAGCATTGCGCGGGTTGGGGCACAAGCGTGCCGGCCGGAGGCTCACGCGCAGCGCACCGCGGCTTGAGCGAAGCAAGCCTTTTCGCTTGATTCCCATCAAGCCCAAGCCGTCCTTCGCCACCCACAATCCGCCCCCCAAAGCCGCCACAACCCGAGCATCAGGAGACAGCCCCATGGACCTGCGCCAGTTCGATACCCCGCGCTACCTGTCGGTGCTGCCGCTGTTCAGCGACCTGCGGCCCGCCGAGCTGCAGAACCTGGCCGAGGGCTGCCAACTGCGCCGCTACGCGCGCGGCGAGCCGGTGTTCCGCTGCGGCGACCCCTGCGAGGCCTTCCACGTCGTGGTCACCGGGCAAGTGAAACTGCACGCCATCTCGCCGGCGGGGCAGGAAAAGGTCATTGAGCTGGTCGGCCCAAGCAACAGCTTCGGCGAGGCGCTGGTGTTCAGCGACCGGCCCTGCATCGTCAACGCCACGGCACTGGCCGACTCGCTGCTGCTGGGCGTGCGCAAGGAGGCCGTGTTCGGCGAGATCTCGCGCGACCCGCGCTTTGCGCTGCGCATGCTCGCGGGCATGTCGCGGCGGCTGCACGGGCTCATCAACGACGTGGAGGCCTATGCGCTGCACAGCGGCATGCAGCGCGTCATCGGCTACCTGCTGCGCGAGCAGCACAGCGACGGCGAGGGCGACGCGACGGCCACCGTCTCGCTGCCCGTGAGCAAGGCCACCATCGCCTCGCGGCTGTCCATCACGCCGGAATACTTCTCGCGCGTGCTGGGCGAACTGGAAACCGTGGGGCTCATCGAGGTGGACAAGCGCGACATACGCATCCTCGACGCGCAGCGCCTGGCCCGCTACCCGCTGCAGTAGGCCGGCGCGGCCACGCACCGCGGCGCGCGCCGCCAAAGAAAAAGCCGGGGTCCTCCCCCGGCTTTTTCATGCGTGAGGCTCACGCCGGCCGTGGCCGGCTGGAGCCCGCGCGGCTTCAGGCGCGCTTGGCCTTGCGGCGGGCAACGCCCACGCCGGCCAGGCCCAGGCCCACCAGCGCCAGCGAGGCGGGTTCGGGCGTGGGATGCGGCGTCGGGGCGGCCGTGTAGGTGTAGACCACCGAGGCGCCGCAGCCGGCTTCGGTGTTCTGGGTGGCGTCGGAGTTACCGCCGGACACCGAGGTCAGCAGCCGCGTGGCCGAGGAGCAGCTGATGGTGAAGGTGTTGTGGCCGGCGGAGGAGTTGAAGGCCGACAGGATGGCGTTCAGGCCGGTGACGACGTAGCTGCTGTTGTCGCTGACGTCGTTGAACGTCGCGGACTGGCCGGGGTTCAGCGTCGTGTCGTCGGTGGTGGGCAGCAGCTGAATCTTGTAGGAGCCGCCGATCAGCGAGCTCAGCGCGCCGATGCTGCTGGAGAAGGTCAGGCGGGTGCGGGTGCTGGCGCTGGCTTCGGAGACCGAGTTGGACGTGTTGGTCAGCACCAGGTCCGTCACGCTTTGGCCGTACAGCGTCAGCGACACGCCCGTCAGCGTACCCAGCGCGGTGTTGAACAGGTCCAGCGTGCCGGTCTGGTTGGTGAAGTCCGTGTGCTGCAGCGTGTTGGTGAAGCTGTCGGACACGGTGGCGGCTTGCGCGCCGGCGCACAAAGCGACGGCTGCAAGCGCGGCTGCGATCTTCTTCATTTGCTTACCCCTGGAAATTGGTGGTTCTTGCGACGCGATGGGACGCCGCGCTCCCGCATGCAAGGGGTGTGCCAAATGTAAAAAACCGTTTCGCGACAAACGCTTGCAGCTGACTTCAGGGCGCTTGGTGGCGCCACTGTAAAAAAACCCGACAGGGTTAGGGCCGTGCCGCGGCGGGCCCGCGCGGGCTCCTCAGTGCGCGGTGCGCAGGCGCTGCAGCACGTGGGCGCTCATGACTTCGCCCAAGGCTTCCTCGGCCGAGAACACGGCGCCGGCTTGGGCGCGCTTCAGGAAGCCGGCCTCGTCCTCGTCGTGGCCGCGCAGGACGACCTCGATGTCCGGGTTGAGCAGCCGCGCCGTCTCCACCATGGGCAGCACGTCCACGGCCTGCGGCACGGCGATGACGAGCATGCGCGCCCGCGCGATGTGGGCCTGGATGAGCGTGGCCTCGTCGGTGGCGTCGCCGCACACGGCGGGCAGGCCCTCGGCGCGCAGCCGCTCCACGGTCTCGCGGTTCTCGTCGGCCACCACGCAGGGGATGCCGGCCTCGCGCAGCGCGTGGGCGATGCGCTGGCCCGTGCGCCCGTGGCCCACCAGCACCACCTGCTTCTCCAGGTACTGGTGGGCGGTGTCCATGGGCAGCTCCGACAGCGGGTCGTCGCTGCGCTCCAGGTGCTGCAGCAGGCCCGGGCGCTGGCGCAGCCAGCGCATCACCGGCTCGATGGCGGAGAACACCAGCGGGTTGAGCGCGATGGAGATGAGCGCGCCGGCCAGGATGAGGCTTTGCCCCTCGGCCGGCAGCAGCCCAAGCTGCATGCCCAGTCCGGCCAGGATGAAGGAGAACTCGCCGATCTGCGCCAGGCTGGCCGACACCGTGAGCGCCGTGCCCAGCGGGTAGCGCAGCAGCAGCACCAGCGCCGCCGCGGCGATGGACTTGCCCAGCACGATGATGGCCACCACCGCCAGCACCGCCAGCGGCTGCTCCACGAGCACCATGGGGTCGAACAGCATGCCCACCGAGACGAAGAACAGCACCGAGAACGCGTCGCGCAGCGGCAGGCTTTCGTGGGCGGCGCGGTGGCTCAAGGAGGACTCGCGCAGCACCATGCCGGCGAAGAAGGCCCCCAGCGCGAAGCTCACGCCAAAGAGCTGCGCCGCGCCGAAGGCGATGCCCACGGCCGCGGCCACCACGCTGAGCGTGAACAGCTCGCGCGAGCCCGTGCGCGCCACCTGCCACATCAGCCAGGGGAAGAAGCGCCGGCCCACCACCAGCATCAGCGCCACGAAGGCACCCACGGCCAGCAGCGTGCGCACGAGCGTGAGCCACAGGGCCTCGCCGGCGTGGGCACCGTCCGTGTCGGCCGCGCCGCCGAGCAGCGGCGACAGCGCCGGCAGCAGCACCAGGACGAGCACCATCACCAGGTCCTCCACCACCAGCCAGCCCACCGCGATGCGGCCGTTGACGCTGTCCAGCACCCCGCGCGCCTCCAGCGCCTTGAGCAGCACCACGGTGGAGGCCACCGACAGCGCCAGGCCGAACACCAGCGCGCCGCCCAAGTTCCAGCCCCAGCTCAATGCGACACCCGCGCCCATGGCCGTGGCCACGGCGATCTGCAGCGCCGCGCCCGGCACGGCGATGCGGCGCACGGCCATGAGGTCGTCCAGCGAGAAGTGCAGGCCCACGCCGAACATGAGCAGCATCACGCCGATCTCGGCGAGCTCGGCGGCGAGCTTCATGTCGGCCACGTAGCCCGGCGTGGCCGGGCTCAGCAGGATGCCCGCGGCCAGGTAGCCCACCAGCGCGGGCAGTTTCAGGCGCACGGCCAGGAAGCCCAGCAAAAGCGAGAGGGCAAAGGCGGCGGCGAGGGTGGCAATGAGGGGGACGGGTGCGTGCATCGGCAGTGTGGTCGGTGCGCCTGGCGGCCACGCGCGGGCGCCGCGCTTCATGGGAAAAGCACGGCGCGCCGCCCTGGCCGGGGAGCGCTTGTTCAGGGGATGGGAAGTCGCAGGAAAAAGGTAGAGCGGCTGGGGGCGCCCGGGTTCACCCGGGGGGTGAAAAAAGTTGGGCGAAAGCGCCCAGGCCGCGCAGGCCGCGGCGGGACCGGCATGGCGCCGGTCTCAGGCCGAACTTCAGCCGAACTCAGGCCGTGTACCGCGGCACCGTCTCGTGCGTCTTTTCCCAGCGCTCCTGGCAGTCCACGCAGCGCGCGGCCGTGGGCTGCGCGTGCAGCCGCTCGTAGGGGATGTCGCAGCCGCAGTCCACGCATTCGCCGTAGCTGCCGTCGGCCAGGCGGGTGCGCGCGTCGTCGATGTCGCGCAGCTCCAGCTGGTCGCGCTCCATCTCGATGTGCTCCAGGCCCGTGCGCAGGCGCTCCTCGCCCTGCGCCACCTGGTCGTCCACCTGCGGGCCTTGCGCGCTGGGCCGCTCCTCGCGCGCCTCACGCGCCTCGCGCAGCTCGGCGCCCAGCTCGGCTTCGCGCTGTGAGAGCAGCGCCTGCAGCGCCTGCAGTTGTTCGGGGGTCAGGGCGGACATGGGTACCTCCTGGGGTTTGCCGTGGCGCAGCGGCCGTGTGTTGCTGAACCACCCCGGCGGCAAGCCATGTGCCGCGCGCCGGGGTGCACCGAAGTACCGCCGATTTTCAAATTCCGCTTGATGGCGGCTGCCGGGATTAGCCCTGTGGGGCGGGGTAATCCCCACGCATCCGGCGTGCGGGCCCGGCGTCTGCAGCGCGGCTCAGAGGCCGCTGGGGAAGGTTTCCGGCTCCTCCAGCACCTGCGGCGGCGCGGCGCCGTCCAGCGGGTGCAGGGCGTGGCTGCGGTCCACGTGCAGCACGGCGTCGAACTGCTGCGACAGCGAGGCGTCGTAGTAGTGGCTTTGCCGCTCGGTGTCCGGCCGGTAGATCACGCCGATGGCGCGCTGCAGCCGCGGCGGGGCCAGCAGCCGCTGCACGTCCTCGCCTTGCAGCGGCAGCAGGAAGAGGTCCAGCCCCGTGTCGTGCAGCAGCCTTTCCCAGCTGTCGGCCCGCGCGGGCGTCACGCGCATGAACTGCACCGGCTCGTCCCAGTCCGGGGCGGCCGCCACGCTGCCATGGTCCGTGCTGAAGCCCAGCGTAAAACTTTCGGCGGGGGCGGCGGCTTCGCGGACGAGCTGGCCCAGGTTGAGCTGTCCCAGGCCGCCGAACTCCGTCGCCCGCGCGTCGCCCAGGTGCGAGTTGTGCGCCCACACCACCAGCCGCGCCGGGTGGCCGCGGGTGCGGGTGAGGTGCTCGCGCACGCGCTCCAGCACCTGGTGCATGTGGCGGTCGCGCTGGTTCCACGAGGCCGTGGAGCCCTGGAACATGAGCCGGTAGTAGCGCTCGGCGTTGCGCACCACCAGCGCGTTGAGCTGGGCGTGGAACAGCTCGTCGGCCGCGCTGCCGCCCATGGTCTGCCGAGCGGACTCGGCCATGAGCGCCTGCAACTGTTGCAGCACCTCGCGCTGGCAACCCTCGCTCAGGCCGAAGTGCAGGGCCTGGCCGTAGCGCTGGGGCTCTTCCAGGAAGTGGTCGAAGCAGCCGTAGCGCCGGCGCGCCTCGTCCACCATGTGCGGCTCGTGCGCCTCCAGGTAGGTGAGCACCGCCTGCACCGAGCCGTGCAGGCTGTAGAGGTCCAGGCCGTAAAGCCCGGCGCGCTTGTGCATGGGCTGCAGGTCGTTGTAGCTGCGCAGCCACTGCACCAGGCGCAGGAACTCGCGGTTGCGCCACATCCATTGCGGAAAGCGCTTGAAGTTCTCCAGCGCCTGGCGCGCGTTGGCGTCCTGCAGGCCGCCCTGCACCCAGCGGTGGGCGCGCAGCATGTCGGGCCAGTCCGCCTCCAGCGCCACGCCGTCGAAGCCGTGGCGCTCGATGAGCTCCCGCGTGATGGCCGCGCGCAGCGCGTAGAACTCGCGCGTGCCGTGCGAGGCCTCGCCCAGCAGCACGATGTGGGCATTGGCCGCGGCGCGGGCGATGGCGCCCACGTCGTCGAGGTCGTCCAGCGGCCGCGCGGCGCGGCGCACCGGGTCCAGGGCAGGGTCGTGTCTCATGCCCAGCGGGGGCGGCAAGCGCCGCGCCCAAGGGCGGGGCTCAACGGCTTACCAGGGCGCCTCGTCGCTGCTCGCCACGGCGGTGGCCGGCGCAGCCGGGGCTGGGGCCGCCACCGGGGCCGGCGTGGGCGCCGCGGCGGCACCCTCCGTGCCGTCCTGCTCGCCGCCCAACGCTTCCAGCAGGTCGGGAATGAGCCCGCGCAGCTCGCCGGTGGCAATGGCCGCGTCGGCATCGAAAGCCTCGTCCTCGGCCACGCCGTCGCGGCCTTCCAGGGCCACGTCCAGGATTTCTATCTTCTTGAGCAGCAGCCCCTCGGTGAGCGTGAAGGCCACGCGCTCGCCCCAGGACAGCGCCAGCCGCGTGGGCCGCTTGCCCGCGGCGATGTGCTGCTTCACTTCATCGGTGTCCAGCGCGTGGCGTGCGTAGCGCACCACCGAGCGCATCTCGTCGGCCGATTTCAGCTCGCACTCGCGGTCCAGGAAAAAGCCCGCCGGCGCTTCGCCTTCGGCCAGCCACGCCGCCATGCACCCGGCCGGCGACTGCTTGGCCTGCAGGGGCAGCACGTTGAAACCGTCCAGCGCCTTGACCAGCAGGCTCACCACCGCGTCGGCCTGCGCCGTGCCGCCGGCGTCCACGCACAGCAGCCCGGCTTTCGGGTCTATCCACACCAGCGTGCGCGCGCGCTTGGTAAAGGCCAGGGGCAGCAGCTCCTGCGTGGCCTGCTCCTTGATCTCCTTGGCCTCGCGCCGGCCCGGCTTGTAGCCGCGCTCCTGCTCCAGGCGGACGGCGATCTCCTCGCTGCGCTCCTTGACCACCGAGCCCGGCAGCATCTTGCGCTCCGTCATCAGCGCCAGCAGCCACTGGCCCTGCACCACCTCCAGCAGCGGCGCGTGCGGCGTGCCGCGCGGCGGCACCCAGCCGGCGCTCTCCGGTTGCGTGGCGCCGCAAGGCGTGAAGGGTTCGCGCGCCAGGCGCTCCTCGGCCTGCGCCGCGTCGGCGTTCCAGCCGGGGGCGATGCGCAGCAGATGCAGGTTCTTGAACATGGGCCAGGACCAGAAAAATAGGGACGGGGGAAAGGACTTCCGGCGCGCCGCCGTCGCGGCGCAAGGGGGCGCATTGTCCACGCCGCGGCGGCACGGCCCCGTCCAAAAGGCCCGGTTTGCGCTAAGTCAAGGAGCTCGGGGAGGGCGGCCGGCACCATAGATGCATCTTTTGTACATCTTTGGAAATCCCGATGCCTTCAGCCGTTTCCCTGGACCTGCGCAGCCTGCCGCCGCAGGAGCGCCACCTGCGCGTGTTCTCCAGCTTCGACGCGCTGGGCGCGGACGGCACGCTGGAGCTGGTCAACGACCACGACCCGCAGCCGCTGCGCCGCCAGTTCGACGCCCTGGTGCCCAACCTCTTCACCTGGACCGCCGTGGAAAGCGGACCCGCCGCCTGGCGCGTGCACATCACCAAGCTGGCGCGGCGCGACCACTGCTGCGGCGGCTGCTGCGGAGGCTGACATGGACACCGCAGGGCAGGGCGCGGACGCCGCGCCGCGCTTCGACTACGAGGGCGACGAGGCCCTGCGCGGGCCCGTCACGCAGGCGCTGCGCCGCGTGGTGGACCCGGAGGTGGCCCTGTCCATCGTGGACGTGGGCCTGATCTACCGCGTGCGCGTCACGCAGGAGGGCGT
Organism: Azohydromonas lata NBRC 102462; assembly: GCF_001571085.1. Classification (GTDB taxonomy): domain Bacteria; phylum Pseudomonadota; class Gammaproteobacteria; order Burkholderiales; family Burkholderiaceae_C; genus Azohydromonas; species Azohydromonas lata. The sequence continues at coordinate 88,537 of NZ_BCTC01000011.1, forward strand.
GCACGTGCTCATGACCATGACCTCCGCGGCCTGCCCGGTGACGGACGTCATCGTCGAGGACGTGCAGGACGAGCTCGACCGGGTGCTGCCCGCGGCGCTGCCGCTGGAAGTGGAAATCACCTACGAGCCGCCGTGGACGCCTGAGCGCATGAGCGAAAGCGCACGACGCTTCATGCGCTGGTGATGAAAGGCTGCCCCGCCATGGCCGCCGTCCTGCCCAAACCCCGCCGCCGCGGCAGCGCCGGCAAGCCCGGCCCCTCGCGCGCGCTGCGCGTGGGCCGCCTGCTGCTGGTGCCGCTGCTCGCGTCGCTGCTGCTGCTGGCCGTGGCCGGCGGGCTGCTGCGCGCGGGGCTGCCCGTGGGCGGCGGCGTGCTGGTCGGCCAGGCCGCCGCGCAGCACGCGGCGCTGATGATTTGCGGCTTCTTCGGCGCCGTGGTCAGCCTGGAGCGGGCCGTGGCGCTCAAGGCGCGCGCGGCCTTCGCCGTGCCGCTCCTGGCCCTGGCCGGCGGCCTGGCGCTGCTGGCGGGCTGGCCGCAAGCCGGCGCGCTGGCGTTCACCGCCGCGGCGCTGGGTTTCACGGGCGTGAACCTCGCCATCGTCCACCGGCAGGCCGCGCCGCACACCATCGTGCTGCTGGTGTCGGCGCTGGCCTGGCTCACGGGCAACGTGCGCCTGACCGTTGGGCTGCACGACGACGCCATGCTGGCCTCGTGGTTCGCCTTCCTCGTCATCACCATCGCCGCGGAGCGGCTGGAGATGACGCGGCTCATGCGCCGCCGTGCCGCGGCGCAGCCCCTGCTGGTGGCCGTGCTGTGCGCGCTGCTGGCCGGCGCCGCGCTGTGGAGCGCGCTCTTCGGCGTGGCGCTGGTGGCGCTGGCGCTGTGGTTCATGAGCTTCGACATCGCGCGCCAGACGGTGCGCGCCAAGGGGCTCACCCGCTACATGGCGCTGTGCCTGCTGGGCGGCTACGCCTGGCTGGCCGTGGCCGGCGTGGCCTGGCTGGGCCTGTCGCTGGGCTGGGCCAGCCGCGACGCGGCGCTGCACGCGCTGGGCCTGGGGTTCATCTTCTGCATGGTCATGGGGCATGCCCCCGTGATCCTGCCCGCCGTGGCGCGCATCAAGGTGCAGTTCGATGCCGCCTTCTACCTGCCGCTGGCGCTGCTGCACGCCTCGCTCGTGCTGCGCCTGGCCGGCCCCGCATGGCGCCCAACGGGCGCCGTGCTCAACGCAATGGCCATGGCGCTGTTCGCCCTGGTGATGGTGCGCGCCGCGCTGCGCTGGCGCGCCATGGAAAGAGCCCGCTCATGAAGAGGATCATGCAACTGGAGCAGGCGCCGCGCGGCGCCGCGCCCGCGCCGCGTCCGCCCGGCTTCGCCCTGTGGGCGCTGGGCTTCCGGCCCTTCTACCTGCTGGCCAGCGCGTTCGCGGCGCTGTCCATCGCGCTGTGGGCGCTGCAGTCCACGGGGCTGCTGCCGCACCCCTACCTGCCCGGGCCGCTGTGGCACGCGCACGAGATGGTGTTCGGCTTCACGCTGGCCGTGGTGGTGGGCTTTCTCTTCACCGCCGGGCGCAATTGGGCGGGGCAGGACACGCCCAGCGGCGCGGGCCTCATGGCGCTGGCCGCGCTGTGGCTGGCCGCCCGCGTGCTGCTGCTCACGCCCTGGGCCTGGGCCGCGGCGGTGGCCAACGTGGCTTTCCCATTGCTGTCGGCCTGGGCGCTGTTCCAGGCGCTGCGCCGCGGCAAGAACCAGCGCAATTACTTTTTCGCTGCCCTGCTGGTGGTGATGGCGCTGGGCGCGGGCCTGGTGCACGCCGAGCGGCTGGGCTTCAGCCCGCTGCCGGGTTGGGCCGGCATACAGGTGGCGCTGGACGTGGTGCTGTTCATGATGGCCGTCATGGGCGGCCGGGTGATCCCGATGTTCACCAACAACGGCGTGCCGGGCGTGAAGGCCGTGCGCCATCCGCGTGTGGAGCAGGGCGCCCTGGGCACGCTGCTGGCGCTGCTGGCGGCCGATGCGCTGGGCCTCTCCGGCGTGGCGGTGTTCGCCATCGCCGCGGCCGCCGCGCTGCTGCACGGCGCGCGGCTGCTGCTGTGGCAGCCGCTGTTGACCCGGCGCGTGCCGCTGGTGTGGGCGCTGCACGCGGCCTACCTGTGGATTCCGCTGCACCTGGCGCTGCGCGCGGCCACGGCGCTGGACCTGCTGCCCAGCACCTTCGCCACGCACGCGCTCACGGTGGGCGCCATCGGCGGCCTGACCATCGCCATGATGACCCGCACCGCCCGCGGCCACACCGGGCGCGCGCTGCGGGCCGACCGCTTCGACGTCGCCTGCTACGCGCTGGTGCTGGCCGCCGGCGCCGTGCGCGTGGGCCTGCCGCTGCTGTGGCCGGCGCTGTACGTGCACGCGCTGTGGTGCTCGGCCGCGCTGTGGAGCGCGGGCTTCGGCCTCTACGCCGTGCGCTACTGGAGCGCGCTCACCCGCGCGCGCCTGGACGGCAAGGCAGGATGACGCCATGCGACTGACCGCCATGACCGATTACGCCCTGCGGCTGCTGCTGCACGTGGCGCAGAACCCGAACCGCCTTTGCACCATTGCCGAGGTGGCGCGCGCCTACGGCATCTCCGAAGCCCACCTCATGAAGGTCACGCACCGCCTGGCCCTGGGCGGCTGGCTGGAGACCGTGCGCGGCAAGGGCGGCGGCATGCGCTTGGCCAGGCCGCCGCAGGACATCCCGCTGGGCGCCGTGGTGCGCTGCATGGAAAGCGACTTCGCCCTGGTCGAGTGCCTGGACGCGGCCGCGGCCGAGGCGCCGTCGGGTTGCCTGCTGCACGGCCGCTGCGCGCTCACCGGCGTGCTCGACGGCGCGCTGCAGCGCTTCATGCAGCACCTGGACGCCCATTGCCTGGCCGACGTGCTGCCCGGCACCGGTGCCGCCGCGCCGCAGCCCATACGCCTGGTGCGCGCCCTCCCGGCCGTGCCCGTGCCGGGCTAGTTCTTTCGCACTAGTGCCTTTGCCGCCGGGCGGGCGGCAAGTCGTCACGCCGCCGCGGTGCGCGCAACGCCGGGCGGGACGCTGCGGCATCCATACAAAGATACATTGCGCGCGCATCTCTGAAGGCAGTCCCCGTGAGCAAGAGCCCCACCGTCATTCCGATACAGCCGGCGTCCCTCTTCCAGAAGCAGGCCAAGATCTATCCCAAGTCCGTGGACGGCTGGTTTGCGCGCTGGCGCTGGGTGATGGTGTGGCTCACGCAGCTCTTCTTCTACGGCGCGCCCTGGCTGCAGTGGAACGGCCGCCAGGCCCTGCTGTTCGACCTGGAGCAGCGCCGCTTCTTCCTCTTCGGCCTGGTGCTGCATCCGCAGGACCTCATCTACCTCACCGCGCTGCTGGTGCTCTCGGCCCTGGGCCTGTTCTTCTTCACCGCCGTGGCCGGGCGGCTGTGGTGCGGCTACGCCTGCCCGCAGTCGGTCTACACGCAGATCTTCATGTGGGTGGAGCGCAAGGCCGAGGGCGACCGCATCGCCCGCATGAAGCTGGACAAGGCGCCCTGGAGCGGCCAGAAGCTGCTGCGCAAGGGCAGCAAGCACGTGGCCTGGATTGCCATCGCCCTCGTCACCGGGTTCACCTTCGTCGGCTACTTCACGCCCATACGCACGCTCGCGGCCGAGCTGGCCACGGCCAGCCTCACGGGCTGGGAGGCGTTCTGGGTGCTGTTCTACGGCTTTGCCACCTGGGGCAACGCCGGCTTCATGCGCGAGCAGGTGTGCAGCTACATGTGCCCCTACGCCCGCTTCCAGAGCGCGCTCATCGACCGCGACTCGATGATCATCACCTACGACGCGGGCCGGGGCGACCCGCGCGGCTCGCGCTCCAAGAAGGCCGACCCCAAGGCCATGGGCCTGGGCTCCTGCATCGACTGCGGGCTGTGCGTGCAGGTCTGCCCAACGGGCATTGACATCCGCAACGGGCTGCAGGCCGAGTGCATTGGCTGCGCCGCGTGCATCGACGTCTGCGACGGCGTGATGGACAAGATGGGCTACGCCAAGGGGCTCATCCGCTACTCCACCGAGAACGGCGTGACGCAAAAGCTCTCGCGCGGGCAGATGTTCAAGCGCGTGCTGCGAGCGCGCGTGCTCATCTACGGCGCGCTGCTGGGGGCCGTGGGCATCGCCTTCGTGGCCAGCCTGGCGCTGCGCAGCCCCTTCCACGTGGACCTGATCAAGGACCGCAACATCCTGGCCCGCCAGGTCGAGGACGGCCGCGTGGAGAACGTCTACCGGCTGCAGCTCATGAACGGCTCCGAGAGCGCGGGCCGCTTCAGCGTGAGCGCCAGCGGGCTGCCCGGCCTCATGCTGGTGGGCCCGGCCGAGCTGGAGGTGGCGCCCGCGCAGATCGGCTCGCTGCCGCTGCGGCTGCAGCTGCCGGCCGAAGAGGCGATGCAGCGGCAGGGCCGCTCCAGCCCCGTGGTGATCGAAGTCTCGCGGCTGCTGCCGGACGGCAGCCGGCAGGCCGTGAGCGAAAAGACCACCTTCGTCGTGCCGCGCTGAGGCGTTCGGCGCGGCCCGCGCGGGGCCGCGCCGGCGGCTCAGGCCGCCGCCAGCGCCGGTGCGTGCTGCGCCAGGCGGAACACCGCCACCGCCTCCACCAGGCGCTGCGCCTGCGAGCTCAGGCTTTGGGCCGCGGCGGCGCTTTCCTCCACCAGCGCGGCGTTCTGCTGCGTGACGCGGTCCATCTGGCCCACGGCCTCGCCGACCTGGGACACGCCCTGGCTTTGCTCCAGGCTGGCGTGGCTGATCTCGCCCATGAGGTCCGTCACGCGCTTGATGGCGCTGACCACGTCCTGCATGGTCTGCCCGGCCTGGTCGGCCAGCGCCGAGCCTTCGCCCACGCGCTGCACGCTCACGCCGATGAGGTCCTTGATCTCGCGCGCGGCCCCCGCGCTGCGCTGCGCCAGGGCGCGCACCTCGCCGGCCACCACGGCGAAGCCGCGGCCGGCCTCGCCGGCGCGTGCCGCTTCCACCGCGGCGTTGAGCGCGAGGATGTTGGTCTGGAAGGCGATGCCGTCGATGACGCCGATGATGTCGGCGATGCGGCGCGAGCTCTCCTCGATGCCGCGCATGGTGTCCACCACCTTCGCCACGACCTGGCCGCCCTGGACGGCGACGTCCGAGGCGCCCTGCGCGAGCTGGTTGGCCTGCTGCGCGGTGTCGGCGTTGTGGCGCACGGCGCCGCCGAGCTGGTCCATGGAGGCGGCGGTCTGCTGCAGCGAGGAGGCCTGCTCCTCGGTGCGCTGGCTCAGGTCCAGGTTGCCCTGCGAGATCTGGGCGCTGGCCGTGGCCACGCCCTCGGCGTTGCGCCGCACGTGGGCCACGGTGCTGGTGAGGCGATCCTCCATGACGGCCAGCGCGCCCAGGAGCTGCGCGGCCTCGTCGCGGCCCTCGGCCCGCACGCCCTGGGTCAGGTCACCCTCGGCCACGCGCAGCGCCACTTCGCAGGCGCGGCGCAGCGGCACGGTGATGGAGCGCGTGATGCGCCAGGCCAGCAGCACCGAGGCCGCCAGCATCAGCAGCGCGCCGCTCACGAGCTCGTTGCGCGCCCAGGCGTAGGCCTCGCGCGCCTGGGCGTTGCTCTGCGCATTGGCCGCCTCCTGCAGCCGGATGCTGTCCTGCAGCAGGTCCTGCCAGCGCTGCGTGCGCGGCTGCGACTCGGTCAGCAGCAGCGCCAGGGCCTCCTGGCGCTGGCCGGCCAGCGCCAGTTGCACCACCTGGGTGTTGATGCCGCGCGTGGCGTTGCGCGCCTCGTCCACCTGCGCGAAGCGGGCCTTGATCTCCTCGTCGGCGGGCAGCGCGTCCAGCGCCTGGCGTGCCGCGTCGTAGGCGCTGCGGTACTCGGCGATGCGCGTCACCTCGGCCTCCACGGCGGCCTTGTCCTCCAGCAGCATGAGCGTGCGCATGGAGCGCAGCACCCGGTGGATGGCGTCGTTCATCTCGTGCGACAGCGCGATCTTCACGTTGCTGTCCTCGACGACGCGGTCCAGGTTGTCCTGTATGCGGGCGAGCTGGTGGACGCCCAGCGCGGCTGAAGCCAGCGCCATGGCCACGATCACGCCAAAAGCGGCGGCCAAGCGCTGGCCAATGCGGAAGTTCACGAGTTTCATGGGATGCAACGGGGGTGCGTGCGATCCGATGCAATCTAGTCACATAACTTTACATCAACCTTAGTAACACTTGTGTTTTCCCTCTTGACAAATGTCTGATGTTTTCATGCCTGGATTTTCTGTGTGCATGAGATGCGCATGAGACGAAAAAAAACCGCCAGCTCCGTAGCCGTGCTGGCGGCGGGGGCTGGCGGTGCTGCGGCCCGGCGGGCCGGGGCTCAGGCGGCGGCCGGGGTCAGAACGAGGTCCACTCCGCGCTGTCGTCGCTTTGCATGGCGCGGGGCGACGGCGTGTCGCGGCCGGCCGGCAGGGCAGGCTGCGCGGGCGGGGCCAGGCGGGAGGCTCGGGGTGCCGGCGCGTCCGGCCTGGCCTTGGTCGCGTATGGCGTCGTGGAGGGCGCCATGGGCGTGTAGGCCGCCGCCGGGGCCGTGGGCGCGCCGTAGGCGAAGGACTGCGCGCCGCCGTCCAGGCGGAACACCGCCACCGCCTCCACCAGGTGCTGGGCCTGGGTGCGCAGCCGCTCGGCGGCGGCGGCGCTGTCCTCCACCAGCGCGGCGTTCTGCTGCGTGGCGCGGTCCATGCCGCTGACGGCTTCGGCCACCTGGGCCACGCCCTGGCTTTGCTCGACGCTGGCGTGGCTGATCTCGCCCACGAGGTCGGTGACGCGCTTGATGGCGGCCACGACTTCTTCCATGGTGTGGCCGGCCTGGTCGGCCAGGGCCGAGCCCTGGTCCACGCGGCTGACGCTGTCGGTGATCAGGCCCTTGATCTCCTTGGCCGCCGTGGCGCTGCGCTGCGCCAGGGTGCGCACCTCGCCGGCCACCACGGCGAAGCC
>NZ_BCTC01000012.1 GCF_001571085.1 Azohydromonas lata NBRC 102462
GGCCGTGCGCAGCGTCTCCTGGCACTGGGTGACGCCGCAGGAGACGGCGATGATTTCCGTGGCGACGCCCTTTTCCTTCAGGCGCACGGCCTCTTCGACGGCGATTTCGTCGAAGGGGTTCATGCTCATCTTGACGCCGGCGAGGTCCATGCCCGTCCCGTCGGACTTCACCCGCACCTTTACGTTGTAGTCCACCACCCGCTTCACGGGCACCAGCAGCTTCATGTGCGCTCCTGTCTGAATGTTTGAGGCTTGACGGCGGATTTTAGAGTGGGCCTCGCACCGCGCCCGGGCGCAAGGGTGGGCACCGCTACACTGCCGCCGCCATGAACCCTGCTCCCCGCGCCGGCTGCTGCATCGGCGTCTTCGACTCCGGCGTCGGCGGCCTGTCGGTTTTGCCGGCGCTGCGCACGGCGCTGCCCGCCGCGCGGCTGCTCTACGTGGCCGACAGCGGCCACGCGCCCTACGGCGAGCGCACCGAGGCCTTCGTGGTCGAACGCGCCCTGCACATCGCGGCTTTTCTGCTCTCGCAAGGGGCGCAGATGCTGGTGGTGGCCTGCAACACGGCCACGGCCGCCGCGGTGGAAGCGCTGCGGCAAGCGCATGCCGAGACGCCCATCGTGGGCATAGAGCCGGGGGTGAAGCCGGCCGTGGCGCTCACGCGCAGCGGGCACGTGGGCGTGATGGCGACCACCGGGACGCTGTCCAGCCGCAAGTTCCAGCGCCTGCTGGCCGCGCAGCCCACGCACGCGGCCGTGCACCTGCAGGCCTGCCCGGGGCTGGCGCTGGCGATCGAGCGCGGCGATCTGCAATCGGCCGAGCTGCGCGAGGTGGTGCAGCGCCACAGCGCGCCGCTGCGCGAAGCCGGCTGCGACGTGGTGGTGCTGGGCTGCACCCATTACCCCTTCGCCGCCCCGCTGATCCGCGAGGCCTTACCCGGCGTGGCCCTGGTGGACACGGCCGAAGCCGTGGCGAGGCACACGGCCACGCTGGCGGCACGGCTGGCGGATTCGCCCGGCGATTTGCCGCCGCTGCAGTTGTGGAGCAGCGGGGAGCCGCGGCAGCTCAGCGCGTTTGCCAGGCGTTGGCTGGGGTGGGACGTGGAGGCGAAGTCGTTGCCATAAGGCAATGGCTGGGCTGTGCCTGTAGGAGGCCCGCTGGCGGGCCGAATTGCCGCTCAAGCTGCGGCCGCCCCCTGCCCCCGCTGCAGATCCAGCGGTTTCAGCAGCACCAGCCCCAGGACGAAGAACAGCCCCGTGGCCGCGATCGCCAGCCGGTGGTTGCCGCCGGTGGCCCAGGTCACCAGCCCGTAGGTGACCGGTCCCGCGATGGCCGCCAGCCTGGTCGCCAGCGTCCACAGGCCGAAGAATTCCGCCAGCCGCTGCGGCGGCGCGAGCAGCCCAACCAGCGCGCGCCCGGCCGACTGGCTGGAGCCCATGCACAGCCCCGCCAGCACGGCGGCGCACCAGAACAGGCCCGGCCCCGTGGCGGCCCAGGCCAGGAGCGTCATGGCGATCCAGCCCACCAGCGTCCAGCCCAGGGTGCGCTTGTGGCCGGCGCGGTCCTGCCAGTAGCCGAAGGCGAAGGCGCCCAGGGCCGAGGCGATGTTCACGAGGAAGATCAGCGCCATGGTCTCCGTCTGCTTGAAGCCCAGCGCCTGCTCGGCATAGACCGCCGCCAGCGCCACCACCACGGCAATGCCCGCCTGGTAGGCCACCGTGCAGGCCAGCAGCCGGCCGAAGTCCGGGTAGCGGCGCGCGGCCTGCCAGGAGCCGCGCAGGCGGCGCAGCGAGTCCACCACCCCCGTGCCCCTGTCCGCGGCGGCCTGCTGAGGCTGGGCCCGCTCGCGCAGCAGGATGAACGTCGCCAGCGAAGCGACGGCGTAGAGGACGCCCGTGATCGCCATGGTCACCGGGACGAACTGCTCGGCCCGCTGCCCTTGCGCCTGGGCCCACAGCACGTAGGCCAGGCTCAGGCCCAGGGTGAGCATGCCGCCGAAGTAGCCGAAGCTCCAGCCCCAGCCGGAGACGCGGCCCATGGCGTCGCGCCGCGCCAGCTCGGGGAGGAAGGCGGCGATCAGCGACTCGCCCACGCCGTAGCAGGCGTTGGAGACCAGCACCGCCGCCACGGCCAGCGCCACGTCGCCGCGGCCGCAGGCGGCCAGCATGGCGCAGCCCAGCACGCAGCCGACGGTGGCGGCTGCCAGCAGCTTCTTCTTGGCGCCGTGCAGGTCGCTCCAGGCGCCCAGCGCCGGCATGAACAGGACGAGCAGCGCATTGGACGCCGCCACCGTGAGCGTCCACGCCAGCGTGGCCCAGTCGGCGTTGCCGGCGACCACGCCGACGAAGTAGGCGTTGAACACGGCGGTGAGGACGACCGTCGTGTAGCCGGAGTTGGCGAAGTCGTACATGGCCCAGCCGAAAACCTCGCGCTTTTGGACGCCGGGGTTCAGGAGGGCTTGAGGAAACAAAGGCATGGCGCGGGCCGCGGCCGGTGCCCGGCGTTTCAAACGCCTGGGCTGAAGCCGCGTTGCAGGGCAAGACGAGGCCGCGAGTGTGCCCCGCCTGCACGCCGCCCACGCCGGAGGGGAATCAGCTCAGCGGCTGGCGCCCATGTCCGGCGCCGAGGCCGCACCGGACTGCGTGCCGGACTTGGCGGGCTTCTTGGCCGGGGCGGCACCCTGGGCGGCCTTTTCTTCCACAGGCGGCTTGGCCGCCTTGTTGCCGCCGGCAGCGGTGCCGGAGGCCACGGGCTGCGCCGGGGTGGCGGCGGTGCCCGCGCCGGTGGTGGAGCCTGCAGTGCCCGTGGTGCTGCTTTGGGCCCAGGCGGCGGAGGCGAGGATGGCGGTAAGCGTCACGGCACCCAGGCTTTTCGCCAGGCCGTTGAGGGAAATGCTCATGAGAAGTCTCCTCTTGTGCTGAAAGGGGGCACGGGCTTTTGAAATCAGCCGCGCATGCCTTGGCGGCAGCGGGCAAGCCATGGTCCCGGGAGCAAAAGGAAAATGTTTTTTTAAATATCAAGGCAGGCCATCGCGCCCAATGAAATTGAATAAATATATTCAAGAGTCGATTAATTTTGAATTCTCAAAATAATTTAAAAATTGGCACCAACGCCCAGAAAATCAAATAAATGGCGCAGCCCAACGCCGGGCGCCTCCCGGCGAACCGGCTTGAAGAAGATTTGATTTGGTGCCCGGGACGGGACTCGAACCCGTAAGCCGTTTTAGCGGCGGCGGATTTTAAGTCCGCTGCGTCTACCGATTTCGCCACCCGGGCGGGCTGCCGTGCGCTCTTGTCGGCACGGCTGGCAAGCCGCGCATTATCGCCGCAAGAAAGGGCCATTCCTCAGGGGATGTTGAGCAGCTTGTGCGTCTGCAACCCCAATCGCCACTGCGGGTGCTCCAGGCAGTACTGAAGCGCGGCCTGCGTGTTGCGCTCGCGATCCGGGCCGTCCATGGGCTGCAACACGAAATGCTTGAAGGCCAGGCCCTCGAAGCGCTCCGGCATCGCTTCCACCTGCGGAAACACCAGCTTCAGCTCGTCCCCGGCCGCCAGCGCCAGCGGCGCGTCGGCCTTGGGACTCACGCAAATCCAGTCCAGGCCGGCCGGCGCGGGCTGCGTGCCGTTGGTTTCCACGGCGATCTCGAAACCCCGCGCGTGCAGCGCCGCTATCAGCGGCGCGTCCAGTTGCAGCAGCGGCTCGCCGCCGGTGCACACCACCAGCGGGCGGCCACCGCCCGGCCACTGCGCCGCCACGGCGTCGGCCAAGGCCGCGGCATCGGCGAACTTGCCGCCGCCGGCGCCGTCGGTGCCGACGAAATCCGTGTCGCAGAAGCGGCACACGGCCGTGGCGCGGTCCTGCTCGCGGCCGCTCCACAGGTTGCAGCCGGCAAAGCGGCAGAACACCGCCGCGCGGCCGGCTTGGGCGCCCTCGCCTTGCAGCGTGTAGAAGATTTCCTTGACGGCGTAGCTCATGCGTTCGTCCCGCTGCGCCCGCCTCAGATGGGCAGCGACGGCGCCTCGGCGCCCAGGTACACGGTGGCGCCGCAGCCGGCTGTCTCGTGCAGATCCACCCGGTTGACCTGCGGCAGGCGCTCGCGTGCCTGGCCCAGCACCCAGCGCGAGAGCGTCGCGGCATCGCAGTCGGCCAGGTCGGCGCGCTCGTGCAGCGGGTGGTGGTCCAGCATGCGGAAGACGGGGTCGAACAGGCGCTTCACGTCGCCGAAGTCCAGCGTCCAGCCCATCACCTCGTCCAGCGGCGCTTCCAGGTGCAGGCGCAGCAAGTAGGTGTGGCCGTGCAGGCGGCGCAGCGGGCTGCCCTCGGGCGCGCGCTTCAACTGCAGCGCGCTGTCCAGGGTGAAATCCTTCCAGGTGCGCCAGTGGCGGCCGTCGTGGCAGGCGCCGCAGGAGGCGGTCTCGAACACCGTCACGTTGGCCAGGCCCGGCAGCACGGGGGCCATGCGCGACCAGATCCAGCTGGAGAGCATTTCGCTGGTCGGGTTCTCCAGCCCGTCCAGCTCGTTCAGGCAGTTCATGTGCAACTGGAGCTGCACGGGCGCCCAGGCGGCATCGAGCTGCTCGTGCGTGGCGCCGTGGGCGTGGATGAGCGCCTCGAAGCCGTGGCCGTGCATGCGGCCGCACTTGTGGCCTTCCGGCACGTTGGGCAGGCGGTGCGCGGCATGGAAGGCGTAGCGGCGCCAGGCATGGGCGCGGCCGGTGCCGTCCAGGTCCACGCCGCGGTCGGCCATGCTTTGCACGCCCACTTCCAGCGGCAGGCCCATCTGGCCGCTGAACCAGCGCGCCAGGCGCTCGTCGCTGGGTTCGTCTATCACTTCGTTGAGCAGCCGGAAGTCCAGCATGGCGGCCACGTCGCGCAGCTCGTCGGACAGGCGCTGCACCTCGCCGCCGGGAAAGCCCGCCCAATCGCCGGGCAGCTCGCCGCGCACGCGCACCTGGAAGCCATGGCCGTGCAGGTTGCGGGCGCGATGCGCGGGCGGGACGTTCACCAGTCGCCGCGCCGCCTCGAACCCGGCTGCCGCCGCGTGCCACACCGTCCCAACCATCACCATCGACTCCTTACTGCTCAAACATATGCACGCGCCGTCAGCGCGCAGGGCGCGGGAGTCTAAGTGCTGTGCGGCTTTCGCGACGGCTCGCGCCGCCAAGGCCCTGCACGCGCAGCGGCGCGCCGTGCAGTCCGGCACGGCGGCACACCCAGCGGGCGCGGACGCTTCAGCGCGACGCCTGCTCGCGCCGCTCGATGAAGATGTCCCAGGCCGCCATGAAGAGCGCGGCGATGAGGGGCCCCAGCACGAAGCCGTTGAGCCCAAACACCGCCAGCCCGCCGAGCGTCGAGATCAGCACCAGGTAGTCGGGCATCTTGGTGTCCTTGCCCACCAGGATGGGCCGCAGCACGTTGTCCACCAGGCCGATCACGACCACGCCCCACACGACCAGGCCCACGCCCTTGAGCATCGCGCCCGTGACCATGAGGTAGACGGCCACCGGCCCCCACACCATGGCCGCGCCCACGGCCGGCAGCAGCGACAGCACCGCCATCACCACGCCCCACAGCAGCGCGCCGTGGATGCCCAGGAACCAGAAGGCCAGGCTGCCCAGGCCGCCCTGCACCACGGCCACGACGATGTTGCCCTTGACCGTGGCGCGTATCACCGCGGCAAAGCGCGAGAGCAGCTCGCGCTTGTCGTCCTCGGCCAGCGGGATGGCCTTGCGCACCCGCGCCGCCAGCACGTTGCCGTCGCGCAGCAGGAAGAACAGCAGGTACAGCATCACGCCGAAGGCGATGACGAAGTTGAACGTGTCCTGGCCGAAGCTCACCGCGTGCGTGGCCAGCGTCTGCGTGGCCTGCGTCAGCCGCTGCCCCAGCACGGACTTGAGCCCGGCCAGGTCGGCCAGGCCGAAGCGCTCCAGCAGCCCCGTGAGCCAGGCCGGCAGCGCCGCATAAATCTGCTCGGCGTAGCGCGTGAAGTTGATGTCGCCGCTCTGCACGCGCTCCACCACCGACATGGCCTCCTGCACCAGCATGGAGCTGACGACGGCCAGCGGCAGGACGACGATGACCAGCACGATCAGCAGCGTCAGCAGCGACGCCACGTTGGCGCGCCCGCGCAGGTTCTTGCGAATGCGCCGCTGCACCGAGGCGAACAGGATGGCCGTCACCACGGCCCAGAACACCGCGCCGTAATAGGGCAGCAGGATCCAGCCGAAGGCCAGCGTGATGAGCACCAGCAGCCACAGCAGGCTGCGGTACTCCAGCGCGCTGCTGCGTGTGCGGTTGATCTCGGACTTCGCGGGGCGGGGGGTGATGGCGGTGTCGGTTGGGCGGTCGTTCATGGGCAGGCGGTCGTCTCAAGGGGCCGCGACCGCGCTTAGGCAAACGACGCGCCCGCCCCGGCGCGCACGCCCGCCGCTCACTCGTGCCGCAACGCCTCGATCGGGTCCAGCCGCGCCGCGCGCCGGGCCGGGAAGTAGCCGAACAGCACGCCTATGCCCGCCGAGAACAGGAAAGCCAGCACGTTGATGGGCACGTCGAACTGGTAGGGCACGTCCATCAGCCGCGAGCCGGTGATGGAGAAGATGGCCGCCAGCACGATGCCCACCACGCCGCCGAGCGCGGCCAGCGCCACGGCCTCGATCAGGAACTGCAGCAGCACCTCGGCCTCCAGCGCGCCAATGGCCAGCCGCACGCCGATCTCGCGCGTGCGCTCGGTCACGCTCACCAGCATGATGTTCATGATCCCGATGCCGCCCACCAGCAGGCTCACCGCCGCCACGGCGCCCAGCAGCATCGTCATCACGCGCGTGGTGCTGGAGAAGGTCTGCGCGAGCTGCGCGGTGTCCAGCACGTTGAAATTGTCCTCGTCGGCGGCGGCGAGCTTGCGGCGCTCGCGCAGCAGGTCGCGTATGCCGGCCTTCACGCGCTCGGCGTCGCTGCCCTCGGCCATGGAGATCAGGATGGTCTGCACCCGCGTGCTGCCCGTCACGCGGCGCTGCACGGTGGCCAGCGGCATGATCACCACGTCGTCCTGGTCGTTGCCCATGGCGCCCTGCCCCTTGGAGGCCAGCACGCCCACCACGTCGCAACTGAACTGCTTCACGCGCAGCCGCTGGCCCAGCACCGACGCGGCGTCGGCGGCGAACAGCTCGCGGCGCACGGTCTCGCCAATCAGGCACACGGCGGCGCCGGCCCGCTCCTCGGCGTCCTCGAAGCCGCGGCCCGCGCCAATCGTCCAGTTGTTGGTGAAGAAGTAGTCGCTGGTGGTGCCCGTGACGCTGGTGGCCCAGTTGCGGCCATTGGCCACCACCGTCACGCCGGAGCGCACCTCGGGCGCCACCGCGGCCACGCCGCCGATCTGCGTGCGTATGGCCTGCACGTCCTCCACGGTGAAGCTGGGCGCGCCGGCGCCGGAGGCGCCCGGGCCCAGGCGCTGGCCCGGCCGCACCATGAGCAAATTGGTGCCCAAGCTGGTGATCTGGTCCTGCACCGCCTGCGTGGCGCCCTTGCCCAGCGTCACCATGGTGATGACGGCGCTCACGCCGATGACGATGCCCAGGATGGTGAGAAAGCTGCGCAGCAGGTGGCGACGGATCTCGCGCAGCGCCAGCAGCAGGCTGTTCCAAAGCATCAGTGCGCCCCTCCCTGTGCGGCCACGGGCTGGGCGGCGCCGCCCTCGCCCGCCGGGTGCAGGTTGCGTTCGTCGCTGTCCACCAGCCCGTCCACGAAGCGGACGATGCGGCGCGCGTAGGCCGCCATGTCGCTCTCGTGCGTGACCATGAGCACGGTGATGCCGCGCTCGCTGTTGAGCCGCCACAGCAGCTCCATGATTTCGCGGCTGCGCTGCGTGTCCAGGTTGCCCGTGGGCTCGTCGGCCAGCAGCACCTTGGGATGCGTGACCAGCGCGCGGGCGATGGCCACGCGCTGCTGCTGGCCGCCGGAGAGCTCGCCGGGCGTGTGCGTGGCCCATTGCGCCAGGCCCACGGTGTCCAGTGACTCCAGCGCCAGCCGCCGCCGCTCCTTGGCCGGCGTGCCGCGATAAAGCAAAGGCAACTCCACGTTTTCCAAGGCCGACGTGCGGGCCAGCAAATTAAAACCTTGGAAGACGAAGCCGAGCTGCTCGCGGCGCAGGCGGGCGCGCTGGTCGCGGCTCAGCTCATGAACCGGCACGCCGCGGAAGAAGTACTGGCCGCTGGTGGGCACGTCCAGGCAGCCCAGCAGGTTCATCACCGTGCTCTTGCCGGAGCCGCTCGGCCCCATGACGGCAACGAACTCGCCCTCGCCGATGTCCAGGTCCACGCCCTTGAGCGCCAGGAAGGCGGCCTGCCCCTGGCCATAGCGCTTGGTGATGCCGCGCAGCCGGATGAGCGGCATGCGCTCCGTGGTGGAGGCCGGCACGCCAGCCGCCGCGGGTGAAGCGGACGCGCTCATCGCGGCTTGCCGGAGCGCTGGTCCACGATCACGGGCAGGCCGGCTCGGATACCCTCGCCGCGCACCTCGGTGCGGCGGCCGTCGCTGGCGCCGGTGCTCACAGCCACGGCAGTTGGGCGGCCGTCCTGCAGCAGCCACAAGGTCTTGGTGCCGCCGCCCCCGGTGGCGTCGCCGGCCTGCTTGCGCGCGCCGCGCGGCATGCGCGGCATGAGCACGCCGGCCACGCCACCACCACCGCCGCCGGGCCCGGCGCCGTCCTGCGGCGCGGCGGCCGAGGCCGGGGTGAAGCGCAGCGCCTGGTTGGGCACCAGCAGCACGTTGCGGCGCGGATCGCTGTGGATGGTGGCGGTGGCCGTCATGCCCGGGCGCAGCGACAGGTCTTCGTTCTCCACTTCCAGCAGCGTCGGGTAGGTGACGACGTTGTCGGTGGTGGTGGAGCCGTAGGCCACGCGGGTGACGGTGGCCGGGTAGCGGCGCTGCGGCCAGGCGCTGACGCTGAAGTCGGCCTTCTGGCCCACCTGCAGCGAGCCCACGTCGGCCTCGTCCACGTTCACCTGCAGCCGCATGTGCTGCAGGTTCTCGGCCAGGGTGAACAGCGTCACGGCCTGCAGCGAGGCGGCCACGGCGTTGCCGGGGTCCACCGAGCGGGTGAGGATGACGCCGTCGATGGGCGCGCGTATCGACGTCTTGGCCAGGTTGGTTTCGTCGATGAGCACCTGCGCCTGCGCGTCCGTGACGGCGGCGCGGGCGGCCAAGAGGTCGGCCTGCGCGCGCTGCACGGTGGCGCGGGCGGTGTCCAGCTCGGATTGCGAGGGCACCTTGCCGCCGGACAGCCGCGCCACCTCCTCGAAGCGGCCCAACTGCGCCTGCGCCTCCTTGAGCGTGGCCTCCACCTGCGTCACCTTGGCGCGGTTGGAGGCCAGCGTCGCCCGCGAGCGCTCCAGTTGGCCCGCCAGGCGCGTCTGGTCCAGCTCGACCAGCACCTGCCCCTTCTTGACCTGGTCGTTCACGTCCACCAGCACGCGCGCGACGGTGCCCGACATTTCGGAGCCGATGTTGACGGTGCGCGTGGGCTGGAGGGTGCCGTTGGCGCTGACGCTGAGGTTCAGGTCGCCTTGCGTCACCGGCTCGGTGACGTACACGGGCGCGGCGTCCTGCGCCTGGCGCGCGCGGTAGGCCATGCCGCCGGCCACGGCGGCGGCCAGCAGCGCGGCCGTGAACCAGGGGGTCTTGCGGCGCCACCAGGCGCGCGGCTTGGCGTCGGGGCCCAGCAGCGCTTCGAGTTCGGGGGCGGTGTCTTTGGACTTCATGGCGTGGGTTCGATTCGAGGGCGGGCGGGCTCGGGAGCTTCAGGCACGGTGCGGCCGGCGGGCTGTGGTTCAGGGCGTGGCCGTCGCCGTCGAGGTGGCGTCCGGCTGCCAGCCGCCGCCCAGGGCCTTGTAGAGGCGCACATGGGCCACGGCGGCGTCGGCCTGCGCACTGGCCAGGCTGTCCTGCAGGGCAAGCTGGGTGCGCTGGGTCTGCAGCACGGTCTGGAAGTCCACCAGGCCGCCGCCGTATTGCTGGGTGGCCAGCAGCGCGGCGTTGGAGGCGGCCTCGGCCGCGCGCATGAGCGTGGCCTGGCGCTCGCGGCTGCTGCGCAGCTCCACGAGGGCGTCCTCCACCTCCTTGAGCGCATTGAGCGCCACGGACTGCAGCGTGGCCGCGGTCTGCTGCGCCGCGGCGTCCTGCGCGCGCACTTGGGCGTTGATGGCGCCACCGTCGAACAGCGGCAGCGACAGGCTGGCCAGCAGCGAGCTGACCACGGCGCCGGGGCCGGTCAGGCCGCCCACGGTGAGCGCGCTCAGGCCCAGCGAGCCGCTGAGGTTGAAGCTGGGATAGCGCGCCGCGTCGGCCTGCGTCACGCGGGCCAGCGCCGCCCGCACCCGCGCCTCGGCCGCACGCACGTCGGGGCGCTGGCGCAGGGTGTCGGTGGGCAGGCTTTGCGCAAGCGCATCCGGGGCCTTGGGAATGGCCGCCAGGGGGGTGAGCTGCTCCGCTTGGGCTTCAGCCGGCGGGCGGCCGGTGAGCACGGCCAGGGCGCTGGCGTATTGAGCGATGGCGAGCTGCAGCGACGGAATCTGCGCCTGCGTCTGCTCGGCCGCGGCGCGGGCCTGCTCGGCCTCCAGCGAGGTGGCCAGGCCGGCCTGCAGCCGCCATTGCGCGATCTGGCTGGTTTCCTGCTGGCTGGCCAGGTTGGCCTGGGCGATGGCCAGCCGCGCCTGCAGGCCGCGCAGGGTGATGAGATCCACGGCGACCTCGGCCGCCAGCGACACCTGCACGTCGGCCAGCGACAGCGCGCTGGCGGCGGCGTCTTCTTCCGCCGCGGCCACGCCGGCGCGGGTGCGGCCGAAGAGGTCAGGCTCCCAGCCCGCATCGAAGCCGGCCTGGAACTGGTTGCTGCTCACGTTGCGGGCGCGGTTGCGGCCGGCCGACGCCGAGGTGCCGACGTTGGGAACCAGCCCCGCCGCCGCGAGGTCGCGCAGAGCGCGCGCCTGCCGCAGCGTCGCTTGCGCGGACGTGACCTGCGGGCTGGCCTGCAACGCCTCTTGCACCAGGCCGGGCAGCAGCGGATCGCCGAACTGGGCCCACCAGGAGGCCGTGGCCGCCGGTGACGCCGCCCCACCGGCGTGCTGCTGCACGGCGGTGGTGGCGTCGGTGGGAAGGGACGCGGCGGCGGTGCCGGCAGGCGGCCGGATGGCGGCGCAGCCGGAGAGCAGCGCCACCGCGGCCAGCACGGCGGCCCGCCGCAGCGCAGCGGAATGAATCACTGATTGCTTCACGCCTTGAAGTTTGACCTTCGCTTGTGACGCGGCCGCTGCGCCTCCTTTGCTGCAGCGTAAAGACGCTGCGGAGGGCCTTCGCGGCGCGGTGCGCCGGTTTGCAAGGGCAAGCCGGCGGCCCTGGCGACCCAGGGCAAAGCTCAGGGTGGGGCCGGCGGCAGGTATTTCCAGGCGCCGTTTTCGATGCGCACCATCACGCGCGCGCGCTGGTCCAGCCCAAGGTGGTCGCGCGGCGAGAGGCTGAAGATGCCGTGCGCGCCGGCCAGCTCGTGCGTGCCCTCCAGCGCCTCGCGCAACGCGGCACGGAAATCAGCGCTGCCCGGCTGGGCTTTCCTGAGCGCCACGGGCACGGCGGCGGCGACAAGTTGCCCGGCGTCCCAGGCATGGGCGCCGAAAGTGGAGACGCTGCCCTTGCCGTGCGCGGCCTCGTACAGCGCGACGTAGGCCAGGGCGCTCTTCTTGACCGGGTGCGTGGCGGGCAGCTGCTCGGCCACCAGCACGGGACCGGCCGGCAGCAGCGTGCCTTCCACGTCCTTGCCGCCCAGGCGGATGAAATCCTCGTTGGCCACGCCGTGCGTCTGGTAGATGCGGCCGGCGTAGCCGCGGTCGCGCAGCGCCTTTTGCGGCACCAGCGCCGGCAGGCCGGCCGCGCCTATCAGCACGGCGGCGGGCCTGGCCATCAGCATGCGCAGCACCTGGGACGCGACCTGGCTTTCGGTGCGCGCGTAGCGCTCGTTGGCCACGATCTTGATGCGCTTGAGCGCTGCGGCGCGGCTGAACTCCTGGAACCAGCCCTCGCCGTAGGCGTCGTTGAAGCCGATGAAGGCCACGTTCTCCACGCCGTGGGCCGCCATGTGCTCGGCAATCGACAGCGACATGGCGATGTCGTTCTGCGCCGTCTTGAAGACCCAGCGCCGCTTGGCATCCATGGGCTCGACGATGCGGGCGCTGGCCGCCAGCGACACCATGGGCGTCTGCGTCTCGGCGGCCACGTCCATCATGGCCAGCGAGTTGGGCGCGGTGGTGGAGCCGATGAGCACGTCCACCTTGTGCTCGGCCACCAGGCGGCGCGCGTTGGCGGCGGCGGTGGCGGGGTCGGAGGCGTCGTCCAGGACGATGTAGTTGAGCTTGTGCCCGGCCACGGCCGTGGGCAGCAGCGCGACGGTGTTCATCTCCGGAACGCCCAGCGAGGCCGCCGGGCCGGTGATGGACAGCGTGACGCCCACGTTGACGTCGGCCCAAGCCGGCACCGCCACCACGGCCGGCAGCACGGCGGCCAGGGCGATCAAGCCAAGCCTCAAGGTTTTCATGGGCCATCCACTCCCGGCGCGAAACGGCATGCGCCGGATGCGGCACCCGGCTGTCCTGCTGGAGCGTGCATTGTGCTTGGGACGGGTTGGCCCAGGTCCGCAGCCGGGCCTTGAGGTTTCACCCCGGACCGGGAACGCAGGTCCTCGCCTGCTTGCGAACGTGCCCCGCACCACACACGGGCGTGGTGATTGCCGCAACGCAGCGAGGCTTTTGCTGCAGCGCACACAGGCCCGCACGCCTGGTTTCGCCTCCATCTCGATGACGCCGTGTTCGGTTGCGGCCGATGGCTCAGCGCACATGCGGGTACCTGTGTGGCGACCGCCTTTGCCGGCCTGCCGCAAAACGGCTCCCGGCGCACCGACCGAGCGGCGCGGTGGCGGAACTGTCCCTGGAGTACTACACCAGCCCCGCTGGACGAGATACCGGGGCTGCAGAAGCTGCATCTGCAAGGGCTGGGCGAGCCCACATGCTGCATCCGCACTTCTTGGCGATGGTGGAGATGGCCGCGGCGCGGGGCATCCGGGTGTCGGCAAACATCCATCTCACGCTGCTGACGCTCGCGCGGGCGCAGCGCTGCGTGGATTCGGGCCGAGCGCGCTGTCGGTGTGGCTGGACAGCGTCAGTTGGGCATGCGGCTGCATACGCGGGCGGTGCGCACATCGAGCGGCCCGCGCTGTGACTGGCCCTGGGAGCAGCTCTACGTCACCGCGGCCGGGCAGATGCTGCCCTACTGCCTGGCTGCCAGTGCGGACCGCGCCACTTTCGGCGACGTGTTTGCGTCCTCCGATGGCCTTCAAGCCCGCTGGCACGGCGAGGAGGCCATGGCCCTGCGCGGCGGCCCATGAATCGCCCAGCCTGTGCCGTTCCTGCGCGCTGTACCGAGGGATGTTCTGAAGCGGACCCGAAGCGCTCAAGCGCCACGGACGCCAAGGCATCAAGACGTAGCGTGTCGAGAACTTGAACCCAAAAAAGAAAAGCGGCCCACAAGGGGCCGCTGAAGATTGGGTTTATTTAGAGTTCTTTGGAGGCGCGGGGCGGAGTCGAACCGCCCTGGACGGATTTGCAATCCGCTGCATAACCGCTTTGCTACCGCGCCGCTGCATGAAAAAAGGAAGCCGGGGCTTCCTTTTCGGTATATGGAGCGGGAAACGAGGCTCGAACTCGCGACCTCAACCTTGGCAAGGTTGCGCTCTACCAACTGAGCTATTCCCGCGTTGTCTTCACTTCACATTGCTGCTCAGCGAAGACTCGCAGTATAGACCAAATTTTTAGAACTGCGCAAGCACTTTTTTCAGTGCTTGATCGCTTCGCCAGTGGCCGCCGGAGCGGCCTCGGGCTTGGCGGCGTCCTTTGCCGGCAGTTCCTCGTCGGGCAGCGCTTCCGGAGCCGTTTCCAGGGCAACTTCGAGCACGCGGTCAATCCAGCGGACCGGGACGATCTCGAGCTGGTTCTTCACGTTCTCCGGGATGTCCTGGAGGTCTTTGACGTTTTCCTCGGGGATCAGCACGGTCTTGATGCCGCCGCGGTGCGCGGCCAGCAGCTTTTCCTTGAGTCCGCCGATGGCCGTCACCTCGCCGCGCAGCGTGATCTCGCCGGTCATCGCCACGTCCGCGCGCACCGGGATACCGGTGAGCGAGGAGACGAAGGCCGTCGTCATCGCGATGCCCGCGCTGGGACCATCCTTGGGCGTGGCGCCGTCAGGCACGTGGATGTGGATGTCGCGCTTTTCGAACATCTCATCCTTGATACCCAGACGGCGGGCACGCGAGCGCACCACTGAGCGTGCGGCTTCCACCGACTCCTTCATCACGTCGCCGAGTTGGCCGGTGCGGATGATGTTGCCCTTGCCGGGCATCACCACCGACTCGATGGTCAGCAGATCGCCGCCCACTTCCGTCCAGGCCAGGCCGACCACTTGGCCCACCTGGTTCTTCTTCTCGGCGCGACCGAAGTCGTACTTGCGCACGCCCAGGAAGTCGTGGAGGTTTTCCTCGGTCACGACGACCTTGCCTTCGTAGGTCTTGAGCAGCAGGCCCTTGACCACCTTGCGGCAGATCTTAGAGACCTCGCGCTCCAGCGAACGCACGCCGGCTTCACGCGTGTAGTAGCGCACGATGCCGCGCAGGGCGCTTTCCGTGACTTCCATCTCTTCGTCGCGCACGCCGTTGTTCTTCTGCTGCTTGGGCAGCAGGTAGCGGCGGGCGATGTTGAGCTTCTCGTCCTCGGTGTAGCCCGACAGGCGGATCACTTCCATGCGATCCAGCAGCGCGGGCGGGATGTTCATGGAGTTGGAAGTCGCCACGAACATCACGTCCGAGAGGTCGAAGTCGACCTCGACGTAGTGGTCGCTGAAGGTGTGGTTCTGCTCAGGATCCAGCACTTCCAGCAGGGCCGACGACGGGTCGCCGCGGAAATCCATGCCCAGCTTGTCGATCTCGTCGAGCAGGAACAGCGGATTGCGCGTGCCGACCTTGGTCAGGCTCTGCAGCACCTTGCCCGGCATGGAGCCGATGTAGGTGCGGCGGTGGCCACGGATCTCGGCTTCGTCACGCACGCCGCCCAGCGCCATGCGAACGAACTTGCGACCCGTGGCGCGGGCCACGCTCTGGCCCAGCGAGGTCTTGCCAACGCCCGGGGGGCCGACCAGGCACAGGATGGGCGCCTTGACCTTGTCCACGCGCTGCTGCACCGCGAGGTATTCGAGGATGCGGTCCTTGACCTTCTCCAGGCCGTAGTGGTCCTCGTTGAGCACCTCCTCGGCATGTGCCAGGTCGTGCTTGATCTTGGTCTTCTTGGCCCAGGGCAGGTTGATCAGCGTGTCGATGTAGTTGCGCACCACGGTGGCCTCGGCCGACATGGGCGACATGAGCTTGAGCTTCTTGACCTCGCTGTCGGCCTTCTTGCGGGCCTCCTTGGGCATCTTGGCCGCGATGACCTTCTTCTCCAGCTCCTCGATGTCGGCACCTTCCTCGCCGTCGCCGAGTTCCTTCTGGATGGCCTTGACCTGCTCGTTGAGGTAGTACTCGCGCTGGCTCTTCTCCATCTGGCGCTTGACGCGGCCGCGGATGCGCTTTTCCACCTGCAGGATGTCGACCTCGTGCTCCAGCAGCTCCAGCAGCTTCTCCAGCCGCTTGTCCACTTCGTGCAGGTCCAGCACCGACTGCTTGGCTTCGAGCTTGAGCGGCAGGTGCGCGGCGATGGTGTCGGCCAGGCGGCCGGCGTCGTCGATGCCCGCGATGGAGGTCAGGATCTCCGGCGGGATCTTCTTGTTGAGCTTGACGTACTGGTCGAACTGCTGCGTCACGGCGCGGCGCAGGGCTTCGACTTCAGGCTTGGTGTCGGTTTCCGGCGGAATGGGGCTGACCTCGGCCACGAAGTGGTCGCCGTTGTCGGTGATTTCCGTGGTCGTGGCGCGCTGCGTGCCCTCGACCAGTACCTTCACCGTGCCGTCAGGCAGCTTGAGCATCTGCAGGATGCTGGAGACGCAGCCGATCTGGAACATGTCGTCCGCCTTCGGCTCGTCCTTGCCGGCAGCCTTCTGCGCCACCAGCATGATCTGACGCCCAGCCTCCATGGCCGCTTCCAGCGCCTTGATCGACTTGGGCCGCCCCACGAACAGCGGGATCACCATGTGGGGAAACACCACGACATCGCGCAGCGGCAGCAGCGGCAGCGTGGTCGAGTCGGCGGGCAATACAGGATGTCCTGACATGGGTTCCTCTCTTTCTCCGGCCCACATGGGGCCCGAGCATTGATTTACAAGCGGGAACGGCCGCCGCCGTGTCTGGAAAAAAGCGTCGTGAGAGCTGTCTCAGGCACTGGCCTTTTGCTCGCGGTACACGAGCAGCGGCTTGGCGCCCTCTTCAATGTTGTGTTCATCGACCACGACCTTGGCCACGCCGTCCAGCGTGGGCAAGTCGAACATGGTGTCAATGAGCGCGTGCTCCATGATGGAACGCAGGCCGCGCGCGCCGGTCTTGCGCGCCAATGCCTTGCGTGCAATGGCCGACAGCGCCGAGGGGCGGATTTCCAGCTCCACACCGTCCATGCCGAACAGACGCTGGTACTGCTTGAGCAGTGCGTTCTTGGGCTCGGTGAGGATCTGCACCAGCGCGTCCTCGGTCAGTTCGCCCAGCGTGGCGACCACGGGCAGGCGGCCCACCAGTTCGGGAATCAAGCCGAACTTGATCAGGTCTTCCGGCTCGGCTTCGCGGAACAGGTCGGAGACCCGCTTCTCGCTCTTGCTGTGCACGGTGGCGGCGAAGCCGATGCCGGACTTCTCGGTGCGGTTCTGGATCACCTTCTCCAGCCCGTCGAAGGCGCCGCCGCAGATGAACAGGATGTTGGTCGTGTCGATCTGCAGGAAGTCCTGGTTCGGATGCTTGCGCCCACCCTGCGGCGGCACGCTGGCCATGGTGCCTTCCACGAGCTTGAGCAGCGCCTGCTGCACGCCCTCGCCCGAAACGTCGCGGGTGATGCTGGGGTTGTCGGCCTTGCGGCTGATCTTGTCGATCTCGTCGATGTAGACGATGCCGCGCTGCGCACGCTCGACGTCGTAATTGCAGTTCTGCAGCAGCTTCTGAATGATGTTTTCGACGTCCTCGCCCACGTAGCCCGCCTCGGTGAGCGTGGTGGCGTCAGCGATGACGAAGGGCACGTTCAGCAGCCGCGCCAGCGTCTGCGCCAGCAGCGTCTTGCCCGAGCCGGTCGGGCCAATGAGCAGGATGTTGCTCTTGCTGAGCTCCACCTCCTCCTTGCCGCTGCCCATGTGCTTCAGGCGCTTGTAGTGGTTGTAGACCGCCACGGCCAGCGTGCGCTTGGCCACTTCCTGGCCAATCACGTATTGGTCAAGGCTGGTCTTGATTTCGCCCGGCGTAGGCAGGTCGGACTTCGCGGACTTGGCGGCGCCTTCGGGCGGCACCTCGTCGCGGATGATGTCATTGCACAGCTCGATGCACTCGTCGCAGATGAACACCGAGGGGCCGGCAATGAGCTTCTTTACCTCGTGCTGGCTCTTGCCGCAGAACGAGCAATACAGCACCTTTTCGCTTGAAGCGCCTTTTTTGTCGGCCATGGAATTGAGGGTCGCAAATGCGCGTTGGGGGGTCGGGACAATGATAGTGCAATGAGAAACGGGGCTCCCCGTGTGCGGAGAGCCCCGTCGCCCAAGGTGCTTAAGAAGACACGCCGCACGCCCTTGTCTCTCTGTCGAGGGACGTGCCGCGTGCCCGCTCAGGGCCGGCGATCAATAACCTGATCAATCAGCCCATAACCCTTGGCTTCGGCGGCGGACATGAAGTAGTCGCGCTCGGTGTCGGCCTGGATTTTTTCGAGCGGCTGGCCGGTGCGCTCGGCCAGGATGCGGTTGAGCTGCTCGCGGGTCTTGAGGATTTCACGGGCGTGGATCTCAATGTCCGTGGCTTGGCCCTGCGCGCCGCCCAGCGGCTGGTGGATCATGACCTTGGAGTTGGGCAGCGAGAAGCGCTTGCCCTTGGCACCGGCGGCCAGCAGGAAGGCGCCCATGCTGGCGGCAATACCCATACAAAGTGTCGAGACGTCCGGCTTGATGAACTGCATCGTGTCGTAGATCGACATGCCCGCGCTCACGCTGCCGCCCGGCGAGTTGATGTAGAGCGAGATGTCCTTGTCCGGGTTCTCGCTTTCCAGGAACAGCAGCTGCGCCACCACCAGGTTGGCCGTTTGGTCGTTCACCGGCCCCACCAGGAAGATCACGCGCTCGCGCAGCATCCGGCTGTAGATGTCGTAAGACCGCTCGCCGCGACCCGACTGTTCGATGACGATGGGCACCATGCCCAGATTGTTCGTATCCAGCGCACTCATGAGGATTGTCCTTACAGGGGAGGTTCCGCGACGATTATGTCGCGAAGAAAACAAGGGCGCCGGCCTTGCGGCGCGGCGCCCTGCGGCCCTCTGAAAGCAAGGCCTTAGCCGGCCATCAGCTCCTCGAACGGCAGCGCCTTGTCGGTGACCTTGGCCTGGCCCAGGACGAACTCGGTGACGTTGTTTTCGATCACCACGGCCTCGACCTCAGCCATGCGCTGGCGGTCGCTGAGGTACCAGCGCACCACCTCGGCGGGGTTCTCGTAGCTCTGCGCCATCTCTTCGATGTGCGCCTGCAGTTGCTCCGGCTTGGCTTGCAGGTTGTTGGCACGCACCAGCTCGGCCACGACCAGACCCAGGCGCACGCGCTTCTCGGCCTGGGGCACGAAGATTTCAGCGGGGATGGGAGCCTTGTCGGCGTCCTTGATGCCGCGCTGCTTGAGGTCGGCGCGGGCGCCTTCGGTCATGCGGGCGACTTCGTCTTCCACCAGCGCCTTGGGCAGATCCAGCTCGGCGGCCTTGACCAGCGCGTCCATCACGGCGGCCTTGTTCTTGGCCTGCACGCGGAACTTGACCTCGCGCTCCAGGTTCTTCTTGATGTCGCTGCGCAGCGCTTCGACCGTGCCTTCGGCAATGCCCAGCGACTTGGCGAATTCCTCGTCCACCGCCGGCAGGTTCTGCAGCTCGATCTTCTTCATCGTGACCAGGAAGTCGGCTTCCTTGCCCGCGACGTCCTTGCCGTGATAGTCCTCGGGGAACTGCAGCGGGAAGGTCTTGCTCTCGCCGGTCTTCATGCCGCGCACGGCCTTGTCGAACTGCTCCAGCATCTGGCCTTCGCCGATGATGAACTGGAAGCCCTCGGCCTTGCCGCCGGCGAAAGGCTCGCCGTCGATCTTGCCTTCGAAGTCGATGGTGACGCGGTCGCCCTCGGCGGCGCCTTCCTCGGCGGCACGCTCGGCGAAGCTGCGGCGCTGCTTGCGCAGGATGTCCAGGGTCTTGTCGATGGCTTCGTCGCTGACCTCGGTGGCCACGCGCTCGACCTCGGCGCCAGCCAGGTCGCCGATCTTCACGTCCGGGTAGACCTCGAAGGTCGCGTCGAAGGCGAGCTGGCCTTCACCGGCCTCGTCCTTCTGCGTGATCTTGGGCGCGCCGGCCACACGCAGCTTGGCCTCGGTGGCGGCGTTGGCGAAGGCCTCGCCCACCTTGTCGTTCATGACCTCGTACTGCACCGAGAAGCCATAGCGCTGAGCGACCACGCTCATCGGAACCTTGCCCGGACGGAAGCCGTCGGCCTTGACGGTGCGCGACAGCTTCTTCAAGCGCGACTGCACCTCGTTGTTGATGGCGTCAGCGGGCAGCGTCAGCGTGATGCGGCGCTCCAGCTTCTCGAGGGTTTCCACTTGGACCGTCATGATGTCGTGCTCTTTCGTTGCTTGTGTGGTGCGCGGGGCCGGACTCGAACCGGCACGCCATTGCTGGCGTCAGGACCTAAACCTGGTGCGTCTACCAATTTCGCCACCCGCGCCGTTGTCCCAGCGCTGCTGCCCGAGCGAGGCGGCAGCGCGCAGTGATTCGGCAAACTTTGGATTTTAGCCTGCTGCGGCGCTCTTCCCCGACAACAGGGGTGCAGCATGGACAATTCGGCCCCGTGAGCATCGACCACTACGAGAACTTTCCCGTCGCTTCCGTGCTGTGTCCGCCGTCCCTGCGCCCGGCGGTGGTGGCGATCTACCACTTCGCGCGCACGGCCGACGACATCGCTGACGAGGGCGACGCACCGGAGTCGCAGCGCCTTGCGGACCTGGCCGCCTACCGCATCGAGCTGCAGCGCTGCGCCGCGGGCGAACCCGCGCAGGACGCGCGCTGGCTCCACGTCTTTGGCCCGCTGGCCGTGCAGATGCGCCGCTTCGCGCTGCCGCCGCAGCTGCTGGCCGATCTGCTGAGCGCCTTCGAGCAGGACACCGGCAACCCCCGCTACCCCGACCGCGCCACGCTGCTGGACTACTGCCGCCGCTCGGCCGACCCCATAGGCCGGCTGCTGCTGCATCTCTACGGCGTGCGCGACGCGGTGGCGCTCCAGCAGTCCGACGCCATCTGCAGCGCGCTGCAGCTCATCAACTTCTGGCAGGACTTCAGCGTGGACCTGCCGCGCGGGCGCCACTACGCCCCGGTGGCCGACGCCGCGCGCCACGGCCTCACGCTGGAGCAGCTTCAAATGCAGCAGGACAGCCCCGCCACGCGCACCCTGGTGCGCGAGCTGTGCCTGTGGGCGCGCGAACTCATGCTCAGCGGCGCCCCGCTCGTCCACCGGCTGCCGGGACGTGCCGGCTGGGAGCTGCGCCTGGTGGTGCAGGGTGGGCTGCGCATCCTTGAGAAAATCGAGCAAATGAATCACGCCACCCTCGCACGGCGCCCAAAGCTGGCCGCCCTGGATGCCCCGCGCCTGCTTTGGCGCGCCCTGGGCATGCGCGCCCGCCCCGCCACGGCCCGGAGCCCCGCATGACGACGACGCCGCAGCAGTACGTGCAGGACAAGGCGGCCGCCAGCGGCTCGTCCTTCTACTACGCCTTCAGATTCCTGCCGCCGCCGCGGCGCGAGGCCATCACGGCCTTCTATGCCTTCTGCCGTGAAGTGGACGACGTGGTGGACGAGGCCCATGACCCCGGCGTGGCCGCCACCAAGCTCGCCTGGTGGCGCCAGGAGGTGGCGTCGGCCTTCGCCGGCAAGCCCAACCACCCGGTGATGCGCGCGCTCGCGCCCCACGTGGCCGACTACGGCATGGAAGCGCGCCAGCTCCTTGCCGTCATCGAGGGCTGCGAGATGGACCTGCAGCAAACGCGCTATCTGGACTTCCCTGCCCTGCAGCGCTATTGCCACCTGGTGGCCGGCATCGTGGGCGAAGTGGCCGCCAGCATCTTCGGCCGCACGCAGGACAAGACGCTGCAGTACGCGCACACGCTGGGTCTGGCCATGCAGCTCACCAACATCATCCGTGACGTGGGCGAGGACGCGCGGCGCGGGCGCATCTATCTGCCGGTGAATGAGCTGCAGCGCTTTGACGTCAAGGCCCACGAGCTGCTCAAGCGCGAGGCGCCCTGGGGCTACAGCGATCGCTTCACCGCCCTCATGCGTTTCCAGGCCGAGCGCGCACACCGTCTCTACGACGAGGCCTTGGCCCTGCTGCCGGACGCCGACCGGCGCGAGCAGCGCCCCGGGCTGATGATGGCCGAGATCTACCGCACGCTGCTGCGCGAGATCGAGGCCGCCGACTTCCAGGTGCTGCACCAGCGCATCTCGCTCACGCCGCTGCGCAAGGTGTGGATCGCCATGCGCACCAACTGGCAGGCGCGCTGACGTGGCCGCGCCCGCCCTGCCCCAACGCGCGGCGCGGCCACTGCGCGTGGGCGTCATCGGCGGCGGTTGGGCGGGCCTGGCCGCGGCGGTGGAGGCGGTTTCACGCGGCCATCACGTCACGCTTTTCGAGATGGCGCCGCGCCTGGGTGGACGCGCCCGCGCCTTGCCCGATGGCGTGCTGGACAACGGACAGCACATCCTCATTGGCGCCTACCGCCAGACGCTGGAGATCATGCGCCGCGTCGGCGTGGACCCCGCACAGGTGCTGCAGCGGCTGCCGCTGGCCCTGGTGACGCCGGACGGCCGCGGGCTGCGCCTGCCGCCGGGGCCGCCGCTGGCCACCTTCGGCTGGGCCGTCATGCGCCGCCCGGGCTGGAGCCTGCGTGAGCGGCTTGGGCTGCTGGGCGCCTCGTTGCGCTGGGCGGCCATGCGTTTCACCTGCCCGGCCGACTGGAGCGTGGCGACGCTGTGCGAAAGCCTGTCGCCGCGCGTGCGCGCCGAGCTGATCGATCCCCTGTGCGTGGCCGCGCTCAACACGCCCGCCGACCGCGCCAGCGCCACCGTGTTCCTGCGCGTGCTCAAGGACGCCCTCTTCGGCGGCGCCGGCGCGGCCGACCTGCTGTTGCCGCGCCGCCCGCTCTCGGCCCTGCTGCCGGAGCCGGCCGGCGACTGGCTGCGCCGCCACGGCGCCACGCTGCGCGTGGCCAGCCGCGTGCAGGCCGTGTCGCGCGAAGGCCACACATGGCTGGTGCAGGACGAGCGCTTCGACGCCGTGGTGCTGGCCGCCAGCGCCACCGAGGCTTCGCGGCTGGCCCAACCGCTTGCCCCGCAATGGGCCGCGCAGACGGCGGCGCTGCAGTACGAGCCCATCGTCACCGTCTACCTGGAAAGCGCCGGCAGCCGACTGCCGCTGCCCATGCTGCAGTTGCATGAATCCGACACCGCGCCGGCGCAATTCGTCTTCGACCATGGGGTGTTGGGCGGCACGCCGGGCCGCTTTGCCGCCGTGGTCAGCGGCGCGGCGCCCTGGACCGCGCGCGGCCTGCAGGCCACGGGCGAGGCCGTGCAAGCCCAGCTGCTGCGCGACTTCCCCGCCGGCATCTGGCGCAATCCGCCCAGCGTCAAGCGCGTGGTGGCCGAGCGCCGCGCCACCTTCGCCTGCACACCGTCGCTGCAACGCCCGCCGGCGCAGGTCGCGCCGGGCCTGTGGGCGGCCGGAGACTATGTGCAAGGGCCTTATCCCGCCACGCTGGAAGGTGCGGTGCGTGCCGGCATCGCCGCCGTCCACGCCCTGGAAAACGCCCCCAGCTGAGGCTTGTGTCCCCGCCAGGCGGCACCTTTGCGCACGCCGGGCCAACCCTGGGGCTATGTGCTTCGCCCCTGCCGTGCAAGGCTGCACACTGCGGAGAAACCCCTAGCGGTCATGTCAAGCAGCAAAGTGAATTTTCGCGATGCAAAATATTGGCAACCACAGCACAATCAGCCCCATGCAGAAAAAGGAACTCCAGACGCCCACGATCCAGGTCCTGGAGCGCAGCTTTGCCCTGCTGGATGTACTGGCTGCGCATCGGGAACCGGTTTCTTTGAAGCAAATCAGCGAACGCACCGGACTTCACCCCTCGACGGCGCACCGCATCCTCAACGACCTGGCCGCCGGCCGCTTCGTGGACCGCCCCGAGGCCGGCAGCTATCGCCTGGGCATGCGGCTGTTGGAGCTGGGCAACCTCGTCAAGGCACGGCTGGACGTGCGCGACGCGGCGCTCAACCCCATGCGCGAGCTGCACAAGATCACGCACCAGACGGTCAACCTCTCGGTGCGCCAGGGCGACGAGATCGTCTACATCGAGCGCACTTACAGCGAACGCTCCGGCATGCAGGTGGTGCGCGCCGTGGGCGGCCGCGCGCCGCTGCATCTCACCTCCGTGGGCAAGCTCTTTCTCGCCCACGACGAACCCCAGCGCGTGCGCGCCTACGCCGCGCGCACGGGCCTGGCCGGGCACACGCGCAACAGCATCACGGACCTGCAGCGGCTGGAGCGCGAGCTCGGCAACGTGCGCCAGCAAGGCATTGCCCGCGACGACGAGGAGCTGGAGCTGGGCGTGCGCTGCATGGCCGCGGGTATCTACGACGACCAGAACCAGCTCGTGGCCGGGCTGTCGCTGTCGGCCCCTTCCGACCGCTTGGAAGAAGGCTGGATAGAGCGCATCAAGTCCACCGCCGCCGAGATTTCACGCGCCCTGGGCCAGCAGGCCCACCAGGGCTGAAGAGGGACGACACGGGACGCCTGGAAGTCCGCCGTCCTTCCGCTCCACCGGTCCATGAAAAAAGGCCTGTCCGCTGGACAGGCCTTTCGCATTGGAACCCAGGCTGGAATCAGTCGCCGTGCTTGGCCATCGCCTTGACGCCGGACTCGGCACCTTGCAACAGCCACTTGCGCAGCCGCTCGGCATCGCCGATACGCGAGTACTTACCGGCGGAATCCAGCAGCACCATGATGAGCTTGCGCCCGGCCAGGTCGGCCTGCATCACCAGGCAGCGGCCCGCCTCGGTGATGTAGCCCGTCTTTTGCAGGCCGATGTCCCAGGTGCCGCCGCGCACCAGGCCGTTGGTGTTGTGGAAAGTCACCTGACGGCTGCCTACCATCACCTGATGCTCGGTCGAGGTCGAGAACTCCCGCACCACCGGGTTGCTGCCGTGCGCGTACTTCACCAGCGCCGCGAGGTCGCGCGCGCTGGACTGGTTGCGGCTGGAGAGCCCGGTGGGCTCGGCGTAGTGGGTATCGTTCATGCCCAGCTCGCGTGCCTTGTGGTTCATGGCCGCGACAAAGGCTTCCTCGCCACCGGGGTAGTGGCGCCCAAGCGCGCTGGCGGCGCGGTTCTCGGAGGCCATCAGCGCCAAGTGCAGCATCTCTTCACGCGTGAGCCGAGTGCCCACGGCCAGGCGCGAGCTGCTGTTCTTCTCGGTGTCCACGTCTTCCTGCGTGACCGTCAGCACCTCGTCCATAGGCAGCTTGGCCTCGGTCACCACCACTGCCGTCATCAGCTTGGTGATGGAGGCAATGGGCAGCACGGCCTGCGGGTTCTTGCTGAACAGGATTTCGTTGGTGTCCTGGTCCATCACCAGCGCGACGCTGGACTTCAAGTCCAGCGGATCGCTGGTGCTGTGCAGCCCGTAGATCTGTCCGAAAGAGGCGCGAGCCGGCGCCGGCTCGTCGGCCACCACGCTGCGGCGCGCCAGCACCGCGCGCACCTTCGTCTTCTCCACCTTGGCCTCGACGCGCGGCGCGACCTTTCGCACCGGTTTTCGGGCGGCCGCTTCGGCCACATGAGGCTGCAAAAAGGCCGCGCCGACCAACAAGGTCAGCGACCAACTCATCAAGCGGAGGTTATGAAGGCGACGCACGGTAGAACTTCCGGACTGCGGGGGCGGCAGAGTTTACGGGAGGGCAAAAACATATGCAATATCAAAAACTTAGAGAGACTTCCTCAAGTTCGACTTGCACATGATCCAGTCCCTGCGGGCCAGCCGCACCCCTTGCTAGCCCTGCGCAGCCACTCGCTCGGCCTGGCTCTGCAGCTTGTTGAGAGCCGACAGATAAGCCTTGGCCGAGGCGATGACGATGTCGGGGTCAGCCCCCACACCGTTGACCACCCGGCCACCGAGTTGCAAACGCACCGTCACCTCGCCCTGAGATTCTGTGCTGCCTGAGGTGATGGCATTGACCGAATACAGCAACAGTTCCGCACCACTTCTTACTTTCGACTCAATCGCCTTGAGGCTGGCATCCACCGGGCCGTTGCCTTCACTTTCCGCATGGTGCTCCGCCTCGCCGGCAGCAAACACCACACGGGCAAAGGGCCGCTCGCCGGTCTCGGAGCGCTGAGCCAGGGAGAGCAAACGGTAATGCTCGTGTTCACTGGTAACGCTCTCGTCGCCCAGCAGCGCGATGATGTCTTCGTCGAAGATCTCGCTCTTGCGGTCGGCCAGGTCCTTGAAGCGGGCAAAGGCGGCGTTGAGCTCGGCCTCTGACTCCAGCTCCACGCCCAGCTCCTGCAGGCGCTGGCGGAAGGCGTTGCGGCCTGAGAGCTTGCCCAGGACGATCTTGTTGGCGCTCCAGCCCACGTCCTCGGCACGCATGATCTCGTAGGTGTCGCGCGCCTTGAGCACGCCGTCCTGGTGGATGCCGCTGGCGTGCGCAAAGGCATTGGCCCCCACCACCGCCTTGTTGGGCTGCACCACGAAGCCCGTGGTCTGCGCCACCAGGCGCGAGGCCGGGACGATCTGCGAGGTGTCGATGCCCACCTCCAGGTCGAAGTGGTCTCGCCGCGTCTTCACGGCCATCACGACTTCTTCCAGCGAGGTGTTGCCGGCGCGCTCACCCAGGCCATTGATGGTGCATTCCACCTGGCGAGCACCGCCTATCTTCACGCCGGCCAGCGAGTTGGCCACGGCCATGCCCAGGTCGTTGTGGCAGTGCACGGACCAGATGGCCTTGTCGGCGTTGGGCACGCGCTCGCGCAGCATGCGTATGAAGTTGCCGTACAGCTCAGGAATGGCGTAGCCCACGGTATCGGGCACGTTGATGGTGGTGGCGCCCTCCTCGATCACGGCCTCCAGCACGCGGCACAGGAAGTCGGGGTCGGAGCGGTAGCCGTCTTCCGGAGAGAACTCGATGTCCGGGCAGAGGTTGCGCGCGAAGCGCACCGCCAGCCGCGCCTGCTCCAGCACCTGCTCGCGCGTCATGCGCAGCTTCTTCTCCATGTGGAGCTCGCTGGTGGCGATGAAAGTGTGGATGCGCGAGCGCGGCGCCTCCTTGAGCGCCTCGGCGGCGCGGGCAATGTCGCGGTCATTGGCACGGGCCAGCGAGCACACGGTGGCCTCGCGGATGTGCGAGGCGATGGTGCGCACGGCCTCGAAGTCGCCGGGGCTGGCGGCGGCGAAACCGGCCTCGATCACGTCCACGCGCAGCCGCTCCAGTTGCCGCGCGATGCGCAGCTTCTCGTCGCGGGTCATGGAGGCGCCGGGCGACTGCTCGCCGTCACGCAAGGTGGTGTCAAAAATGATCAGCTTGTCGCTCATGTCCGTGTCTCCTTCAGGCAGCCTGTTCCTGCGCCGCGGCGGGCATCACCCCGGTGCCGGCGCGCGCCAGCCCCGACAGCAGCGCCTTGAGCGAGGCGTTGACGATGTTGGCGTCCACGCCGGCGCCAAACAGCACCTGCGCGCCCACGCGCATTTCTATGTAGGCGGCCGCGCGTGCCTGTGCGCCCGCGCCCAACGAGTGCTCGTGGTAGTCGAGCACCTGCACTTCCGCGCCGGTGTGCGCACGCAGCGCGGCCACGAAGGCATCCACCGGGCCGTT
The DNA here is from genome assembly GCF_001571085.1 of Azohydromonas lata NBRC 102462. Classification (GTDB taxonomy): domain Bacteria; phylum Pseudomonadota; class Gammaproteobacteria; order Burkholderiales; family Burkholderiaceae_C; genus Azohydromonas; species Azohydromonas lata. Next base: position 27,133 of record NZ_BCTC01000012.1, read on the forward strand.
GCCCTCGCCGTGCAGCAGCAGCGCCTGGCCCTCCACCGTGGCCTGCGCCTGCACGCGCATGGCGCTGCCGGCCTCTTCCAGCCGCACGGCGCCCAACGCGACGCGCTCCAGCCGGTACTCGCGGTCGAACAGCGCCCACAGGTCGGCGGCGCCGAGCTCGCGGCCTTCGAGGTCCATGACCTGCTGCACGCGGCGGCTGAACTCCATCTGCAGCCGGCGCGGCAGCACCAGGCCGTATTCCTTTTCCAGCAAGTAGGCGATGCCGCCCTTGCCCGACTGGCTGTTGACGCGGATGACGGCCTCGTAGCTGCGGCCCAGGTCCTGCGGATCTATGGGCAGGTAGGGCATTTCCCAGACGTCGCCTTCCTTGCGCGCGGCAAAGGCCTTCTTGATGGCGTCCTGGTGAGAGCCGGAAAAGGAGGTGTAGACCAGATCGCCCACATACGGATGGCGTGCCGGCACGGGCAACTGGTTGCAGTGCTCCACGGTGCGGCGGATGTCGTCGATCTCAGAAAAATCCAGCCCGGGCGACACGCCCTGGGAATAGAGGTTGAGCGCGACGTTGACGATGTCCAGGTTGCCCGTGCGCTCGCCGTTGCCGAAGAGGCAGCCTTCGAGCCGGTCGGCGCCGGCCATGAGGGCCAGCTCCGCCGCCGCCGTGCCCGTGCCGCGGTCGTTGTGCGGGTGCACGGACAGCACGATGGCCTCGCGCCGCTGCAGGTGGCGGTGCATCCACTCCACCATGTCCGCGAACACGTTGGGCGTGGAGTGCTCCACGGTGGAGGGCAAATTGATGATGCACTTGCGCTCGGCCGTGGGCGCCCACTCGGCCGTCACCGCGTCCACCACGCGCTTGCTGAACTCCAGCTCCGTGCCCGAGAACATCTCCGGCGAGTACTGGAAGGTCCACTGCGTCTCGGGATGGCCGGCGGCCAGCTCGCGAATGAGCCGCGCGTGCGAGACGGCCAGCTCCACGATGCCGTCCTCGTCCAGCCCAAGCACCACGCGGCGCATCATGGGCGCGGTGGCGTTGTAGACGTGGACGATGGCGCGCGGCACGCCCTGCAGCGCCTCGAAGGTGCGGCGGATCAGCGGCTCGCGTGCCGGGGTGAGCACCTGGATGGTGACGTCGTCCGGGATCAGGCCGCCCTCGATGAGCTGGCGCACGAAGTCGAAATCCGCCTGCGAGGCCGAGGGGAAGCCCACCTCGATTTCCTTGAAGCCGATGTCCACCAGCGTGCTGAACAGGCGCATCTTGCGCGCCGGATCCATGGGCTCGATCAGCGCCTGGTTGCCGTCGCGCAGGTCCACGCTGCACCACAGCGGCGCGCGCGTGATCACGGCGTCCGGCCAAGTGCGCTCGGCCAGCCGCACCGGCGCGAAAGCACGGTATTTCTGGGCGGGGTCGGACAACATCGGCATCAAGATCTCCTGGAGAAAACGAAGACTCGCAGCCACGGAATGAAAAAACAAAACGGCCCGCTGCGAGACGCTGGCGGGCCGTTGATCCGTGTGTAAGGACGAAGTCGATCAGCGCGCCCGCGGCACTCCTAGAAGCAGTAGCGAAAAGACAGCGGCGCGGGACGACATCGGCTCAATATAGCACGCCCCTTTCGGGGCACCCCTTGGGGGGTTGTCCATCGCGCCGATAGCGTGCACGCGGCACGCGAATCGGCCCAGGAGATTCAGCGGTGCAGCCCCGCCTCGTCAGGCTCGTCGGTGGACGTGGCGATCACGCTCACCGGCTTGCCCTTGCTGCGCTTGTAGGCATAGACCGCGTAGCCGGAGAAGCCATACACCACGAACAGCGCGAACAGCACCATGGGCGGGTGGATGTTGATCACCGCAATGCCCAGCGCGATGGCCACGATCACGATGAAGGGCACCGTGCGCTTGAAGCTCACGTCCTTGAAGCTGTAGAAGGGGACGTTGGTCACCATGGTCAGGCCCGCATACAGCGTGAGCGCGAAGGCCGTCCAGCGCAGCCACTCCACGTTCCAGGCGTCGCGCCAGCCGGCGGCATCCATCACCCAGATGAAGCCGATGATCAGCGCCGCCGCCGCCGGGCTGGGCAGCCCCTGGAAGAAGCGCTTGTCGACCACGCCGATGTTGGTGTTGAAGCGCGCCAGCCGCAGCGCCGCGCCGGAGCAGTAGACGAAGGCGGCAATCCAGCCGGGCTTGCCCAGGCCCTTGAGCGCCCACTCGTAGACGATGAGCGCCGGCGCCGCGCCGAAGCTCACCATGTCGGAGAGGCTGTCCATCTGCTCGCCGAAGGCGCTTTGCGTGTTGGTCATGCGCGCCACACGCCCGTCCAAGCTGTCCAGCACGGCGGCACAAAAGATGCCGATGGCCGCCTGCTCGAAGCTTCCGTTCATCGCCATCACCACGGCATAGAAACCGCCGAACAGTGCGGCCAGCGTGAACAGGTTGGGCAGGATGTAAATGCCCTTGCGGCGCGGACGCGGCGGCTCGTGCGCCTCGGCGTCATCGGCGTCGCGGTCGTGGATCACGTCGTCGCTCATGCAGCACGAACGCGGCCTCTTGGGCCGCGCTTGGGGGGTCGAATTTTCATGCGCGCGAGGATACCCGAATGAAAAAAGCCGCCCGCAGGCGGCTTTCATCATGTGGAATCCGAGCCGTGATCAGTTGCGGCTCTTGTCCACCATCTTGTTGGCCTTGATCCAGGGCATCATCGCGCGCAGCTTCTCGCCGACCTGCTCGATCGGGTGCTCGGCCGTGAGGCGGCGGCGCGAGATCAGCGTCGGGGCGCCGGCCTTGTTCTCCAGGATGAAGCTCTTGGCGTATTCGCCGGTCTGGATGTCCTTGAGGCACTGGCGCATGGCGTTCTTGGTCTCCTCGGTCACCACGCGCGGGCCGGTGACGTACTCGCCGTATTCGGCGTTGTTGGAGATCGAGTAGTTCATGTTGCCGATGCCGCCTTCGTAGATCAGGTCCACGATCAGCTTGAGCTCGTGCAGGCACTCGAAGTAGGCCATCTCGGGCGCGTAGCCGGCTTCCACCAGCGTCTCGAAACCGGCCTTGATCAGCTCCACGGTACCGCCACACAGCACGGCCTGCTCGCCGAAGAGGTCGGTCTCGGTCTCTTCGCGGAAGTTGGTCTGGATGATGCCGGCCTTGCCGCCGCCGTTGGCCGCGGCGTAGGACAGGGCCAGGTCACGGGCGCGGCCGGTCTTGTCCTGGTACACGGCGATCAGGTGGGGCACGCCGCCGCCTTGCGTGTAGGTGAAGCGCACGGTGTGGCCCGGGGCCTTGGGGGCCACCATCCACACGTCGATGTCTTCGCGCGGCACGACCTGGCCATAGTGCACGTTGAAGCCGTGGGCGAAGGCCAGCGAGGCGCCGGGCTTCAGGTTGGGGGCCACTTCGGCGTTGTAGACGCCGGCGATCTGCTCGTCAGGCAGCAGGATCATGACCACGTCGGCTTCCTTCACCGCGTCGGCGATCTCGGCCACCTTCAGTCCGGCCTTCTCGGCCTTGACCCACGAGGCGCCGCCGCGGCGCAGACCCACCGTGACGCGCACACCGCTGTCGTTGAGGTTGAGCGCGTGGGCGTGGCCCTGCGAGCCGTAGCCGATGATGGTGACGTTCTTGCCCTTGATCAGGCTCAGGTCCGCGTCCTTGTCGTAGTAGACGTTCATGTGATGCTTCCTAGTGGGGGTCTTCGAAGGCGTGAAGGGTGAGTGGTGAAGCGTGCGGACGCCGGAACAGCAAGGGACGAAAAAAGCACTGCGGCCCTTTTTCGCTCACCCTTCACTCTTCACGCTTCACGGAAAAGAAACGAGGCCTGCCGCGTCAGACACGCAGGATGCGCTCGCCGCGGCCAATGCCGCTGGCGCCGGTGCGCACGGTTTCCAAGATGGCGCTGCGGTCCAGCGCCTGCAGGAAGGCGTCAAGCTTGCTGCTGTCGCCGGTGAGCTCCACCGTGTAGCTCTTGTCCGTCACGTCCACGATGTGGCCGCGGAAGATGTCGGCAGTGCGCTTGATCTCCTCGCGCTCCTTGCCCACGGCGCGCACCTTCACCAGCATGAGCTCGCGCTCGATGAAGCTGCCCTCGGTGAGGTCCACCACCTTCACGACCTCGATGAGGCGGTTCAGGTGCTTGGTGATCTGCTCGATCACCTCGTCGCTGCCGGTGGTGACGATGGTCATGCGCGAGAGCGAGGCGTCCTCGGTGGGCGCCACGGTGAGGCTCTCGATGTTGTAGCCGCGCGCCGAGAACAGGGCCACGACGCGGGAGAGCGCGCCGGGCTCGTTTTCCAGCAGCAGCGCAATGATGTGTTTCATGGGTTCGTCCTCCAGGGCTCCTCGGCCCCGGCAGCGGTAACTGCCGGCACCTTGGCCCCGCGTTCGAAGTCAGCAGAAAAAGGCTTGTCGGCCGCCGCCCCGCGCGGCGCCAAGGCAAGGCGCGGTAACGCCCTGCCCCGCGCCGGCTGTGGCCGCCGGCCGGGTGCGGTTACAGGTCCTCGGAGCCCAGCAGCATCTCGGAGATGCCCTTGCCCGCCTTCACCATGGGCCAGACGTTCTCGGTCGGGTCCGTGCGGATGTCCAGGAACACCGTGCGCTCGGTCAGGCGCATGGCCTCGCGCAGCGCGGGCTCCACGTCAGACGGACGCTCGACCTTCAGGCCCACGTGGCCGTAGGCCTCGGCCAGCTTCACGAAGTCCGGCAGCGCATCCATGTAGCTGTGCGAGTAGCGGCCTTCGTAGTCGAGCTCCTGCCACTGCCGCACCATGCCCAGGTAGCGGTTGTTCAGCGAGATCACCTTGACCGGCGTCTTGTACTGCTGGCAGGTCGAGAGCTCCTGGATGCACATCTGTATGGAGCCTTCGCCCGTGATACAGAACACGTCGCTCTCGGGCTTGGCCAGCTTGATGCCCATGGCGTAGGGCAAGCCCACGCCCATGGTGCCCAGGCCGCCGGAGTTGATCCAGCGCCGCGGCTCCTCGAAGCCGTAGAACTGCGCGGCAAACATCTGGTGCTGGCCGACGTCCGAGGTGATGTAGGTGTCACGCCCGCGGGTGAGCTCGGCGAGCTTTTGCACCACGAACTGCGGCTTGATGACCTCGGAGCTGTTCTTGTACGAGAGGCACTCGCGCTGGCGCCAGCCGTTGACCTGGCTCCACCAGTGGGAGAGCGCCTGCTGGTCCGGGCGCTGCTGGGCCTCGCGGATCTGTGCGATCAGCTCCTGCAGCACTTCCTTGACGTCGCCCACGATGGGGATGTCCACCTTCACGCGCTTGGAAATGGAGGACGGGTCAATGTCCACGTGGACGATCTTGCGCTCCACCGAAGCGAAGTGCGCCGGGTTGCCGATCACGCGGTCGTCGAAGCGCGCACCCACGGCCAGCAGCACGTCGCAGTGCTGCATGGTCATGTTGGCTTCGTAGGTGCCGTGCATGCCCAGCATGCCCAGGAACTTCGGGTCGCTCGCGGGAATGGCGCCCAGGCCCATGAGCGTGTTGGTGCAGGGGTAGCCCAGCAGGTCGGCTAGCTCGCGCAGCTCGGCCGCCGCGTTGGCCAGCACCACGCCGCCGCCGCTGTAGATATAGGGGCGCTTGGCCTGCAGCAGCAGCTGCACCGCCTTGCGGATCTGACCGCCATGACCCTTGCGCACCGGGTTGTAGGAGCGCATCTCGACCTTGTCGGGATAGCTGAAGGTCGTGGTCTTGAGCGAGACGTCCTTGGGGATGTCCACCACCACCGGGCCGGGACGGCCGGTGCGGGCGATGTGGAAGGCCTTCTTCAGCGTCATGGCCAGATCGCGCACGTCCTTCACCAGGAAGTTGTGCTTGACCACCGGACGCGTGATGCCCACCGTGTCGCACTCCTGGAAGGCGTCCAGGCCAATCGCGGCCGTGGGCACCTGCCCGGTGATGATCACCATGGGGATGGAGTCCATGTAGGCCGTGGCGATGCCGGTGACGGCATTGGTCACGCCCGGACCCGAGGTCACCAGCGCCACGCCCACGTCGCCGGTGGCGCGCGCATAGCCGTCAGCAGCGTGCACGGCCGCCTGCTCGTGGCGCACCAGCACGTGCTGGATCGAATCCTGCTTGTACAGCGCGTCGTAGATGTAGAGCACCGAGCCGCCGGGATAGCCCCAGAGGTACTTGACACCCTCGGCCTGCAGGCTGCGGACGAGGATTTCAGAGCCGTTGAGCTCGGCGGAGGGAGATTGCGGTTGGGCCCGGAGGGCACCCTTGACTTCCGCGGCAGACATGTCCATGAAGAACCTTTGCGAATTTCTCTGACGAAAAACCATCGGTGTCCCTCCTCGCACCCTTGTGGAGCGGATTCGGAACCTGCGCGGTCAAAAACGAGACACCCGTGTTCGGGCGACAGCTTGAGACCAAAAAGCGTTGTGCGAACCATCGATTATGGCATCACCGCCGCACCAGGGTCTTGACGAATGGTGAGCAGCGTCACGCCAGCAGGCATAATCGCGCGCGTTTGCCGCCGCCGGCCCGCCCCTCTTGGCCACCGACAAAGAACTCTCCGATTTCCTCGCCAGCGTTGAGAAACGCGCTTTCAAGCGCACCGCCTACACCGTCCGTGACGACGATGCGGCGCTCGACATCGTGCAGGACGCCATGATCCGTTTGGCGGAAAAGTACGCGGACCGCCCTGCCGCGGAATTGCCGCTGCTGTTCCAGCGCATCCTTTCCAACGCGACCATGGACTGGTTTCGCCGCCGCAAGGTGCGCTCAGCCGTGGAGAGCAACTTCTCCACCTTTGAAGGCGGCGCCGACGACGAGGATTTCAATCTGCTGGAACTGCTGGAGACGCAGGACGGCAGCCTGGGTGCCGAAGGCGCCGACGATCAGGCCTCGCGGGCGCAGATGTTGCACGTCATCGAACATGAAGTAGCACAGTTGCCAGCGCGTCAACGCGAAGCGTTTCTGCTGCGTTACTGGGAAGAACTCGATGTTGCCGAGACCGCGGAGGTCATGGGTTGCTCTGAAGGCAGTGTCAAAACGCACTGTTCCAGGGCAGTGCATGCCCTGGCCAAGGCTCTGCGCGCCAAGGGAATTGCGCCATGAACTACTCCAGAACCCTCTCCACGCCGCTTGATGCGCAAGCACTTGAAGCACGCTTTGCCCTGCGCCTGACGGCGCGGCTGAGCGAGGGCGCGGCGCGACAGCCCCATGCCATAGAAGAGCGGCTGCGCTTTGCGCGCCAGCAGGCGCTGGAGCGCGCCCGCGAGCGGCGCAAGGCGGTGGTGACGCAACAACCCGCGACAGTTCAGGCCGCAGGCAGCACGCTCGCTTTGGGTGGCGGCCCGCGTGACAAGGGCGGCAGCTGGTGGGAGCGCGCCATGGCCATGGCATTGCCGCTGGCGGTGTTGGTGGGCGGCATGGCACTCATTCACTGGAACCAGACCCACGCCCAAATTGAGGCCGCGGTGCAGATAGACGCCGATCTGCTCACCGATGACCTGCCGCCCGCGGCCTACAGCGATCCCGGCTTCGTCGAATTCCTGCGCAAACAGCAGGACCGCTGACAAGGACCACCGACATCGTGATCCGCCGCCAGCGCCCCGGGCGCTCCCTTCTTATTGCGGCCGCGCTGGCCGTGGCGGCCGGCACCGCTTGGTCACAGCCGGCACCGACCCCGGACGCCACAACCCACGCCGGGGCCACCGAGCGCTCGTCGGCCTGGGCCTCGCTCACGCCGGCGCAGCGCACCACGCTGGCGCCGCTGGAGCGCGACTGGCACAACATCGACGTGCTGCGCCAGCGCAAGTGGCTGGAAATCGCCATGCGATTCCCGCGCATGTCGACCGAGGAGCAGCAGCGCGTGCAGGAGCGCATGACCGAGTGGGCCCGCATGACGCCGGAAGAGCGCGGCCGCGCCCGCGTGCAGTTCCAAGAGGTGCGCCAGATCAGCCCGCAGCAGCGCCAAGCCGGATGGGAGGCCTATCAGGCCCTGCCACCTGAGGAAAAGCGTGAATTAGCCCTGCGCGCCATGCCCACGCCCGCGCGCGGCGCCGGTCAGGCGGCCGAGCCCAGCGCAAAATCCACGATAGTGCGCGTGCCCGCCGCCCCGCCCGTGCTCAAGCCGGTTGGGGCGACGCAGGTGCAGGTGGCGCCCGGCGCCACCACCACCAGCGTCACGCGTGCGCCTACGCCGCCGCTGCACCAGCAACCCGGGCTGCCCAAGATGGCCGCCACTCCGACTTTCGTGGACAAGAACACCCTTTTGCCCAAGCGCGGCGCTCAAGCCGCCGCCACGCTCAGCGAACCGGCCGCCTCGCAGGCGGTTGGCCGCCAGTGACCGCGCCCCTCACCGGCGCGCTGCAGACCCCCAGCCTGAAGCGCCGACTGGCCTGCATGGCCTACGAGGGCGTGCTGCTGTTTGGCGTGCTCATGTTCGCGGGCTTCATCTACTCCGGTCTCACGCAGCAGCGCCACGCGCTGCAGGGCCAGGCCGGCATGCAGGCCTTCCTGTTCGTCATCCTGGGCCTGTACTTCGTGTGGTTCTGGACGCACGGCGGCCAGACTGTGGCCATGAAGGCTTGGCACATCAAGCTGCTGGACGCTCAAGGCGCGCCGGTGGCTCCCAAGCGCGCACTCTGCCGCTACCTGGCCAGCTGGATATGGTTCGTCCCGGCCCTGCTGACTGCGCGGCTGGCTCACCTGCCCTCCAGCACCGCCATTTTTGGACTGCTGCTGGCCGGCATGCTTGCCTACGCCCTGCTGGCCCTGCTGCACCCGCAGCGCCAGTACTGGCACGATCGCCTCTGCGGCACGCAACTCGTCGTCAGCCGCCCACCGCCGCGCAAGCGCAAGTGAACCCATGCACGACCGTCCGCCCAGCGCCGACACCATTCCGACGCCGATGACCAATCCTCACAAGGGCCGCACCGGGCTGGACCGCGTGATGCGCGCCACGCGCTACTCCATGGACGGGCTCAGGATGGCCTATCTCGGCGAGCAGGCCTTCCGCCAGGAAGTCTGGCTGGCCGCCGTGCTGCTGCCGTTGGGCCTGTGGCTTGGGCGCACCTGGGTCGAGACCGCGCTGCTGCTGGGCAGCGTGCTGCTGGTGCTCATCGTCGAGCTGCTCAACTCCGGCATAGAGGCCGCCATAGACCGCGTTTCGCTGGAGCTGCACGACCTCTCCAAGCGCGCCAAGGATCTGGCCAGCGCCGCGGTGTTCCTCTCGCTCGTTCTGTGCGCCATGGTCTGGCTCATGGCGCTGTGGCAGCGTCTGGCCGGCGGCTCCTGACGCGCACCGCTTTCCTGTTCTCCTCCACCGCACCCCTACCTGCGGCGTAGATCTCAGCGCCTCCGCAGAGACTCACACCGGCCCCGTCTTAGGCCATCGCCCATCCCAATAAAAAGCGGCGCACGAAATGTGCGCCGCGATGCGTGAGCCGCGGGCCAAAAGCCCCGCATGCGCGTTCAGTCCTTGCGGCTGCGACGGCGGCTGGTGGCATACAAGCCCAGCAGTCCGCCACCCAGCAGCAGCATCGAGCCGGGCTCGGGCACAGCCGCGGTCGGGGTATTGGAGAAGCTCAGCGTGCCGCCGCCACTGATGGTGGACATGCCGCCAGTCAGCAGTGCCGGACCATTGGAAGCCGCGCTCGTCGTGCCGTTCACGTGCATGTACGGATAAAAGTCGTTAGGCACGTTGAACAGCCGCTTGCCGGCAGCGTTGAGCGACAGCAGCAAAGACACGCCAAAGTCGCCGGAAGCCAGGCCGTTGTAGATGTTCGCCTCGCCCAGGGCCAAGGTCGCCGAGCCCAGCAGCACGTCGTCGCTGCTGTTGCTGCGGGTGAAGTTGACCTGCGTGCCGCCACTGATGGTCGAGCCCGTAGTGCCCAACCGCGTGTTGCTGTTGACGTCCGCGTAAAGGCTGAGGCTGACCGACGCAAAAGCTGCGTGGATCAAGTTGTTGCCCTGCCCGTAGTCCGTCTCACCATTGATGATGAAGGTGGCGTAGAGCTGGTAACCCGCAGATCCAGGGCTGTTGATGTAGGAACTGACGCTGCCGGAGCTGTTGGCGTACGACGACAGGGAAAGGTAGCCCGCCTCACGGAAGAGGTCGCCGCTGCCCGCCAGTCCATTGCCGCCCGTGACAGTCTGGGCAATCCTGGCGCCGTAGGCGTAGGACATGCGGTCCGCTGCAACGGTGTTGGCCGGCGTGCCGGAAATTGCATCCTCGTGAACCTGAAAGGCCGGATAAGCGTAGGCAGAAGAAACGCCCCCCAGCGAGGACAAGGCGGCCCCGGCCACCAAGCCGAGAGAGGGCAGAAAACGGCACTTCATAAAATTCTTTCGCGGACTACAAGTTTCAACTTGTCAAACTGCGTGTGACTGCACAGTAAAAGCAAGGTCAATGCCAACCTTGAAAAATCACCCTAAGTCCTTGATTTTTAAGAAAATACAGATAGATACAAACCAACTTTACGCAATCAGTGTCAAGTTTTCCGACATAGGTTTGTCGACTTGAATCGTATCAAAAATTATCTTAAGAAACCAAATACAACAAAGTTGTTTGACAGGGATTTCCACCTTTCCCGCTCATGCGCCTCCACCAGTGCACAAGGCCATGCGGGCTTGTCCGCAAGAGAACTCATGCTCTCCATGCAGCGTGCTGCAGAACCGCAAAAGCGGTGTACGGACCGCCCAAGGATGTTCCGGCGGCCAAAGACCGCCGATGGAAAAACGCCTGCGGGCGCCCCTTACGTGACGGCGGGCCCCGGTCAGCCCGCGACTTTGCTCATGCTCTGAAGGTTGCCGTGCGGCGACATGGGCTGGTTGGTGCGTGTCGCAGCGCCACTGACCTCCAGCTGCTGCAGCGGCTGGCGAATCGAGCGGCTTTGCGCCGCGGGCCCGGCGCCAATACGGCCCATGAAGACGCAGCGCTGCACTTCCTGCACACCCAACAAGGCCTGCAGTCGCTCGGCGGCATGCACGGCATTGGCATGCACATCGGCTTGCGCCGTGAAGGAACGTCCCTCGCGCAGGTAGCGGGCGAAGATCAGCGGCGTCATGGCCGGCTGCAGGTTCAGCCCCTGCCGCGTGACGGCCAGCCAGAAGCGCTGCATGGCGCGCCCTGCCGCTACGAACTCGTCCACCATGTGCGGCTCGCGCGGCGCCACGAGCGCGAAATGCGCCCCGCAGGCCAAGCCGGGAATCAGGTCCATCTGCAGCCGCGGCGCCACCGTGCCGGCCAGCCAGCGGTTGAAGAAGCGCACGCGCCCCCAACTGCCCAGAACGAAACGCATCATCTTCACCGTCATTCGGTCCGCGCCCAAGGCCTGGTCCGGCACCTTGTCCACGCTGAAGCGGGCATTCCACTCGATGATCTCGCGGTGCACCAGGTAGGCCTCGCGCATGGTCAGCCGCACCTTGGCAAAAGCGCTGAGCAGCCGCGCCATGTCCAGCCGCTGCGTGAAATCCTCTCGCCACACCACGCGGTAGTGCGGCGCCACCGCCGCCTCCAGCGCCTGCTTCTCCTGCGCCGTGAGCCGCCGCGCGCTCATGGCGCGGCGCTGCACGCTGCGCGACTCGATGCTGGCGGCCAGCGGGTCGGCCTTGAGCCGGGGGTCCGGCTTGAAATGCACGTCGAAGGTGGGCCGCCCAAGCGGCGCATCGCCACGCCGTGTCGAGCGCATGGACCAGCCCCGCACCGAGGCCGCGATGGCCATGGTCTCCAGCAGCGCGCCCAACGACTGCTCGCTGGCGTGGCCGTCCAGGTCGTAGACGCAGTGTTCGCGCGTGTCGAAGCCGTGCACCACGACATGACGCTCATTCACCACCTCGAAGCGCCAGGGCTGCGTGTTGTCGCCGCTGGGCGCCCAACGGGCCAGGTCCAGGATGGCGCGCAGGATGTCTTGGGATTCAAGCGGCATGCAATACCTCCAGGGCTGCGCCCATGCGCCGGCGGGCCACCGACAAGGCCAGGCGCTGTAGCGGGTGGCGGTGCCCGCCCGGGCGCCAGGTGCGCACGTACTTGTTGCGGTAGGCGTCGAAATGCAGCCCATAGGGCGCAGGCCACACCTTGCCGCGGCCCAGCAGCAGCTTGACGCTCTCGCCCGCTGCCATCCCGGCCGCAAGCTGGCAGCCGATGATGGTGGACGGCCCGCGCCGCTCGGCCAGGTTCAGCGTCGAGGGATCGACCAGATAGGCCCCGTGCAGCCCCGCCGGCGCCAGGCCCAGCAGGAAACGCAGCGCCTTCTCGCCGTCCGGCAAATCGCCCCAGCCGAAATACTCCTCAAAGGACATGCGCCCGGGCAGGAAATTCAGCACCGCCGAACCCATGCCCAATGGCGCCGCCGTGCAGGCCGGAATTTTCTTGACATGACAGGCTTCGAAAACCATTTGCCGCGCGGCAAACGCAAAAAAATCCAGCCCATCTATATACAAATCGACACCATCAAAAAAGGCATCGATATTGGCCTTGTCCACGCCCTGGCCGAACACCCTGATATCAAGCTCAGGATTGATGTCCAGCGCCATGGCCTTGAGCACTTCGGCCTTTGGACGGTCCAGGCTGCTCATGGTGGCACCCACCTGGCGATTGAAATTGACGACGTCGAAAACGTCAAAATCAGCAATATGAAAGGCCCCAATGCCCAGGCGGGCCAGCGTGAGCAGATGCACCCCCCCCACGCCACCCATGCCGGCAATGGCCACACGTTTGCCGCGCAATATATTTTGTTCGGCACGCGTTACCCAACCGATATTCCTGGAAAACGCGTTTTGATATTCAAATCTGGCGTCCATACATCCTATAAAGTCGCCACTTATTAGTGCAGACGAATACTGTAGGGGACAAGTGCAGAATTGAAGAGACGACAAGCGCCAATAAAATCACGCTGTCTTAAGCAACGTCATGCCCGCGCGGGGCCGGGCATGGGCGCATTGCGCGCAAAGAGCGGCCGGCACCGCGAACCCGGTGCCGGCCGTGGGCAGCTTGGGCGCGTCAGCCCACCACGCGCAAGGCCTTCACGAAGCCTTCGACCTTGCGGCCACGCTTGGCGCGCTTGGACAGGTAAGGCGCCACGCCGGCCCAGCGCAGCACCTCCTCCTTGGCCTTGCCGCCGCGGCCGCTGCCCATCACGGTCAGCACCTCGGCGAAGGTGGCCGCCGACAGCAGCGGCTCCTTGGCGTCGACTTCCATCAGCACCAGGCCGCGCCCGCCGCCGGGCTGCAGCTTGAGCTCGGTGAGCGGGAACACCAGCAGCCGCCCGTCCAGCGTGAGGCAAGCCACCTGCTTGTGCGCGGGCATCACCACCGAGGGCGGCAGCAGCAGCTCGCCGTCCTCCAGCGTCAGGAAGGCCTTGCCGGCGCGGTTGCGGCCCTGCAGGTCGCTCACCCGCGCCATCAGGCCAAAGCCGCCCGTGTGCGCCAGCAGCAGCGTGGTGGCGGCGTTGCCGGCAAAGTAATGCGCGGGCTGCGTGCCGGCCTCCAGCTCGATCAGGCTGGTGATGGGCACGCCGTCGCCGCGCCCGCCCGGCAGCGCCGACACGGCCACCGAGTACACGCGGCCGCTGCCCTTGGCCGCGCTGCCGAACACCAGCAGCGTGTCCACGCTGCGGCAGGGGAAGACGCCGTAGAGCGAGTCGCCGGCCTTGAAGGCGAGCGTGGCGGCGTCCACCTCGTGGCCCTTGAGCGCGCGCACCCAGCCCTTGAGGCTGACCACCACCGTCACCGGCTCGTCGGCCACCTTGAGCTCGACGCTGGCGCGCTTGTCGGCCTGTATGAGCGTGCGGCGCTCGTCGCCAAAGGTCTTGGCGTCGGCCTCGATCTCCTTGACCACCGTGCGCTTGAGCGCCGCGGGCGAGGCCAGGATGGCTTCGAGCTTCTCCTGCTCGGCGCGCAGCGCCTTGAGCTCCTGCTCGATCTTGATGGCCTCCAGCCGCGCCAGTTGGCGCAGCCGGATTTCCAGGATGTCCTCGGCCTGGCGGTCGCTCAGACGAAAACGGTCCATGAGCGCGGGCTTGGGCTCGTCCGCGTTGCGGATGATGCGGATGACCTCGTCGATATTGAGCAGGACGAGCTGGCGCCCTTCCAGCACGTGGATGCGGTCCAGCACCTTGGCCAGGCGATGGCGGGTGCGCTTCTGCACCGTGTCGATACGGAAGCCTATCCACTCCAGCAGCACCTGGCGCAGGCTCTTTTGCGTGGGCCGGCCGTCGGCGCCGACCATGGTCAGGTTCAGCGGCGCGCTGCCTTCCAGGCTGGTGTGCGCCAGCAGCACGGTCATGAACTCCTGCTGCGAGACGGTGCGGCTCTTGGGCTCGAACACCAGGCGCACCGGCGCGTCCTTGCTGGACTCGTCGCGCACCGCGTCCAGCACGCCCAACACGCTTTGCTTGAGCTGCAGCTGCTCGGCGGTGAGCGCCTTCTTGCCGGCCTTGACCTTGGGGTTGGTGATCTCCTCGATCTCCTCCAGCACCTTTTGCGCGCTGGCGCCCGGGGGCAGCTCGGTCACGACGACCTGCCACTGGCCGCGGGCCAGTTCTTCAATCTTCCAGCGCGCGCGCACCTTGAGGCTGCCGCGGCCGCCGGCGTAGGCGTCGCGTATCTCGGACGGGCTGCTGATGATCTGGCCGCCGCCGGGAAAGTCGGGGCCGGGCAGCAGCGTGTAGAGCTCGTCGTCGGAAAGCTGCTCGTTCTTGAGCAGCGCCACGGTGGCCGCCGCGACCTCGCGCAGGTTGTGGCTGGGCACCTCGGTGGCCAAGCCCACGGCGATGCCGGAGGCGCCGTTGAGCAGGACGAAGGGCAGCCGCGCGGGCAGCAGCTTGGGCTCGGCGGTGGAGCCGTCGTAGTTGGGCACCAGCTCCACCGTGCCCTCGTCGATCTCGTCGAGCAGCAGCCGCGTGATGGGCGCCAGCCGCGCCTCGGTGTAGCGCATGGCCGCGGCGCCGTCGCCATCGCGGCTGCCGAAGTTGCCCTGGCCGTCGATGAGCGGGTAGCGCAGGGAGAAATCCTGCGCCATGCGCACCAGCGCGTCGTAGGCAGCCGTGTCGCCGTGCGGGTGGTAGCGGCCCAACACGTCGCCCACCACGCGCGCGCTCTTGACGGGCTTGGGCCCGGCGGCCGTCGTGAAGGACAGCCCCATGCGCTGCATGGCGTACAGGATGCGGCGCTGCACCGGCTTCTGGCCGTCGCACACGTCCGGCAGCGCCCGCCCCTTGACCACGCTGAGCGCGTACTCCAGGTAAGCCTGCTGCGCGTAATGCGCCAGGGTGATGGCATCGCTGGCGGCGCCGTCGCCGCCCTCGCTGCCGCCATCGAATTCAAGCGTGCTTTGGTCCATGTCTTGTTGTTTCGCCAGCCCTCAAGGACTGAGGGCGGCAGGCTCCAAAGGCCTGCCGCCGTTGAATGGGTTGTGAAAACCGCGCCTGTGGCGGCGTCCCCGGACGCTCCTCAGACGTCCACCTCCACCGCGTCGCCGTGCAGCTCCATGAGCTCGCGTCGCGCCGCGGCCTCGCCCTTGCCCATGAGCTTGCTCAGCCACTCGGTGGTGGCGGCGAAATCGAGCTGGCCGAAAGCCACGGACAGCAGCCGCCGGGTATCTGGGTTGAGCGTGGTGTCCCACAACTGCTCGGCATTCATCTCGCCCAGGCCCTTGAAGCGGCTGATGGTCCAGCTGCCCTCGCGCGCGCCTTCCTTGCGCAGCTTGTCCAGCATGGCTTCGAGCTCGCCCTCGTCCAGCGCGTAGAGCTTGGCCGCGGGCTTCTTGCCGCGCGCCGGGGCGTCGATGCGGAAGAGGGGCGGCTTGGCCACGAACACGTGACCCGCTTCGATGAGCTTGGGAAAGTGGCGGAAGAAGAGCGTGAGCAGCAGCACCTGGATGTGCGAGCCGTCCACGTCCGCGTCCGACAGGATGCACACCTTGCCGTAGCGCAGCCCCGAGAGGTCGGGCTGGTCGTTGGGCCCGTGCGGGTCCACGCCCACGGCCACGGCGATGTCGTGGATCTCGTTGTTCTTGAACAGCAGGTCGCGCTCGACCTCCCAGGCGTTGAGCACCTTGCCGCGCAGCGGCAGGATGGCCTGCGTCTCCTTGTCGCGGCCCATCTTGGCGCTGCCGCCGGCGCTGTCGCCTTCCACCAGGAAAAGCTCATTGAGCGCGATGTCGCGGCTTTCGCAGTCGGTGAGCTTGCCCGGCAGCACGGCCACGCCGGAGCCCTTCTTCTTCTCGACCTTTTGCGCCGCGCGCTGGCGCGTCTGGGCCTGCTTGATCACCAGCTCCGCCAGCTTCTTGCCGTGCTCCACGTGCTGGTGCAGCCACAGCTCCAGCGCGGGACGGACGAAGGCCGACACCAGCCGCAGCGCGTCGCGCGAGTTCAGCCGCTCCTTGGTCTGGCCCTGGAACTGCGGGTCCAGCACCTTGGCCGACAGCACGAAGCTCGCGCGCGAGAACACGTCGTCGGGCATGAGCTTCACGCCCTTGGGCAGCAGCCCGTGCAGCTCCACGAAGCCCTTGACCGCCGTGAAGAGGCCGTCCTTTAAGCCCGCCTCGTGCGTGCCGCCGGCCACCGTGGGGATGAGGTTGACGTAGCTCTCGCGCAGCGTGCCGCCCTCTTCCGTGAACGCGACGCACCAGGCCGCGCCCTCGCCCTCGGCGAAGTTTTCGGTCTCGGCCGGCGTGGCGTAGCGCTCGCCCTCGAACAGCGGGATGAGCGCGTCGGCGCTCAGGCTTTGCTGCAAGTAGTCGCGCAGGCCGCCCTTGTAGAGCCACTCCAGCGTCTCGCCGCTCTTTTCCACGTGCAGCGTCACGCTCACGCCGGGCATGAGCACGGCCTTGCTGCGCAGCAGGTGGACGATCTCCTGGCGCGGCAGATCGGAGCTTTCGAAGTACTTGGCGTCCGGCCACACGCGCACCCGCGTGCCCGACTTCTTCTCGGACCCGGTGGCCTTGCGCACGGCCAGCGGCTCGATCACGTCGCCGCCGCTGAAGGCCAGGCTCGCGGCCTTGCCCTCGCGCCAGACCTCCACCTGCAGCCGGGTCGCCAGCGCATTGGTCACGCTCACGCCCACGCCGTGCAGGCCGCCGGAGAAGCTGTAGGCGCCGCCGGCCCCTTTGTCGAACTTGCCCCCGGCGTGCAGCCGGGTGAACACGATCTCCAGCACCGGCACCTTCTCCTCGGGATGCAGGCCGTAGGGGATGCCGCGCCCGTCGTCCTCCACGGAAACGGAGGCATCGGCATGCAGCGTCACGGCGATGCGCCGGCCATGCCCGGCCAGCGCCTCGTCGGCGGCGTTGTCTATGACCTCCTGGATGATGTGCAGAGGGTTGTCGGTGCGGGTGTACATGCCCGGCCGCTGCTTGACGGGCTCCAGGCCCTTCAGGACGCGGATGGAGCTTTCGCCGTAAACGGGGGCGGAGTTGGTGCTTTTCGTCGCCATGGCTTGATTGTAAGGACCCCAGGCGCAGTGCTGTGTTTTTGAACAGCTGTTGTAAGGGCCAAACGCGGCTTCCCGCGCCGCTGCAGCGGCGCATGGAAACACCGCGGCCCAAGCGGCCGTGCCGCGGTCGCTACAGTGGCGGGATGAGCCCCGCGCCAACCTCCTCCCCGACCCGTCTCTCCATGACCCAGGTGCTGCTGTGCGGCGCCGCCATCGTCACGCTGTCCATGGGCATACGCCACGGCTTTGGCCTGTGGCTGCAGCCCGTGACCACCGAGCGGGGCTGGACGCGCGAGACCTTCGCCTTCGCGCTGGCGGTGCAGAACATCGCCTGGGGCCTGGCCGGGCCCTTTGCCGGCATGCTGGCCGACCGCTTCGGGGCGTTTCGCGTGCTGGTGAGCGGCTCGCTGCTGTATGCGCTGGGCCTGGTGCTCATGGGGCTGTCCACCACGGGGCTGGCCTTCACCGGCAGCGCGGGGCTGCTCATCGGCATGGCGCAGTCGGGGACGACCTACGCCGTGATCTACGGCGTCATCGGCCGCCACGTGGCCCCGGAAAAGCGCAGCTGGGCCATGGGCGTGGCTGCGGCGGCGGGCTCCTTCGGCCAGTTCCTGATGGTGCCGGTGGAAAACGGCCTCATCGGCGGGGTGGGCTGGCAGAACGCCCTCTTCATCCTGGGCGCGGCGGCGCTGGCCATCATCCCGTTGTCCTTCGGCCTGCGCGAGCCGCGCGCCGTGCCGGCCGCGGGCGGCGCGCCGCAGCAAAGCATGGGCGCGGCGATCAAGGAGGCGCTGGGCTCGCGCAGCTTCCAGTTGCTGACCGCCGGCTACTTCGTCTGCGGCTTCCAGGTGGTGTTCATAGGCGTGCACCTGCCCAGCTACCTCAAGGACCGCGGGCTGGAGCCGCAGGTGGCCACCACGGCGCTGGCGCTCATAGGCCTGTTCAACGTGTTCGGCACCTACGCCGCGGGCACGCTGGGCCAGCGCCTGGCCAAGCGCCACATCCTCTCGGCCATCTACGCGCTGCGCGCGGTGGCCATCACGGCCTTCATCACGCTGCCGCTGTCGCCCATGAGCGTGTACGTGTTCGCCTCGGTCATGGGCGTGCTGTGGCTGTCCACGGTGCCGCCGACCAACGCGGTGGTGGCGCAGATCTTCGGCGTGCGCTTCCTGTCCATGTTGGGCGGCTTCGTGTTCCTGAGCCACCAGGTGGGCTCGTTCCTGGGCGTGTGGCTGGGCGGCAAGCTCTTCGACGCCACGGGCAGCTACGACGTGGTGTGGTGGATCGCGGTGGCCCTGGGCGTGGTCGCGGCGCTGATCAACCAGCCCGTGCGCGAGCAGCCCATTGCCCGCCCAACGCCCGCCACGGCCTCCGCAGCCTGATGGCGCACCGCCATGGCACCGCGCTCTCGCACCAGGCGCTTGCTCGGCTGGGCCGTGGCCGCGCTGGTGCTGGCCCTGGTGTTCCTGGCCTACCTGCGCCCGTCCATGGTGTTCAGCGTCGCCAACCAGCTCTGGAGCTGTTTCTAGAGCCGGCGGCGCCCCCCGCTTCAACCTGAGTTCTGCGCATGCATTCCAGCTCCTCCCCCGCTGACGCCGCTTCGCCCTGGATTCGCCGCTTCACGCCGCTGCTGCCTGCGGGCTGCAGCGTGCTGGACGTGGCCTGCGGCGGCGGCCGCCACGTGCACTGGTTCGCGCAACGGGGCCACGAGGTGGTGGCGCTGGACCGCGACGCCGAGGCCGTGGCACCGCTGCGGGGCATCGCGCGCGTGGTGGTGGCCGACATTGAAAACGGCCCCTGGCCGCTGCCGGGCGAGCGCTTCGGCGCCGTGGTGGTCACGAACTACCTGTGGCGCCCGCTGCTGCCGCGGCTGCTGGAGAGCCTGCAAGACGGCGGCGTGCTGCTCTATGAAACCTTCGCCGCGGGCAACGAGACGGTGGGCCGCCCGCGCAGCCCGGATTTCCTCTTGCGCCCGGGCGAGCTGCTCGACGTGGCGCGTGGCCTGCGCGTGGTGGCATTCGAGGACGGCTTCCTGCAGGAGCCCGCGCGCTTCGTGCAGCGCATTGCCGCCGTGCGCGAAGCCCCACCCGCGCCGGACGCCGCACCGGCGCGCCGTCTTCTGTAGACCCGGCCCGGCGGGCTGCCGAAACGGGCCGGATAGAATCTCGCGATTAAAGGAAGCTTCTCTCCCATGAAACCCATCACCGGAAGCATCGTTGCACTGGTCACGCCCATGCACGAAGACGGCAGCGTGGACTACGCCGCGCTGCGCAGCCTGATCGACTGGCACATCGCCGAAGGCACCGACTGCATAGGCGTCGTGGGCACCACGGGCGAATCGCCCACGGTGTCGGTGGAGGAGCACTGCGAGATCATCCGCGTGGCCGTCGAGCAGGCCGCGGGCCGCGTGCCCATCATGGCCGGCGCCGGCGCCAACTCCACGCGCGAAGCCATTGAGCTGTCGGAGTTCGCCCGCAAGGTCGGCGCCGACTGCACGCTGCAGGTCGTTCCCTACTACAACAAGCCCACGCAGGAGGGCATCTACCGCCACTTCCGCGCCATCGCCGAGGCCGTGGACATCCCCGTGGTGCTCTACAACGTGCCCGGCCGCACCGTGGCCGATATGGCGCACGACACCGTGCTGCGCTTGGCGCAGGTGCCCGGCATCATCGGCGTCAAGGAAGCCACCGGCAACATCGACCGCGCCACGTGGCTGATCAAGCAGGCGCCGCAGGGCTTTGGCATCTACTCCGGCGACGACCCCACCGCCTTCGCCCTCATGCTGGCCGGCGGCCACGGCAACATCAGCGTCACGGCCAACGTGGCCCCGCGCGCCATGGCCGAGCTGTGCAAGGCCGCCATCGCGGGCGACGCCAAGCGCGCCGTGGAGCTGCACATGCAACTGCTGCCGCTGCACAAGCAGCTCTTCGTGGAGCCCAACCCGATTCCCGTGAAGTGGGCGCTGGCGCGCATGGGCCGTTGCGGCCCGGCGCTGCGGTTGCCGCTCACCGGCCTGTCCGAGGCGGCGCAGCCGCTGGTGGAACAGGCCCTGCGCGACAGCGGCCTGCTCTGAGCCGACCCGGCAGCCGGCCACAACGCCGGCTGCGCCGCTCTCGCCCTCCAGACCTTCCGTCCGCCGCGCGGCGGCGGCTTTTCGCGATGCCTGAAATGAACCGTCTCGTCGTCCCGTCCGCGCTTGTGCTGGCCCTTGGACTCGCCGGCTGCTCCACCATGGAAAACGCGCTGTCCGGCGACAAGCTGGACTACCGCAGCCAGGCCACCAAGACCGCGCCGCTGGAAATCCCGCCGGACCTGACCCAGCTCGCCCGCGACCAGCAGCGCTACCAGCCGCAAAACGGCCCGGTCAGCGCCGCCACCTACCAGCAGGCCGCGCCAGCCGCAGGGGCCGCCCCCACGGCGGCGGCCACGCCCGCCGCGGGCGGCGCCGCCACTGCCGGCACGGGTGCCGTGGCACCCACGCAGCTCGGCGACATGCGCATCGAGCGCGCGGGCAACGAGCGCTGGCTGGTCACCTCGGCCACGCCCGACCAGCTCTGGCCTCAGCTCGTGGCCTTCTGGCAGGAGCGCGGCTTCAACATCGCCAAGGACGATGCCCAGGCCGGCGTGATCGAGACCGAGTGGGCCGAGAACCGCGCCAAGCTGCCGCAGGACTTCATCCGCCGCTCCATCGGCAAGATCTTTGACGGCGCCTATTCCACCAGCGAGCGCGACATGTTCCGCACCCGCGTGGAGCGCACCACGCGCGGCACCGAGATCACCATCACGCACCGCGGGATGGAAGAGGTCTTCGTCAGCCAGATGCGCGACCAGACCAAGTGGACCGCCCGTCCCAGCGATCCGGGCCTGGAGGCCGAATTCCTCAGCCGCCTGATGGTCAAGCTCGGCGCCAAGGAGGAAGTGGCCCGCGCCACCGTGGCCCAAGCGCCGGTGCAGGCCCCGCGCGCCCGCGCGCTTGACGGCCAGGCCGCCGCGCTGCAACTGGACGACAGCTTCGACCGCGCCTGGCGCCGCGTCGGCGTGGCGCTGGACCGCAGCGGCTTCACCGTCGAGGACCGGGACCGCACCAGCGGCCTGTACTACGTGCGCTACGTCGACCCCAAGGAAGTCAAGCGCGAGGAGCCCGGCTTCTTCAGCCGCCTCTTCGGCCGCGACGAGAAGCGCGCCGTGACGGACCGCTACCGCGTGGCCGTCAAGTCCGAGGGCAACGCCAGCACCGTGTCGGTGCAGAACGCCCAAGGTGCGCCGGACGGCGGTGAAGTCGCCAAGCGCATCGTGCAGGCGCTGCTGGACGACCTGAAGTAAGCCTTTCGCTGACAACCTCTTCCCGGCAGTACCGCGGGTGATGCGCTTCAGCAACCTGGGCAGCGGCAGCTCAGGCAATTCGACCCTGGTCGAGGCCGGCCCCGCCGGCCGGCCCACGCGGCTGCTGGTGGACTGCGGCTTCTCCATGCGCGAGCTGGGCCGGCGCTTGGCGCTGCGCGGCGTGGAGCTTGGGCAGATCGACGCCGTGTTCGTCACGCACGAGCATGGCGACCACGTGGGCTGCGCCCTCACGCTGGCACGCCGCCATGGCGTGCGGCTGTGCATGAGCGCGGGCACTTGGGCCGCGCTGCGCCGCAAGGCGGGGCTGGACGAGTCCGACGCCGAGCCCGCTTTCCTGCAGGTGCTGGCCTGCGGCGACAGGCTGGACTTGGGCGCGCTGCAGCTTCAACCCTTTGGCGTGCCGCATGACGCGCGCGAGCCGCTGCAGTTGCGCGTGCACGATGGCCAGCACCACCTGGGCCTGCTCACCGACTTGGGCGAGGTGACGGACGCCGTCGCCCAAGCCCTTGGCGGCTGCGATGCCCTGCTGCTGGAAACCAATCACGACCGCGACATGCTGGCCGCCGGGCCCTATCCCTGGGTGCTCAAGCGCCGCATCAGCGGCCGCTTCGGCCACCTGGAAAACAGCCTGTCCGCCGCGCTGCTGCAGCGGCTTCACCACGCCGGGCTGCGCCACGTGGTGGCCGCGCACCTGAGCCGCCAGAACAACACGCCTGAGCTGGCCGCGCAGGCGCTGGCCGCGGCCTTGGGCACGGGCGTGCAGGACGTGCTCGTCGCCGACCCCGTGCACGGCTGCGGCTGGCTGGACCTGCACTGAACGGGCGCGCGCCACGGCGCGCTTTTCAATGTCCCCAGCACGGCTCCCGCGTCCCGGAGCGTGCATGCGTGCGCACGAATCGTCCGGCGCCACGCCGCAAGTGAAGCGCAGGCGGCTTGTGGAGCGCATCGCGCATCCCGCTCTTCGCCCCGTCCCGGGCCGCATCCGCTCCCGGCCATAAAAAAAGCCGCCCGCAGGCGGCTTCTTTTCCAGCTGTGGCTTGCAGATTACTGCGAAGCGGCAGAGGCAGCGGCGGAAGCGGCCGAAGCGGCAGCGTCGGCGGCGCCAGCAGCGGCGGAAGCGGCAGCGGAGGCAGACTCGGCGGCCGGAGCAGCGGCGGGAGCGGGAGCCGGGGCGGGGGCAGGAGCTTCTTCCTTCTTGCCGCAAGCGGTCAGGGCAGCGGCGGCAATGACGGCAGCCAGCAGGAGCGACTTGTTCATTTGTGTGTCCTCGAATTCGAAAAGTAGTCGAACAATTACCAATCGGCTGGGGTGTTCGAAGCCCCGACTCACGGGGACGCGGATCGTTACTTGTGAACCTTGTCCAACCTGAAATTATACCGTTGCACTAGGGTAGGTCCCTACTGCAACGGGCCGCTGCGCCCTTGGACGGTGCAAGCGTTGCGGCCACGCATCACTTTCGTGCCTGTAACGATTGCTGCCTTGATTGGAAGTTGAGGCCTCAAGCTTCCAGCGGCTGCACCCAGCCGGCGCAGGCCCAATCGCGGAGCAATTCGTGTGCGTCCTCGCTCAATGCGGCCACGTCGCGCGCGGACAGCCGGCCCTCGTCGGCCAGGCGGCGCATGAGCCGCGCGTCGCGCCCGCCGGCGCGGAAGGACTCGCCGTTGATGAAGACGAATTTCTCGTCATACATCATGCGGCTGCGCCGGTGCAGGGCAACGCCGCCCGCGACGTCCGCGTCCTCGTTCTGCTCGAACCACACGATGGGTTTGGGCTCGCTCAGGATCTCCCCCAGCGCCGCCTGCAGCAGCGCCGGGTCGCGCAGCGCACGCTCCAGAGCGCGGCGCGCGAAGTCCGACAGCGCCTGCGGAATCTCGCCCGGCGTGGCGGTGGCGGGCTGCTTGGGGTCGCGGTAGAGGCGGCCCTTCTCCTCCTCGTCCATGAGCTCCGGCAGGCGCTGCAGCAACTCGCGGGCGAGGTCGTCCTCGCAGGGCACGCGGAAGCCCGCCGAGCAGGTCATGCACTCGCCGTCCACGGCCGTGCCGTCGTGGCCCCAGCGCGGGGGCAGGTAGAGCATGTCGCCGGGCTCCAGCACCACGTCCTCGGTGGGTTGGAAGTTGGCCAGCAGCTTCAGCGGCACGCCGGGCACCAGGGATTCGTCCTGCACCGGGCCTATGCGCCAGCGGCGCTTGCCCTGCACCTGAATGAGGAACACGTCGTAGTTGTCCATGTGGGCGCCGACGCCGCCGCCCTCGCTGGCCCAAGAGATCATCAGGTCGTCCAGCCGCGCCTGCGGAACGAAGCGAAAGCGCGAGAGCAACTCGTGCGCGGCCGGCACGTGGTGGTCCAGCCCCTGCACCAGCAGCGTCCAGCGCGGCTGCTTGACCGCGGGCAGTGCCTGGCGCGGCAGCGGCCCGTGGCGCAGCTTCCAGGCGTCGCCCTTGGCGACGATGACGCGGGATTCGACGTCCTCCTGCTGCGCCAGCGCGAACATGTCGGCACGGGTGATGGGCGGCGTGATGCCGGGAAGGGCCTGGCGCACCAGCAAGGGCTTTTTCTGCCAGTAGCGGCGCATGAAGGTGGCGGGGCTGATGCCGCCGAGAAGGGTCGTGGCTTGGTCAATCTGCATTCCCGGGATTGTCATGCCCGCTGTGGCATCCTCGGACGATGAACATCAACGCACCTTGCGTGGTCAGCCTCTCCTGGACGCTGGCCGACGCACAAGGCCAGACCATCGACGAGCTGGCCGATCCGGTCGAATTCTTTTACGGCGGCGAAGACCTCCTGCCCAAGGTCGAAGAAGCCCTGGCCGGCCACGAGACCGGCCACGAGGCCTGGCTGCACCTGGAGCCCGAGCACGCCTTCGGCGACTACAAGCCTGAGCTGGTGTGCTTCGAGGCCAGAAGCCTGTTCCCCGAGCAGGTCGAGCCCGGCATGGCCTTCGAAGGGCTGCCTGAGGGCAGCGCCACCACCGGCATGCCCGCCGACACCGTCTACATGGTCACCGAGGTGTACCCGGAGCACGTGGTGCTGGACGGCAACCACCCGCTGGCCGGCATCGCGCTGCAGCTGCACATCAAGGTGCGCGACGTGCGCGAGGCCACCGAGGAAGAAATCGAGGCCGGCAGCGTCGGCGACAGCGTGCTGGCCCTCCTGGCCCCGCCGCCCGGCGCGCCGCGCGACGAAACGCTGCACTGACAGCGCCGAAGTAAAGAGAAGGAAGTACAGGCATGAGCTCCGGCATCCAATGGGACCTGTTCCTCGCCGCTGCCACGGCGCTGGCCCTCACGCCGGGGCCGGACATGATTTACGTCGTCTCGCGCGCGCTGGCGCAGGGCCGCAAGGCGGCGCTGATCTCCGCGGCCGGGCTGACGCTGGGCGTGGCGGCCCACACCTTCTTCGCCGCCTTCGGCGTGACGGTGCTGCTGCAGACCTCGGAGATCGCCTTCACGGCGCTCAAGGTCGCGGGCGCCTGCTATCTGCTGTGGATGGGCGTGCAGCTGTGGCGCGCGGCGCCGAGCATGGACATCCACGCCGCGTCTGACCGCCTGGGCCCGCGCGCCCTCTTCCTGCAAGGCGCCCTGTCCGCGCTGCTCAACCCCAAGCTGGCCCTTTTCTTCCTGGCCTTCCTGCCGCAGTTCGTCCCGGCCGACAGCGCCTCGCCGGCGCTGGACACGGTGCTGCTGGGCCTGGCCTTTGGCGCCATTGGCGTGCCGGTGCAGGCCGTGGCGGGCTGGGTGGCCGGATCGCTGAGCCAGGCGCTGCGCCGCAACCCGCGCGCGGTGGTGAGCACCTTCCGCTTCAGCGGCGCGCTCATGCTCATCCTGGGCTTGAGGCTGCTGGTGTCGCCGCGCTGACAGCGCTTGCCCGACGCGAAAAAGCCGGCCCGCGGGCCGGCTTTTTCATTGGGCGGCGCCTGGCGGCTCAAGCCGCCTTGGCCGCCTGCCCCGGCTCATCCGCCTCGCCCTGCTCCGGCGCCGTGATGGGCCCCTTGCCGCTGAAGCGGTCCAGCGCGAGGTAAATCACCGGGGTGATGTAGAGCGTCACGGCCTGCGAGAACACCAGGCCGCCCACCACCGCCAGGCCCAGCGGCTGGCGCAGCTCGGCGCCGGCGCCTATGCCCAGCGCGATGGGCAGCGCGCCCATGAGCGCGGCCAGCGTGGTCATCATGATGGGACGAAAGCGCAGCACGCAGGCCTCGCGTATGGCCTCCACCGGCTTCATGCCGCGCTCGCGCTGCGCCTCCAGCGCGAAGTCGATCATCATGATCGCGTTCTTCTTGACGATGCCTATGAGCAACAGGATGCCGATCGTGGCGATGATGGTCAGGTCCTGGCCGAAGAACTTGAGCATCAGCAGCGCGCCCACGGCGGCCGAGGGCAGGCCCGCCAGGATGGTCAGCGGGTGGATGTAGCTCTCATACAGCACGCCCAGCAGCACGTAGATCACCAGCAGCGCCGCCACGATCAATATCGCCTGGCTGCCCTGCGAGCTCTTGAAAACGGCCGCGTCGCCGCCGTAGCGGGTGATGATGGATTCGGGCATCCCTATGGCCGTGCGGTAGCCCTCCAGCTTCTCCGTCGCGTCGCCCAGCGCCACGCCGGGGGCGAGGTTGAAGGACACCGTCACCGCCTGCAGCTGGCCCACGTGGTTGACCGAGATGGGCCCCACCGTGCGAGAGACGGTGGCGAAGGCCGACAGCGGCACCAGCGTGCCGCCGGCGGAGCGCACGTAGATGCGCGAGAGGTCCGCCTCGTCCTCCTTGGCCTGCGGCGCCGCCTCCATGATCACCTGGTAGTTGTCGGTGTTGGTGTAGATCGTGGAGACCTGCCGCTCGCCAAACGCGCTGTAGAGCGCGGTGCGCACGGCGTCTATGGACACGCCCAGGGTGTTGGCGCGGTCGCGGTCGATGGACAGCGAGGCCTGCAGCCCGCGCAGTTGCGCGTCGCTGGTGACGTCGCGGAACAGCGCATCGCCGCGCAGCTTTTCCTGCAGCTTGGTGGCCCATTCGTAGATCTCGCCGGCCTGCACGCTTTGCAGGATGTACTGGTACTGCGCCTTGCTGGAGCGGCCGCCGAGCTGCAGGTTCTGCACCGGGCGCATGTAGACGGTGATGCCCGCCACCGTGCGCAGCTTGCGCCGCAGGCCCTCCACCACTTCCTTCATGCTCGCGCGGTCCTTGCGCGGCTTGAGGTTGACGAACATGCGCCCGGTGTTGGTGGTGTTGCCGCCGCCGCCCAGGAAGGAGTTGACGCTGAGCACGTTGGGGTCGTCGCGGATGATGGCCGCCGCGCGCTCCTGCAACTGCACCATGCCCTGGAAGGAGATGTCCTCCGCCGCTTCCGTGCTCACCGAGAGCTGGCCGATGTCTTCCTCGGGGAAGAAGCCCTTGGGAATGGTCATGAACAGCCAGACCGTGGCCACCAGGGTGCCCAGCGCCACCAGCATCACCACGCCGCGGAACTTGAGCGCGGCGTCCAGCGTGCGGCTGTAGACGCGCAGCACGGCATCGAAAGCGTGCTCGAAGCCGCGCACCAGCAGCCCGGGCGGCTTCTTGTGCGCCTCGTCGCTCAGGAAACGGCTGGCCAGCATGGGCACCAGCGTGAGCGACACGAAGGCCGACACCACGATGGCCAGCGACACCACCACGGCGAACTCGTGGAACAACAGCCCAATCACCCCGGGCATGAAGAAGATGGGGATGAAGACCGCGATCAGCGAGGTGGAGATGGAGATGATGGTGAAGCCCACCTCGCGCGAGCCGCGCAGCGCGGCCTGGAAGGGCGGCACGCCCTCCTCCACGTGGCGGATGATGTTCTCCAGCATCACGATGGCGTCGTCCACCACCAGGCCCACGGCCAGCGTCAGGCCCAGCAGCGAGATGTTGTCCAGCGAGTAGCCCAGCCCCCACAGCAGCGACAGCGCGCCCACCAGCGACACCGGCAGCGACAGCGACGGGATGACGGTGGCCACGAAGCGGCGCAGGAACAGGAAGATCACCAGCACCACCAGCACCACCGTGCCCAGCAGCGTGAGGTTGACGTCGTGCAGCGCCTCGCGGATGGACACCGAGCGGTCGTTGACCAGGCTCACTTTCACCGACTGCGGCAACTGTTCCTGGAACCCCGGCAGCGCCGCCTTGATGGAGTCCACCACCCGCACCGTGTTGGCGTCGGGCTGCCTTTGAATGGCCAGCGTGATGGAGCGCTCGCCGTTGAAGCTGTTGAAGTTGCGGACGATCTCGTAGCTGTCCTCGACCTGCGCCACGTCGCGCAGCCGCACGGCGTTGCCGTTGCGGCTGGCAACGATCACTTCCGAGAACTCGGCCGCGTTGCGCAACTGGCGGTTGGCCTGCAGCGTGAGCGTCTGGCTCGTCCCTTCCAGCGTGCCCACGGGCGTGTTGGCGTTGGCCGCGCGCAGGGCGCCGGCGACTTCGTCCAGGCCGATGTTGCGGGCGGCAAGCTGGTCCGGCAGCACGCGCACGCGCACGGCAAAGCGCTTCTGGCCGTAGATGTTCACCTGCGCCACGCCGGGCAGCGTGGACAGCGTCGGGGAGATGAGGTGCTCGGCGTAGTCGTTGAGGTCTTGCAGGCTCAGCGCGGGCGAGGTCAGCGCCAGCAGCAGCACGGGGGCGTCGGCGGGGTTGACCTTGCGGTAGGACGGCGGCTGCGTCATGTCCTGCGGCAACTGGCGCTGCGCGCGCAGCAGCGCGGCCTGCACGTCCACGGCGGCGGCGTCGATGTCGCGGCCCTCGTCGAACTCCAGCGTCACCGAGGTGTTGCCCAGCGTGCTGGTGGAGCTGATGACGTTCAGGCCCGGAATGGTCTGGAACTGCTTTTCCAGTTGCAACGCCACCGAGGTGGCCATGTTCTCGGGGCTGGCGCCGGGCAGCGAGGCCGAGACGTTGATGACGGGCGTGTTGTAGCTGGGCAGCGCCGCCACCGGGATGCGGCCATAGGCCAGCACACCGGCCACGACGATGGCCAGGTTGAGCAGCACCGTCATCACCGGACGGCGAATGAACAGCTCCGACAGGTTCACCGCAGCGCCTCCGCCTGCGACGCCGCCGTGGCCAGCGCCACCGATTTATCGGGCGCCGCGGCACCGCCGCTGCCGCTCCCGGCACTACCCGCGCCACCGCCGCCCTGCCCGCCGTGGCCTTCGCCGCCGCGGCCCGCGGGGGCCCCCGCGCCGCGCTCGACCACCGGGGCACCGGGGCGCAGGTTCTGCTTGCCGTCCACCACCACGCGTTCACCCGCGCGCACACCGTCCACCACCGCGTCGTTGCCGGCGGCGTAAGTCACCGTGACGGGCCGCGCCGCGGCTTTGTTGCCCTCGATCACGAAGAGGGTCGTTCCGCGCGGGCCCTGGATGACGGCCGCCTGCGGCACCACCACCGCGCCGCGCAGCGTGCGCACGGTCAGGCTCACGTCCACGAAGGCGCCGGGCCACAGCGACTGGTCGGCGTTGTCGAACTGGGCCTTCACGCGCACCGTGCCCGACGCCAGGTCCACCGCGTTGTCCACGAACTGGAGTTTTCCGGTGCGGGGCTTGCGGCCTTCCGGCAGCACGGCCTGCACCTGGCCGCCGCCCTGGCCCATGAGCTCCAGCAGCGCGGGCAGCTCGCGCTGCGGCAGGTTGAAGGCCACGGCGATGGGGTCGATCTGCGTGAGCGTGAGCAGCGCCGCGCCCGTGGGCGAGACGCTGGTGCCGGGATAGACGTTCACGGTGCCGATGCGCCCGTCCCCCGGCGCCGTGATGCGGCTGTAGGACAGCGCCACCTTGGCGGCATCCAGCGCGGCGCGGTCCGCGGCCACCACGGCGGCCTGCGCCTCGGCCTGCGCCTGCGCCGTGTCCACCGCGCCCTGCGACACGAAGTTCTGCGCCAGCAGCTCGCGGCTGCGGGCGAGCTGGCGCTGGGCGTCGGCGGCGGTGGCCTGGTCGCGCAGCAGTTGCGCCTGCGCGCGGGCGACGTTGGCCTCGTCGTTGCGCGCGTCCAGCGTGAACAGCAGCTCGCCGCGCTTGACGTTCTGGCCCTCGCGCACGTGCACCTGCGTCACCTGGCTGGCCACCTGCGGCTTCACTTCCACGCTGCGCAGCGCCGTGACGGTGCCGGGCGCCTGCAGCAGCACCGGCACGTCGCGCTGCTGCGCCACCACGCTGGTGACGCTCACCGGCGCGCCGCCGGCGCCGGACGCCGCGCCGCTGGCCGCGGAGGCCGCCGCCGATGCGCCGCCGCCCGCGGGCGCGGCCTCCTTGCGGCCGTTGAACCACCAGGCGCCGGAGAGGCCGGCCACGATGAGGACCGCCGCCAGGGCAGCCGCTTTGGGCTTGGACATGGATCGCTGTGGTCCGTCGAAAGGAAGAAATTGCCGGTTCGCGGGTCTGTCGGCAAGTCGCCAGCCCGCAGCGGCCAAGGGTTTATTGATCGGCCAGCGGGGCGCCATCTTGATGCGCCGCGCGCCCGGGGCAAACGCTTAGGCGCATAAGCAAAGCAGGTTCAGTTCCGGCCGGTGGAACCGAAGCCGCCCTCGCCGCGCTGCGAATCGCCGAACTCCTGCACGCGGCGGAACTGGGCCTGCACCACGGGGACGATGATCATTTGCGCGATGCGCTCCAGCGGCTGCACGGTGAAGGGCTCCTTGCCGCGGTTCCAGCAGCTCACCATGAGCGGGCCCTGGTAGTCGGCATCGATGAGGCCGACTAGATTGCCCAGCACCAGGCCGTGCTTGTGGCCCAGGCCCGAGCGCGGCAGCAGCATGGCGGCCAGGCCGGGGTCGCCGATGTGGATGGCGATGCCCGTGGGGATGAGCGCCGCGTCGCCGGGCTGCAGCACCAGCGGCACGTCCAGGCAGGCGCGCAGGTCCAGCCCGGCGCTGCCGGGAGTGGCGTAGCGGGGAGCCAGCTCGTCCCAGCGCTCGGCGACGCGGGGGTCGAGGATTTTCAGGTCTATGGTGGTCATGCAGGGTTCCGGTTGAAAAAGGAACCGTCATGCCCGCGCACGCGGGCATCCACGAGCCGCGTGACGCAGCCTTGGCGGCATCACGGCAAGGGTGGATGCCCGCCTGCGCGGGCATGACGATGTGTTGTGGGAGTTGGGAGTTGGCCGGGTGTCTTCAGCTTCGGCTGGCCAGCCGCTGCGCAATCTCCTGTACCAGCACGCGCGAAAGCGCCCGCTTGGACGCGCAGGGCACTTCGCGCTCACCCTGGGCATCCACCAGCAGCAGCGCGTTGTCGTCGCGGCCGAAGGTGGCGGGGCCCAGGTTGCCCACCACCAGGGGCACATTCTTTCGCTGAAGTTTTTCCCGCGCGTGTCTGGCCAGGTCGTGGCTCTCGGCGGCAAAGCCCACGCAGTAAGGCCTGCGCGCCAGCCGCGCCACCGCGGCCAGGATGTCGGGGTTCTCGACGAGCTCCAGCACCGGCACGTCGCGGCCCGGGGCCTTCTTGATCTTGGCGTCCGACACGTCGGCCGGGCGCCAGTCGGCCACCGCGGCAGTGGCCACGAACACGTCGTGCTCGGGGGCCAGCGGCAGCACCGCGTCGAACATCTGCCGCGCCGTGCGCACGTCGATGCGGCGCACCCCGGCGGGCGTGTCCAGGTGCACGGGGCCGGCCACGAGCGTCACCTCGGCGCCCGCCTCCTGCGCCGTGCGGGCGATGGCGAAACCCATCTTGCCGCTGGAGAGATTGGTCAAGCCCCGCACCGGGTCGATGGGCTCGAAGGTCGGCCCGGCGGTGATCAGGAGCTTCTTGCCTTGCAAGACCTTGGGTTGGAAGAAGCCGATGACGGCGTCGCGCAGCTCAACGGCCTCCAGCATGCGGCCATCGCCCACTTCGCCGCAGGCCTGGTCGCCGTGGCCCGGGCCCAGCAGCAGGGCGCCGTCGGCCACCACTTGGGCGACGTTGCGCTGCGTGGCCGGGTGGGCCCACATCTCGCGGTTCATGGCCGGGGCCAGCAGCAGCGGCACGCGCTCGTGGCCGGAGGCAAAGGGGCGGGCCAGGCATAGCAGGCTCAACAGCTCGTCGGCGCGGCCCTGGGCGAGCTGCGCGATGAGGTCGGCGCTGGCCGGGGCGATGAGGATGGCGTCGGCCGCGCGGCTCAGGTTGATGTGGGCCATCGCGTTGTGCTCGCGCTCGTCCCACTGGCTGCGCACCACGGGGCGGCCGGAGAGGGCCTGCATCGTCACGGCGGTGATGAACTGTTCGGCCGCGGGCGTCATCACCACCTGCACCGTGGCGCCGGCGCGCATGAGCTCGCGCACCAGCTCGGCGGACTTGTAGCAGGCGATGCCGCCGGAGAGGCCGAACACCAGGTGCCGGCCGGCGAGATCGGGGGGTTCCTTCATAAGGCGCGCACTCTATCAGGGGCTTGCGCGCGGCCATGTCCAGGCCCGCGGCTCGCTATGCTGGGCCTTGGGGCCGTCGCCTGGCGCCCCACCGTTGCTCTGCCTGGAGAGGGTTCCTGCATGAAACCGCTGCCGCGCCTGTTCCCGCTGTTGCTGTCCCTGGGCCTGCTGCTGCCCTGTGCGCGGGCCGCCATGCCGCCGACCGCGCCGCGCGTGCTGCTCTACGGCGAGCAGCACGACCAGGCCGACCAGCAGCGGCAGGTGGCGCAAGCGGTGCGCGAGCTGGCGCAGCAGCGGCGGCTGGCCGCCGTGGTGCTGGAGATGGCCGAGAGCGGCGCCAGCACGGCGCGGTTGCCCGCCGCGGCCGACGAGGCCGCCGTCAAGGATGCCCTGCGCTGGAGCGCCGCCGCCTGGCCCTGGGATACCTATAAGGACGTGGTGATGTCGGCCGTGCGCGCCGAGGTGCCGGTGCTGGGCGGCAACCTGCCGCGGCGCGACATGCGCGAGGCCATGCAGAACGAATCTCTGGACCGGCTGCTGCCCCCGGCCATCAACGACGAATTGAAAACCGCCATACGCGAGGGCCACTGCGGGCTGCTGCCGGCCGAGCACGAGGGCGGCATGTTGCGCATACAGCTCGCGCGCGACCAGAGCATGGCGCGCACCGTGGCGCAGGCCGTGGAGAGCGCGGGCCCCGGCCGCCAGGTGCTGCTGCTCTCCGGCGCGCAACACGCCGCGCGCGACCGCGGCGTGCCGCTGCACCTGCAGCAGCTCGGCTTCAAGGCCGACGATCTCTACGTGACCATGTTCGGCCATGCCCCCGGCGACGCCCTGCCCTCGGACCGCACCCTGCCCTCGCTGCATTCCACCGGCGGGACGGACCCTTGCGAGCAGCTCAAGGGGCGCAAGTGACTGGGAGCAGCAAGAAGACCAGGACGCCGTGCCCCCTGTTCCGTCATGCCCGCGAAAGCGGGCATCCACGAACGCCGAGGTGCCGTCTTCGCACCGCATCGCATGAGGCTGCGGTGAGCACGCCGCTGTAGCGGTACTCGTGGATGCCCGCTTTCGCGGGCATGACGAATCGGGGGCGCAGCACCCTGTGCTCACGACACGCCCTCCACCTCCAAAGCAAACCAAAGCAAAAAGCCCGTCGGCCAACAGCGCGACGGGCTTTCTTCATGCAGGCGCCGCGTTGGGCGCCACCGGCAGGCTTACAGCCGCTCGGCCACCCAGCCCTGCACCGAGGCCAGGGCCTGGGGCAGCTTGGAGGCGTCCGTGCCGCCGGCCATGGCCATGTCCGGCTTGCCGCCGCCCTTGCCGCCGACTTGCTGCGCCACGAAGTTCACCAGCTCGCCGGCCTTGACCTTGGCGATGGAGTCGGCCGTCACGCCCGCGGCGATCTGCACCTTGGCGCCTTCTACGGCGGCCAGGACGATGGCGGCGCTCTTGAGCTTGTCCTTGAGCTTGTCCATGGTCTCGCGCAGGGTCTTGGCGTCGGCGCCTTCCAGCGTGGCGGCCAGCACCTTCAGGCCCTTCACCTCCACGGCGCGGGTGAGCAGCTCGTCGCCCTGGGAAGACGCCAGCTTGCCCTTGAGCGCGGCGATTTCCTTCTCCAGCGCGCGCACCTGCTCCTGCACTTGCGTGAGGCGCGCCGGCACGTCGGCCGGCGTCACCTTCAGGGCGCCGGCCACGCTGCTGACCGTGGTCTCCAGCGACTGCACGTAGGCCAGCGCGTTCTCGCCCGTGACGGCCTCGACGCGGCGGATGCCGGCGGCCACGCCGCCTTCGGCCACGATTTTGAAGAGGCCGATGTCGCCCGTGCGCTGCACGTGCGTGCCGCCGCACAGCTCCTGCGTGGAGCCGATGCGCAGCACGCGCACGCGCTCGCCGTACTTCTCGCCGAACAGCATCATGGCGCCCGTCTTTTGCGCGTCTTCCAGCGCCATGACGGTGGCGTCGGTGGCCTCGTTGGCCAGGACTTCGGCGTTGACGATGGCCTCGACGCGGCGGATTTCCTCGGCCGTCAGCGGCGCGGTGTGCGCGAAGTCGAAGCGCGTGCGCTCCGGCGTCACCAGCGAGCCCTTTTGCTGCACGTGGCCGCCGAGCACCTCGCGCAGCGCCTTGTGCATCAGGTGCGTGGCGCTGTGGTTGCGCATGATGCGCGCGCGCCGCTCGGCGTCCACGCGGGCGTTGAAGGCGTCGCCCACGCGCACCTCGCCCTCGACGACGCGGCCGTGGTGGCCGAACACGTCGGCCTGGATCTTCATGGTGTCGTCCACTTCCACGCGCGTGCTGGCGTTGCGCAGCTCGCCGGCGTCGCCGACCTGGCCGCCGCTCTCGGCATAGAAGGGGGTGTGGTCCAGCACGATCACGGCGTCGTCGCCGGCGCGGGCGGACTCGGCCTGCACGCCGTCCACGTACACGGCCACCACGGTGGCGGTGTCGTGCAGCAGCTTGTCGTAGCCGTGGAAGGTCGTGGCCGAGCCGCTGTACTCCAGGCCGGCGGCCATCTTGAACTTGCCGGCGGCGCGGGCCAAC
The DNA here is from genome assembly GCF_001571085.1 of Azohydromonas lata NBRC 102462. GTDB lineage: Bacteria > Pseudomonadota > Gammaproteobacteria > Burkholderiales > Burkholderiaceae_C > Azohydromonas > Azohydromonas lata. Next base: position 61,742 of record NZ_BCTC01000012.1, read on the forward strand.
TCGCGCTGGCGGTTCATGGCGACGTTGAAGCCGGCCTCGTCCACCGTCACGCCGCGCTCGCGGCACACGTCGGCCGTGAGGTCCAGCGGGAAGCCGTAGGTGTCGTGCAGCTTGAAGGCGGTCTCGCCGTCCACCACCTGCGCGCCCGTGGCCAGGGCCGCTTCCAGGATTTCCATGCCGTTGGCGATGGTCTGGAAGAAGCGCTCCTCCTCCTGCCTGAGCACCTCGGTGACGCGCGACTCGTTCTGGCGCAGCTCGGAGTAGGCGTCGCCCATCTCCTTGACCAGCGCGGCCACGAGCTTGTGGAAGAACGGGGTGCGCGCGCCCAGCTTGTAGCCGTGGCGGATGGCGCGGCGCGTGATGCGGCGCAGCACGTAGCCGCGGCCGGCGTTGCCGGGGATCACGCCGTCGGCCACCGTGAAGGCGCAGGCGCGGATGTGGTCGGCAATCACCTTGAGCGAGGGCGAGGCCGCGTCGCAGTGGCCGGCACCGGCCGCGTCCACCGCGCCCTTGGCCGCGGCCAGCAGGTTCACGAACAGGTCGATCTCGTAGTTGGAGTGCACGTGCTGCAGCACCGCCGCGATGCGCTCCAGGCCCATGCCGGTGTCGACGCTGGGTTTGGGAAGCTTGTGCATCACGCCCGCTTCGTCGCGGTTGAACTGCATGAACACGTTGTTCCAGATCTCGATGTAGCGGTCGCCGTCTTCATCAGGCGACCCCGGCGGGCCGCCGGCGATCTCGGGGCCGTGGTCGTAGAAGATCTCGGTGCACGGGCCGCAGGGGCCGGTGTCGCCCATCATCCAGAAGTTGTCCGAGGCGTAGCGCGCGCCCTTGTTGTCGCCGATGCGCACGATGCGCTCGGCCGGCACGCCCACGGTCTTGTTCCAGATCTCAAACGCCTCGTCGTCCTCGGCGTAGACCGTCACCCAGAGCTTGTCCTCGGGCAGCTTGAACACCTTGGTCAGCAGCTCCCAGGCGTACTGGATGGCGTCGTGCTTGAAGTAGTCCCCGAAGCTGAAGTTGCCCAGCATCTCGAAGAAGGTGTGGTGCCGCGCGGTGTAGCCCACGTTGTCCAGGTCGTTGTGCTTGCCGCCGGCGCGGATGCACTTCTGGGCCGTGGTGGCGCGGCTGTAGGGGCGCTTGTCGAAGCCCAGGAACACGTCCTTGAACTGGTTCATCCCCGCGTTGGTGAACAGCAGCGTGGGGTCGTCGCCCGGCACCACGGGGCTGGAGGCCACGATGGCGTGGCCCTTGGACTCGAAGAACTTCAGGAACGACTGGCGGATTTCGGCGGCTTTCATCCGGTGCTTTCTGGAGTCAGCGGGCGGCTCTCGCGGCCCGCGACAGGCATGCTCTGCGACGGCCTTCCCGTGGGGATGGAAGCCGCCTCCTCGGCCGGCGCCGGCGACAGCCGCTGCAGCGGTCGCCAAGTGCTTGATTCGGCACGTGTTTAGACGAACCGGCGATTATAGGTCGGCACCTCGCCGGCTTCGGCTGCGTCAAGGCCGCCCGCAGGGGCGCGCCTATCATGTCGGCCCTGTCCCGTGCACACGAAGCAGCCGACATGAACGACAACACTCCCCTGACCACCCTGCAGGACCCCAGCCTCCTCAAGACCGACGCCCTCATCAACGGGCAGTGGGTCGCAGGCGAAACCCGTTTCGAAGTCCGCGACCCGGCCACGGGCCGCGTGCTGGCCGAGGTGCCCAACCTGGGTGGCAGCGAGGCCGAAGCCGCCCTCCAGGCCGCCGACAAGGCCTGGCCGGCCTGGCGCGCCAAGACCGCCAAGGAGCGCGGCGCCATCCTCATGCGCTGGTACCAGCTGCTGATGCAGAACGCCGAGGACCTGGCCCGCATCATGACCGCCGAGCAGGGCAAGCCCCTGGCCGAGGCGCGCGGCGAAGTGGGCTACGGCGCCAGCTTCATCGAGTGGTTCGCCGAGGAAGCCAAGCGCGTCTATGGCGAGACCGTGCCGACCACCGACGGCAACAAGCGCTACCTCGTCATCAAGCAGCCCATCGGCGTGTGCGCGGCCATCACGCCGTGGAACTTCCCCATCGCCATGATCACGCGCAAGGTCGCGCCGGCCCTGGCCGCGGGCTGCCCCGTGGTGATCAAGCCCGCCGAGGCCACGCCGCTGTCGGCGCTGGCCGTGGCCGAGCTCGCGCAGCGCGCGGGCATGCCTGCGGGCGTGCTCAACGTGATCACGGCCGACTCGCAGCGCTCCATCGAGGTGGGCAAGGTGCTGTGCGACTCCGACGTGGTGCGCCACCTCAGCTTCACCGGCTCCACCGAGGTCGGCCGCATCCTCATGAAGCAGTGCGCGCCCACCATCAAGAAGCTGGGCCTGGAGCTGGGCGGCAACGCGCCCTTCATCGTCTTCGACGACGCCGACCTGGACAGCGCCGTGGAAGGCGCGCTGGCCAGCAAGTACCGCAACGCCGGCCAGACCTGCGTGTGCGCCAACCGCATGTACGTGCAGGACGGCGTGTACGACGCCTTCGTGGCCAAGCTGGCCGAGCGCGTGGGCCAGCTCAAGGTGGGCAACGGCTTCGAGCCCGGCGTGCAGGTGGGCCCCATGATCGAGCCGGCCGCCGTGGAGAAGGCCGAGGCCCACGTGGCCGACGCGCTGGCCAAGGGCGCGCGGCTGGTGAGCGGCGGCGCGCGCGTGCAGGGCCTGCAGAGCAACCTCTTCTACGCCCCCACCGTGCTGGCCGACGTGACCGGCGACATGCTGTGCACGCGCGAGGAGACCTTCGGCCCGGTCGCCCCCGTGCAGCGCTTTGCCACCGAGGCCGAGGCCATCGCCCTGGCCAACGCCACCGAGTTCGGCCTGGCCAGCTACTTCTACAGCCGCGACATCGGCCGCATCTTCCGCGTGGGCGAGGCGCTGGAGTACGGCATGGTGGGCATCAACACCGGCATCATCTCCACGGCCGAGGTGCCCTTCGGCGGCGTGAAGCAGTCCGGCTTGGGCCGCGAGGGCTCGCACCACGGCATGGACGACTACATCGAGCTCAAGTACCTCTGCTTGGGCGACATCCTCAAGTGACTTGAGGCCCGCGGGCGCCGCCGCACCCCGGCGCGCCCGCCCTGCCCCGGCCCGCTGTCGCCGTGCGGGTTGTGCGGGTTGTGCGGGCCACGCGTGCCGTTACCGGGAAGCCTCCCCATGAAACTCTCTCTCGAACCGCGGCACTGGGTGCTGCTCGTCTTCGTGGCCTCGGCGCTGTACGCGCACTTGCGCGGCCGCGTGCGCTTCGGCATGGTCCGCGCGCTGCTGGACTTCCAGGTGCTGCTCGCCCCCGTGAACGCGCTGATGTACCTGTTCTCGCGCACGCCGCGCAGCGCCTTCATAGACCCGCGCGAGTTTCCCGAGATGCAGGTGCTCACGGACCACTGGCAGCTCATTCGCGAGGAGGCCCTGCGGCTGAACGAGCAGGGCGCCATACGCGCGGCCGACGGCCACATCGACATGGGCTTCAACAGCTTCTTCCGCACGGGCTGGAAGCGCTTCTACCTGAGCTGGTACGGGCAGGAGATGCCCTCGGCCGAAGCCGCCTGCCCGCGCACGGTGGCGCTGCTCAAGGGCATTCCGTCGGTGAAGGCGGCCATGTTCGCCTCGCTGCCGCCGGGCGCGACGCTGGTGCGCCACCGCGACCCCTACGCCGGCTCGCTGCGCTACCACCTGGGCCTGGCCACGCCCAACGACCCGGGCTGCTACATCGAGGTGGACGGCCAGCGCCACCACTGGCGCGACGGCCAGGCGGTGATGTTCGACGAGACCTACATCCACCACGCCGCCAACGGCACGCAGCAGCAGCGCGTGATCCTGTTCTGCGACGTGGAGCGGCCGCTGTGGTTCGCGCCCGCGCGCTGGTTCAACCGCTTCTTCGCGCGCCACGTCATGTCGGCCGCCGCCACGCAAAACGTGCCCGGCGAGCACGTGGGCGCCTTCAACCGCTTCTTCAAGGGCTTTTATGCCCTGCGCCAGAAGGCCAAGGACCTCAAGAAGCGCAGCCGCACGACCTACTACGTGGGCAAGTGGGCGCTGATCATCGCCGCGCTGTGGGCGCTGTTCTGGTGAGCGGCAGGCGTATCCGCCGCCAATGACGAGGGCCGCGACTTGCGGCCCTTTTCTTTTCCGGGAAGCCGCGCGCGGCGGCTCATTCCTCGTCGTTGGCTGCGGGCTGCGCGCCGCGCTCGCTGAAGTTGGCGTAGCCGGCGCGGCCCACGGCGGGCGCGGCGGCGGCCAGCGCCACGGATCGGCGCAGCAGCTCGGCGGCGTCGCGGCCGTCCCCGGGGCTCAGGCTCACGCCCAGCGCCACGCCCACGGCCACGGCCTCGCCCTGCAGGCTGAAGGGGCGCTGCAGCGTCTCCAGCAACTTGTCGGCGACCTTGCGCGCGTCGCCGGGGGCGTCTATCCAGGCCAGCAGCACGGCAAAAGTGTCCGGGGCGATGGCCGCCACCACGTCGCTGGCGCGCAAGCCCGCGCGCAGCCGCACCGCCACCTTGCGCCGCAGCACAGGGGCCGATTCGCCGCCCAGCCGCGCCTGCACGGTGGCAAAGCCTTCCACACGCACGGCCAGCAGCGCCATGGGTGCGGGCTCGCGCTCGCGCAGCGCCAGCAGGTGGCTGACGTGCTCGATGAGCTGCTCGCGGTTGGGCAGCCCGGTGGCGACGTCGGTGGCAAAGGTGCCGCGGGCGGCGCGTTCGATGCGCTTGCGCTCCACGGCCAGGCGCAGCGCGCGGGCCACGTCGCCGGCACCCGCGTGCAGCGGCAGCAGGTCCTGCGCGCCGCGACCCACCAGCGCCAAGCCATCGGCCGGCTGCGGCAGCGAGGCGACCAGCGCGCATTCGCCCACGGCAGCCGACAGCGCGCTCCAGTGCTGCAGCTCATGCAGCGCGGCGGTGTCGGCCACGCGAACCCACAGCGCATCGGCCGGCTGCTGCTGCAGTGCGGCCAGGGCGGCGTCCAGGTCGTCACACGGCTGGAATTCGAAGCCGCCCCAGGGCTCGGCGGGCAGTTGGGGGGACGGGACGGCCACGGTGATCACGCGCAGCAACTTCATGGCGGGCTCCGGAGGGCACGGGGGACGGGCAAGGCAAAGTCCCGCATGGTACGTCCGTGGCGAAAGGGGCCCGGCCCCCACAAGCGCCAAGGGCCGCACGAGGCGGCCCTTGGGGGATGTGTGTGGAGCGGGCGAAGGGAGTCGAACCCTCGTCATTGGCTTGGGAAGCCAAGGTAATGGCCGTTATACGACGCCCGCTCTGAGAGGCCGGATTATAGGGGCTGCGAACGCCACTTCCTCACGGCTGTGGCCAGCGCGCCGCACGGCCGCCGCGGCGCCGGGGCCTTCGCGCCACGGCACAATGCGGCCCCTTTTGCGCCGCGCGCCGACCAACGGCCGCGCGCCGGCGCCAGGACCGATCCGCTTTTCCGCCCCCCGCCATGAACGCCGCCGACGACGTCTCCGCTCCCGCTCCCGCCGAGGAGCCCTCCTCCACCCAGCCGCCGCACGCCCGCGCCATCCGCAGCTACGTGCTGCGCGCCGGCCGCATGGGCACGGGCCAGCAGCGTGCGCTGGCCGAGCTGGGACCGCGCTTCGTCCTGCCCTACCAGCCGCAGCCGCTGGACTACCCGGCCGTCTTCGGCCGCCAGGCGCCCGTGGTGCTGGAAATCGGCTTCGGCATGGGCGACGCCACCGCGCAGATCGCCACCACGCTGGCGGACCACGATTTCATCGGCGTCGAGGTCCACACGCCCGGCGTCGGGGCGCTGCTCAAGCACATCGGCGAGAAGGGCCTCACCAATCTGCGCATCGTCCAGCACGACGCGGTGCAGGTGCTGCAGCACATGGTCGCGCCCGGCTCGCTGGCGGGCGTGCACATCTTCTTCCCCGACCCCTGGCACAAGAAGAAGCACAACAAGCGCCGCCTGATCCAGTCGCCCTTCGTGGCCGAGCTGGTCACGCGGCTGGCCCCCGGCGGCTACCTGCACTGCGCCACCGACTGGCAGCCCTACGCCGAGCAGATGCTGGAAGTGCTCTCGGCCGAGCCGGCCCTGGCCAACACGGCCGAGGGCTACGCGCCCCGCCCCGAGTACCGGCCGCTGACCAAATTCGAGGCCCGCGGCCTGCGCCTGGGCCACGGGGTCTGGGACCTGGTGTTCAAGAAGCGCTGAGGCGCTTTCAGCGGGATGGCCGGTAAGGCTCGTCCTCGCCGATCCAGTCCTGCTCGGCCAGCGCGCCGGCCACCCAGGCCGCCACGCCCGGCGCGGACCACACGCGCGCCATGTAGTCGGCCACCTGCGGCGGCACGGGCAGCGCGTAGGTGCGCAGCCGCGCCACCACGGGCGCATAAAACGCGTCGGCCGCCGAGAACTCGCCGAAGAGGAAGGGCCCGCCGCTGCCCTGCAGCGCCTCGGTCCACATGGCCGTGATGCGCGCCAGGTCGCGCGGCACGCCGTCGTCCCCGGCCATCAGCTGCGCGCCCACCGCGGGCAGGCTGGCCTCGATGTTCATGGGGCACTTGCTGCGCAGCGACATGAAGCCGGAATGCATCTCCGCGCACAGCGAGCGCGCACGCGCGCGCGCTTTCGCGTCGCGCGGCCACACGGCCACGCCGGTGAGCTTCTCGGCCAGGTATTCGGTGATGGCCAGCGTGTCCCAGATGGCCAGATCGCCGTCCAGCAGCACCGGCACCTTGCCCACCGGCGAGACCTCGGCCAGCCGCGCGCGGAAGGCCGAGCCCGGGGTGAAGTCCAGCCGCAGCTTCTCCTCCTCGAACGGGATGCCCAACTGCTTCATCAGCACCCAGGGCCGCATGGACCAGGAGGAGTAGTTCTTGTTGCCGATCACCAGGCGCATGGCGCTCTCCTTGCGTTGTGGGAATCCGTGGTCAATCCACCCAGTCGACCCAGCCCGTGTAGGCCGTCAGCAGCACGATGCCGCCGAAGACCAGGCGATACCAGGCGAAGGGCACGAAGTCGTGGCTGGAGACGTAACGGATGAGCCAGCGTATGCACAGCAGCGCGCTGGCGAAGGCCACCACCGTGCCCACGGCAAACAGCGGCAGATCGGCCACGTGCAGCGCCTCGCGCTGCTTCCACACCGAGTAGGCGCCCGCGCCCATCAGCGTCGGGATGCCCAGGTAGAAGCTGAACTCCGTGGCCGCCTTGCGCGAGAAGCCCAGCAGCATCGCGCCCATGATGGTGGCGCCGGAGCGGCTGGTGCCCGGGATCAGCGCCAGGCACTGCAGCAGGCCCACCCGCAGCGCATCCAGCCCGCTCATCTGGTCCACCGTCTCCACGCGCGCCACGCGCGGCTTCTCGGGGTCGTCCGAGCCGTAGCGGGCGCGGTGGATGCGCTCTATCCACAGGATCAGCAGGCCGCCCACGATGAAGGCCATGGCCACCGGCACGGGCTTGAACAGGTGCGCCTTGATGGTCTTGCCCAGCGCCAGGCCCAGCACCACCGCGGGGATGAAGGCCACCAGAACGTTCAGCGCAAAGCGCCGCGCCACCGGGTCGTGGCCCAGGCCGCGCACCGTGCCCAGCAGCCGCTGCCGGTACTCCCAGATCACGGCGAACATCGCGCCGGTCTGTATGGCGATGTCGAAGACCTTGGCCGTCTCGCCTTCGAAACCCAGCAGCGAGCCCGCCAGGATCAGGTGTCCCGTGGACGAAATGGGCAGGAATTCGGTCAAGCCCTCCACCACGCCCATCACGGCGGCTTTCAACAGCAGCATCCAGTCCAAGAGACAGCTCCGCTCAGCGCAAAAGCTGGGGATGTTACCTACCCCCCGTGGCGCTCACGCAACGGTCGCGCCGGCAACGGTCAGCGCGCCGCGCCGCGCGCGAAATGCACCACCAGCCCCTGCGGCTGCACCTCTATGGTCCCGACGTCCAGCCCCGCGCGGCGCAGCCGCTGCTGCTGCTCCGCGGGCATCTGCCACAGGGTGAAGCCTTCCAGCAGCTGCTCGGCCAGCAGCCGCCCCGCGCGCGAGGCCTGCGATTGCAGCGCGCCCGGCAGCCCCTGCAGCTCCAGCCGCTGCACGGCCACCTGCGCCAGGCGCAGCGAGGCGTCCGCGGGCTCCCAGCGCAGCCCGGTATCGAAGGCGATGCGCCCGCTGCCGCCGGCGTCGAACAGGCGCTCGCGCAAGCCCAGGGCGAAGTCGCAGGCCAGGCGGTTGCTTTCCGGCATCAGCCGCACGCGCGGGTCGCTCAGGGTGAGATCCAGCACTTCCAGCACGCGCTGCGTGCGCGGGAAACGCCGCGCCAGGCGCTCGTCGAGCTCCTGCTGCGTGAGCGTGAGCTCCGTGGGCAGCCCAAGCGCGCCACAACCGGCCAGCAGCGAAGCGCCCAGCGCCGGGAGGGTGAGCAGCAGCCGTCGGCGGCGGCAGGGACCAAGGGGGCGAAAAGGCTTCATGCGGAAATTCTAGGCAGCGCCCGCCCGCCCTTGCGCTGGCCGCCGCAAGCCCCATGACATGGGGCCCGCCTAGAATCCCGGCCGTCGATTCACGCTGCAAACACCCACACAACCACCATGAACGTCGAACAAGCCCGCTTCAACATGATCGAGCAGCAGATCCGCCCCTGGGATGTGCTGGATTCGGATGTGCTCACGCTGCTGGCGGTGATGAAGCGCGAGGATTTCGTGCCCGCCTCGCAGCGGGCCCTGACTTTCGTGGACATGATGGTGCCGCTGCGCCAGGGCGGCGCCGCCGGCCAGTGCATGCTCGAGCCCAAGCTCGAGGCGCGGCTGCTGCAGGACCTCAGGCTCCAGCGCCACGAGAAGGTGCTGGAAGTGGGCACCGGCTCCGGCTACATGGCTGCGCTGCTGGCGCACCGCGCGCAGCAGGTCTTCAGCCTGGAACTGGAGCCTGAGCTGGTGGAGATGGCCAAGGCCAACCTCAAGCGCGCCGGCATCATGAACGTCACCGTGCGCCAGGGCAACGGCGCGCTGGGCCTGGCCGGCGAGTCGCCCTTCGACGCCATCATCCTCTCCGGCTCGGTGGCCGCGGTGCCGCAGGAGCTGCTGGAGCAGCTCAAGGTCGGCGGCCGCCTGGTGGCCATCGTCGGCAACGAGCCCATGATGCGCGCCACGCTCTACACCCGCACCGGCGAGCGCGAGTTCGGCGAGGTGGTGCTGTTCGACACCGTCGCACCGCGCCTGCTCAAGTTCCCCGAACCCACCCGCTTCTCGTTCTGAGCCGGGAAAGCCCGCTGCCATGCACCGCCTGCGCGTTGCCGAGCTGCAGGACTTCCTGCAGGCCCATGCCCAGCAGCAGCCCGTGCTGCTGGACGTGCGCGAGCCCTGGGAGCTGGAGCGCGCGGCGCTGCGGCTGCCGGGCACGCGCGCGCTGGACATCCCCATGGGCGAGCTGACCTCGCGGCTCAATGAGCTGCCGGACGACGCGCCCATCGTCTGCCTGTGCCACCACGGCGTGCGCAGCGCGCACGTGGCGGCCTACCTCGCCCACCATGGCTTCGACGAGGTCTGGGACGTGATCGGCGGCATAGACGCCTGGTCGCTGGAGATGGACCGCTCGCTGCCGCGCTACTGACCGCCCTGCGCGCCGCGTACCGCCTGGCGGCGCGGCCAGAGCCCCTTCCCCGACACCGACCCGGGCCTCCGCCGCGGCGGCGCCCAACCCGATCGCATCCCGCCCATGCCTTCTCCCAAGACTTACGGCCGCATGGCCGTCTGGCTGCTGGCCCTGGCCGGCACGGCTCACGCGCAAGGCCTGACCGAGCTGTACCAGGCCGCGCGCGGATTCGACGCCGCCTACCTGAGCGCGCGCGCCCTGGCCGAGTCGGCGCCCTACCGCGCCGCGCAAAGCGACGCGCTGCACCGGCCCAACGTGAGCCTCGCCGCCAGCGCCACGCGCACCGACGGCAGCACCCGGGGCCCGGCCACGGCTTTCAGCAACGGCGTGAGCTCGCGCGACAACAACAGCAAGCAAGTGGCGATCAACGCGCGCCAGCCCCTGTTCAACCGCGCCAACGACGCCACCGTCCAACAGTCGCGACGCAGCCTGGAGGGCTCGCTGGCCGAGCTGCAGGTGGCCGAGCAGGACTTGCTGGTGCGCGTGGCGCAGGCCTATTTCGACGTGCTGTCCGCGCAGGACACGCTCACCACCACGCGCGCGAGCAAGCAGGCCATCGCCGAGCAGCTGGCCTCGGCCAAGCGCAACTTCGAAGTGGGCACGGCCACCATCACCGACACGCGCGAGGCGCAGGCGCGCTTCGACCTGGCCACCGCCCAGGAGATCGCCGCCGACAACGACCTGCGCACCAAGCGCATCGCGCTGGACCAGCTCGTGGGCCGCAGCGGCGTGCAGCCCCTGCCGCTGCGCCAGCCGGTGCAGCTGCCCGACGTGCTGGCGCCCGCCGGCATAGACGACTGGGTGGAAGCCAGCCGCACGCTGCATCCGCAGGTGCAGCGCGCGCAGGCGGCGCTGGAGATCGCCAGGCTGGAAACCGAGAAGGCCCGCGCCAACCACCTGCCCACGCTGGACCTGGTGGGCTCCGTCTCCCGCGGCAACACCAATGGCGACGGCGTGCGCAACGCCTCGACCAACGGCACCACCCAGACAGGCAGCGTGGGCGTGCAGCTCAACCTGCCGCTGTACGCGGGCAACTCCATACAGAACCGCGTGGAGGAGACGCTGAAGCTGGAGGAGAAGGCCCGCAACGACCTGGAGGCCGCGCAGCGCACGGTGGCGCTGCAGACGCGCCAGCTCTGGAGCGCGGTGCTCTCCGGGCGCGCGCAGGTGGGCGCGCTCGAGGCGGCCGAAAGCTCCAGCCGCCTGGCGTTGGAAGCCACGCAACTGGGCTACCGCGTGGGCGTGCGCGTCAACCTGGACGTGCTCAACGCCCAAACCCAGCTCTACAGCACGCAGCGCGACCTCTACAAGGCGCGCTACGACCTGATGGTGGGCGCCCTGCGCCTGCGCCAGGCCGCGGGGCTGCTGGAGCCGGGCGATCTGCAGCCGGTGGAAGGGATGCTGGCGGCGCCTTGAGGAACAGCTGGCGGGGCCGGGCTCCAGGCTGGCGCCCGGCTTTCAAATCACCGCCGGCAGCAGCCCAACGATGCGCTCGGCCATGCGCTCCGTCGCCCCGCGGTGGCGGCTGGCGAAGGTGAGCGCGCGGTCCACCCAGCCGTTGCGCTGCGGGTCCACGGCCAGCATGGCGGCATAGACCACGCCCTGGCGGATGTCGGCCGCGCGCATCGCGGCGCGCGCCTGCACGGCCAGCTCGGCGGCTTCGGCAAAGTTGAAGGTGTGCGGGCCCAGCACCAGCGGGCAGCCGCAGGCGGCGGCCTCGATCAGGTTCTGCCCACCCAAGGGCTCGAAGCTGCCGCCCAAAAGCCCGGAGTCCGAGCAGGCGTAGTACAGCGCCATCTCGCCTATGGAGTCGCCCAGCCAGACGTCGGCCAGCGCTGCCTCCTGCGGCGGCTCGCCCTCGCCCCAGCTGCTGCGGCGCACGCCACTGAAGCCGGCCTGCTCCACCAGGGCGGCCACCTCGTCGAAGCGCTGCGGGTGGCGCGGCACCAGCACCAGCAGCGGCCGCGGTTGCGGCAGCTCGCGCCAGGCGGCCAGCAGCGGCGCCTCCTCGTTCTCGCGCGTGCTGGCGGCCAGCACCACGGGGCGCTGCAGGCGCGAGCGCCACTGCTGCCCGCGCTGCAGCAGCGCAGGCGGCGGGGCGATGTCGAATTTCAGGTTGCCGCACACCTCCACGAAGGGCGCGCCCATCTCGCGGAAACGCTGCGCGTCGTCCTGCGTCTGCGCCAGCACGCGCAGGAAGCGCCCGGCCGCCGGCCGCATGAGCGTGGCGAAGCGCTCGCCCTTGCGCAGGCTCTTGGCGCTCAAGCGCGCATTGGCCAGCACCATGGGCAACTGCTCGCGCGCGGCCACGGCCAGCAGGTTGGGCCAGACCTCGGTTTCCATGAGCACGCCCACGAGCGGGCGGTGGTGGCGCAGGAAGCGGCGCACGGCACCGGGCGTGTCGTAGGGCAGCCAGGTGTGCACGTCGCCGGCGCGCAGCAGCGCGTGGCCCGCGGCCCAGCCGGTGGCGGTGCTGGTGGTCAGCAGCAGCCGCAAGTCCGGCCGCTGCGCGCGCAGCGCGGCAATCAGCGGCGCCGCGGCGCGCGTCTCGCCCAGCGAGACGGCATGCACCCACACCAGGCGCCGCGGTGGCGGCGCGGGGTATTCATAGCGGCCCAGCCGCTCGCCCAAGCGCTCGCGGTAGGCCGGCTCGCGGCCCCCTCGCCGCCACAGTTTCAACAGGTAGGCGGGCGTGAGCGACCACAGCAGCGCCCCGTACAGCGAGCGCGCAAGCGCCTCCACGCCCCGCCGCCTTTCAGTGCGCCGCCGCGGCGATGCGGGCGTCGGGCTTCACGGTGCGCAGCGCGGCCATGAAGTCGGCCTCGATGCGGTGCAGCGCCTCATCGGTGTGGCCCTCGAAACGCATCACCAGCACCGGCGTGGTGTTGGAGGCGCGGATGAGGCCGAAACCGTCGGCGTAGTCGGCGCGCAGGCCGTCTATGGTGACCAGCTCGCTGCCCGGGAACTGCGCCGTCTCGCGCAGCTTCTCGATGAGCGCGTGCGGCTCGCCCTCCTCGCACGCCACGTTGAGCTCCGGCGTGTTGAAGCTCGTGGGCAGCGCGTTGAGCACGGCGCTGGGGTCGGCCTCGCGCGAGAGGATCTCCAGCAGCCGCGCGGCGGTGTACATGCCGTCGTCGAAGCCGTACCAGCGCTCGGCAAAGAAGATGTGCCCGCTCATCTCGCCGGCGATGGGCGCACCCGTCTCCTTGAGCTTGGCCTTGACCAGCGAGTGGCCCGTCTTCCACATCAGCGGCACGCCGCCGGCCTCGCGCACCACCTCGGTCAGGCGCTGGCTGCACTTGACGTCGTAGATGATCTGCGCGCCGGGGTTGCGCGCGAGGATGTCGCGCGCGAACAGCATGAGCTGGCGGTCGGGGTAGATGATCTGCCCGTCGCGGGTGACCAGGCCCAGGCGGTCGCCGTCGCCGTCGAAGGCCAGGCCCAGCTCGGCCTCGGTGGCGTTGACCACCTTGATCAGGTCGGCCAGGTTTTCCGGCTTGCTGGGATCGGGATGGTGGTTGGGGAAGTCGCCGTCCACGCGGCTGTAGAGGTCGATCACCTCGCAGCCCAGGGCGCGCAGGATGGCCGGGGCGCTGGCGCCGGGAATGCCGTTGCCGCAGTCCACGACGATCTTCATGGGGCGCGCGAGCTTGCAGTCGCTGGTGATGCGGTGCGTGTACTCGGGGACGATGTCCATGGCCGCGATGCGGCCCTGGCCCTGCGCGTAGTCCTCGGCCTCCATGCGGCGGCGCAGGCCCTGGATGTCCTCGCCATAGATGGCGCGGCCGGCCAGGACCATCTTGAAGCCGTTGTAGTCCTTGGGGTTGTGGCTGCCGGTGACCTGGATGCCGCTGTGGCAGCCGTGCTGGCCGCGCGTGGCGGCCACGTAATAGAGCATGGGCGTGGTCACGGCGCCCAGGTCCACCACGTCCAGGCCCGTCGAGGCCAGGCCGCGCATGAGGGCGGCGGACAAGCCCGGGCCGGAGAGGCGGCCGTCGCGGCCCACCACCACGGCGCGCTCGCCGGCGGCCACGGCCTCGGTGCCGAAGGCGCGGCCCAGGTGTTCAGCGAAAGTCTCGTCAATGGTCTGGCCGACGACGCCACGGATGTCGTAAGCCTTGAACGCGGAAGCGGCAGTCTGCATGGATGTCCTCCTGCCGGGGATTGTAGGCAGCCGCCGCGCCCTGCCGTTGCGCCAATCCAGCCCATGGGACGGGATCGCGCCCCGGCGGTCGCGAAAGCCGCAACGATCGCCCCGCCTATGATCCGGCGATGAAATCCCTGCAGTTTCCCGCTCAACCGCCACGCCGGCCGCACGCAAGCCGTACCGCAAATTTTCCTTTGGTGACAGGCCGTTTTGCCCCGCCGGCCGGCACGGCTGGCGCCACTGCAAGCGCCACCGCCGCGCCCGGCGCCCCTGGGGCATGGGCATGAAGGGGCGCGACCGGCTGGAGCTCATCGTCCTGGCCGCGCTGTGGGGCGGCTCCTTCTTGTTCATGCGGCTGGCCGCGCCGGCCTTCGGTGCCTCGCCGCTGGCGGCCGTGCGCGTGGCCGTGGCCAGCGCCGTGCTGCTGCCGCTGCTGCTGCTCACGCAGCCCAAGGCGCTGGCCGCCTGCCGCGGGCGCTGGGCGGCGCTGGCGGTGGTCGGCTTGCTGAATTCCGCGCTGCCTTTCGTCTGCTACAGCTTCGCGGCGCAGTCCATCAGCGGCGGGCTGGCGGCCATCTTCAACGCCACCACGCCGCTGTGGGGCGCGCTGGTGGCGTGGCTGTGGTTTCGCGAGCGCATGGACGCGCAGCGCATGCTTGGGCTGGCCCTGGGCTTTGCCGGCGTGCTGGGCCTGGCCTGGGACAAGGCCAGCTTCAAGGCCGGCGCGCAGGACACGGGCCTGGCCGTGCTGGCCTGCCTGGCCGCCACGCTGATGTACGGCGTGGCCGCCAACGCCACGCGGCGCTGGCTCACCGGCGTGCCCGCGCTGGCCCTGGCCACGGGCAGCCAGATGCTGGCCACCGTCGCGCTGGCGGTGCCGGCCACCCTGGCCTGGCCGTCGCAGCCGGCGTCCGCCACCGCCTGGGGCGCGGCGCTGGCGCTGGGGGTGCTGAGCACGGCCGTGGCCTACGTCATGTACTTCCGGCTCATCGCGCAGGTTGGGCCGGCCAACGCCACGACCGTGACCTACCTGGTGCCGCTGTTCGCCATGCTCTGGGGTGGGCTGGTGCTGCACGAGGCGGTGACGCCCTCCATGCTGGCCGGCGGGGTGGTGATCCTGCTGGGCACCAGCCTGGCCACGGGCTGGTGGCGGCCGCTGGGAGCGGCGCGCCAGCCCTGAGCGGCGGGCCGCGGCCGGCGGCTGGGGTCGACCCCAACTGCCGAAAAAGGCCGCGCCTTACTTCTGCTGCTGCTTGTGCTGCGGGCTCTTCTGGCCCTGCTGCTGCTTGCTGCCGGAGCTGCTGGACTGGTCCTGCTGCTTGTCCTGCGACTGCTTGCCCTGGCCTTGCTGCTGGCTGGAGCTGCCTTGCTGCTTCATGGCTTACCTCTGTCAACGGGCTCGGCGACATTGCCGACCTGCGCAGGCCGGCAAGCCCGGTGCCTGCCATGAGGGGTGGCACCCCGGTTGCAGCAGCGCTCCTTCACCGCCAACACTCGCGCCACCACTGCAGGAGGTTCTGCCCATGAGCTCCACGCCCCAGGCCGCACGGCGCGGCAAGCCCGCCCCCTACGCCGCCCGCGATGACGCCGCGGCCCCCGCGCCGGCGCCCATGCCCGCGCACCGCGTGGTGCAGGCCTACGACCGCTGGTCCCCGCTGTACGACCTGATCTTCGGCCGCGTGCTGGAGCCCGGACGCCGCGCCATGACGCGCGCGGCCGCCGCGCTGCAGCCCGACTCGCTGCTGGAAGTGGGCGTGGGCACGGGGCTGACGCTGGCGGGCTATCCCGCGCACACCCGCGTGGTGGGCGTGGACCTTTCGGCCGAGATGCTGGAGCGGGCGCGAACGCGCGCCGCGGCGCTGCGCGGGCGCGACATCGCACTGCACCTGATGAACGCCGAGGCCATGGACTTCCCCGACGACAGCTTTGATTGCGTGGCCATGCCCTACGTGCTGTCGGTGACGCCGCAACCGGCCCGGCTCGTGGCCGAGGTGCGCCGCGTGTGCAGGCCCGGCGGCACCATCCTGGTGGTCAACCACTTCAGCGGCAGCCGCTTCTGGTGGCTGATGGAGCGCGCGGTGCGCTCCATGGCGCAGCGGGTGGGGTTCAGGTCCGACTTCGGCTTCGAGGAGCACATCCTCGTGCACGACTGGCAGTTGCAGGCCGTGCAGTCGGTCAACCTCTTCGGCCTGTCGCGCCTGGTGGTGCTGCGCAACACCAAGGCAAAGGCATGAGCCGCCCGCCGCGCCCGTGTAATTCCTTCGGCAAGCGGCCGGCCGCGAGCACCGGCACGGCCCAGCCGCCGGCAGGCGGGACTCCGCCGGGGCTGCGGACCGCCGGAGCACCGCGACACCCGCGCACCTGGTTGCCGCCTCCCAGGAACCGGCCTTGCCGTGCACGGGGAAGCTTTTCACAGCAGCAGGAGGATCGGCCTTGAACCAGTGCAGGCAGTGGGTGGCGCTGCTGGCCACCGCGGGATGCCTGGGCGCCGCAGCGGCCGCGCCCCAGGCAGATTTCGGCACCCGCCACGCCGCGGCCGACGTGCGCCGCGTGGCCGATTGGGCGCTGGACAGCGGCGACGCGGGGCAGCGGCCCTTCGTCATCGTGGACAAGCGCCGGGCGCGGCTGTACGTGTTCGAGCCCGGCGGGCGGCTGCGCGGCGACGCGCCCGTGCTGCTGGGCCTGGCCCGCGGCGACGACACGGTGCCCGGCATCGGCGACAAGCCGCTGTCGCAGGTGAAACCGCAGGAGCGCACCACGCCGGCCGGGCGCTTCCAGGGCGAGATAGGCCACAACCTGCGCGGCGAGGACGTGCTGTGGGTGGACTACGACGCGGCCGTCTCCATGCACCGCGTGCTCACCACCAACCCGGCCGAGCGGCGGCTGCAGCGCCTGGCCAGCGCGGGCGTGGCCGACAACCGCATCTCCTACGGCTGCATCAACGTGCCGACGGCCTTTTTCGAGACCGTGCTCATGCCGGTGAGCCGCGCCGGCGCCGCGCCCGTGGTGTACGTGCTGCCGGAAACGCGGCCGCTGCGCGAGGTGTTCCTGAACATGCCGCCGGCCACGCCGGCGCTGGCCCAGGCTTCGACAGCCGCCAGACGCTGAACGAGAAAGGGGGCCTGCGCGGCGCCGGGCACAAGCCCCAGCGCCGGAAAGCCGGGAAAGGGAAAAGCAGCAGGCAAAGCAAAAGGACCGCCGAGGCGGTCCTTTTGGCGTTCGGTGCCGGCTCGTGAATGACCGGGGACCGACCGGGGTGTCGGTGGGTCAGTTGCGGTCGGCGCGCGGGGTGCGCGTGCTGCCCGTGGAGCCGCTGCCGTAGCTGCTGCTGCCCGTGGAGCCGGAGGACATGTCCGACGAGGTGCTGCCGCTGTTGCCGCTGCTCATGGAGCCGGTGGTGCCGGTGGAAGGCTGCATGGTGGAGGAGCTGGTGCCCCCGCTGCCTGTGGTGGGAGCGTTGTTGCCCATGGTGCCCGGGGTGGTGCCCATGTTGGCGGACGAGTTGTTGCTGGTCTGGCCGTTGGACATGGAGCCGCTGCTGGTGCCCGCGCCGGTGGTGGAGCCCATGCTGCCGGAGCTGGTGCTGCCGGAGCCGGAAGTGCTGCCCGCGCCCGCGCCGGTGACGCTGGGGCTGGTGGCCGTGTTGGGGCCCGTGGGTGCCGGCACGCCCGGCGTGGCCGCGCCCATGCCCGTGCTGCTCGGACTGTTTGTCGTGCCCGCGCCGGAGGATTGGGCGTGGACGATGCCGGTGGCGGCGGCCGCGCAGACGGCGGCGGCCAGCAGGCTCTTGCGGATGATGCTCATGTGATGGACTCCTGTGTTACGCCGACGCTGGCGTCCCGTGGCCTGGAGCGCATCACGCCCCGCGCCATGGAATGTCCCGTCTTGGCTGACCAGAGTCGGCAACGCACGTGCCCGCAGCGCGAAGAGCGCTCGCCGCTTCAGTCGCGGACGAAGAGCGTCACCAGCGGCTCGTCGCCCAGCTGGCGGCTGCGGTGGCCGTGCAGCGCGGGGTCGAACACGGCGCCCGCGGGCAAGGTGTCGGCCGAATAGAAATGCTCGCCGGGGCCGAAGACGCGGGTGCTGCCGTCCTGCAGGCCGATTTCCATGCGCCCGCGCAGGACGAACAGCCACTGCGGGTGGCCGGTGCAGTGGAAGCTGCTCTGGAAGCCGACAGGGCTCTGGCGCAACTGCAACGCGCTGGCGGCCATGGCCTGCGACAGCCGCGAGGCGGGTGTGCCCTCGGTCAGCGGGATCTGCACGTCGCGAAAGCGGGCGCGGCCGTCGCTGTCCGTGAAGAGCTGGACCTGGGTAAAGACCGGCGTGGCGTCAGGAGTGGGGGTGGTGCTCATGGGGCGCGATTGTGGCGGCGCCGCGCGCCCTGCCCCGCCGATGCCGTGCCGCATACTGCCCGCCCCGTGGCCGCCGCCGGCGCGCTCGCGGGCCCAGGCACGACCCAAGACACCAGAGACTCACATGAACGGAACTCCCCACGACAAGGTCGCCCTCGTCACCGGCGCGGGCAGCGGCATAGGGCTGGCTTGTGCGCAGGCGCTGCTGCGTGACGGCTGGCGCGTCGTCTTCGTTGGGCGGCGGCTGGCACCGCTGCAGCAGGCCATAGACGCGGCGGGCGACCCCTGGGGCGACATCGCCGCGCGCGCCCTGGCGGTGAGCGCCGACGTGAGCGACGCAGAGGCCGTGCGGCGCCTCTTTGACACGGTGGCGCAGCGCTTTGGGCGGCTGGACCTGCTGTTCAACAACGCGGGCGTGTTCACCCAGCCCATGGCGCTGGAGGAGCTGCCGCTGGAGCGCTGGCGCGAGGCGCTGGACGTGAACCTGAGCGGTCCCTTCCTGTGCACGCAGCAGGCGTTCCGGCTGATGAAGGCGCAGTCGCCGCGGGGGGGCCGCATCATCAACAACGGCTCGATCTCAGCGCACGTGCCGCGGCCGCAGTCCTCGCCCTACACCATCACCAAGCACGCCATCAGCGGGCTCACGCGCGCGGCGGCGCTGGAGGGGCGTGCGTTCGACATCGCCGTTGGGCAGATCGACATCGGCAACGTCGCCACCGACATGACCACGCTCATGGCGCAGGGCGCGATGCAGGCCGACGGCAGCATCCGCCCCGAAGCGCGCATGCACATGGACGCCGTGACGAGCACCTTCCTGGCCATGGCGCGGCTGCCGCTGGAGGCCAACGTGCTGACCATGACCGTGATGGCCACGGGCATGCCCTACGTTGGGCGGGGCTGAGGGCAAGCCCGGGCGCCGGGCCCGCCGGGGCTCTGTGCAGAAATCACGTCAGGACATGCGGGCGCTTCGGCCTGCATCGACGGACCGCATTCGGGGGCAACAGGCGGCAAGTTAGAATCGATGGTTGTTTTGCAATACGAAAAGCAGTGCCGCCAACACATGCTCAATATCCATTTAATTTAATCCAAGCCACCCGAATAAAACAGCGCACTCCGCGTCGCGTGACTGACTCAATAAAGCCACACACCAGCGCAGCCTTTTCCCACGGCCAGGAATACCCAAGAATATCCTGACCGGGCGGTTTCTCGGTGTTTTGCATCGGCCCGCGGTCTGGATTGAGAGACCGCAAAACATAACAGAACCCACCACAAACCCGCTCCAATGAAAAACACCACACCAGCACAGATCGATAAAAAGACATGGTATGTCGGCATACCCGTGCTGCTTTTTCTGGTGCTGGCATTGCGGGAAATCTCATTGCCGGGCCTCTACATGGACTCGGTCAACCCCGATTACCAGGCGGCATGGATGGTGCGCGGGGATCTGGCCATGCCTGCATGGATTTACCCGGACAATATCCTGGCTGGGCCTTACCGTTGGCCCTTGCTCAACTCCTTGTATGGCGGCAACGTCACGGCATACCTGGGCCTGCTGTTTTTCAAATTGTTCGGCTATGGACTGTATGAAGTCCGCCTGTTCCATACGCTGTTGGGTGTGTCGCTGCTGGCCAGCCTGGCATGGGCGCTGGATCAATGGAAAGTACCACGCCGTGCCATCCTGGTCGGTCTTGGCCTGCTCGCCGTCGAGCCCTCGTTTCTCTATGCCTGGCGCACGCAGTACTACCTGCAATTGACGCCGGTTATTTTTCTGGCCTTGGGCCTGGGTATCCTGGGGCGCTATACGTCGCAATTGCCCCTGAGCCCGCGACCACACCGCTCCCTGTTTGCAGCCGGCCTATTCACTGGATTCGCGGCTTACGGCTATTTCATTTTTGCGTTCTACGCTGCCCTGCTGGTTCCAACCTACCTCGTGCTGACCAGGAAACAGCCTGAGCTGCGTGCACGCGCCACCTTGCTGGCGGCAGGCGTTTGCACCGGATTTTCCCCTTTCGTTTACGCCCACCTCTCCATCATCGGAAACACCAATATTGGAGAATATATTCAGCAGCTGCGCGGGCTTCAAACGGCCTACGGCGTGGTGGACAATGAGCAAGGCGGCATCCTCTCCCGCGTAGGCATTGTTTTCAAGCGCCTAGCCAACCTGCGTGCAGGAACTGCCGTTGAAGCAACCATATTTTTCGAATCCGCCGCAAGCAAACTGATACGCCGTAGCGGCGCAATTCTTTTAGCCGTGGGGCCGCTGTTTTGCCTTTTCAGCCTATGGAGATCAAGGGCAAAATCAGACGCCAGCGCCGAGGCCGACCAGCGCCGGATGCTGATGAAATTGTGGTTCGCAATCCTGGCCGGGCATTTTCTGGTCGGCATGCTGGTGGGCCGCCCCCTGGGTTTGCAACACTACATCATGCTGCTGCCGGTGCTGTACGCCATGATCGCAACGGGCCTGCCCTTGCATGCTGCCGGCGGAAAATCCGGCGCCACGCATCGCCTGCCGGTTGCGGGATTGATATTGTGCGCGCTCGCATTTCTCTTTAATGCGACGATGTCCGCCCGGTTCTCCCAGCGGCTGAAAAACGAGGGCGGAAACGGCATGTATTCGGACGTGATCAACGTGGCCGTCAGCCACCTCAATACCGTCCCGCCGGGCAGTTTCGTGCTCTTTCCGCAGTGGGGATATTGGATGGGAGCCGTTACGGCATCCGGGCCGCGCTACTCCGCCGTGGAATCCCCCTCACTGGCCGCTATGCAGCAGCGCCTGTCCACCGAAGTGGGTTTGCAGGCTCAAAAATCTGTTGTTCTCGTGCTGGGCAAGGAGTTTCTGACAAACCAGCCAGCCGCGGATGAACAAAGAATCAATGACTTCGCGCGTACGGCCGGGTTCGACGTGCAAACCGTCGTGAAGTGCAAGGGGCGCAGCGGCCAGGACCAAGTCTGGCTTGCCTATTTGGCTCGCCCCGCCCAAACCAATTGATCCCCAAGCACACGACATGCTTCCAATACGCCGTGCGGGCAAGCGCCATGACCAGTATTTTTGAAAAACAAGCCAATAATTTCAACCTCGTCAGGCTGCTGGCGGCACTGCTGGTCATTTACTCGCACAGCTACGCCTGGACCCAGGGCGGCGAATGGCTGGCCAGGCACGTGGGTGGCGTCACCCACGCCGGTGAACTCAGCGTGGTGGTGTTCTTTTTCATCAGTGGCGCGCTGGTGACAAAAAGCTTGGCAGAAAGCCGCAGCGTAGGCGCTTACCTGGTCAAGCGCGCCACGCGGATCTATCCGGCCTTGATCGTGTGCTGCCTTTTCGTGGCCTACTTTGTCACCTGGGCTTTTGGCGGCACCGACCTGGGCAGCGTCCTTCACGACAGCAATATTCGCAGGTACTTCACCGCGAACTCCATCGGCCTCTGGAACATTCACTTCGTACCGGGCGTGTTCGAGACCCATCCTCAAAAAGGCCTTAACGGTTCACTGTGGTCCATCACCCTCGAACTGAGGCTATATTTATTCCTGGCGCTGCTGTACCTGATGGGCGTCACCAAAGACATCAATATTCGCTGCCTGGCCTTCATCACCGCCATCGGGATCATCGCCGTGAGCCCCGGACGCATGCCGCTGCTGGGCAACAACCAGGGCCTGCTGGGAACGGAAAGTTTCCCGGACTTCTCCATCATTTTCCTGCTCGGCGGCATTTTCTACAGCCTGGAAAAACAGATCCGGCTGAATTATCGCTGGCTGCTCATCATTTCCATCGGCCTGGTGGCTATGTCACGCCATACGGAACTGCAGCGGGCGGCCTTGTTTGTTTTTGCTGTAGCCGCCTCGCTTTGCCTGGCAAGGTCGGAATTTGCCATTCGCAAGCTTCCGTTGCGCCACGACTACTCTTACGGCGTGTACCTCTACGGCTGGCCCAGCCAGCAAATTGCCTACGCGCTGCTGCACAACGGCTCGAACGCTCCTTCGGCCGCAGCGATCACGCTCATCGCCATGCCGCTTGCCTTGCTGCTGGCGGCATTGTCATGGCATTTCGTCGAAAAGCCTTGCCTGCGCCTGGGCCAGCGCTTCGGGCAAATGCTTGAAAATCGCAATACTGCGGTACGGCAGTCGGCATGAATCCATTTCATTGGGTCAATTTGAGGAATTTTCTTTATTTTGCCACCCTGTCCGGCATGGGGTGGTTTCTTGACTTTGGCACTTTCCTGGTCCTGGTAGGCGCGGCCCATTTACCGGAATCGGTGGCCAACTTCTTCTCCTCCTACGTGGGACTGACGTTTGTCTGGATCACATCGCTCCAGCGTGTATTCAACGTCAACGCCAAATCCAGGCATCATTTTCTGCTGGTGTATTGGGTCGGCCAGTTCTTTTCCATCCTGGCCTATTCCTGGGCGCTGCACATCGTGGCCCAGGCACTGTCCCAGGCTCCGGGCCTGCCCTTTATCGGAGGGCACACGGACGCAAGCGCCAAGATCATCATCACCCCATTCAACCTGGTATCCAACTACATTTTCATGAAAGTTCTGACCCAATATATGCACAGGGCTAGATCCAGCCATGCCTGACACCAATTCCAAAATTCTGGTCTTCATCCCCGCCTACCGCTGCGAGGCGCAGATCACCCGCGTCATCGAACAGTTCGACGAGCGCCTGCAGCGCCTGGTGGATACCGTCATGGTGGTAGACAACCAGTCGCCCGACAATACCTTGCAGGCGGCCATCGCCTGCGGCAAAAGCAAGCTCAAGCATTGCAATTTCATTGCCTGGCGCAACGACAACAATTATGGCCTGGGCGGCTCGCACAAGGCTGCGTTCCGCTATGCCATTGAAAATGGCTTTGATTATCTTGTTGTGCTCCACGGAGACGACCAGGGAGACATTCATGATATGGCACCCTTGCTGGAAAAGGGTGAACATACTCAAACGGACTGTCTCATGGGTGCCCGCTTCATGCGGGGCAGCCGACTCAAGGGATATTCTGCCTTTCGCACTTTCGGCAACCACGTCTACAACAAGCTGTTCTCCATAGCGGCGTTTCGAAATATTCACGACCTGGGGTCGGGCCTCAACCTTTACCGGCTCGCCGGCTTCCGGGATTTCTATTACAAGAACTTCCCGGACGACTTGACCTTCAATTACGTCATGCTGCTGGCGAGTTATCACCGCGGCCAGTCGGTGCGCTTTTTCCCCATCAGCTGGCGGGAGGATGACCAGATTTCCAACGTCAAGCTGTTCCGCCAGGCTTTTCGGGTGCTGGAGCTGCTTGCAGGCTATTTTTTCAAGCGCGGCGCCTTCTTCAGGCAGGAGATGCGTGCCAAGGCTTTTGACACCTATACAGGGCAGATACTGCACAGGCAGTCGCCGCGCACCTGAACATGGCCACGTCGCGCAGCGTCCATCTCTATATTCTTGCGCTGCTTGGGCTGACGTCGGCCTGGCTGTGGTGGCGCTTTCCGGCCATTGCCGAATTGCGGCACCAGGCACACATGGCCGGTTTGCTGGCCGTGGCGGCGATTTACCTGTGCGCGCATTTACTTCGCATGGTGCGGCTGGGCCTGCTGACGCTGGATGAGCGGGAACGGGTATTCGACCTGGTGACCGCGCATGCCCTGACGGCATTTCCCAGCAGCTTCCTGCCCTTCAAATTGGGCGAGGCGCTGCGGCTGGCGGCCTTTTTCAAGGCATTTGGCGGCCGCCGCAAGGCGCTGGCGGTCTGGCTGGCCGAGCGGTTCAGCGACATGGTGGTGATCGCGGGTTTCATCCTGACGCTCTACCTGCTCAACGTCGGCGTGCCCAAACCCATGCGCATCGTCTTCATGATATTTGTGCTGGTGAGCATGCTGGGATTGCTTGGGCTGTTTGCCGTGGCCAAGGTATGCGTTTATCTCAGCCGCCACCTGGTGCTTTCCAGCCACAGCGCGCGAGGCCTGCGGGTATTGCGCATCAATCATGCGCTACGCAAGTTGGAATTGGAAATCTACAAGTCCGTCGAGGGCCGCCTGTCCGGCCTGTTCCTGATATCGGTGCTGATATGGGGTTTTGAGATACTGGCCCTGTCGCTGTTCATCAGCCAGTTTTCGATAGGTGAACCCGATTTTTCCTCACTGTTCGTGGCGGGCTTGGTGGCTAGTTTGCCGGGGGGGCACGCCGGCGAGGCCGGGGCTTTTGGCTTGTACCAGTCGCTGGTGCTGGTGGCCCTGTCCCTGTGCTTCATGGTCTTCGGGGGCATAGGCTTGCGTCTTGGAATCGTGAAATCAAAATGAAGTCCGCTTCCTCTCCCAACATATTGATCATCCTGGACGACCGGGAGTATGCCGCCGATGAAGTCAGCGGTTTGGTTGGCAACCGCCGTTTTGGCGACATCATTTTCAAGCGTCGCCGCCTCAGCGAGCACTTGAAATCGACGCTGCCCCCCTGGGCGCGTGCCAAGCTCATGCACGTACGCAGCGCGCAGGATTTGGCCGCGGTGCGCGAATATATTGAGGCGGGCAGCGAGGAAATGTCAGCCTGCATTATTGCCGGGCGGGCCGGCTTCACGGACGGGCAGCGGCTACACCAGTTGATCGAGCGCCTGCCTTATGCCGAAGAAGATTTTACCGACCGGCTTTACAAGCCTTTGTTCGTGTTTCTGCACAACGCGCACGACTTGATTTCGCGGTGGCCGGCGCTGGAGGGCGGGCCTGTGCACACCTGGGAGCAGGCGTGGCAGGATTGTCCGCGGCTCGAGTCCGTGCTGCCCTTGGACCTGGGGCGCATACGCGATTTTCTGAGCTTCACCACGGGAGCCACGGCAACGCGTTATTTCAATGCCGTGCAGATCGACTCTTACTATTACACCAAGAGTTCGACGGACAAGCGCAAGATGCGGGCGGAATATTCTTTCTATGAATCCGTGCCCGAGTCCATGCGGCCATGGCTGATCCAGCCTTTTGATTTTCAGGAAAATGGGGACCGCGCATCTTACAAAATGATGCGTTACTACCTGGCCGATGCGGCGCTGCAATGGGTGCATGACGCTTTTGATGCCGAGTCGTTTTCCGCCTTCGTGGACAGGCTGTTGTTTTTCATTGCGCAGCGTCCGCGGCAGGCGTGCACGCGGGCGGCATCGGCGGCGGTGGCGCGGGATTTATTCGTGGACAAGGTGCAGGCGCGCGCACGCCAGTTTCTGCAAATGGAAGAAGGCCAGCGCATAGACCGGCTGGTGGCCAGTGCCACGCCGGCGCTGGGCCTGGAGCAGCAATTGAAGCGCTATCTTGCGCTGTATGCGCGCCACGAAAAGCAGTTTGCTTTCGAGCATGCCGTGGCGGGTCATGGCGACCCGTGCTTCTCCAATATTCTTTACGACCAGCAGCGCTACCTCATGAAGTTCATAGACCCCAAGGGGGCCATGACACCGCAGGAGGTGTGGACGCATCCGCTGTACGACCTTTGCAAGGTTTCGCACAGTGTGCTGGGTGATTATGACTTCATCAACAACGGGCTTTACCGTGTTGGTTTCACGGAAGGCAACGACCTGGAGTTGCATATTGACCACGGCAGGCAGCCGCAGCTCAAGCCCGACTTCAAGCGCCGTGTAAAGGCTTTGGGACACGATGTGAAGATCATGCGACTGGGAGAGGCATCGTTATTCCTTTCCATGTTGCCGCTGCATATTGATCACCCCAACAAGGTGATTGCCTTTCTGCTCACCGCTCACAGTATCCTCGACGAGGTGGAAAATGATTGACGCATCGAATATGGTGGATGGCACGCTGGTCGTGGATGTTGACGGCACGCTGTGCAGCATCAAGACGGCCGACCAGTCTTATGCCGACGTGGAGCCACACCACGCAATGATTGCCAAGCTGCGCGAGTATCAGGCCCTGGGTTACCGGATTTTGTTGTATACCTCGCGCAACATGAAAACCTACGGCAACAACGTCGGACTGATCAACAAGCATACTGCTCCGGTATTGCTGGACTGGCTTGCAAAATGGGATGTACCCTACGACGAGATATTGTTCGGCAAACCCTGGCCGCGCAAACGAGGTTTTTATATTGACGACCGCGCCGTGCGCCCCAACGAATTTTTGAGCATGAGCGAGACGGAAATCCACAAAATGCTGGGACAGGAGTAAAGCCGCGATGACGACGCAAAATATCGTGATCACGATGGCCGGTCGTGGTTCGCGCTTTTATGAGGCCGGCTACACCGTTCCGAAGTACGAGATCGAAGCGCACGGGCGCACGCTGTTCGACTGGTCCATGTTGTCGCTGCGGGACTTTCTGGATGCGGACAGCCGGGTGATCTTCGTCTGCCTGGCCGAGAACCGGTCGCGCGATTTCGTGCTGCGGCGCTGCGAGGCACTGGGCCTGCACGACGCGCACGTGGTGGAGGTGGAGCAGGTGACGGATGGGCAGGCCACCAGCGCCTACGTCTCGCGCGCGCTGTGGGCGCCGCAGGCGCCGCTGCTCATCTACAACATCGACACCTACGTGAACCCGCGCGTCCTGCGGCCCGCCGACATACGGCCCGGCTCGGATGGCTGGGTGCCGTGTTTCCAGGTGCCGGGCGAGCACTGGAGCTTCGTCAAGCTCGGCGCCGACGGTTGGGCCGAGCGCATCACGGAGAAGCAGCGCATTTCCGAGCATGCCTCCATTGGCCTGTACTGGTTCGCGCAGGCGCAGGAGTACGTGAATGCGTATGAGGAGTTCTTCTCCGACGACGCCAACCTCGTCAAGGGCGAACGCTACGTGGCGCCGCTGTACACGCACCTCATCCGCCAGGGCAGGCACATCTCCATTGCGGACCTGCCGGTGGCTGACGTGAACGTGCTGGGCACGCCATCGGAGCTCAAGCAGTTCCTGGAGAAGGACCCGTCGCAGCTGCTGTAAGGGGTGCGCGGCCGCCCTGCCCCGAGCGGCGGGGCGGGCAGCTGTCGCGCCTGCCGAGGTCTGCCCTGCCATGAAGCGGGCAAGAAAAAGCCCTAGAGCGTTGATTCTCTAGGGCTTTTCGGTCTTTTGCGGCCTTAGCCGGACCTATGAATGGGCCGGGGACCATTGAATGCTTCTGCCAAACCATTGATTTACATGAATTTTTAGGCTGCCGTGCAAGCCAGTTATCCGGCGTGTTATCCGGTCATTCCCATGCTGGCAAATGGGAATTGGGTCGCCGTCCCGGCGCCGCTTGCCGGCCCTGCGGACCCGTGCAAAACCGGCATGCGCTCCGGTTCACTGCAAATTGCGCCGGGGACAGCGGGGACAACGGGGACAGCGATGCAAGTCCTTATCGCGCAACGCTTCTTCTGTCCCCGGCAGCTCCAAACTTGTCCCCGCCGCGAATTTCGGGCGGGGACAATTTCCCGGCGTGATTCGCACCAGGCGCAGCAGTTCACGCACCGCTTGGCCGCCGCTGGCGCTGGTGGCTTGCCAGCAGAAAGGCCCACAGATCCACCGAGGCCAGCGCGGCGCCGTCGTGGCGCCGGCAGTCGGTGCAGCTCCCGGCCGGCAGCGCCAGCAGCTCGAAGCCCTGCAGCTCGGTCAGCACCAGGCGCGGCAGCTCACGCACCGCCTGGCCGGCGCTGGCGCTGGTGGCCGGCCACGGCGCCGGCACCGTGCAGGCCTGCGGCAGCCCGCAGGCGCGCACGCTGGCCGCCGGCAAGGTCCACGGCCCACCGAGGCCAGCGCGGCGCCGTGGTTGCGCCGACAACCGGCACAGTGCCCCAGCCGGCAGCGCCAACAGCTCGAAGCCGTGCAGCTCGGTCAGCACCAGGCGCGGCAGCTCACGCACCGCCTGGCCGCTGCTGGCGCTGGCGGCCCCCATGGGCACGGTCAGCCCGCAGCGCAGTAGCGTTTGACCGTGGCAGATGACAGGCCCCAATGGGCAGCCGTCGCCGCGATGCTGGCGCCGTTCTCGGTGCGCCAGGCGCGCACGGCTGCAGGGTCGGCCTGCTGCGGCCGGCCCAAACTCACCTTGCCCTTGTGCGTGCGGCCTGTCTCGGCCAGGGATGCCCGCGCCTTGTCGCGGCCGGCCGCGGTGCGCTCCAGGATGCGGGCGCGCTCCATGTCAGCCACCTGCGCCAGCACGGCCAAGATCAGCTCTCCCACGCCCTGCGCAATCCGGCCCAGGCCGTGCACTTCCACGGCCACGCCACGGCGCAACAGCTCGCGCACTGTGGCCTGCACGTCCAGCGCATCCCGGCCCAGCCGGTCCACCGCGTACACGTGCAGCGTGTCGCCCTCCCGGATGAAGGACAGCAGCGAGGCGAATCCCGGCCGCGCCGCCGCCGGCACGCCGCCGCTCACCCCTTCGTCCTTGAACTCCCGGTCAAAGCCGCCGCCCATGGCGTGCCGCTGGGCGTCAATGCTTTGATCCGTGGTGGACACGCGGTAATAGGCAAGGCGGCTCATGGTGCAAGGTGGCTCAAAAGATAGTGCCTAGATCATGCCATGGCTCATAAGCCGTGATCAATACCTTGTGAGCCAAGCTCAAGCCGGTTTTTCAGCGTGGCTCATAACTTAGAACTTCTGCGCCATGCGGGCCGCACCGTGCAGCCACCTGCAACACGGCCGGCGGCCTGATCCGCACCAGGCACGGCAGCGCAGGCCACACCTGGTACGGCGCCCGCCGCCCTCAGCGTGCCTGCGGGTGCGTTTTCAACCAGTCCTTGAGCGCTTCGTTCATGCGCGTCTGCCAGCCCTCGCCACTCGCGCGGAAGGCTTCGATGACTTCCGGGTCATAGCGCACTGTCACGGCCAGCTTGCGCGGCGCCTTCTGCGGGCCGCGCTGGCCGGGACGGCGCTTGAGGGCCACAAGGCCTTCGTAAGTCTCCTTGTCGAAGAACTCACTTGCAGGCTTGGCCTTCTTGAACCACTCGTCATCCAGTTCGGGGTTGTCAGAGTCCGCCGCGATGCCGGCATTGATGGCCTTCTCCTCTTCAGGGGTGGGCCAGATCGTCCCGGGCTTAAGTTTTCCCATAGCGGTTCATCTCCCGTGGATTGGCCTTGCGCAGGCTGATCAGGCGAACCGCCGCGCCGCGCAAGGTAAAGACCATCACGTACAGACGCAGCCCGATATAGCCCGTGGCTTGAAACCGCGTCTCCCCATAGCGCTTGCGGTCGTCCGCCTTGATGTCGGCGGTTTCCCACTCGAAGCCTTCAGCCTCGTGGAACCAGACCCTGTGACGGGCCACGTTGGCGGCCAGCTTGGCGGGGTCGTGCTCGTAGCGCATGAGCTTACTGTAGCTGCAAAAAGCCCATGCTCTGGACCCGGCCAGCGGCACGGCCCACCGAGGCCAGCGCGGCGCCATGGTGGCGCCGGCAGCCGGCGCAGCGCCCGGCCAGCAGCTCGAAGCCCTGCAGCTCGGTCAGCACCAGGCACAGCAGCTCACGCACCGCCCGGCCGCCGCTGGCGCTGCCGGCCCGTGCAAACGTCTGCACGGGCCCATAAACGAAAAGCGCCAGCGTGTTGCCGCGCTGGCGCTTGAGGGACTGGACCTGGGCCGGTGGCTCAGAGGTCGTCTTCAAAGATGCTGGGTTTGATGTGGAAGCACGGGGCCTTGTTCATGCCGGGCAGCCGCTGCTTGTTCATCAGCCGGTCCTTCTCGTGCACCAGGTGGCCGCGCTGCTGCAGCAGCCGGGCCACGGCCTGCGGGTCGAAGCCCTTGCACACGTCGCGCCGGAAGGCTTCGGGGAGCACCAGGTATTCCACCAGCGCCTCCCGCTTCTCCGAGGATTCCGGCGTGCTCACGTGCTCCATGTACTCGGCCGCCGCGTCGATCCGCAACGGCTTGCCTTCTTCGTCCACCAGGCGCCGGAAGCCGGCCCGCAACGGGGTATTGGCCCGCCGGTCATCCATGGCCCGATGCGTCCACGTGAAGAGAGCGTCCCCGTTCTTCTCCAGGAAGGCGCGCACCTGGCGCAGCATCGCGGCCGTTTCGCCGTTGCCGGCGTGGCCCCGGGTGCGCAGCCAGGCCATGAAGCACTCGCGGGCAGCGGCTTCAGCCTCGCCCGGCTCCCAGCCCGTCACGCCGGCATTGGTTGCCAACTCGCCGGCCGCAGCCACCAGCGCAAAGCGCGAGGCCACGCGCCACACCTGCGCATGCGAGTGCGCCGGCACCCATTCCTGCTCCATGCGCCGCATGAGGCTCTGCCCCAGCTCGGCAGCCTCGCCCATGTGCCCGGCCAGCCATTCCAGCCAGGCGGCGCCGGCCACGCCATAGGCCGCCGCGCTGGCGCTGGTGATGGCTTCCGCAAAAGCCTTGCCAGCGCCCGCGCCTTCGGCCAGGCCGTGCAGGGTCTGGAACATGCCCAACCCGGCGCCGGCATCGGCCGGCACCGAGGGCATGCGCACAAGCTGGCCTTCGTTGGGCTTCTTGCCCGCTTCCTGCATGTGGTCCGCCAAGGTCTTTTCCCCGGAAGACAGGAACAGCAGGCGCCAGGTGCGCCGCTTGCGCGGCAGCAGCCCGCGGGAGCCGCGAATCTTTTCCGCCTCGTTGCCCAGCATGTAAGCGCAGTCGCCCACCACCCGGCCATCCATCTGCCCGATTTCATCCAGGATCAGCAGGCAGTCCGAGTGCTGCACGGCCACGCTTTCCAGGCCGTTATCCGTGGTGCGCCATTGCTGCTTGAACTTCGGAGATCCCCACACACTGGCCGCCGCCAGGAGCGCCGTGGTCTTGCCCAGGGACGAATCGCCCACCAGGTGAAAGCCGCCGGTCTGGACCTGCAGCGGCCCCACCAGCGGGCCGGCAAAGGCGCAGGCCAGGGAGAACACCAAGCGCGAGTTGCCAGCGCAACGGGCAGACACGCCCTCTTGCCAGTCATCCAGCGTGCCGCGGCGCCGGAAGGTGTCTTCCATGCCTCCTTCACTCTGGAACACGAAGCGCCGGCCCTCCGTGGAGCCAATGCACCGCGAAGGCAGCACGTACACCGGGCCATGCCAGCCCACGCGGTCCGTGCACGTGACACGGGCGGATGGGTTGCGGCTGTCGATGTACTGCCCCAGCAGGTTGCGAGCGCGCACACCGGTAGCTGTACGCAACCCCATATCCCGCAGGCGTGCGGCCCATTCGTTGGATTCCCCACCGAACAGCGCAGCCGGCGCAGCCCAGGTGCGGGGGTTCCCGTCACGGTTGCGGAACTCCAGCAGGTAGCCATACCCGTTATCGGTTTCGTCGCGGGTGATGGCTGTCACGTGCAGCGGCTCGCAAAGCCACTGCGGCGGCTTCTCGTTGCCCTCGCTGTCGCGGGCAATGAACCACACGCCGCGCTCGTCCACGTGGAAGGGGTCGCGCGGGCGCCGCGTGCCGCCGTCGCCCCCGTCATCCCCTGCCCCGCCATCAGGCGCAGGCGGGGCGCTGGCGCTGCCGTCCGTGGCCGGAGCACCCTTGCCCTTGGCGCGCTTGCGCGGCGCCTTCTGCGGGGCGCTGGCGGGCTCGGCAGCGGTATCAGTGCCGGCCGGCGCATCGGCTGCCGGCGCATCTTCAGTACCAGGGGCCAGCGGCAAGGCCAGCAGTTCGCCGGCCGCGCGCTCCACCAGCGCCAGCACCGCACCGGCCCCGGCGTGCTGCGCCAGGTCGTTGAAGTCGCTGCCGTCATCGGGCAGGCCTTCGGGAAAGACGGCCAGGCCGCCCACGGCGCGGGCCGCGGCTTGCGCCTTGATGCGGCCGGGGTTCTTGCCGGTACGCGCTTCCGTGGCCTTGTCATCGTCACCGGCCACCAGCAGCCGGGCGGCCGGGTACAGCCGGCGCAGCGCCTTGGCGACTTCCGGCAGGTTGCCGGAATCGAAGCCCACGGCCACCGGGTGGCCCGCCACCTCGTGCACCGTAGCCGCCGTGGCGTACCCCTCCGCCAGCGCCACCAGCGCGGCGCCTTGAGGCTCGCCCACCATGTGCCACAGCCCCGCCTTGCGCCCGCCGTACAGGTAGCGCTTTTCCCGCTTGCCTTCGGCGTGCTCCTCTTCGGTGGGCTTGGTGGGCGTGATCTGCTGCAGGTTCTGCAGCTCGCCGGCCTCGTTGCGCATGGGCACCAGCAAAGTGCCGTCGCTCATGAAGCGCACGCCGTGGGCCTGCACGCCCTTGCGCTGCAGGTAGGCGCTTGCGCCCTGCTCGCTGGCGTGCTCCCACATGCGCGCGGCCTTCACGGCTGCCTTGTCGGCCCGCTCCCGGTACTTGGCTTCTTCTTCGTCGCGCTGGCGCTGCCGGGCTTCGGCCAGGCGCTGCACCTCTGCTGGGTCCGGTGCAGACGCCTGCACACCATCGGCATCGGGGAAGCGGAAGCCGTGGTCCTTGGCGATGGAAAACAGCGTGCCGATGCGCACCCGGCCGCCGGCTTTGATGCTGCGCCAGGTGTCGCGGGCGTCGGCTTGGTTGTAGCCCTGGGCGCTGCTGCTCCACTCGTCCCACAGCTCGAAGCCCTGGCCGTCCAGCTCGGACTTGCAGGCCATGGCCAGGCGCACCCAGGTTTCCCGGTCCACGTCCGGCGGGATGCACAGCAGGGCACTGCGCACCAGGTCAGGCGTGATGACGCGCGGCGCTGCCGGGCCAGTCTGGCCCTTGCGGTACTGCGGTCCTGTCATGCCTGGCCGTCGCTTCCTGCTGGGGCATGAGCGGCGCGGCCCCCGCCGTCACTCAGCGCCCGCCTCGCTGCCGTTGCTTGGTCGGTAAGCGTCTGCAGCTCGCCCGCCACTTCGGCGCACATGTCGCGGGCAACAAGCAGGCACTGCCCAATGTGATACGGCGTACTTTCATCCGCAATTGCGCCTGCCCACTCGGGTTCGATGCTGTTCAGGCGCGCTCTCAACGGCTTGTCCAGCGATGCCGCGGCATCCAGGCTAGACAGCGCGTGCACGGCCTTGGTGGCTACCTCGCACACGGCCAGCAGCGAGGCCACTTTGTAGGCCAAGACATAGTGCGCATCCTCGCTGCGCCGCACTGCCTGCCAAAGCGCGCTGTCTGCCTTGGCACGCAGATCCTCAACAGCACTCGGCTCAGGCCTGCGGCCGGGGATTCGGGTGCTGCCGGCGCTCATTCGGCGCCCCCGATCTGCTCCAGCAGCGGCAGCGCCACCAGCCAGGAAATGCGCCCGCTCAAGGCAGCGCGCAGCAGGATGCGACGCGCCACGCGGCGCAGGTAATGAGGGGGAACGTAGGAGGAAGAGGAAGGTTGCGCAGGCAAACGCAACGTGCCGCCAGCGTGGGCGGACTTGGGGCTTTGGGCCATGGTTCCGGGCTCCTTGTCGAGCTACAGAAGCCACCCGCCACGTTTTCAAGCGCAGCGGGTGGGCAGGGTGTTGAAAACACGCAACAAGACGTGCCGCCGTCCTTACGGATAGGCGCACCCTGCCCATAAACCTGACGGAATCCGGGCATGACAAAGCCGCGCTGACGTGGCGGCCGGACGCTTGTTGTGAGGTGTTTTCAAGCACCTGGGCGCAGTTTGCCACAGAGGCTCGTGCGGGCCGCTCATGGCGCCAGGAGCAGCGGCAGCGCCGCAGGCGAAGGCACCGTGCCAGGCAGCGCGGGGCACCGCTCATTGCACGCTCCCATGGGGCACCAGATTGGCAGCCGGCGCGGCGGCCGGGAGGTGGCGCAGGATGTCGCCGTCAATGCAGAAGAGGGGCACGCGCCGGCTCAGGCCCGGCAGCTTGTGCTTCTCCAACTCCTGCCGCATCAGGCGGGCGCGCACTAG
>NZ_BCTC01000013.1 GCF_001571085.1 Azohydromonas lata NBRC 102462
TGAAATATCCGGGTTAGTCATTGCATCGATGGTATGGCCGCGAGGCGCCAGGCCAATGCCGACGCGGCCAGCTCACCGCTCGCAGCCGAGTCCGGGCAGCACTGGCGGTTGAAGCTGCGCAGCGGCTTACCGGCCCAGTTCATGCTGATGTGGCTGAAGAGCCGGTGCTCGACTGGATTCCATTTGGAGCAGCCGGTCAGGTAATGGCACACCTTCACTGGAATCCGGTACTCATCGCAGAGTTGCTCTTGTAGCTGCGCTTTCCATACCCGGGAGCGACAGCTGTTGGATCCCCCGGCATCAGCCAAGATCAACAACTGGTGCGCGTCAGGGAATCGCTTCGACCCTTCATTCCACCACCAGTTTGTGATGGCCTGCACAGCAAAGCGTGGCGTGTCGAAGCAGTCGCCGACGCAAACATGTCCCTGATTGTCGTTGAGTGTGTAAGGATTTATCCGTAATTAGTTAAAATGGCTCCGAACCGTTCTTGATGCGGTGACGGAGCGCGAGGGTGGGCAAGCGGGTTGAGTCCTGGGACGTGACGGATGATTTCTGGCAGCGAGTGGAGCCGTTGGTTCCCCAGCGCCTACCCTCACCGGACAAGGTCTATCTTCGCAAGCCCGGTGCGGGACGGCCGGCCAAGCCCGCGCGCCAGGTGTTCGAAGGCATCGTCTACGTGCTGCGCACGGGCTGCCAGTGGAAGGCGCTGCCCAAGGAGCGCTTTGGCAGCGCCAGTGCCATCCACAAGCGTTTCCTCGAATGGGAGGAAGCGGGCTTTTTCGAGGCGCTGTGGTGTGCCGGCCTTGCCGAGTACGACGACATGCAGGGCATCGCTTGGCGCTGGCAAAGCATCGACGGGGCCATGATGAAGGCTCCTCTGGCACAAGAAGCTGTCGGTCCAAACCCGACGGATCGGGGGAAAAAATGGGAGCAAGCGTCACCTGTTGGTCGACGGGTGTGGCGTCCCGTTGTCCCTCATCGTGACCGGGGCCAACGTCAATGATGGCAAGCGGCTTGACGAGGTGCTCAGCGCCATCATGGTCAAGCGCAAGGCCCCACCGCTGCGACGCAGCAAGCATCTGTGTGCCGACGCTGGCTACCGCAGCGCCGAGTGCCTGAACATCATCGAGGAGCACGGCTACATCCCTCACGTCGTCGATCGTCGCAAGGAAGCGCACATCAAGCGGCGGGACCCGAAAAAGAGGGCTCGACGGTGGGTAGTGGAGGCTTGTCATGGCTGGTTCAACCGGTTCCGCAAGCTGCTCGTGCGCTACGAGAAGCTCGAACGCAGCTTCGTCGCGCTCAACCATCTGGCCGCGGCCATCATCGCCTTCCGCAAAGTCCCGTTGAAGATAAACATTATTTACGGATAAATCCTAAATGCCATAGGGAATGGCTTGGCCCACGGCGTCTTGAGGGAAGTCGTGGACCAGCACGCTTTCAAGCTCCCGGCACCATGCCTGACCGGCGTTCTTGACGTCACCAATCAATTCCTTTTTTTGTGTCTACGTTGATGACCGGCTCACCAGCAGCCAAGAACGCTTGTTTTTGCTGCTCGATATGGTGGAACTGCTCATCACGCTGTGCCAGTGAAGACCTGGCCTCCTTGCGCCGTGCATTGACCTTGGGCGAGTAGCCCAGCTTGCGCAGCAGCCGCGATACCGTCGTAGGACATGCGTTGTGGCCTGCCTGACGCAGGCCCTGGCTGAGCTGACGCAGCGAACTGCGCTTGGATTTGCGCCCGCCTTGCGGATCCCCGGCTGTCTCAGCCTCCAGGATCTGCTCCAAGGCCTGCTCAAGCTGCGGATTGTGCTCTTCCGTAAAAGGGCGTCCTCCACCTGCATGGCGAACACGCCCCACGGAGCGCTCAATGAGCTGCGTATCGAGTTCACACCGACCGCGATGAATCGTCTTCACACTGATAGTGATGCACGACATCAGCCGCTCTCCGCCATATCCGAGTTGGCGTGCCTTGAGCGCGACGTACCAGCGCCGCTGTTGCTCGTCGAGACGGCTCAGGAACAGATTGATCTGCTCGTGCAGTGCACGTGTCGGGTTGTCGCCCTGCGACAGGCGCTCGGCACATTGGCAGGTATGGAGATACGGGCGCATGGAGCACCTCGTTAAAGGCAAGAGACAACACCCGTACTACTACGCTTTAGGCCAATCCTGAGTCAACAGTAGATGTTGGACGGACCTCATAAGTGCTTGTCAACCAACAAGAAGTCGGCCGGCAGCGCACCAACATTCCGGAAAAGCACAACAACTCCAACTGCTGGACTTCACCAACAGCATCGAGGTGGGCCAGCGAGATGCATTCGCAGCGAGCGTAGATCGGCAGTTCGGCCGCCTCGGCGATCCAGCCCTCGGTGGGGCCGTCTCACGCGCGCGGCCAGCAGCCCGCGGGCACTGCACTTCAGCGGCCCGCCTCCCGGCTGCGCGAGTCCAAGTTGTCCTGCTCTACAGCTTCCACCACAGCACGCAGCCTGACGTCCACCTCGTCAGCCATGGATACAAGCTCCAGCGTGGCGCTGCCACTGGGCTCGCTTTGCAGCCGGTGCTCGATGGCTGAGGCCACCTCAGCGACGCCGTGAGCCCCCAAGGATGCGGCTGCGCCCTTGAGCGAGTGGGCGGCGAGCCGGGCCTCGTGCCACTGCTGCTGGGCCACCATCTGTGCGATCCGCTGCGCATCGCCAGTGTGGTGTTCACAGAAGACGCGCAGCAAGGCGACGTAGCGGTCTTTCCTGCCCAGCAGGTTCGTCACCACCTGGTGTGCATCGAAACCGGGCAGAAGAGCCAGCCGGGCCAGCACGATGTCCTCCTGCGCCGCTCCAGCCGCTTGAAAGGGCGGCAGCCCAGGCACCGATGCATCAGAGCCGCCTTCGCCGCCGGGAAGCCAGCGATGCAGCGCCGCGTACAGCACACTGCGCTCCACCGGCTTGGGTACAAAGTCGTTCATTCCGGCGCGCAGGCACGCCTTGCGGTCCTCGTCGAACGCGTTGGCCGTCATGGCCAAGATCGGCAACGTCGAGAAGCGCGGCTCGCTGCGCAGTTGCCTCGTGGCGTCCAGCCCGTCCACCACAGGCATCTGCATGTCCATCAGCACCAAGTCGTAAGCGCCGCGCCGAACCATCTCCAGCGCGATCTGGCCGTCCGGCGCGACATCGACCTGGACGCCCGCCGCGCGCAGCAGTTCCACCGCCACCTCACGGTTGATCTCGTTGTCATCAGCCAGCAGAACCCTGGCACCGGCGTGGCGCTGGCGCAACCAGGACTCGGCCTGTTCCTGTGGCGGACCCGCTGGTGCGATGGGCCGACCTTTCCCAAGCCATGCCGTGAACCAGAAGGTGCTGCCGCGGCCCGGCTCGCTGTGCGCTCCGGACGTGCCGCCCATAAGTGCGGCAAGCTGCCTCGTGATGGCCAGGCCCAAGCCGGTGCCCCCGAAGCGGCGGTTGGTCGAAGCCTCAGCCTGTTCAAAAGCCCCGAAGAGCCGCGGCAGTACATCGGCGGCGATGCCCACACCGGTGTCTTCGACTGCAAAGCGCACCAGCAACTGTTCGCCCTGCTCCTGCACAACGCCCACCCGCAACGTAACGCTGCCCGTGCTGGTGAACTTCACCGCGTTGCCGGTGTAGTTCAGCAGCGCCTGGCGCACCCGGGTCTCATCGCCGCATAGCCAGGGCGGCGTGGCCTGCGCGTCTACGAAAATGCGCAGCCCCTTGGCTGCCGCTGCACTGCTGAGCATGGAGGTCACGTTGTCCAGCAGCGCCAGCAACGAGAAATCTTGCTCTTCCAGCTCTAGCTTGCCAGCCTCGATCTTGGACAGGTCCAGGATGTCGTTGACCAGAGACAAGAGGTGATGCCCGCCCTCAAAGATGCGTCCTGCGAAGGAGTGTTGAGTCTGCGAGAGCTCTCCCGCCGTGCCGTTCCTGAGCAGTTCGGAGAATCCGATGATGGCGTTCAGCGGTGTCCGCAGCTCGTGCGACATGTTGGCGAGGAACTCCGACTTGAAGCGGCTTTGCTGTTCGAGCCGACGGTTCGACTCGCTCAGCGAAGCATTGGCAGCTTGCAACTGCTGTGCAAGCCGGTCGAGTTCGTCGGAGCGTCGCTGCTCGGTCACGTGAGCATGGGCCAGTCGGGCATACAGCGCGCTGTTCTCCAGCAGCAGGCGCATGAGCACAACGCTTGCTGCCAGCAGGCCATACATGCGCCCCACGTAGAAACCCAGATCAAAGCGTCCCGCATTCAGTACTGCGGCCAAGGCAATATCGAACAGCCAGGCACTGAGCGAGACCGCGAGCCAAAGATCGAGGACGGTGTAGGGGCGCCGCCGCGTGAGCAGCATGACCAACGCAACGAGGCTGGCCAGCCAGACCAAAGCAACCACGACGACCATCGTGGGGGTGTAGTGATTCCCCTGCATGATCGGCGGCAAGAGACGCTGACCGGCCGTGGCCAACAGCGTGCCGGCACCCGCCGCAGCGACCACAGCGACGCACATGGCGGCAGCCGCACGTACGCGACTGCGGCCGCACAAGGACTCGAAGCGACTGCCGCGAAGGAGCACATAGCCGGCCACGAAGAACGGAAAGCCGCTGTGCCAAAACATGTAGATCCAGGCCGTGCTCTGTGGACCTGATCCAAGCAAGCCGGCCGGCGCGAACAATCCGGGAAACGTCAGGGCATGGGCGACGGTGACACAGGCCGTGAACAGGTAGCCACTGGCCAATGCGAGCAGCGCCCATGATCTGGCGATCCAAAACTGGCCGAACAAGAGCACGACCGTGATGACATCGACCAGGACAAGCGCCGACTCGTAGAGGGGGATGAAGGCCCATACCTGTGCCAGCGGCAGACGCGCCCAGGGAACCGCCGCGGCGAACAGCAGCAGCGATACCACAGCGACTGTCTGCACCAATCTGCATTCTTTGCGGCTGGCTGGCGATGTCGCAAGCATCGCGCTCGGCTGCCAGTTGACGGCGTCATTCACATACTCTCCCAAGGCACGTGACTCGATTGTGGGCGCCATGGCGTCGTTGCTGAAGCCTACACCGTGATCCTTGGTGCGGCCGACAAGGGCGGCGTGGCGGCGCGCCAGGCACGGCTTCGGGAACGAGGGCCGTGCACGCTCCGGCCACGTTGTTGGTACCCTATTGCAGTCGTGAATTTTTCACGGTGGGAAGCGCGCCGCCAACTCGCCCGCGTATTGTGTCGTTGGCTGTGCCCGCAAGCGTTCTTCAAATTTCCAGGCGCGCGAGAAGCAGAATAAGCCCGCGAACACAGCACAGCGCTGGTGTCGGGCCACGGTTGGAGTGGTAAGGACAGCTCTGTTGCTGGAGCATCCCTACCCTTCAACACCTCGCGCAACAGGTGAAGGTCGCTTGGCCGCAGCGTGACGCTGCGGTTGCCGGCCGCGGCTGCGTGGCGGCCTACCAGATCAGGAGCACCGGCTCAGCGGCAGTGTTGCTCAAGCAGACGCCGTAGCTGTTCCAACCCGAATGGTTTGACCAGAACGTCGTCCATGCCGGCGTCCAGGCAGCGCTGACGGTCCTCAGGCAGCGCGCTGGCCGTGAGCGCCACGATCGGTGTGCGTGACCAGCCACGTGCGGCTTCCTGCGCGCGGATGTGCTGCGTGGCCGCCAAGCCGTCCATCTCGGGCATATGCATGTCCATCAAGACCAGGTGCGGGCGCGCCGCTTCATACGCCTGCACGGCTTGCGCGCCATCGATGGCTTGGTAGATCTCCATGTCCAGGGTCTGCAGCACCGCACGGGCCAGTTGCATGTTGACCTCATTGTCCTCGGCCACCAGCACACGGCGGCCCGCAAGGCTTGGCACGGGCACGGGTGGCAGTGGGGCCAACAACTCCTGTGCGGGCGCTGCTGGCAAGTTCAACACGAACCAGAACTCCGAGCCTTCGCCTGGTTCGCTTTCCACGCCCAGTTCACCGCCGTGCAGTTGCACCAGGCGGCGCACGATGGCCAGGCCCAGTCCCGTGCCGCCGAAGCGCCGCGTGATGGAGCCGTCTGCCTGCCTGAACGGCTCAAAGACGTGATGGCGCTCGGCCCTGCCCAGGCCAATGCCCGTGTCGCGCACGGCCAATCGCCAGCGCGCACCATCAAGCGCTTTCACGTGCAGGGCCACGCTGCCCGAGAGCGTGAACTTCACGGCATTGGACAGCAGGTTGTTGAGCACCTGGCTCAGCCGCAGCGGATCGCCGACCAGCCAGGCCTGTGTGAGCGCCGGCTCCAGCACCATTTGCAGCGACAGGCCCTTGGCGTGGGCCGGCGGCTCAAAAAGGGTGATGGCGTCCTGCGCCAGTTGCACCAAGTCAAAGGGCACGCGCTCGAGTTCAAGGCGGCCAGCCTCGATGCGCGAGAAGTCCAGCACGTCGTCGATCACGCCCAGCAGCAGCCGGCCCGAGCGCTCGATGACCTGTGCCTGCTTGCGCTGTGCGGGCGGCAGCGTCCCGTCCAGCAGTTGCTGCGCCATACCCAGCATGCCATGCAGCGGCGTGCGGATCTCGTGGCTCATGTTGGCCAGGAAGGCCGTCTTCGCCTGGGTCGCCGACTCGGCGTGCTCGACGCGTGCGGCTAGCGCTTGGTTGAGCAAAGCCAGTCGCTGCTCGGCCTGC
The DNA here is from genome assembly GCF_001571085.1 of Azohydromonas lata NBRC 102462. Lineage (GTDB taxonomy): Bacteria > Pseudomonadota > Gammaproteobacteria > Burkholderiales > Burkholderiaceae_C > Azohydromonas > Azohydromonas lata. Next base: position 6,635 of record NZ_BCTC01000013.1, read on the forward strand.
TTCAGGGCTGTCACGTCGGTTTCGGCGATGATGAAGCCTTGCACCACACCGTTCACAACATGCGGGACGTAGCTCGCAAGTATGTGCAGTGGAGTGCCATCCGGTTGAAAAGTGTCGTGCTGACAGTCCTGGCGCCGGCCCTGTAGCGCGGCGCGGATGCAAGCTGCCCTTTCTCGGTACGGCACAGCACCGATCACGTCGATGAGCTGCCAGCCGATGACCTGTTCCAACTGCTTCCCAAGCCATGCGATGCAGGCGTCATTGGCAAAGCGGCAGCGCTGGCCGGTATCCCAGTACGTGACCAGGCCCGGGATGCTGTTGGCTACTTGCCGCACGAACGCCTCGGCGCTTTCTCGTTGCGCTATTTGCTCCATCAGCCGGCTGTTGACGTCGTGGAGCTCGCGCGTGCGTTCCTCGATTCGCTGTTCCAGGCTTTCGTTGAGCTGGCGGGTATGGCTCTCCGCGGCGTGCAGCCGCAGCAGTGCGCGCACCGTGGCGACCAATTCGTCGGCGTCTATCGGCTGGATCAGGTAGGCATCCGCCCCGCTCTCAAGCCCGCGCGTACGGTCTGCGGCGCTGGTGAAAACAGCCGAAGTTTGCAGCACCATGGTCGTCGGCCAGCACTCCTTGATAGTCCTGCAGACGTCGATACCGCTGATGTCAGGCAAACGCACATCCAGTACCACCAGTGCGGGCTGCAGTTGCGCCACCTTCTCCAGTGCCTGGGCGCCCGAACCGGCCTCGGTCACGTGAAAACCTGCCTGCTGCAGCGTGCGACTTTTCACGTAGCGGGCGGCCTCGGTGTCATCGACGTTCAGAATTAGCGCCGACGTCGTGGTCATGCGGCACCTGCGCGCGCAGCCTTTGCCGTGCGCGACAGCGACACGCAACGTTGTCCAGGCATCTGGTGCCTGGATCTGGTGAAGTCCATGATCATGAGCGGATTGTGGTCCCTGGGCGCAACAGCGCTGCCGACGCCAACCACGGTGCCCGGGCTGGTAACGGAGTGCCCAGCTATGGCGGCGGCTGCTGGACGCGCAAAAGAAGTGGCGCTTGCTGCGCTGAGGGCTGGACCGAGGTGGATTACCAACACAGCCATCTGAGCTCGCTCCAGAAGCACCGGCTGTCCGCTGTGTGGACTATTGACGCTCAAGGGCGAAAGACGACTTCCAAGCATCCGGGCAGGTCCGGAGACTTACCCGCTTCAGGGCCGCTCGGTACCGGGCACATCCGCCGCCTCGGCCACGGCGCGGAGCCGCAGGTCCAGCTCATCTACCAGACCGGCCAGCTCCAAGGCCACAACACCGCTGGGCTCGCCCGCCAGGCGGCTCTCGACGGCCGCGGCCAGCTCGGCAATGCCGTGGGCACCCAGCGTTGCCGCGGCGCCCTTGAGCGAGTGCGCCGCCAAGCGTGCCTTGCGCGGTTCGTCGCTGCCGACCAGCTGCGCGATGCGATGCGCGTCGCCGCTGTGGTGCTCGCAAAACATCCGCAGCACGGCCAAGTACCGGTCCTTCATTCCCAGCAAGTTGGCGACGGCTTGGTGGACGTTGAAGCCTGGCAACCGCTCCAGCCGCGCCAGCACCAGGTCCTCCCGGGCGGCACCCGGGTCCGGCGCAGGCAGGGGAGCGGGGACCTGGGCCGCCCTGTCGGCGCTGCCGGGCAGCCAGCGGCCCAGCGTGGCGTACAGCTCTCCAGGCGCCACGGGCTTGGACACGAAGTCGTTCATCCCGGCGGCCAGGCAGGCCGCGCGGTCCTCGTCAAACGCGTTCGCCGTCATCGCCAGGATCGGCAACTGCGCGTACCTCGGGTTGCCATGCAGCATCAGGGTGGCGCTGAGCCCGTCCACCACGGGCATCTGCACGTCCATCAGCACCAGGTCGAAGCCACCGGCGCTCACCTTCTCCACGGCGACCTGTCCATCCTCCGCGACCTCGACCTCCAGCCCCGCCGCCCGCATGAGCTCCACGGCCACCTCGCGGTTGATCTCGTTGTCGTCGGCCAGCAGCACGCGGGCGCCCGCGTGGCGCTGGCGCAGCCAGGATTCGGCCTGCGTGCGCTGCATCACGGCCTGCTCCAGCGGCTGGTCCTTGAACAGAACAGCCACGCGGCGCTCCTCAGGCCGGCCGATGCGAAAGATATGTGCACTCGAAGTGCCGCTGCAGCACCTCGACCACGGCTTCGACGTGCATGGCTTCACCGGTACGGGCCACGTGCCCATAGGCCTCGAACCAATAGGCCTCGTGCTCCGGCACGAGCTCGCGAATGTGCCGCCCGGCGGCGTCTTGCAGGCTGGTCTGCTGCTCGAAGGCCGGGTTCACGACGTCGAATCGGTAGTCCACGGGACGGCCGTCATCGTCGAAGAAAACTTTGATGGTGCAGAAGCCTTCGGTCATGCGTTCGAACAGCATGCGGTAGCGCTCCTCGCTCGCCCGTAGCGCCTGCTCGGCATGCATCCGCTCGGTCACGATTGGTGGCGATCGTGCGCCAGGAAGGCCACGACCTCGTGCCGGACGGTTCCCGCGGTCGTGCGCCGCACCGCCTTAAAGGCCATGGGCGCTGTCCGGCACTGTCGAGCACCTTGAGCTTGAGCTCGCTCACCGAGCCCTGTATCGCCAGCAGTGGCGTCCAGTGTGTCTGGTGGAAGATGCGCCTGCCGATGCTCAGTAGGTCTTGCAGCCTGGCAGCGAAAGGGCACCCTCGCATGCTGCCTGCTGCTTTTGCCTCGAGCCATCCATCCACCCTACTCATGCGATCCGCCTTCACGCTCTCGGTCACCGGCATGCCGCCCCTATTCAATGCCGCCGTGGGCGTGTCCCTGGCGGCGATGGCCACCGTGCTGGGACCCGGCTGGCTGGGCGAGTGGATGCCCGCTACACGGATCGTCCCGACCTGGCCGCAGACCGTGCCGGCAACGGCGCTGGCGCTGTTGTGCGTGGGCCTGTCCCTGCATGCCTCGGCACACGGCAGGCGCCGTGCGGCCACAGCCGCTGTCGCGCTGGCCATAAGCGTGGTGCTAGCCGCGTCCGTCCTGCGCTTTGGCGGCTGGGCAGCCACGGTGGATTGGCTCAAGCTACCCGCCCCCGCAACGCTGATCGCGGTAGGGCTGCTGGCCGGCGCAGCAGCCGTGCTGGCGTACGGCAAGCGGCACCATCGCCTGGTGGCCGCGCTGGGCTTGCCGGTGCTGGCCGTGGCCTCGGTGCGGCTGCTCAAGCTGGGACTGTCGGGGCCGGTCGAGATGACGCCGACCATCTTCGACACCATGTCCGTGCTGACGGCTTCCGTGTTGTGGCTGCTGGGGGTGGCGACACTGCTGCACCCGAGCCTGCCCTTTGCACGCATGATGGCCGGGCGCGACCTCATGAGTCGCAGCCTGCGTGTGGGGCTGCCTTGTGTCGTGCTCGGACCGGTGCTGCAGGCGTTCGTGGTGTCCGGTGGTGCGGCGCTGGGCCTGTCGCTGCAGACCCGGCTGGCGCTGGCGGCCGTGGTGCTGGCCCTGGTGTTGGGCGCCTTGCTCTACGCAGGGCTGCACACGCTGCAGCAGCAAACGAGCGAGCAGGAACGCCTGTCTGGTGAACTGCGCCAGGAGCGCGACCGCCTGAAGGTGGTCATCTGCGAACTGGAGCTTGCACGCGACCGGGCCAATGCTGCAACGAATGCCAAGAACGCCTTCCTGGCCCACATGAGCCACGAGGTGCGCACGCCGCTCAACGCCGTCATCGGGCTGTCTGAGCTGTTACAGCAGCGCTCGTTGCCCAAGGACGTGGAGCGGTTCGTCGGTCATATCCACGACGCCGGCGAGCAGTTGCTGGGCCTCACCAGCGACGTGCTCGACCTCTCGCGCATCGAGGCCGGCCAAATGGAACTGGAGTCAGTGGCGTTCGAGCCGCAGGTGCTGCTCGATACCGTGCTGGCCATGGTGTCACCACAGGCGCAAGCCAAAGCCCTGCACCTTGTGGCCGACATCGACCCCGAGCTGCCTGCCAGCCTCGTGGGCGACCCGTTGCGGCTGCGTCAGGTGCTGCTGAACCTGCTGTCCAACGCCGTGAAGTTCACGGCTCGCGGCAGCGTTACGCTGCGTGCGAGGCTGCTCGGCCACAACGGCGAGTGGGCGCTGCTGTGCATGCAAGTCATAGACACCGGCATTGGCATCGCCTCGGACAAGTTCGACCGGATCTTTGAGCCCTTCGTGCAGGCCGATGGCTCCATCACGCGGCGCTACGGCGGCTCGGGGCTGGGCTTGTGTTGAGGTCCACGGTTATTGCGAATAGGTCCAAGGTTTCTGCGAATGTGGCCACCCTATGTTGAGCGGGCAACGGCCTATGAAGTGGGCGACCGCCATCTGTCTGTACTGGTCTTGAACACAGTGGCATGCGCGAGCTCGGCATTTCGCAGGCGCTTCTCTTGGCGCCCGACAGCGTGAACGACATCGTCGAAGTTCCTGCAGTGCCGAAGTTTCCCCGCCGGTATTGACCCCAAGGACCTGTCGTGCCGCTGGCAATAGGCTGCGCCAGGAGCCAGCCAGCTGCGCTTCCAGACTGGCGCTGTGACGTCGAGTTCGTTTAGGAACAGGCAGCGAGGGCAATACAAAGCCTGCGTGCGAGCGAGTGGCCACTCGGCACCGGACTGCATTGCCTCCACGTCACGCAGGGTCAGGCGCGCCAGCGTCGCAAGACGCTGAAGGATTCGGACCGGCTGCCGGCGCAAAAAAGGATCCATCCAAGGCTGCTGCCCTGGAAGTCGATATCCAGGGCGTGGGCGTCGCACAGCTGCACGACCCCCATGCAGTAGCGCGCCGCTACCCGGCCAAGCCAGGTGCCGAGCGGCTCGTCCGCGAACGGGCGCGGCGCTACAGGCCAGGGGCGGTCATGTTGTGGCACGACCTACAGTCTCGAGGTGGGCCAGCGAGATGCACTCGGAGCGGTCGTGGATCGCCAGTTCGGCCGCCTCGGTGAGTATCCTCGCTACTTCGCCCAGCAGTCCGGCGCTCGCGGCAAGCAGGAACTGGGCAATGGGCTTTTGCGACAGGTCGGAAGGTCTGCGCAAGGGAAGCACGCTCTCGAAGGCCCGCAGCAGCCGGCGGAAGTCATCGCTCTCGCGCCAGCGCGGGATCTCCAGCGGCGTGAAGCGGCTGCGCATCTGCGCGTCGGATTCCAGTGCGAGCGGCGCATCGGCGGTGCCCACCACCACGAGGCTGAGCCGCAAGTCGTTGGCCAGGTACTTCAGCAGGTTCAGCGCTGCGCGCTGCTCGCGGTAGCCGCCAGCCAAGAGGTGATGCACCTCGTCCACGATCAGCATGCGCGGGGCAATGCGGCGCAGCAGGTCACGCGCCAGGCGCTCCAGCACCGACAGCGACGCCGCGGCGCTGTGCGGTGCGCCCAGCTCGAACAGCAGCGCGGTGTAGAAGCGGTGCTGGTCGGGCGTGGCCGGCATCTGCATAGCCACCACTTGGCGCTGCTCCACGCCGCGTAGCTCGTCGAACACGGGCGGGTGCTCGCGCAGGAACTTGGCGGTGATGAGCGTCTTGCCGATGTTGGAATCCCCGTGCAGCACCATGCAGGGCATGCGCTGGCGTTCAGGCAGGACCAGCAGGCGCTCGAGCTGCTGCAGCGCCTGGGCCGCGCGCGGGTAGTCGATCCAGCGGTCGCGGTGCAGGTGGCGGATGCGCGCCTCGTCGTCGAGCGCGGCCTCGGCCCGTGCGGCGGGATGCAGGTGACCCAGGGCTTGCGTCTCCACGTTCACCAGATCTCCACCGGGAACGGCTCGACGTCGAGGCTGTAGTCCACGGGTTCTGCGGGCGGCTGCGCCGCTGGTGGCGTCCAGACGTCGGCCGGCCGCCGAACCTCGGCCGTAGCCGGCGCCTTGCGCCGCGCCGTGCGGGTCTGGGTGCGGGCGCGCTCGACGATGCGGCGCTGCTCCTCGATGGCCTTGAACACGAGGGTCTCGTACAGCTCGCGGTGGCCCTGCTGGCGCAGCCGCCGGCACGCCTGGCGCTGCTCCCACAGCGAGATGCGCGGGCGGCGCAGATCGGCGTACCGGGCCTCGACGTAGGTCTTGCCGTTGACGGTGACGAACACCCGCGACAGGTCCTCGGGGTGATAGCGCACCAGGACCTTGTGCCGGCTCTCGCGCCAGGCGGCGAAGATCGGGTGCCAGTAGCGCACGTAGAACAGGGTCAGCCCGTCGCCCTGGATGGTGCGCAACTCCAGCGGCAGGAACTGCACCAGAAAGCGCAGCGCTGCCTCCGGCTCAAAGAGAAGATAGCGCGGCGGTGCGCGGTTGCACATGTCCGCCCACACGCCGGCGGGCGTGGCGCCCGCGAGGCCTCGGTGCTCGCTGTGGTGATAGCGTTGCGCGACCTCCAGCACGAGCCAGCGCTCGAACTGTGCCAGCGTCATTGCCGCGCCCTTCTCCGGCTGGCGTTCCTTGCGGCCCTTGGACGAATTGCCCGTGGCGCCAGGCAGGCCCTTGAGCCGCTCCATGAGCGTGCGGTTGAGCCGCTCGACGTGGCCGCCGAAGTGTGGCCGGCCCACCGGGCGGTACGTCAGCTCGATGCCGTACTGGGCACAGCCCGTGCACAGTGCGCGGCTCTTGAACTCGGCAGCGTTGTCCAGGTGCAGACACTTCGGGATGCCGTTCATCGGCCAGTCGGCCTCAACCCCCAGCGACTGCAGCCACGCCGTCTTGGGCAGCACCACGCGCGTGAGCAGCAGCGCGACGATGGCAGCGTTAGGTCGTTCCAGCGCCACGTAAAGGCCCACGACGCAGCGGGTGGCCACGTCGATGGCCAGCGAGATCCATGGACGGCCGATGGGCTGGCGCAACAGCTCGTCCACGACGATGAGATCGGCCTGGGTATGGTCGATCTGCACCAGCTCCAGCAGCGCGTCGGCTACGAGGTGCCCCGGCGGGATCTGCGCGCCTGGAGCGTTGACACGTCGCAGGGCTTGCATTTCTCGATGTCGCGCCCAGCGCCGGGCTACCGTATTGCGCGATGGCGGTGGAATCCCGGCTGCCGCGCAGCGGCGCTGGATCTCCATCGTGATGTCGAGCAGCGGGTGCGCCAGGAAGCGCTGCCGTGGCAGCCACCGGGACAGCACGGCATCGATGACTTCCTCAGCGCGGCTGTCGATGTGCGTCCCACCGGGGGGGCGTCGGTACGCATTCGCACCAATCGTGGACGCGCCAGCCGCAGTTGCAAAAACCCTGAACCGGGGGCGCATGGCTCGTGGCTGATGGCTCACCCTGCCCACAGGTCGCCAAGATAACGCTTTACCAAGACGCGACAACGACTTACCGTGGCTCGGCTGACTGGCCTCATCGCAATAACCGTGGACGCCATTCGCAGTAACCGTGGGCCACAACACTCGCAAGATGTATGGACCGCCGACTTGCAGGGTGAGGCAACGCCGCGACACTTCCAAGTCACGGCCAACGCGTCGGTTTCTCTATGCAAGACAAGTGGTTACGCGCAGTTCCCGCTCGCACCCCGGGTGGACCGGGGTCGCACGATTATTAACCTGGCAATAAGAGACCCGACCGCCTAATTTGTACTCATGGACAAGCCCGACGGTCGCAAACTTTCCGAGGAATCGCTGCAGTTACTGCGTCGTCAGGCGCACCGGTTGCGACAGGCGCACAAGACGTGGGACGAGATCGCAGCCATCGTGGGGCTACACCGCTCCACGGTCATGAGTTGGGTGAACCGCTACCGACTCAATGAGCAGCAGCCCGCAGACGTGGCTTCGACGCGCCGCGGCCGGCTGCTGGGCGACAAGCGCACGCTCGGGCTCGAAGACGAGCGACGGCTGCGCGAGCAGATCGTGGGCGGCAGCCCGGCGCGGTTGGGACTGCCCTATGCGCTGTGGAGCCGCAAGGCGGTGCAGGAGGCCATCAAGCTCGACTTTGGTATTGACATGCCCGTCCGCACGGTGGGCGAGTACTTGAGGCGCTGGGGCTTCACGCCGCAGCGCCCAGCCAAGCGGGCGCTGGAGCAGCGACCCGAGCAAGTTCGGCAATGGCTGGAGGTTGAGTATCCAACCATTGTGCGGCGTGCCAAGGTCGAAAGGGCCCTGGTGCATTGGGCGGATGAGACGGCCGTGCGCCAGGATACGGCCTGGGTGCGCGGCTATGCACCCAAAGGCCACACGCCCGTGATCGAGCACGCTGCACGGCGCCCTACGCCCGGCATCACGATGATCTCGGCGCTTACCAACCAGGGCTTGTTGCGCTTTGGCTTTCATGATGGCGCCATCAACGCCGAGCGCTTCATCGACTTTATGGCCGATGTGGTGCACGACTCGCCGGCCAAAGTGTTTCTCATCGTGGACAACCTGGCCGTGCACCGCGCCGAAAAGGTACGGCAGTGGGCGCAGGCCAGGAAGGATGACATCGAGCTGTTCTACCTGCCACCGTATTCGCCGCAGATGAACCCCGACGAACTCGTCAACCGTGACCTCAAGACTGAACTGCGCATGCGCCCTGGCAGCAGCGACCGTAGCACTCTCAAGCGCATTGCCCTGCGTTTCATGGAGGCGCTGAGCGACATGCCACAGCGTGTCAGGGGCTATTTCGAAGACGAGCAGGCCGTGTACGCCAGCTCACGGGCCACGTACTCTTTTTAATTGCCGGGTTGATAACGGACTTCAACACCCTGAAGCCATCGAACACGCGATGGTGTCGCTGCACCATTGCCGAGCCGCCCAGCGTGGCTGGTTACGCGCGCTGTGAAGCAGTGCGCCGGCGCCAACCCTCCGTGCAAGCCCTGAGCCCAGGCAGGTACAGCGCGCCGCTGCTAGCAAGCGTGTGCAGCCACAGGTCAATCCTGACCCGGCGGCGCCTCCAGTGTCAGCGTGACGCTGAACGTACTGCCCTGCCCCGGCAAGCTCGCCACTTGCAGCGTCCCGCCCATCATGTCCACCAGGCGCCGCACGATGGACAGGCCCAGCCCCGTGCCGCCAAAGCGCCGCGTGATGGAGCCATCGGCTTGGGTGAACGGCTCGAAGATGCGCGCCTGGTGCTCGGGCGTGATCCCGATGCCCGTGTCCACCACGTCCAAGCGCAGGGTGGCCTGTTGCCCATTGCGTGCGAGCTGCCGCACACGCAGCGTCACACTGCCACTGGTCGTGAACTTCACCGCGTTGGACAGCAGGTTGAGAAGCACCTGGCGCAGCCGCAAGGGGTCGCCGACGAGGAACCGCGGCAGCGCCGGTGCGACATCGGCCACCAGCGGCAAAGACTTGGTATCAGCTTGGGACTGCACCAGGGTCCGCACCGCATCGAGCAGTGGCAGCAGTTCGAAATGCACGGCCTCCAGATGCATCTCACCGGCCTCGATGCGCGAGAGGTCGAGCACGTCGTTGGTGAGCGCCAGCAGCTGCTCGCCGGCTTGGGCGATGTGCCCGACGAAGGCCCGCGCGCGCTCGGGCAGCTCCAGCTGCTGCAGCAGCTGGCTCAGCCCAATGACCGCGTTGAGCGGCGTGCGGAACTCGTGGCTCATGGTGGCCAGGAACGCGCTCTTGGCCGCGGTGGCAGCCTCGGCCTGGCGAGTACGCTGGCGCAGTTGCTCTTCCAACGCCTTCCGCTCGGTGAGGTCCGTCACGATGCCCAGAAAACCCAGCGGTGCGCCTCGTGCATCGCGCAATACGCTGATGTTGAGCAGCGCGGGAAAACGTGTGCCGTCGGCGCGCACGTAGGTCCACTCCGTTTGCTGGCCGGCCCCCGGGTCCTGCGGCTCGGCCTGCTGCTGGTCGGCCGACAAGGCGTCGGACAGCCCGGTGGCCATCGTGCGCACCTCCAGCGGGAGCAGGTGCAATTGCCGGCGCACCTCCTCAGGGTCATGGAAGCTCAGCACTGGACGCCCCCGTGCCTGCGCCTGCGACAGGCCAAGCATCCTTTCAGCGGCTGGATTGAGGGCGCTGATGTTGTTGGCCAAGTCCGTGATGATGAATCCGCTGGCGGCGCTGGCGAAAAGGGCTTTTTCACGTGCGGTGATCGCTTCGAGCTCGGCCGTGCGCTGGCGCAGGGCCTCTTCCATCGCCTTGCGCTCGGTGAGATCGGTGATGATGCCCATGAAGCCCACGGGCGTGTCTGCTTCCTGGCGCAGCACGCTCATGCTCAGCAGCCCGGGGAAGCGCGTGCCGTCGGCGCGCACGTAGGTCCACTCCGTCTGCATTCCAGGCTGCGCCGAGGCCGACACCGAGCTGTTGCGGATCGCCCGCTCCAGCAAGGCAGGCTGCCCGTGGCCATGGTCACGCAGGATCTTCGGAATCATGTCCGCCTTGGCCTGTACTTCCCCAGGATCGTGGAAGTCCAACATCGGCCTGCCTGCCGCCTGTACGGCCGGGAGACGGAACATCTGTTCGGCAGCCGGATTGAAGAGCGTGATGCGTCCAGCCAGGTCCGTCGCGACGATGGCGCTGCCGGCGCTGTCGAGCAGTGCGCGCAGCCTGGCCGTTTGCTGGTGCACCTGCTGCTCGAGCGTGGCGTTGAGCTCGGCAAGCCTTGCTTCGGCCGCCTTGTGCTCGGTGATGTCGCGGGCGATGCCCACGATGCCCATGACATGCCCGTCAGGGGACCGCAACGGCACCTTGATGGTGAAGAACACGCGAGGCTCTCCATGTCTGGCATCGAACACCGTCTGCTCGACCCGAATGGTGCAGCCTTCCTGCAAGACGCGCCGGTCCTCGCTTTGCGCCTGGGCGGCCACCTCCGCTGGCAGCACCTCGCTGTTGCGCATGCCCATCAGCGCCCCGCGTGGACGGCCCAGCACAGCGGCGGTGGCGGAGTTCAGCACGACCATGCGTCCTTCGCTGTCGCTGGTCCAGATGGGATCAGCCGCGCTTTCGATGAGCTGTTCCAGCAGATCGGCGGCGCGCCTGGCTTTGGCCTCGCTCTCGCGCAGTGCGCTCTCCGCGCGTGCCTGCTTGATCGCGGCCCAGGTTCGCTCCGCGGTGGCCTCGACCAGCGACACCTCGCCCGGTGTCCACAAGCGCGGGGCTGCCTGGCAGACATTGAGGTTCGCGACGAAACGCCCGTCCAGGATGAGCGGCACGCTCACCAGCGCTGCGATGCCCTGTGCCGCCAAGGCAGCCCGCTCGCCATCGGACAGCTCGGGCACCGCGGTAACGTCGGGCACCACGACCGTGCGCCCGGCCACCAACGCGTCCCGCAGCGAGCGTCCGAACTCAGCTGTGCGGTGGCGCCCGGTCAGCTCAGGCAAGCCTTCGGCCACATGGCTGCGCTCGATAAGCAGTTCCGCCCCGTCGGCCGACACTTCCCCGTACATCACGCGGCTGGCTTCCAGGTGCTGGCCCAGCATGCGCGACGCCTCGGCCATGACGGCAACCGGATCGCTCAACGCGCGCAACGTGTCGCTGAGCCGCAGCAGATAGGCCTCGCGTGCCGCGCTCTGGCGCAACTGCTCTTGTGCCTGCAGGCGATAGCGCTCGCCCAGCACCCGCGGCGTGGTTTCCTCCAAAATGCTGAACACGCCGACCACCGTGCCTTCGTCCGAGTGCACCGGGTGGTGGATCTCGTCGAACCAGGCATCTTCCAGCTCGGTGGTGCGGATGAACGGATAGTACTGGTCACGCAACTGGACCGTCTGCCCGGCCAGCACCTGTCTGAGATGAGGTTCGAAGACGGCGCTGACATCGGCGAAGGTCTCATGGGCTGAGCGACCCAGCGCGATGGCGCTGCGCGGCCCGATCAGGCGGCTGTAGGCGTCGTTGTAGAGCAGCAGCGCCTGCTCTCCCCAGGACAGCGCCATCATGCGCGGGCTCTGCAGCATCAAGTCGACCAGAGCGCGTAGGCTTGGTGGCCAGCGCTCAATCGGCCCCAGCGGCGTCGCCGCCCAATCGTGAGCGCGAATGCGCTGTGCCATCTGGCCCTTGTGAAAGGGCCACGAAACGGTTTCGATGTCATATCCAGTGATGTTCACGCGGGTAGCGTAGCCGTGACGACGACACCGACGGGCCCGGTCTGTTACCGATTCGGTCGCGCTCGGAGGGCGCGGCACCAAGTCATGCTTTTGAGGCCCGTGCAGGACGGCAACTAATCTGGCCGCTTGCTGGCAGTTCCGACAAATGTTGATTCCCGGCGCGCGGCCGCGACGGGCTCGCGCATGACCCATGCGCCAGAGGATCGCAGCCCGTGGCGTGGTCGGCGACGACATCCAGCACGCACATGAGACAGCCGAGACCTTCAGCGCTGAGCAGGCCAAAGCGGCTGGACAGGTGAACCTTCCCCGGGTTCGGCAGGGACTTCACTGGCTGCGGCCTGCTGCTGCTGCTGCTGCCGGCTGCAGCCCAGCCCACAACTACATAAAGTACCCTGATGGACGAGTGGCAACGCCTCAACGACGAGCGCATCAAGCTGGAGCGCGAACTTCTCGCAGCGGAACGGGATCTGGAGCAACAGCGAAGTGCGGCACAGCCCAATTCGATGCTGATGTACCGCGTGGCCGAGCGCATTGATGGCTGCATCGCACACCTGAGGCGAGTGAACGATGGGCTGGCGTGCATGGGGCCGCCACGCAGTTGCGCCTGAACGACTGCCGGTTCCGAAGCCAGTGCCGTACTTGTTCCGTAGACCGCTGCAAGGTACGTTGACCGGCTGGGTCGTCCTTTGGACGGAGTCATGTCTGCCCACGCCCGCAGTCCAGCCATTTCAGTAGCGTCGCATACAGCACCTGCGGCCGCACCGGCTTGGCGACGAAGTCGTTCATGCCTGCAGCCAGGCATGCCGCGCGGTCTTCGTCGTAGGCGTTCGCCGTCATGGCCAGGATGGGCAGCGACCGCAGCCCCGGGAGCGCGCGCAGCGCCCGCGTGGCCTGCAGCCCGTCCATCACGGGCATTTGCACGTCCATCAGCATCAGGTCGTAGACCGCCTGCTGCGCCTTAGCCACCGCCATGCGGCCATCCTCGGCAAAGTCCACCTCCAGCCCCACGCCGCGCAGCAGCGCCAATGCCACCTCGCGGTTGACGGCGTTGTCCTCGGCCACCAGTACCCGCGCGCCGGCGTGGCGCTGGCGCAGTTCGGCGCCGGCGCCCTGGGGCGGCGTGGCAGCAGCCACGGCCATGGTGGTCCCACGACCCAGCCAAGCCGTGAACCAGAAGACGCTGCCGCCACCCGGCCTGGGCTGCGCACCAGCGCTGCCGCCCATGAGCTCGGCCAGGCGCCGCGTGATGGCCAGCCCCAGTCCCGTGCCGCCGTGCTCGCGGGTGGTGGAGACATCGGCCTGCTCGAAGGCTTCAAAGAGCCGCGCCACCTGCTGCGGCTCGATGCCCATGCCGGTGTCCTCGACCTCGAAGCGCACCAGCAGCTTCGTGCCGTCCTGCCGTTCCAGCCTCGCCCGCAGCGCGATGTGGCCGCTGGCCGTGAACTTGACCGCATTGCCCGCGTAGTTGAACAGCGCCTGCCGCACGCGCGTGTCGTCGCCGCGCAGCCAAGCCGGCACGTCGCCACTGTCCACCTCGATGCCCAATCCCTTGGCCGCAGCACTGGCGCCCACGATGGAACGCACCTGCTCCAGCAGCGCGGCCAGGGCAAAGTCGCGCCGCTCCAGCTGGACCTTGCCAGCCTCGATCTTGGAGATGTCCAGGATGTCGTTGATGACCGACAGCAGGTGCCTCGCCGCATCCTCGATCTTGGCCACCTGCCGGGCGTGGCCGGGTTCCAGGGCCTCCTGGGCCAGCAGGTGCGCCAGGCCGAGGATGGCGTTCATGGGTGTGCGCAGCTCGTGACTCATGTTGGCCAGGAAGGCGCTCTTGGCGCGGCTGGCGGCTTCGGCCGCATCGCGCGCGGCAGCCAGCTCGGCCGTTCGATGCGCGACCCGATGCTCCAGGGTGGCATTGAGCGCGGCCAGCGCATGCTCGGCCGCCTTGCGCGCGGTGATGTCGAGCGATGCACCGATGACGCCGATCACGTGCCCCTGCCCATCGGTGAACGGCGCCTTGGTGCACAGCCACACCGCGGTCGTGCTGTCTGAGTACGTCACCGTCTCTTCGAACTGCTCCGCCACACCGCTGTCCATGACCCGGCGGTCCGCGGCCATCACGGCTTCGGCCTGGACCTTGTCGGCGCGAAATTCCAGCTCGGTCTTGCCCAGGAAGCTCTGCGGTGGGCAGCCAAGAAGATCGGCCAAGCCTTGGTTGGCCACCAGCAGCAGCCCATCGCGATCCTTGGCGTACACGATGCCCGGCACGGCATTGGCAAAGGCGCGCAGCAGCTCCATGGCCCGATCGCGCTCGGCTTCCAGCGCGCGACGGCGCTCGATGTCGAGCAGCACGCCCGGAAAGCGCAGCGGCTGCCCGTCCTCGGCTAGGTCCACGCGGCCGTTGGCCTCGACCCAGCGGTAGACGCCATCGAGGCCGCGCACGCGGTATTCGCGCCTGTAGGGGCCGCCGCGTGCCACCGCCTCGTCGATGGCCAGACGCACTCCAGGCAGATCCTCGGGGTGAACGTTGACCAGTACCTGCTCCAGCTTCAGCCCGGTACGGCCCAGAGCAGGGGGCAAGCCAAAGCTTTGCGCCAAGCGCTCGTCGACCATCAAGGAATCGGCCGGCAGGTCCCACAGCCAGGTGCCGATGATGGCTCCCGCGGCCAGCGCCAGCTGCACACGCTCTGCGGCAATGCGCAGTTCCTCATTGCTGCGGGCCAACGCCGCCTCGGCTTCGTGAGCCTGCGTCGTGTCGAAGTTGAGCCCAATCATCCGGGCTGCGCGCCCGTCCGGCCCGGGCAGGACCTGCGCGCGCCCGGCCACCCAGCGCATCGAGCCCGTGGGCTGCGGGACACGGAACTCGAAGCGGAACGTGCCCTGGCCCGCCTCGACCACGGCGCGGATGGCGGCTTCCAGCGCCGGGCGGTCCTCGGCGTGTACACGCGCCAGGGCCCGTTCCCCGGTCATCTCGCCTTCGTGCCTGTCGACGCCGAAGAGCTCGTACTGTCGCGCGTCCCACTCCAGGCTGTCCGCGCTGAAGTCCCAGACGAAGATGCCCATGCCGCCAGCGTCGAGCGCAAGGCGCAACTGAGCCTCGCTGTCGCGCAGCGCCGCTTCAGCGCGTGCACGCTCGACGGCCGCCCAGGTGCGCTCGGCCGTCTCCTGCAGCAACTCCAGCTCCAGCGGTGTCCACGGGCGCGGCGTGGCTTGGTTCATCGCCAGCAGCGCAACGAATCGGCCTTCCTTGACCAGGGGCTGCACTGCGTACGCTGCAATCGACATCGCCTTGAAAGTCTCCTTGGCTGGCGGCGCAATGCCGGCATCCTGAGACACGTCGCCGACGGCGACCGCTCGCCCCTGCAGCGACGCGTAGGCGTCGCGGCCGAAACTGCTGAGCGGATATAGGCCATCCGGAAACACGTGGCCGGGTCGGCAGTAAGCATCTTCGATCAGCCAGAGATCCTCGCCGTCCCGGCGAACGTGCTCGGCGTAGAGCACCCGGTCGGTGGCCAGTTCTTCACCAAGGATGCGTGTGGCCATGGCCTTGATGCGCTGCGCGTCAGCCAGCGGCCGCAGTGCGTCGCTGAGCTTGAGCAAGCAGGCGTGCCGAGCCTCGGACTGCTGATAGACCTGCCGTGCCAGGACCTGGTTGGTGGTCTCGGTGGCCACACAAAAGAGCCCGACCACCTGCCCTTCGTCGTCGCGCAACGGCGTCCAGGAGAAGGTGAACCAGCTCAAGGGCTGTCCCGCGCGCTGCTGCAACGCCACCGGGCGATCGATGAAGTAGTGGGATTGTCCGCGCAGCAGCGTCGCTTCGAGCATGGGCCGGTATTCCTCCCAGATCTCCGGCCACACCAGGGCGTAGGGCCTGCCCAGCGCATCAGGGTGCTTGTTGCCCAGGAACGCAATGTAGCCGTCGTTGTAGAGCGAGATGTGCTGCGGCCCCCAGGTGACATAGATGGGCTGCTGGCTTGCGAGCATCAGGCTCACGACCATGCGCAACTGCACAGGCCAGGTAGCGATGGCACCCAGTGGCGTGGCTGCCCAGTCATGACCGGACAAGCGCTGCGCCATCTCGCCACAGGCAAACGGCCAGCCGCCGGTTTCATGGTCTGTCCGGTTCACAACTGCGCGGCTGCTTGGCCAGGGTTGGTGTAACGCGCCATCGAGACTGCTGTTCGATCGGCGAAGACGATCTCTCACTGGCCAGCACCTGGTGCCGCAGCTTCACGCTCTCGCCAATACGGGGAACATGCGTTGGCTCAACGTGCCCCGGACGCACCGCCCGGATGGGACTTGAGCCAGTCGCGCAGCGCGTCGTTCATGCGGGTCTGCCAGCCCGGGCCGGTGGCCTTGAACGCGTCGATCACGTCGGCGTCATAGCGCACAGTGACCGGCCGCTTGGTCCGCTCCAGCCTCGGGCGTCCCATCTTCGTCGCCGCCTTGACGGCCGCGGCGTATTCCTCGCGCGACACTTCGCGCTCGCCGATCCTGCGGTCCGCCCTTTCGAAGAACGCCTCGTCAAGCTCCGGCGCGTCGTCCGGGTCAATCCAGGGCTGCTTGGTGGCGGGCGATTTCGCGCTCATTGGCGTACCTCATGGAGATGATGCGGCGCGCCGCGCCGCGTGGTGTCCAGACCAGGCAAACCATGCGACCTTGCAGCATCCCGAAGGTGATGCTGCGTGGCTCGCCGTAGTCCATGCGCGTGTCGGGCGCACTGCGCGTGGGGCCGGCGAACACTTTGCGCGCGTCCTCGAAGTCCAGGCCCCGTTCGGTCAGCGTCCTGGCTCGCTTGTCAGGATCGTACTCGATGTGCACGACTAATTGTAGCTACATAAAGTCGCACGAGTAAGACAAGATAGACCAGATAATCACCCATAATCTTTGCTATTCATAAATTTCAGCAAGATCGCCGCCATTGGCTATCGCTTGTTGAGCCTCGTGGAACCACAAGCACTTGCGCAGGCCCTGCCCCAGACGCCTCCACGCAATCCCACCTGAAAGGGTTGAGAAAGTGTCGGCCGCCCGTAACCGCGCTTTTCCGCAACGTTGCTTTGCGCCAGCCGATTGAAGGCATCGGCTGGATCCGGGCTCGCCGCTACGCTGGCGGCCCCTTGGTTCAAGCGACAGCAGGAGGTATGGCCATGCTGGAGGGGATTTTTGACACATGGGGCCGTCGCGGGCGCTGGCGTGCGGGCGGCGGCTGGGGTGCCGCGCTGCGCTGGCTGGCGGCACTGGCGACGGCGTTCGCGGCGCTGGGCGCGCCGCTGCAGGCGCACGCGTTGGGCGTGCGGGTGCCGGGCACGGCCAACCCATGGCTGGCCGGCATGCCGGACGGCAGCATCGACCCGCCGGACAGCGCGCCCGCGCAGTCGCCGGTGCTGCTCAGTGGCCTGGACCTGAGCCGCCTGGACGTGCTGACCTTCAGCGTGCGCGGCGGCGTGGCCAACTGCCCGGCCACCAGCACCAGCACCTTTTGCTGCCCCGAGTGCGGACGGGCCTTTCCCCGCGCCGACGGGCCGGTGCCGGGCGTGGACGGCGCCACCGAGGTGTTCACCCATGCGCCGGTCAACGGCATGTCCAACCTGCGCGCGCCCATCAACTCGCTCATAGGCGTGTTCCTGGGCCCGTCATTGCCCACCGCGGGGCCGACGCCGGACGACCTTGATTTTTCCGGCAGCGGCCTGGGGCTGGACTTCCGCACGCTGCACCCGCAGCTCAAGCAGACCTTCTTCATCGGCGACGGGCTCACCGGCCGCGGCAGCGGCGAGCGTCAGCAGTTCTTCGTCCCCGAAGGCGCCACGCGGCTGTACCTGGGCACCATGGACGGCTACGAGTGGAGCAACAACGCCGGCGCCTTCCGCGTGCGGGTGCCCGCCGTGCCGGAGCCCCCGGCGCCGCTGCTGCTGGCGCTGGGCGCGGCGGCGCTGGCCGGGTGGACGCGCCGCCGCGCGCGCGGACGCCCAATGGGTGCGCTGCCCGCCTGAGCGGCCGGGCTCAGGCCACGGCCGCCGCCGCGCGGCGGCGGGCCGCCCACAGGCCCTCGGCGCTGTACAGCGCCAGGGCCGCCCAAATCAGCACGAAGCCCAGCACGCGCGTGCCCTGAAAGGGCTCGTGGAACACCCACACGCCCATGAGCAGCTGCAGCGTCGGTCCGATGTACTGCAGCAGCCCCAGCGTGCCCAGCGGAATGCGGCGCGCGCCGGCGGCAAACAGCAGCAGCGGCACCGCGGTGATGGGCCCGGCCAGCAACAGCCAGCCCACGGTGGGCGCATCGGCCTGGGCGATGGCGCTGCTGCCGGAGAGCGTCCACAGCGCCAGGGCCGGCACGGCCAGCGGCGCCAGCAGCAGCGTCTCCAGCGCCAGGCCCTCCAGCGTGCCCAGCGGCGCGGTCTTGCGCATCAGCCCGTACAGGCCGAAGGACGCCGCCAGCAGCAGCGCGATCCAGGGCAGTTGCCCCGCCTGCCAGGTCAGCCACAGCACCCCGGCCCCGGCCAGCGCCACGGCCGCCCACTGCAGCGGGCGCAG
The DNA here is from genome assembly GCF_001571085.1 of Azohydromonas lata NBRC 102462. Lineage (GTDB taxonomy): Bacteria > Pseudomonadota > Gammaproteobacteria > Burkholderiales > Burkholderiaceae_C > Azohydromonas > Azohydromonas lata. The sequence goes on from NZ_BCTC01000013.1 coordinate 25,101, forward strand.
CCGCTCGTGCAGGAAGGCGTAGCCCATGAGCACGTACACCAGCGGGTTGATGAAGTAGCCCAGGCTGGCGTCTATGACGTGCCCGTTGTTGACCGCCCACACGTAGACCAGCCAGTTGCCCGCCAGCAACAGCGCGCTCACGGCAAACAGCAGGAGCTGGCGCGGCGACTTCAGCGCCGGCTTGAGCAGGTGAAAGCGCCGCATCGCGCCCAGGACGACGAGCAGGAAGACCAGCGACCACACCGTGCGGTGCAAGACGATTTCCAGCGAAGGGACCGCGGAGACCTGGCGGAAGTACAGGGGAAACAGGCCCCAGGCCACGTAGGCCAGGGCCGCATACAAAATGCCGACATTCATTCACGGGGATTCTAGGCAGCGCCCTGCGCACCGCCCCCCGGCCGCCGCCTTGCCACCGGCCGGCACAGGGCTGCACCGCGCGCGGCGCGCCTGAATGTCTCCAGATTTCCAGGACTTTCCGGTATGCACTGCGCGTTTTTGAAGCCTGGCCGGCCGACATGGGCGCACGCAGCCGCGTGTCTGCTGCTGGCCGCGCCGGCATCCGCCGCCTTGGGCGCCGAGGCCGGCGGTGCGGGCGGCGGCGGCAACCCCGTGGCAGGCAAGGCGGTGTTTGCGCGCTGCGCCAACTGCCACCAGCTTGGGCCGTCGGCGCGCGGCGGGTTTGGGCCGCAGCTCAACGGCATCGTGGGCCGCAAGGCCGGCAGCACCGCCGACTTCCACTATTCCGACGCCCTGAAGAACGCGGATTTCGCCTGGACCGAGGAGCGGCTGCGCGCCTTCATCCAATCGCCCAACCGCACCGTGCCGGGCAACAAGATGCGCTTCTGGGGCTTGGGCGACCCGCGCCAGATCGACGATTTGTTGGCTTACCTGCGCACGCAGCGCTGAGGCGGCAGGACGATCCAACGAGGCCAGAAAGCACGGGCTTCAGCCGCTGCCGGCCGTGCCACCGCGGGCAGTTTGGGACGTCCCAAATGGCCCGCCTCCGCAGCGGTCCCCAAGGGCGGCTGCGGGCACGGCGTGCGGGCCTCGGCGGCGCCGGGCGCTCAGCCCTTGTCGAAGCAGTTGCGCGCAAAGCGCCAGACCAGGCGTGAGGCACAGGGGCCGGCCGGATCGCTGAAGCGCTCGCGCGCCGCGCCGCCGCTCCAGGCGTGGCCCAGGCCCTGTATCTCGCACAGCGTGGCCACGGTGCGGCGGCCGGCCTTGTAGTCGGTGACGTGCATGGCGTGGCGCTGGCCGCGCTGCACCACGCGTGCGGCGCCGCCGCGGGCACCCACGGCCTCGGCCCACAGCTCGGCGGCGGCAGCCGCGTTGCGCGAGGACACCACCGCGTCCGCGCTGCCGTGCAGCACCAGCAGCGGCGGCAGCGAGGCGCCCGCCAGCAGCGCCGGGCCCACCGGGACGACGCCCTGCGCGCCGTGGCCCAGCATGGCCCGCAGCGCGGTGGCCGAGGAGCGCGCCACGCCCGGCGGCACGCCGGAGTGCATGGCCACGGCCTTGAACAGCTGCGGCCGCCGCACGGCCAGCAGCGCCGCCATGCTCGCGCCGGCCGACAGCCCCGCCACGGCGATGCGGTTGCGGTCCACCGCCTGCGCCAGCGCCACCTGCTCCACCGCCGCCACCAGCGTGGCCGCCTCGGCCAGCGCCTGGCCGCTGCGCGTGTCGTACCAGTTCCAGCAGCCTTGCGGGTTGGCGCGCCTGTCCTGCTCGGGGTAGAGGACGAAAAAGCCTTCGCGCGCGGCCAGCCGGTTCATGCCGGTGCTGATGGCAAAGCCGTGCGCGTCCTGGCTGCAGCCGTGCAGCATGACCAGCAGCGGCAGCGGCGTGGACCGCCCTGCCCCCTCGGGGCGGTACAGCCGCCAGCGCCGCGCGCCGGCCGGGCCCAGCACGGTGCCGCTGAGCCAGTCGCCCGGCCCCGGCGGCGGCGCGTGGGCCGCAGCCACCGCCTTGACCATGTCCTGCGTCAGCCGCTGGCCGGCGCGCGCGACGCTGCGCACCTGGCGCTGCGCGGCCTGCTGCCACAGCGATACGAGCTTCACATTTCGCATGCCCAAAAACCTTGCTGCGGGTGGCCGGCGTGACCTGCCCTGGTCAAACCTTGAGCGCCTTTTGCAGCCGCTGCTGCAGGTCGCGCGCCTCGTCGTCGCTCAGGCCTTCGAGCAGGAGCTGGATGCGGCCGTCCTCGAAAGTCTTGAGCTCGCCCTTGCCCGCGCCGAAGCTCACCTTCATGCGCGAGGCGTGCGGGCGCTTGTAGGGGCCCTTCTCCGCCGCCTTGCGCAGGTTGTCTATCTCGCGAAAGCTCATGCCGCGGGCGCGGGCGCGCACGACCAGCTCCAGCGTCTTGTCGTCGCCGCAGGTTTCCCAGTAGGCGCGGATGGAGGCCAGCGTGCGCGCGTACAGCAGCGCCGGCACCTCGGCCAGCGCCTGCAGGATGCTCCTGGGCATCTTGGCCAGCGACAGCACGCGGCTGACGTCGCCCTCGTGCAGCCGCAGCGCCTCGGCCAGCGCGCGCTGGTGGGGATAGACGCCGGTGTCCAGCAGCTCCTTCCAGCGCAGCGCCTCGTCCAGGTTGGAGGGGTTGGAGCGCGCCTCGTTGGCCGCGCGCGCCGTCTCGTACAGCGTGCGCACGCTCTGCGGCTTGGGCCGGATCTCCACGCGCAGCGTGGGCCAGTTGAGTTGCTGGCAGGCCTTCTGGCGGGTCTGGCCCTCGATGAGGACGACGTGGTCGTCCTCCACGTAGCCGGTGGCCGCGGTGGTCTGGCCCTCGTCCAGCAGCGACTGCGCCATGTTCTCCACGGCGTCCACCGTGTAGAAGATGCGCGGGTTCACCGGGTTGGGCCGCAGGCACTCGTGCGGCACCTCGTAGACCTGCCCAACCTGCCAGGGGCCGTAGTAGAGGGCGGTTTGGGACGTCCCAAACTCGCCGTCCACGCCATCGTCCGGCGCTGCGGCGATGAGGCCGCGCACCGCGGCGGGTGCGGCGGCTGCGGCCAGGGCCGCCACCGCCGCCTGACGGGCCGGCGCGCTGGAGGGGGCGGTGTCCGGGGCCGCAGCGGGTGCGGCGACGGCTTGGGCGGCGGCGGGCGCGGCGTCAACTGCGGCGGCTTCGGCCTGGAGTGCGGCGGCGTCCTCGGCGCTGACCTTGGCGCCCTGCGCCTCGGCCTTGGCCACGCGCTGGGGGTCGAGCTGGATGGGGCGGAATTTCTGCTTGAAGCTCATGCGGCCTCCATCTCGTTGATGCGGCGAGCCACCTCGTCGTAGACGGCGCGCATTTCCGTCTCGGCCGCGCCGGCGCCGGAGATCTCGTGGATGGCCAGCCCGTTGCCGGTGGCCTCCCACACCTTGCGCCGCGGCAGCACGGCGTCGAACACGCGCACGCCCGCGTCGCTGAACTGCCGGCGCACGAACTGCGTTTCCTTGGCGCGCGGGTGCAGCGCCACGCGGTTGAGCAGCACATAGACGGGCACCTGCACGTCCTGCAGCAGCGACAGCGTCTGCACCGTGCGCGCGATCTCCGGCTGCATGGGCCCGCAGGGCAGCAGCACGAGGTTGGAGATCTCGGCGCACTCCTTGATGACGGCCTTGTTGCCCGCGCCGATGTCCACGACCACGAGGTCGTACTCGCGCGCCAGCGCGGCGATGGTGCGGGCGCACTGGCGCATGACGCCCACGACGTTGATGGGCGGCTCCACGCCGTCCTCGCTGCGCGCGTTGCCCCAGTCCGTGGAGGTGCCCTTGTCGTCGGCATCCACGATGACCACCGAGGCGCCCTCGGATGCCGCCATGGTGGCCAGGCACACCGCCATGGTGCTCTTGGCCACACCGCCCTTGATATTTGCAATCGTCAGAATCACGTCCGCCTCCTGAAGGCGCGATTTTGCGGCGATACACGGCACCCCAGCACCGGATTTGCGCTTTGATGCACCGTAAAGTTTGCTGGGTGCCGGAAAGTGTGGGGCGCATGCGACGCATGCGGTTCGCAGTCGGGGAGCTTGGGGCAGGTGCGCGGGGAGTTTGGGACGTCCCAAACCACCCTTCGTCTCCAGAGGTGAGCGCAGACAGGCGCCAGCCGCAGCCGACTCGGCCGCTGATTCCCACCCGTCATTCCCGAAAGCGGGAACCCAGGAAGTCCCCAAGCTGGCCACCAGTGCGAAAGCCGGTATCGCAAGGCTTGAATCGCTGCTTTTCCGTGTCGCGTCTTCGCTGCGGCGCAGCGATCGCCCAGGTTCCCGCCTTCGCGGAAATGACGGGCGAGGGTGCTGAACGTTTGGGCTCTCCGGCCGCCAGCGTGGGGCGTTTGCCGCACAGGTACGGCTCCGAGGAGTTCGGTTTGGGACGTCCCAAACAATGGTTGAACCCACATGCCGCACGGTCCGCCTTGGTTTGGGACGTCCCAAACCGGTGTTCGAGTCCACTTGCCGAACACCACAGACAGCGCATTGCACGCCGTCGTACCTCAAACGGCGCACACGCCTGCCCCGGTTTGGGACGTCCCAAACGGCCCGTTCTGTCTAGAGTAAGAAGCGCGGACAAGCGTCAGCCGCAGCCGGCACCGCCGCGCACACTCAACCGTCATTCCCGTGAAGACGCACGGCTGTCCGGGGGAAGTTGAGGCCCCCCAGCCAGGGACTGACCCGCGGCGGCCCCCGAGCCGTCATTCCCGCGCAGGCGGGAATCCAGGTGGCCCCCAAGCCGGCCACCAGCTCATGGGCTGGCGTCACAAGGTCCAACCCCCGTTTCTCCTGCGTTGCCCCTTCGCTCTGGCGTGGGGCCGCCTGGATTCCCGCCTGCGCGGGAATGACGAAGTGGGGGCGAGCGCCCGGGCTCACGGGATGCAAGCGTGGGTTGACCTGGTGCGAACGAGCGGGCATCCCGCAGCGCAGATGGGCTCCAAGGAGTGCAGTTTGGGACGTCCCAAACAACCGGCCTTCATCCGCTCGCCGATCACTGCAGGGTGCAGTGCACGCCGTCGCGCCACAAACGGCTTGCACGCCAACCTCGGTTTGGGACGTCCCAAACCACCCCTCGTCCCCAGAGTGAGCGCAGACAGGCGCCAACCGCAGCCGACTCGGCCGCTGACTCCCACCCGTCATTACCGAAGCAGGGAACCCAGGGGTCCCCTAAGCTGGCCGCCAGTGCGAGAACCGGTGTCGCGAGGTTCTGAATCGCCGCTTTTCCATGTCGCTGCTTCGCTCCGGCGCAGGGCCGCCGAAGTTCCCCCTTCGCAGAAATGACGGGCGAGGGTGCCGAACGTTTGGGCTCTCGGGCTGCCAGCGGGGGTTGGCTTTGTGCGACCTGCCGGGCAGCCCGCCGCGCAGGTGGGCTCCGAGGCGTTCAGTTTGGGACGTCCCAAACCGACGCCCGGATGCGAGGCCTGGGCATACGGAGACAACGGCATGGAGCCCGGACAAGTCGCGAGCGTATGACCAGCCCGCTAGGGTTTGGGACGTCCCAAACCATGCCGCGCCTGCAAAGTGAGTGCGGACAAGCGCCAGCCTTAGCCGACTCGGCTGCTGACTCCCACCCGTCATTCCCGCGAAGGCGAAAAACCAGGAGGCCCCAAAGCCGGCCGGACCGTTCGCCGGCCGGCGTCATGAAGTCTTGAGCCGCCGCTCCTTCGCGTCGCCCCTTCGCTCCGGTGCGGAACCACCCGGGTTCCCACCTTCGCGGGAATGACGGATGAGATTGCCAAACGTCTGGGCTTTCGGGAGGCCGGCACAAGCTGGTTTTGCGCAAGCCATCGCGCATACCGTCGTCAAATGGGCTTCAGAGTGTTCAGTTTGGGACGTCCCAAACCCAAGCCAAAACGTGCAACCAGCCCGTGAATGCATTGCACACCACCTGCGCGGGCGTTGAGCACGGCCCGCGCCCTCCGAGCCGGCCCAATGCGCCCTTACCCCGCAGTCCCAGCCGAGTTATCCACAGGCTCGCCTTCTGACTCTCGCCAACCCGCCCGCTGACTCCCAGTTACGAGAGCCGCCGCCGCCGCCCACCCACGCCTTGCGACTCCCCCGCGACACGCCCGCTGACTCCCGCCACCCACGCCCGCTCACTCCCGCAGCCGCGCCCTCTGGCTCCCACCTGGGAGTCAGAAGCACATTTAAAATCAACAACTTACATTGCTTATTCACAAGGCTGAATCGTCTTTAATCGTCTTTGAATCCGTCTTGAATCAGCAAAAACCGGGAGCCTGAAGGCGTTGGCGCTGCGCGAAAAGCACCGTTTCCTGCCCACGTTGGGCGATCAGGAGGAAAACCCGGCGCGCCAAGGCCTTGACTGCGGAAGTCGAAGCATCCGGCGAAGGAGGATGCGACTACAAACCGGGACTCAGAAGGCGTGTGTGGACCCGCACCGGAGCCCTCAAGCCGCTTGGGCGTGGGTGCCGGGGGCCGTCACGCCATCCGAAGGCACGCACGCGGACCGTCAACTCGCCACCGCGGCGCCAGGGATCGCCTTCTGACTCCCACGGCCGGGGTGGCCGACGGCACCGCCTGGGAGTCAGAAGGCGCATCCGGAGGGAGTCAGCAGGCGTGTGCGCCGCCGCTGGCCCCGGTGGGAGCCACAGGACGTGCCGCCCGCCCGGGAAATGCCTGGGCGGCGGGAGTCACAAGGCGTGAACGGCGATGCCCCGCCACGAAGGGCCGCCAAAGCAGGCTGCCACCGGGAGTCAGCCGCCCACACGGCGCCTGATCGCCCCGCCAGCGGGAGCCAGAAGGCGTGCCGCGGGGACGGCGGCGGCGGCTTTGGGAGTCAGCGGGCGTGGGTTGGGAGTCACAAGGCGTGCATAGGGAGTCAGAAGGCGTGCGCGTGCGCTTGTCGGCCCTTGCAACGCTCGCGGACACTCGCCCCGCGGCGCTGCAACCGCCGGTTCGGCCGATCCGCCGTCCCACTGAATCGCCTTCTGGCTCCCACCGGCGCCAGGCATGGCTGCGAACGGTGAGCCGGCGGGTCGTCCAACCGCCACCGCCACGCCTTTTGACTCCCGGTACAGCCGGCCACAACGACGACGTTTCTCAACCATGCCACCGGAAAAAAGCCCGCCCAGCAGTCCGCGTGCTCCCGTGGCCGCCGCGCCGTCGCAATTGCCGCTGTGGCACGACCGGGTGCGGGGCCTGCCCAACCCGATCGCCCGCTCCTCGCTGTTCACCGTCGGCAACCAGAACGAGCCGCGCAACTTCTACCGCGAGCACCGCACCATCCAGACCCTGGCCGGCTGGGTGCTCACCGTGCGCGGCGAGGAGCTGCGCCAGGACGACGAGGACGTCTTCCTGCAGCTCATCCACCTGGCCCGCTGCCGCCCGCTGGGCGAGGCGGTGAGCTTCACGGCTTATTCCTTCCTCAAGGAGCTGGGCTGGAAGCGCAGCGTCGAGGGCTACAACCGCCTCAAGGCCAGCTTCGACCGGCTGCAGTTCACCAGCATCCGGCTGAGCTCCGACGCCTCCGGCGCCGACGGTTTCTACCTCTACCAGGGCGCGCTGCTGCGCAAGTTCACCGGCAAATCCGCCAGCGGCGACGAGCCCAAGGCCAAGTGGACGGTCTGGCTGGAGCCGGAAATCATCAAGCTCTTCGGACCCAGCACGTACACGCAGGTCTGGTGGGAGCAGCGCCTGAGGCTGCGCAGCGCGCTGGCCAAGTACCTGCACAGCTACTTCTCCACCCACGAGGCGCCTTACCCGCTCAAGGTCGAGACCTTGAAAGGCCTCACCGGCTCGCGCGCCGCGCGGCTCACCGACTTCCGCAAGGCGCTGCGCGTGGCGCTGCAGCAGCTCGTCAACGAGGGCTTCCTGGACAACTGGACCATTGACGGCTCCGACATCGTCCACGTCACCCGCAGCACCAAGGGCAAGGCCAGCAAGGTGCTGCCCACGGCCTGAAGCGTCACCCGTGCGCGGCCGCGTAGCTGCGGCCCACGCTGGCCAGCAGCGCGGCGATGGCGTCCTTGTCAGCCAACCGCTGCCGCCACCACTCCAGCGCCTTGCCTTGCGCGCCCACGCGCCAGGCCACGCTCATGGTCTCCGGCGTGCGCTCGTTTTCCACGCGCTTGCGCACCAGCACGCCGGCCTGCAGCAGCTCCTGCACGCAGGGCGCGGGCAGGTAGCCCACCCCTAGACCTTCGGCCTGCAGCCGCAGCTTGGCGCGCAGCGTGGGCACGGTGATGGTCTGCTGCCCGCTGAGCAGCCCGGCGCTGCGCACGGGCAGTTGGCGCGCCGAGTCCGCCACCACCACGCCGCGGTGGCGGCGGATCTGCGCCTCGGTCAGCGGCTCGTCCTCGCGCGCCAGCGGGTGAAACGGCGCGATGCAGAACCAGAACGGCACCTGCGCCACCTCGCGCGCCAGGTAGCCGCCGCCGGCCGGACCGGCGCCCGTGGCCAGCGCCAGGTCGCAGCGCGCCTGCAGCAGCGACTCCCACGTGCCCGTGAGCGCCTCCTCCTGCACGCGCAGCCGCGTCGCGTCCGCCACCCCGCAAAACGCCGCCATGTGCGGCGCCAGGATCTCGGTGGGCACCATGCTGTCCACCGCGAGCTGGAACGTGCTCTCCCAGCCCGCGGCCACGCGCTGCACGCGGCACTCCAGGTCGCTGGCCGCCTGCAGCAGCAGCCGGCCGTCCCGCACCAGCTCGCGCCCGGCCTCGGTGATCTCCACGCGGGGCCCGTTGCGCGTGAAAAGCTGGACCTGCAAATCCTGCTCCAGCCGCGCCACCGTGTAGGAGATGGTGGAGGGCACCTTGTGCAGCTCGTCGGCCGCGGCGCTGAAGGAGCCCTTGCGCGCGATGGCGTCCAGCAGCTCCAGCCCCTCCAGGGTCAGCTTGCCCATGCAAGGCCCTCATTTTTCATTTTCGATGAATTCGATGATGAGCACCGAACACTCTCATGCTCAAGCTTGATGAGGATCAACACAATGCATCTATGTCGTTGATGTACGGCATCAAATCGTAGATCGAAACCATCGAAGGAAAGGGTCAACACCATGATCACGCTGCGCAAGTCTTCCGACCGGGGCCACGCTCAACACGGCTGGCTGGACAGCCGCCACAGCTTCTCCTTCGCCGAGTACTACGACCCGGCGCACATGGGCTTTGGCAACCTGCGCGTCATCAACGAGGACAAGGTGGCGCCGGGCAGCGGCTTCGGCACGCACGGCCACCGCGACATGGAGATCGTGAGCTACGTGCTCGAAGGCGAGCTGGCGCACAAGGACAGCATGGGCAACGGCAGCGCCGGCGGCGCCAACGCCGGCGTCATCCGCCCCGGCGACGTGCAGCGCATGAGCGCGGGCAGCGGCGTGCTGCACAGCGAGTTCAACCACGCCAAGGACCGCACCACGCACTTCCTGCAGATCTGGCTGCTGCCCAGCCGCCGCGGCGTGGAGCCGGACTACGAGCAAAAGCACTTCGACGCCTCGCTGCGCCGCGGGCGGCTGCTGCCCATCGTCACGCCGCAAGGCGAGGGCACGTCGCTGCGCATCAACGCCGACGCCTCCATCGCCGCGGGCCTGTTCGACGGCGAGGAGTCCGCCACCGTGGCGCTGGACCCGGCGCGGCTGGCCTACGTGCACGTGGCGCGCGGCGCCATCGAGGTCAACGGCCACGCGCTGCAGGCCGGCGACGCCGTCATGCTCGACGGCGAGACGCAACTGGCGCTGCGCCGCGGGCAGGACGCCGAGGTGCTCGTGTTCGACCTGGCGCGCCTGTAAGCGCCGCCGCCGGCGCATTCCCGGGAGGCGGCCTCCCCAGCGGCGGGGCGGCCGGCACGTGGCTTGCCGCCGCCATCGCCCCATCGTTCCCGTCCATTCCCGCCCACGGGTGCCGGGCTCAGCCCCGGTGCCCCGACCCCGCAGCAGGCCCCGCACGGCCTGCGCATCACTACCCAGGAGCTTCAAATGGCCCGTGTTCTCGTTCTGTACTACTCGTCCTACGGCCACATGGAAAAGATGGCGCAAGCCGTGGCCGAAGGCGCGCGCGGCGCCGGCGCGACGGTGGACGTGCGCCGCGTGGCCGAAACCGTGCCGGAAGAAGTGGCCAAGAAGTCGCACTTCAAGCTGGAGCAGGACGCCCCCGTGGCCAGCGTGGCCGAGCTGGAGCAGTACGACGCCATCGTCATCGGCTCGCCCACGCGCTACGGCCGCATGGCCTCGCAGATGGCCGCCTTCCTGGACCAGACCGGCGGCCTGTGGGCGCGCGGCGCGCTCAACGGCAAGGTGGGCGCGGCCTTCACCTCCACGGCCACGCAGCATGGCGGCCAGGAGACGACGCTGTTTTCCATCATCACCAACCTGCTGCACTTCGGCATGGTGGTGGTTGGGCTGCCGTACAGCTTCCAGGGCCAGATGCGCCTGGACGAGGTCGTGGGCGGCGCACCCTACGGCGCCACCACCATTGCCGGCGGCGACGGCTCGCGCCAGCCCTCGCAGACCGAGCTGGACGGTGCCCGCTTCCAGGGCGAGCTCGTGGCCCGCACGGCGGCCAAGCTGTTCGGCTGAGCGCGCCTGCCGCGGCACCGGGCGCGACGCCGCGGCTTGCATACAGCTTTGCGTCCAAAAAGTCGTGACCAACTAGACACTTTTTGGATTTATGAGCGCCTCATGCGAATTACGCACGAAGCGGCTTGGATGTAAGTCAACCGGAAGGATGACTCGGCCCAAGAAAATGCGCGGCTTCCCCGGGGTGCGTGGCCTGTGTTGGCGGCGTCTTCGGAGGCGACAACACCTGGAGGCCGCGCTGCCATGAAAGTCAACTTGCCCGTCACGGGCCGTGAATACGGCATACCCCCTGGTGTGACGCTGATGTCCACCACGGATGTCCACGGCAACATCACCTACGCCAACGCGGCCTTCATCCATTCCAGCGGCTTCGAGCTTGGCGAGCTGATGAAGCAGCCGCACAACCTCGTGCGCCACCCCGACATGCCCGCGCAGGCCTTTGCGGACATGTGGGCCTCGCTCAAGGCCGGCCAGTCGTGGACGGCGGTGGTGAAGAACCGGCGCAAGAACGGCGATCACTACTGGGTGCAGGCCAACGCCACGCCCATGCGGCGCGAGGGCCAGCTCGTGGGCTACATGTCGGTGCGCACGCCCGCCAGCCGCGAGCAGATCCAGGCGGCCGAGGCGCTGTACGAGCGCATGCGCAACAACCAGGCCGGCGGGCGCAAGGTGCATCGCGGGCTGGTGGTGCGCACGGGGCTGCGGGCGTGGATGTCGGCGCTGCAGGTGATGTCGCTGCGCCAGCGCATCGTGCTGGCGCTCGGCCTGGGCTGCGGCGTGGCGGCGCTGCCGGCGCTGCTGGGCGCGGCCACCGGCGTGCAGTCGCTCATCGCGGTGGGCGCGGCGTTGGGCGGCATGCTGGTCAGCGGGCTGGTGCTGCAGGCGCAGGTGGTGTCGCCGGTGCGCGACATCCTGGCGCACGCCAACAACGTGGCCAGCGGGCTGACCGCGCCGGCGCAGCCGTTCAACCGCGTGGACGAGATCGGCCTGCTCATGCGCGCGGTCAACCAGGCGGGGCTGAACCTGCGCGCGGTGGTGGACGACGTGGCCGAGCAGACCGACGGCGTGGCCAGCGCCAGCAGCCAGATCGCCGCGGGCAGCACGGACCTGAGCCGGCGCACCGAGGCCTCGGCGGCCAACCTGGAGGAGACGGCGGCCTCCATGGAAGAGATCACGCAGACCATCAGCCACAACACCGAGATGGCCGACGAGGCGCGCCGCGTGTCGGAGCAGGCCTTCGACGTGGCCGCCCACGGCGGCGAGGCCATGCAGCAGGTGCGCTCGGAGATGGCCGGCATCCAGAGCCACAGCCAGCGCATCTCCGACATCAGCGGCGTGATCGACGGCATTGCCTTCCAGACCAACATCCTGGCCCTGAACGCCGCGGTGGAAGCCGCGCGCGCGGGCGAGGCGGGGCGCGGCTTTGCGGTGGTGGCCGGCGAGGTGCGCTCGCTGGCGCAGCGCTCGGCCACGGCCGCGCGCGAGATCAAGGCGCTGATCGACGAGACGGTGCAGCGCGTGGACTCCGGCGGCCGCCACGTGGAGCAGGCCGGCGCGACCATGGAGCGCATCGTGGAGCAGGTGCGCCGCGTCTCCAAGCTGGTGTCGGAGATTTCGGACGCCTCCATGCAGCAGGGCCTGGGCGTGGCGCAGATCCACCAGGCGCTGATGGAGCTGGACGGCACCACGCAGCAAAACGCCTCGCTGGTGGAGGAGAGCGCCGCGGCGGCCTCGTCGCTGAGCCGCCAGGCCGAACGCCTGGCCGAGGCGGTGACGCTGTTCCGCGACTCCGGCCGCCACAGCGGCCTGGCCCCCGCGCCGGCGCAGCCGCAGCAGCGCGGCGTGGGCGGTGGGGCGCCGGCCTGGAGCGTTTGAGGCTCAGAGGGCTGTCCTGACCTTTGGGCAGCCCGGCGCAGGCCATTGAACAGGGCGGCTGACGGCCGCCGCTGACAACGCTTACCGAACCGCGGCGGCGCCCGGCCCCGCCTTGGCCCGCAGCGCCTCCCACAACTGCGCCGGGCCCAGCAGGATGTCGCACAGCCCGTCGCGCACGCGCTCGGAGCCCAGGGCCTGCGTACTCATGGCTTGGTGGGCCTCGAAGGCGTCCATGATCGCGTCCAGCAGCGCGTCCTTCAGGTCCGGCGAGTTGGCGAACTGCTCCTTGCTGTTGCTGGCGGCCTGCTGCACGAGCGTGGCGTTTTCCAGCAGCTTGCCCTTGATCACGCCGTTGACGTAGACGAGCTGGTCGCCATCGCTGAGGTCGCCCTCGAAGAGGCCGTTGACCTTCTGGATGATCTCGGCGAGGTAGTCCTTCTGCTTCTCCTGCACCGCGCCGCTGCCCACGGCGTCCAGGGGCTGGAGCTTGTAGCTGCCGTCGGGATTGAGCGCCATGGCCCTGGCGCCGCGGTTCTTCAGCGTGTGGTGCGTGAGCACCACCTTGCTCAGGTCCACCGTGTCGCGCTCGCGGCCAAAGTCCAGCAGCGGGATGAGGCGCTTGAAGAACAGGAAGCGCTTCTCGATGCCGGTGTTGCCGTAATCAAAAATCTGGCTCAGGAAGGCGTAGAGGCGCACGTAGGCGCCCATGTCGCCCTTGAACAGCAGCAGCGCGTCCAGCGTGTCCTTCGCGGCTTGGGCCGCCTTGTCGTCGCCTTGTGATTCAGCGTCCAGCTTCTGCTGCTGCGCGGCCTTGTAGTGCTTGAGCAGGCGGTCGGCCACGGGGGCGATGGCGGCATCCAGCGCCTTCTGGGTCCCGTTGGGGTCCAGGTCCACCTTGGCGACGCGCTCCACCTCGAACTCGTCGTAGTGGCCTGAGGCGTCGAGCTTGGCGCGCAGGTCGTAGACCAGGTTGGGGTCGGTGGTGGCCTGCAGCTCGGCCGTCTTGTAGTAGGTCTGGAAGGCTTCGAGGATGGCGGCCGGCTCGTTGACGAAGTCGAGGATGTAGGTGGTGTCCTTGCCCGGGTGCGCGCGGTTCAGGCGCGAGAGCGTTTGCACGGCCTGAATGCCGCCGAGCATCTTGTCCACGTACATGCCGCACAGCAGCGGCTGGTCGAAGCCGGTCTGGAACTTGTTGGCCACCAGCAGCAGGTGGTGGTTGGCCTCGTTGAAAGCCTCGCGGATGTCGCGGCCCTTGAGGCCGGGGTTGAGGTCCTTGCTGGCCTCGGTGACGGGGCCGGGGAAGCTCTCGGGGTCGTCCACCTCGCCGGAGAAGGCCGCGAGCACGCCCAGCGGGTAGCCCTGGCGCGCGACGTAGGCGCATATGGCCTTTTGCCAGCGCACGGCCTCCTTGCGGCTGCTGACCACCACCATGGCCTTGGCGCGGCCGGCCAGCAGCGGCTGCACGTTCTCGCGGTAGTGCTCGACGACGATCTGCACCTTCTGCGCGATGTTGTAGGGGTGCAGCCGCACCCACTGCATGATTCCCTTCATGGCGGCGCTGCGCTCGACGGTCTGCTCGTCGTAGGCCTGGCCTTCGTGGGCCAGCTTGAACGCCAGCTTGTAGCTGGTGTAGTTCCTGAGCACGTCGAGGATGAAGCCTTCCTCTATGGCCTGGCGCATGGAGTAGACGTGGAAGGGCTCGGGCTTGCCGTCCGCGCCCTTGCGGCCGAACAGCTCCAGCGTCTTGGCCTTGGGCGTGGCGGTGAAGGCCACGTAGGTCAGGCCCGCGGCGCCGGCACGCGCTTCCATCTGCGCGGCCAGCAGCGCCTCGGTGTCGATCTCGCCGCCGTCCTGCAACTCGGCCCATTCCTGGGCGGAAAGCAGTTGCTTGAGCTTGGCCGCGGCCTCGCCGGTCTGCGAGCTGTGGGCCTCGTCGGCGATGACGGCAAAGCGCTTGCCCTCCGTCGCCGCCAGCTCCTGCACGGCGGCCAGCGCGAAGGGGAAGGTCTGGATGGTGCAGACGATGATCTTCTTGCCGTCCTTGAGCGCCTGCGAGAGCTGCGCGCTCTTGCTGCCGTGCTCGCTGGTGATGCTGGCGACCACGCCGGTGGTGCGCTCGAAGTCGAAGATGGCCTCTTGCAGCTGCGCGTCCAGCACGTTGCGGTCGCTGACCACCAGCACGCTGTCGAAGATTTTTTGGTGCTGCGCGTCGTGCAGGTCGGCCAGGAAGTGGGCGGTCCAGGCGATGGAGTTGGTCTTGCCCGACCCCGCGGAGTGCTGGATGAGATAGCGCTGGCCGGGGCCGAGGGAGAGGACGTCGGCCACGAGTTTTCGGGTGGCGTCGAGCTGGTGGAAGCGCGGGAAGATGACGGCCTGAAGCTGCTTTTTCTCGTCGCGCTTGCCGATGAGGTAGCGGTGCAGGATGTCCAGCCAGCTCTCGCGCGCCCACACCTGCTCCCACAGGTAGGCCGTGGCAAAGCCCTCGGGATTCGGTGCGTTGCCCGCGCCGCCGTTGTTGCCGCGGTTGAAGGGCAGGAAGGCGGTAGAGGGGCCGGCGAGCCGGGTGCTCATCATCACTTCCGACTGGCTGACGGCGAAGTGCACCAGCGCTCCGCCGGGGAAGGCCAGCAGCGGCTCCAGCAGGCCGGCCTTGGGGGCGGGGTGGCGGTCGAAGCGGTACTGGTCCACCGCGTCGTGCACGCTTTGCGTGAAGTCCGACTTCAGCTCGGCCGTGGCGACGGCGATGCCGTTGAGGAACAGCACCAGGTCCAGCGCGTCTTTCGGGTGATTGGGCGAGTGGTTCACCTGCCGCACCACGCGCAGCCGGTTGGCGGCGTAGCGGGCCTGCGTCTCGGGGTTGAGCGCCAGCGCGGGCTTGAACTGGGCCAGCAGCAGCGGTTCCTTCAGGCCCACCATTTCCACGCCGCGGCGCAACACGTCCAGCGTGCCGCGCTCGTTGAGGCTTTTGCGCACCCGCTCGGCGAGCATCTGCCGCAGCGCCGGGCCGTGGGTTTTGTTCAGGCGCTGCCAGGCGTCCGGCTGGGCGGCTTCTATCCAGGCCAGGAGGTCGGGGAAGAAGAGGCCGGAGGTGCGGTCGAAGTGGGCGGCGTCGCCTTCGGCGTAGAGCCACCCGTGGGCGGCGAGGTGCTGGCAGATCTCGGCCTCGAAGCGGGCCTCTTTGTGCAGATCCACGGGTTCTCCCTAGTGCAGTGGTCCGTTCGGCGATTTCCTTTAACTAAGGCGCAGCCTTGGATGCCGTCGCACCTTGGCTCTTCTTCCAGGCCGCATAGGTGATGCCAGTGCCTTGTAAACACCAGCTCGTTGTTCCTTGGTCTGGGCGGCCCAGAGAAACAGCCGATGCGGCGCTTGGGCTTTTGAAAGAATAGTTCGCGGCAAACTCAAGATAATCGCCGCCAGTATCGCGCAGGGTTTTGTCTTCGATCAAGGAGGCATGCAACTGCCGATAGCTGTGATCTTGGCCAATCCATTTGCGCCTTGCCTGAGAACCAGCCTGGACAACGAATTTTCCGGCAATTTCGCGAGCAAACGTCTTTAAGCCGGTTTTTGGGTTTTTTAACTCAAAGACAGGTAAATCGTCAGTGCCCGTCAAATCAATCAGCTCCCTCTCTGCCCACGCATTTGGACTTTGCCGGTCTTCGAGTTTCCAGTGTTCCTCCAAAACCGCGAGTAGCTGGGCATGGCGGGCCTCCATCACATCCTGTGACCATTCGTGCTGTTGCAACACTTGGACCGTCAGCATGAATGGACATATGCCGCCTTTGGCGAAATAGGTGTTTTTCTTCTTTTCGAATTCATAGTTGCTGGCGGCACTGTTCTTGCGTCGGCTGAGCAGGGTTAGGTTTCCAAGCCGATGTGTCCAGTACAGCCGGTCAGCGGGGTCGGAAACCCACTGCAGCCACTGGCTGCTCTGCGGCGGTGACTGTGGCAGAACATGCTCAACGCTCACAACCTTGTCATCGTAAGAGGCGCCCGTGTCGGCCAGTAATCGGTCCAGCCTCAGCAGAATGACAGCCAGGGCGCGGGCCGAATGGGTTTCGTACAGCGGGCCGGACAGCATTTCGTAAGTCGCATGCTGATCTTCTGGCGTCAATTGCAGGGGCGATGTATCGGCCTGCAGGTCCGTATTTTTCTCGATAGCACCGGTCAGGCTTGAAAACCGTTCAATACGGTCATTGATGCCCGTTTTGCGCACCAGCATTGAATAGGTCAGTCGCTCCAGGTCCCTGAAAAAAACCAGCATGGCCTCAGAATCATGGCGATGCTTCATGAAAAATGCCAAGGCAGGTGGCAGCCAATCCTTGAATTCAATGCGATTGAGCCAGCTGAAATGCTCGTTAATCTGCTCCGCGTGCTTGGTGCTTGCGTGGTTCGCGTTCACGATAGCCAGGTACGCTTCCGATGCAGGCATCAAAACTTGGCTGATAAAATCAACCGGTTGGGATATATCTACATGGTCCCGGAATTCCTTGAGCAGGTTATTTTTTGGCTTGGCCCTGCGGTATATCATCCGGATATGGCTGAACAGGTCGCCAAAATCGTCCCGCCCCAGTTTCTCCTCAATGGATTCCCATTTGTCGGTGTAAACCTTTCGCCCATCTTCGGTGATGAAGCCAATAATCTCGGCTTTGAGAATGTCCGTGGCGCTCAGGTCCAAGCCACGGCTGTTGAGTATGCCGAAAATGCGGAATGCCGAGTCGAGATCGGGTGTGGATACGGTGACGAGATAGCAGCGCGTGACAATAAACTTCGTCAAGCTTGCAAGGGTTTTCTGATCCAGTACACGTAGCGTATCCATGAAATACCGGGCGTTGGTGCGCAGCCGGTTCTGCGGGTCTGACAATATGCCTTCAAAAGTAACCAGCTTGGATATGCCGTCCTCATGCTGGACGTAGTCCCGGAAAAAATCCCTGTCACGCTCGCGCAGTGAGAGCCTGTAGCAGGCGTGATTGCCAAATATGTCGTCGCCGTGCTCATAAATGCATTTGGTGATGCTATTTTGGGCAGTGGAATCTTTTATCGAAGCACGAATGGCGGACAGCAACAGTGTCAACGTGGTGAGGCGTTGCTGGCCATCCACCACGGTGGCATCGGCTGAGTGTTCGTCTTTGATAAGGACGATGCTGCCGAGAAAATAAGGTGCCGAGGTATTGGATGGGGCGCCGTTGTCCTGCATGTAACCCAATAAGTCCTCAAGCAGTTCCTTGGCCTGCTCAATGCCCCAGGAGTACGGGCGTTGATAACCGGGAATGGTGAAGACGTAATCCGCGCTGAATATCTTGGCCAGCGGCTTTTCCTTGGCGGTGAGGGTATAGCTCATTGCAAGGCTTCTTGAATTTCTTCGGTTGTTTTAGTAGGTGCGGCGGGCGAATTTCGCACGTCGATCTGGCCGGTGACAGCGGCGGCGATTATGGCGTTGCGGCGTTCTTCTAGAAGAGATATTTGACGCTGAACAGATTTGGTTAGCTCAATATGGCGCTCAAGCGTTGCTTCTGAATCGGAAATTATTGCGAGCTGTTCGTCTAATGGCGGGACTGCCAGCCACAAATTCGACAGCCCTTCGCGGGTGAGTTTGAGTCGCGAAACACCTTGAGCGATCAAATCGTTGCCAATGTCTCGGTGGAGGAAAGAAAAGTAGAACCACTTGGCTGTGCACCTGGGGCCATCAGCAATTACATGCGCATGGTTGTTGACATTGAACTGGCCTGTCGTCCACTGGGTCATTGGCCAGATCGAATGCTTGGTGAAATGGTCGCCATCCTCACCGATCAATGCACGGGCACCCTCATATCGGAAATGATCGATGTGATCAATAATCCCAGTTGGCCCCCAATAGGGATACTGCCCTGCCATTTTTGCCCTCTCTTCGCGATTGATTGGAAGGCGCGGACTGTTATCTATGGTCAAGGCGTGTCGAATGCGAACAACTTCCCAATGTGCCGGCACTTCTCCCAGCCACGCTACCCCGGAATCCTTCATCGGCACCTGCGGATCAAGCCCCTTGGTAACCGCGTGCGAGACAGTGGCCTGCCGCTTTTCGGCCAGCAGGGAAATGAGTTTTTCCTGCTCGGCGATCAGGGCGTCAATTTTGGCAGTTTCCAAATCAAGGAAGCAAGCAATAGTGGCTTGTTCATCGATTTCCGGCAAAGCCAGGAAAAAGCCAAGAAAATCATCCTGGGAAAGGTTTTGCATGCTGGCGCTTGAGCCTGCGCAAGCCATTTGAACCTGAGTTCTATAAAAGGGTGACTGTGTCCAGTAGTGGACGAATTTGGGTAGGGCGTCAGTAAAGCGAACTTGCCATAAGCGATCAGGTAAGAACAGTTTTGGAAAATTCCTCGTTACTAGGCCTGCTGCGCCCACAAGTGCCGGGGTATTCATCCTGCTAACGATCAGCGTATTGGCCATCACGGGGCATGCTACCCGGCCCATTTCCTCAGGAAGAACGGCTTTGTTCTCGCTTGGATCGAAAAAGCCTTGATATACGCAGCTGGTTTTCAATACGCCATATGCATTGGTTTCGGCCGGTTCGTCAACCGCGTTCACGCTGACACCAGAGTCAATGCTGTGAACGATTTTCTTGAGCCGGCTTGCCTGCCAATGCGCAGGAATATCGCCCAACCAAGCCACCCCACTGTCCTTATATTCAGAATACCGCTTCATTTTTGTTCCTCATGTCCCGTAGGCTGAATTGGT
Organism: Azohydromonas lata NBRC 102462; assembly: GCF_001571085.1. GTDB lineage: Bacteria > Pseudomonadota > Gammaproteobacteria > Burkholderiales > Burkholderiaceae_C > Azohydromonas > Azohydromonas lata. Next base: position 44,184 of record NZ_BCTC01000013.1, read on the forward strand.
TCACGCGCCTTTGGCACATGAATTCCAAAACCATATTTGGCTGACTCAGCCCGCATCGGGCTCCTTCTGTTTTTTTGCCGTGGTATAGGCTTGATGGGGGTGTTTTTCGGTTTCCGGGTACAGCAGGCTCAACAACCCGGCCTCACGCAATGGGCGCAGGTGATTGCGGCGCAATTCCTTGGGGTCGCTGCGCTCCAATAATCGGCACAACTCGGCCACGGTGAAAGGGCGCAGCGCGCAAAGCTCTACCAACAGCGCCCTCAGCACCGCCTGCCGTGGCTTGCGTCCCGCCGCGGCAATGCGCTCTTTCAACCCCGTGGGGATGTCTGGCGCAGCAGGGGGGGATTCGGGCTGGAGCAGGGGGGGATTGCCGCAATCCCACCCTGCTGCCGGCGGAGCTGGGGGGAATGCGGCGGCCGTGTCCAGCGGCAGCTCGCGTTGCGGGGGCGAGGGCTGCGGCGCGTCCTGGCGGGCCAGGGTGTAGTGGGTGCGGCTTCCAGAATCCTGTTTCGCCAGCAGCCCGCGGTCGCGCAGGCGCCGGAGCACGCGGCTGGCCGTCAGGGTGTCCAGGCCCGACACGTCACGGCACGCCGTGTTGTCCACCGCGCCCGTTTCGCGCGCGTAGATCAGCACCTTGGCCTCGTCGGCGGACAAGGTGTCGCCCGCCAGCACCCGGAGCCAGCGGTAGTCGTCCTCGGTCAGCAGGTGATGCAAAAACAGCGTGACCTTGAACTCGTTGCGCTGGCGGTCGGACTGGAACTCCGGTGAGGGCAGGCCAGCGTCCAGGGACAGTCGGCGCATGGTGCGCACGCCCGACCCCTTGGTCTCCGCCCAGTGCAAGTCATGCAGCACGGCCGCGATGGCCGGATTGCGCAACCGTGAACCTGGCGTGCCCAAGTCGGCCAGGTGCTTGAGCGAAAAGCCCGGATTGATGATCTCGATGCGGTTGCTGTAGCGCACGACCTGCACCGGGCTGTTCACCTGGTAGCTGCGATGCATGGTGGCGTTGGCCAGCGCCTCGCGTATCACCTTGCGCGGTAGCACCGGCTCCTGGCGGCTTTGCAGCTCCCCGGCGTCCAGCCTGAAGCCCCGGGGCAGCTCATCAAGAATCGTGTTTTGCATCTGCCGCAGCGTCAGCAGCAGCGGCTTGCGCACGTCCAGCGTGCTCACGAAACGCTCGTCAGCGTCCTCCACCCACTGCGTACCGGCAACGCGCACGTAGTCCACGCGCAGCGCGGGCATCAAGCGCCGCAGCGTCAATGGCTTGCCGAACAGGACGATGCCAGCCACGGTGGGCTTGAGCTGACCTTGGCTGCGGCGCAGCGCACAGATGGCTTCCAGCAACTCGTCGTCCGCGTAGCTCAATTCCTCAGCGCCCGGGTTGGCCTCGGCACGCAGCCGCCGGTACTCGGCAATGGCTTGGGGATCGAGGTCGTCGCGGGAGGCGTCTGCCATGACCATCATGTCCGGGCCCATCTGCGGCTGCGTTTCCCCGCGCAGCACCCAGATGTCCTCTTCGACGCAGCGTTGGTCCGACGAACCGATACGGCGGTACGCGCCCAAAGGCAGCCCCGAGGCCTTGAGGTAGACGGGCTTTTGGGAGGCGTCCACCTCCGGCACGAAAACGACCAGCACCGGCCGGCCGTCAATGGATTCGACGCGCATTTCAGGCCGCAGCACGGTGCTCAACATGCTTGCGCACTGGCTGGCCAGGTCGAGTTGCACCTTGTCCGGGTTAGGCAGGCCGGCGGCCCAATACACCACGTCGCCTTTCTCGTCGGTCTTCCAGTCGATGCCCAGCAGCAGGTGGCCGCCGCCAAGCCCCGGCTCGTTGGCGAAGGCCACCACGGTTTGCAGGATCGACTTGCCGACCTCACTGGCGCGCTTGGCTTCGATGCCAATGGACTCGTCGAGCTCGTTCAACTCCCGCAGCAGATCGGCGGCCTCACGCATGGCCGCCTCCTTCGCCGGGTGGACTGCTCATCGTTTGCACTGGCGCGGCTCGGCCCCTCATTCCGCCAGCTCTCCCAGCATCCCCATGATCCGCGCCGACACCGCCTTCAATTCCTCATCAATCGCATGCAGGCTGCGAGGCGGCTCGAACACGTAGAAATGCCGGTTGAACGGAATCTCATAGCCCACCTTGCTTTTCTCTTCGTCAATCCAGGCATCCGGCGCGTGCGGCAAGACCTCGCGCTTGAAATAGTCGCCAATGTCCTCGGCCAGTGGCACGTTCTCGGTGTCGCGCAGCGATGAATCCGGTTGCGGCTTGCCCTTTTGCTTGCCCTTCACGCCCAGCACCGGCTTGCCGCTCTCATCGAGCAGCGGACGCTCGACGGTGATGGTCGTGTAGCCGAAATCCTCGTTGCGGAAGATGCGCGAGATGGGCACGCGCTTGAGCCGCCCGCCCTCCGGCGCCACGGGCGGCATGTCGTTGTTGGTGACGAGCTGGGCTTCGCCCTGCGGCTTGCCGTCCGCGTCCAGCACGGTGACGAACTCGGCCTCGGTGAAGTCGCCGAAGAGCCGCGTCACGGTGGCGATGTGCTGCTCGCTCATTTCCTTGCGCTTGGAGCCCAGGCTCTTGCGCATCTTTTGCCAGAAGCCGCTGGCGTCTATGAGCTGCACGTAGCCCTGGCGATCGTCGGTCTTGCGGTTGGAAATGATCCAGACGTAGGTCGCGATGCCGGTGTTGTAGAACATGTCGGTGGGCAGGCCGACGATGGCCTCCACCAGGTCGTTCTCCAGCACGTAGCGGCGGATTTCGCTCTCGCCGCTGCCCGCGCCGCCCGTGAACAGCGGCGAGCCGTTGAGCACGATGCCGAAGCGGCTGCCGCCGTCCTGTGCCGGGCGCATCTTGGACAGCAGGTGCAGCAGGAACAGCATGGAGCCGTCGCTCACGCGCGGCAGGCCGGGGCCGAAGCGGCCGTCGAAGCCCCTTTGCTCGTGCTCCTGCCGGACGACCTTCTCGACCTTCTTCCACTCCACGCCGAAGGGCGGGTTGGAGAGCATGTAGTCGAACTTCTGGCCGGCGTGGCCGTCGTCGCTGAGCGTGTTGCCGGCGACGATGTTGCGCACCTCCTGGCCCTTGATGAGCATGTCGGCCTTGCAGATGGCATAGGACTCGTCGTTGAGCTCCTGCCCGTACATGGTCAGCCGCGCCTGCGGGTTGTGCTCCAGCAGGTATTCGCCCGCCACGGAGAGCATGCCGCCCGTGCCCGCCGTCGGGTCGTAGATGGTGCGCACCACGGCGTTACCGGCGGTGAGCACGTCGTCGTCTTCGATGAACAGCAGGCTCACCATGAGGCGGATGACCTCGCGCGGCGTGAAGTGCTCACCGGCCGTCTCGTTGGAGATTTCCGCGAACTTGCGGATCAGCTCCTCGAACACCAGGCCCATGCTGGCGTTGTCCACCGCCTCGGGGTGCAGGTCGATGTGGGCGAATTTTTCAACGACGAGGTACAGCAAGCCCGCCTTGGCCAACCGCTCCACCTGCGTATGGAAGTCAAAGCGCTCGAAGATGTCGCGCGCCGACGGCGAGAAGGCCTGCACGTAGGCGTAGAGGTTCTGGCGGATATGGTCCTGGTCGCCCAGGAGCTTGTTCAGGTCCAGCGGCGAGGTGTTGTAGAAGCTCTGGCCCGCCTTGCGCAGCAGGAAGGGGTCGGCGTTCAGCCCGGCCTTGGTCCTGGCCTCGTACTCGGCCAGCACGGCGGGCTTGGTGCTCTCCAGCACGCAGTCCAGGCGGCGCAGCACGGTGAAGGGAAGGATGACGCGGCCGTATTCGCTTTGCTTGTAGTCGCCGCGCAGCAAGTCGGCGACGGACCAGATGAAGGCCGAGAGGTTTTGAGGAGTCATGTAGGAGCGGAGAACCGGTACGGCTGAGTTCGCGGCCGGGCGGCCAGGAGCGTTACTGCGAAGGGCGGGGCCGGCCTGTACAGGCCGTAACCCTCAAGCGTAGCAGTGGGGTCGGGCGGCGGCGCCTGTCGCGTGGCGCGATTCCTACGCCCCTACACCGCGCTCACAGCCCCGCCAGCACCTGGTGAATCTGCGCCACCGCCGCCGCCCCTTCGCCGATGGCGGCGCCCACGCGCTTGACGGAGCCGGCGCGCACGTCGCCCACCGCGAACACGCCCGGCACGCTGGTTTCCAGCGGCGCGGGCGGCGTGCCGCCCTTGCGCCGTTCCACCGCCCCACCGGTGCGCACGAAACCTTGTGAATCGAGCTCCACGCCGCAGCCCTGCAGCCAGTCGGTCTCCGGGTCGGCGCCGACGAACAGGAACAGGTTGCGCAGGTTGCGGCGGCTTTGCTCGCCGCTTTGGCGGTGGCGCCAGGTGACGGCCTCCAGCCCCGAGTCGCCGCCTTCGAGTTGCGTGATCTCGGTGTGCGTGAGCAGCTCGATGTTGGGCGTGGCCTCTATGCGGTCTATGAGGTAGCGCGACATGCTCGCGGCCAGCCCGGCGCCGCGCACCAGCATGTACACGCGCGACGCATGGCCGCTGAGGAACACGGCCGCCTGCCCGGCCGAGTTGCCACCGCCCACCAGCGCCACCTCCGTGCGCGCGCACATGCGCGCCTCCACCGGCGAAGCCCAGTACCACACGCCCCGGCCCTCGAAATCCTCCAGCCGCGGCACGCTTGGGCGCCGGTAGCGCGCGCCGCTGGCCACCACCACGCAGCGCGCGCGCAGGCGCCGGCCGTCGGTCAGCTCCACGGACAAGGGACCGGCCGCACCCGCGCCCGCCCCGGCGTCGCCTCCGTCCACCGTCTTGGCCGCCTTGGCCGCGGCGGCGCCGCGCTGGTCCTGCCCCGCGGCCGCGTTCGCGTCTGTGCCAGCGCCCGCCTCGCGGTGGCATTGCAGATGCGCCACCTGCGCCGGAATGAGCATGCGCGCGCCGAACTTCTGCGCCTGCACGTAGGCGCGCCCGGCCAGCGCCTGGCCGGAGATGCCGGTGGGAAAGCCCAGGTAGTTCTCGATGCGGGCGCTGGCGCCGGCCTGCCCGCCGAAGGCGCGGCAGTCGAGCACGGCCACGAGCAGCCCTTCGGAGGCGGCATAGACGGCGGTGGCCAGGCCCGCGGGGCCGGCGCCCACGATGGCCACGTCCACCACCTCGGCCAACGTCGCCTCGTCCACCATGCCCATGCAGCGCCCAAGGGCCTCGTTGTCCGGGTTGAGCAGCACCGAGCCGTCGGGGCACACGGCCAGCGCGTCGGCGGGCGCGGCGCCGTACTGGGCCATGAGCGAGGCAGCCTCGGCGTCGCGGGTGGCGTCCAGGTGCTGGTAGGGGTGGCCGTTGCGGCGAAGAAAGTTCTGCAGCCGCAGCAGGTCGGCCGAGTCCGGCCGGCCTATGAGCACAGGGCCGCTGGCGCCGGCCTCGATGAGGCCCACGCGGCGCAAGATGAGCGAGCGCACCATCCGCTCGCCCAGGTCGGCCTCCGCGATGATCAGCGCGCGCAACTGCTCCGGCGGCAGGCACAGGGCGTGCACGCCCTCCTGCGCGCGAGCGTCCACCAGCGAGGGCTTGCCGGTGAGCGAGCCCACCTCGCCCACGAAGTGCCCGGCGCGCATGGTGATGATGGGGCGCTCGTGCCCCAGCCCGTCGCGCTGCACCACCTCCACCGCGCCCTGCAGCAGCACGTACAGCCCCGCGCCGGGCTGGCCGGCCTGCAGCAGCAGGCTGCCGGCGTCGAAGCTGCACTCGTGCGCAAAGCGGCGCATGCGCTGCACGTCGGCCGCGCTCAGCAGCGGGAACATCTGGTGGCGGCGCGAGAGCAGCTCGCTGGGGGCCTGGTCGGGGGCCGTTGGGTCCGCGGCGGAAAGCTCGGCGGCGGGCGTGGTCAGGTCTTCCGGCATGGGGGCGTTCTCCTGGGCGGGGCGGTTGCAGGCAGGCCGTGCGCCCGCTCGTGGGTCAGTGGCGGGGCAGCGGCGGGGCAGCGCGCCAAGGATGCACCTGCCCGCGAGGCGGACGATTCAAGCTGTTTCCCGCGCGGCGGCAGCGGCCGGCTCCGCCTGGGCCCGCAAGCGCGCCCAACACGCGTCCACGAAGGCTTCCATGATCCGTCCGTAGCGCGGGTGCAGCTGGTGGCCCCATTCGGGATGGAATTGGAAACCCCAGGCGAACTGCGCCGCGTCGTGCCAGCGGAAGGCCTCCACCAGGCCGTCGTCGGCATGGGCCTCGGCCACCAGCCCCGGCGCCAGGCGCTTCACGCCCTGTGAATGCAGCGAGCTCACCGCGAAGCGCTGGCAGCCGGTGATGCGCTCCAGCTCGCCGCCGGGCACGACGCCCACCTCGTGGCGCTCGGCGTACTGCTGGGCCAGCGATTCTTCCGGGTCTTCCCAGTGCACCACGCCGCCGCCCAGGGCCTGCAGTCGCTGGTGCAGGCTGCCGCCCATGGCGACGTTGATCTCGTGCGAGCCGCGGCAAAAGCCGACCAGCGGCACGCCACGCTCGATGCACAGGCGTATGAGCGGCAGCGAGACGGCCTCGCGGTCGGGGTCGAATTCCATGTCCTCGCTGACGGGCTCCTCCGCGTAGTGGCGCGGATGCACGTTGGTGGCCGAGCCGCCCAACAGTACGCCCTGCACGTGCTCCAGCATCAGCGGCAGCCGTCCGGCGGGCACGCGCGGGAAGCACACCGGCTGCAGCCCGCGGCTGACCAGCGTGCGCAGGCCGCCTTCGTCCATGACGGTGTAGGGCTGCGGGTGCCCGTGCTCGTTGCCCAGCTCGCGGTGGCTGGCCACGACCCAGACGCAGGGCACGGCCTCGGCGGGAAGTCCGGTGGTCAACGCGGCGGCGGCGGTGCCGCCGGGGTGGGAGTCAGCCGGCGTCACAGGCAGGGCCCCATGCGCTCGCGGCAATGCTCGCGGCAGGCCTGGGCAAAGGCCTGCAGCGTGCGCTGGTAGAAGGGCGTCTGCTCGTGCCGCCACTCCGGGTGCCACTGCACGCCATAGGCGAAGGCCCGCGCGCCTTCCACGTGCACGCCTTCCACCAGCCCGTCCGGCGCCATGGCCTCGGCCATCAGCCCCTGGCCCAGGCGCTTGATGCCCTGGCCATGCAGCGAATTGACCATGGCGCGCTCGCCGCCGGCCCAGTCCATGAAGGCGCTGCCGCTCTTGAAGATGACTTCGTGCCGCACGGCGAACTGCACCTCTTCCGGCTCGCCTTCTGGCTCCCGGTGGTCCAGGAGGCCGGTTTCGACGTGCACCTGCTGGTAGAGGCTGCCGCCCAGGGCGACGTTCATCTCCTGCAGCCCGCGGCACACGCCAAAGAGCGGCGTGCCGGCGGCAACGGCTGCGGGGACGAGCGCCATGGTCAGCCGGTCGCGGCGCGGGTCCAGCAGGTCCGAGGCCAGGGCCGAGGCGCCGAAGTGCGAGGCCTCGACGTTGGAGGGCGAGCCCGTGAGCAGCACGCCGTCCACCAGCGGCAGCAGGTCGGCCACGTCGGCCGCGCCCGCCATGGGAAACAGCACGGGCTGCAGCCCCAGCCCGCAGACGGCCGCGGCATAGCGGTCGGCCAGCACGGTGTAGCCGCCGGGGTCGCAGAGGTCGAGGTTGCGGTGGCAGGCCGGCAGCCAGACGAGAGGTTTGTGCGCGGACATGCGCCCCATGGTTCACACCGGCAGCGGCCGGGAACATCGGAAAGGGGCGGGCGCGGCTGTAGGACGGGGCCGATACCGGCGCGGCCAGCGCGCATGTCGCAAACGCACAAGACCGTGTCGCATCCCTACGACCGAACCGCGCCGGCGGTTTCTATATTGGGGGCGTGGATGTTTGAAAATGAGCGCGCGAAGGCATCCATGAAGTCAACGGAGTTGAATCATGAAAGTCATCGCCGAATCAGCGCTGAAAATATTGCTGCGCCGCAGAAACTCGTCCGGCCCGCTGCGTGACACCACGCGGCAATTGATACGGCAGACGATTGCGCAAATTCACGCCGAGGAGCGTGGCCGGGTTTGAAATTGCTTCAAACCCACATGCCGGTTTTTCCGCCGCGCCCGCGGCCCAATTCCATCGCGAGTTTCGCCCCCATCGCCGCGTTGTTTTTCACGAGCGCGATATTGGCCGCCAGGCTGCGCCCCCCGGTCAGCGCCTTGATGCGGGCCAGCAGGAAGGGCGTCACCTCCTTGCCGGCGATGCCGCGGGATTGAGCTTCCGACAACGCCTGCTCGATGATGGCGTCGATTTCATCGCGGGCCATCGCATCGCTTTCCGGCACGGGCACGCCCACGACCACGCCGCCTTCCAAACCCAGATCCCACTTGGTGCGGACGATGCGGGCCATATCCGCCGGATCGTCCACGCGGCGATCGGCCTTATAGCCGCTGTCGCGCGTATAAAAGGCCGGGAAATTCTCCTGGCCCACGGAAATCACCGGCACGCCGTGGGTTTCCAGGTATTCCAGCGTCAGGCCGATATCGAGAATGGATTTGGCCCCGGCGCAGACCACGGCCACGGACGTGCGGGCCAGCTCCTGCAAATCGGCCGATATATCCATGGTCTGCTGCGCCTGGCGGTGCACGCCGCCAATGCCGCCGGTGACGAACACCTCGATGCCCGCGAGTTGCGCGCCAATCATGGTGGCCGACACGGTGGTGGCGCCCATCTCGCCGCTGGCCAGCACGGCCGGTAGATCGCGGCGGCTGACCTTTTGCGCCTGGCCGCTGCGGCCCAGCAATTCCAGCTCGTCGTCGGCCAGGCCTATGCGCAGGCGGCCGTCCATCACGGCGATGGTCGCGGGCTCGGCGCCGTGCGCGCGTATGACGGCCTCCACCTCGCGCGCCGTGCGCACGTTCTCCGGGTAAGGCATGCCGTGCGCGACGATGGTGGATTCCAGCGCCACCAGCGGTCGCCCGGCCGCGCGCGCGGCGGCAACGGCGGGGCTGTCAACGAGCCAGGGGCGGGCGGTGTCCGGAAGGGGCATGGGCAAGTCCTTGTGTGCTGCGGCGGTGCGAAGCGCCGGCAGTGTGCCGCAGCTTCCGGTGTTCCAAGCCGTGGGCGCGGCGCCTGGCGGGCGCTCCCGTGGCCGTGCCCCACGGCCCGGGCTGGGCATCTGGTTTGCCGCCCCGCTGCGCAATGACTGGCCCAGGACGAACCCGCGGCCCTCGGGAAACAGCCAACCGTCCACGCAACAGTACAGGGAGCACCGCCAGGCCGATGAACGAAGAAGTCCGCCGCCTGCGCACGCTGCACGAGCTGGCCCTGCTGGACACGGCGCCGCAGGCCGAGTACGACGATCTGGCCCGCCTGGCCGCCACGCTGTGCGGCACGCCGTCGGCCGCGCTCACGCTGGTGGACGAGCACCGCACCTGGCCCAAGGCCACCTTCGGCCCGCCCATGCCGGAGGTCTCGCGCGAGGACTCCCTTTGCGCGCGGGCGCTGGGGGCAGGGGACTTCTTCGAGGTCGAGGACGCCACGCGCGACGCGGCCTTGCGCGGCCTGGCCCCGGTGAGCGGCCCGCCGCACATTGCCTTCTGCGCCTGCGTGCCCCTGGCCCTGGCCGACGGCGCTCGCGTGGGCGCGCTCTCGGTCTTCGACACCTGCGCGCGGCGCCTGGACGAGGCGGCGCGCGACTGGCTGCGCACCCTGGCCCGCCAGGCCGTGTGCCTGCTGGAGCGGCAACTGGAGCGCCGCCGCCACGAGGAAACGGCGCAGCAACTGGCCGACATCCAGTCGCTCAGCCACGTGGGGACCTGGTCGCGTGAGCTGGCGTCGGGCTCGGTGCAGTGGTCGGCGGAGGTGTTTCGCATTCTTGGGCTGGACGAGAGCACCTTCGTGCCCTCGCGGGAGGCGTACTTCGCGCTGGTCCACCCCGAGGACAGGCCGCGCCTGGAGCACGCCATCGCGCGCGCGGGCGAGGCGCCCATGGACCTGCGCGTGCGCGTGCTGCGCCCCGACGGCAGCCGGCGCTGCGTGCACGAGCGCGCCGCGCTGCGCGAAGGCCCCGAGCCCTTCGGCCAGCGGCTGGCCGGCACCATCCAGGACGTCACGGCCGAGCACGAAGCCCTGCTGGCGCTGCAGCAGCGCTCGCAGGCGCTGGAGCGCGCCGGCGAGCGGCTGCGCCTGGCCTGCGAGATGGGCCACCTGGGCACCTGGGAGTTCGACGTGCTGCGCCAGCGCCTGCACGGCGACGCGGAGTACCTGCGCATCCTGGGCTTCGAGCCGGCGGAAACGCCCACGCCGCAGCAGGTGATCGCCCTGTTCGAGCCCGGCCACCAGCGCGCCATCTCTCTGGCCTTCGAGCAGGCCTGCGAGCACGGCACGCCTTACGACCTGGTGCTCAAGTTCACCTGCCGCAAGGGCCTCACGCGCTGGACGCGCTCGGTGGGCAAGCCCGTGCGCGGCGTGGCAGGCCCGGGCGCCGGCTCGAGCGCGGTGGTGCGGGTGCACGGCATCTTCCAGGACATCTCGCAGCAGGTGGAGGCGGTGGAGGCGGCCTACCAGGTCGGCCGGCAACTGCAGGCCACGCTGGAGCGCATGAGCGACGCCTTCTACCTGCTCGACGGCCACTGGCGCTTCCTCTACTTCAACGCCGCGGCCGAGCGGCTGCTGGGGCGCAGCCGCCGCGAGCTGCTGGGCCACACCCTGTGGGAGGCCTTCCCGGCCACCGTGGGCTCGCCGCTGGAGCAGCTGTACCGCGCCACCATGGCCGACGGCCGCACGCGGCGGCTGGAGTTTCACTACCGGCCGCAGGACCGCTGGCACGACATCTCGGCCTTCGCCACCGACGAGGGGCTGGCCGTCTATTTCCGGGACAACACCGAGCAGCACGTGCAAATGCAGAAATGGCGGCTGTTGGCCGAATCCATGCCCATCGTGGTGTGGACGGCGCGGCAGGACGGAACGCTGGACTTCGCCTCCTCGCGCCTGGAGCGCTACACCGGCGTGCCGGTGGAGCAGGCCATTCCCCATGGCTGGCTGGCGCTGGTGCACCCCGACGACAAGGCCGCGCTGGTGCAGCGCTGGGGCGAGGCCGTGAAGCAGTTGAAACCCTTCGAGATCGAGTACCGGCTGCGCCGCTTCGACGGCGCCTGGCGCTGGCACCTCATCAGCGCGCAGCCGGTCAACATCGACGGCGGCGCCACCATGGCCTGGTATGGCTCCTCGGTGGACATCCACGACCACAAGCGGCTGGAGCAGGAGGCGCGCGCCCTGGCCACGCGGCTCACGGCCACGATGGAGAGCATCACCGACGGCATCTTCTCGCTGGACGACGGCTGGCGTTTCACCTACGTCAACGGCCAGGCCGAGGTGTTCCTGGCGCGCCGGCGCGGCGAGCTGCTTGGGCGCACGGTGTGGGACGAGTTCCCCGAGGCCGTGGGCTCGCGCTTCCAGCGCGAGTACGAGCTGTGCATGCGCACGGGCACGGTGGTGCGCTTCGAGGAGCACTACCCGCCGCTGGGCAAGCGCTACGAGGTGTCGGCCTACCCGTCGGACGACGGCGGCATCACCGTGTACTTCCGCGACGTGACGGAGCGCGAGCAGGCCGAGCGGGAGCGCGCCGCGCGCCGCACCGCCGAGCAGGCCAGCGAGGCCAAGAGCCGCTTCCTGGCGCGCATCAGCCACGAGCTGCGCACGCCGCTCAACGCCATCCTGGGCTTTGCGCAGATGATGGAGATGGATGCCGACGCACCCTTGCGCGGCGCGCAGGCCGAGCGGCTGCGCAAGGTGCACGCCGCCGGGCGCCACCTGCTGGCGATGATCAGCGAGATCCTGGACCTGGCCAGCATAGAGGCCGGCAGCACGCCGCTGGCGCTGCAGGCGCTGGACCTGCATGCCCTGGTGCGCGGCAGCTTGGGCAGCGTGGAGCCGCTGGCCGAGGCCGCGGGCGTGCGCCTCATCAACGACGTGGGTGCCGGCGCCCCGGCCGTGCTGGCCGACGGCCTGCGGCTGCACCAGGTGCTGCTCAACCTGGCCGCCAACGCCGTCAAGTACAACGTGCGCGGCGGCTGGGTGCGGCTGTCGGCGCGGGAGGAATCGGGGCGCGTGCGCATCGAGGTGGCCGACTGCGGCCGCGGCCTCACCGACGAGCAGCTCGCGCATCTCTTCCAACCCTTCAACCGCTTGGGCGCGGAGAAGACGGACATCGAGGGCGCGGGCCTGGGGCTGGTCATTGCCAAGGGGCTGGCGCAGCTCATGCAAGGCGAGCTGCATGCGGCGCAGCGCGAGGGCGGGGGCAGCGTGTTCACGCTGGAGCTGCCGCGAGCGCACCCGCCTGAGGCTGCTGTGCCGGCCGTGGCGCAGCCCGCCGCGGCACCGCAGGGCGGGCCCGCGGGTGGCGAGGCGGCGGTGCCCGCCGCGCCGGCCTCGGTGCTCTACATCGAGGACGACCCGGTCAACGCGCTGCTGGTGAAGCACATCCTGGCGCTGCGGCCCAACTGCACGCTGCACGAGGCCGCCGATGGCGCCGCCGGCATCGCGATGGCGCGTCGGCTGCAGCCGGACCTGATCCTGACGGACATGAACCTGCCCGACATGACGGGCTACGAGGTGCTGGCGGCCCTGCGGGCGGATGAGGCCACGCGCGACCTGTGCTGCATCGCCCTCTCGGCCGACGCCATGCCCGACAACGTGAAGCGGGCGCTGGCGGCGGGCTTTGCGGATTTCTGGACCAAGCCGATTGACGTGCCGGGGTTCTTGATGCGGCTGGATGGGCTGCTGGGGAGGAAGTGAAGCGGGGCGGGGTGCTGCGCGTGAATGCGCGGGAATGCGCAGTAATTCTGTTGAGGGCTCGCCACACACAAAGGCCGTGCGGGTGTGCGAGGTACAAAAGTCGCCGACCGCAAGCTGCAAGGTGTTGTGCTGCACCTGTTGCTTCGTCATCCCTGCGCAGGTGCACTGCTGTTCTGGAAAAGTGGTGACGCCCCGTCAGCCCTGAGGCAAGAGCGCTTCGCACCCTCATCCGTCATACCCGCGAAAGCGGGTATCCACGCCTGCCGCGGTGCTGGCGTGCAGGCACTGGCCCTGGGCAACGCAGTTCGAAGGTCCTACCCCTGCGCTCGTGGATGCCCGCTTTCGCGGGCATGACGACGTAGGGGGCGAAACGCATGGGCTCACGGGATACGAAGTCCTTCTCAGTTTTCCCCGGACAGCAGTGCGCGAAGGCGGGTATCCACGCCTGCCTGGGTGCTGGCGCGCCGGCATTGGCCCTGAGCGATGCGGTTCGAAGGCTCCACCTCGGCGCTCGTGGATGCCCGCCTTCGCGGGCATGACGAGGTAGGGGACGCGCCGCCCAGGCTTGCGGGCTACGAAAACCGCTGGTGAGGAGCATCAACAAGTTTATTGGCCAGCAAATATTAATTTTTGTATTTCATTGCAGATACTAATATATATGTATGCCAAAACGCTCCGGTGCCATAGACAGCCTGCCCTCCGCCGTGCTGGCACACCTGCGCCGCCTGGGCGAGGACTTGTCCATCGCGCGCAAGCGCCGGCGCGAGCCCTTGAAGGCGTGGGCGCAGCGCATTGGCGTTTCCGAACCAACGCTCATGCGCATGGAAAAGGGCGACCCGAGCGTTTCCATGGGCGTGTATGCGACGGCGCTGTGGCTCATGGGCCGCTCGCAGGCGCTGGCCGAACTGGCCGACCCGGCGCAGGACCTGGGTGCGCTGGAAGACGCGGTGCGCGCGGCCAAGGCGCGCTCGGTGCGCAAACGGCCCTCGCTGTACGGGGCGGCTGCGCAGCCGTCGCCCAAAGACGAGGAGGGCGGGCAGCCATGAGCGGGTTCAACCTGGCGGACTACCAGCCCGGCGACGCCCTTTACCTGTGGTGGCTGGCCAACCCCCAGGCCCCACGGCTGATTGGCGAGCTGCGCCTGGCGCGCAGCTTGAAAGGCGTGTCGCTGGTGTATGCGCCGGCCTGGCTGCAGTCCGGCTTTGCCCTGAGCGAAGACCTGCCGCTGATGCCAGGAGAACTGCTGCCCCGGGAGAAGGAAACCGCCGCGGGCGCGGTGGACGACGCGCGGCCGGACCGCTGGGGCGAGCGCGTCATCCGCTTCCTGGACAAGCCGCCGCGCCTGTCGGTGCTGGATTTCCTCTTCTATGCCGGCGACGAGCGCTTCGGCGCCTTGGGCGTGTCGGTGTCCGCCGACGCCTACCTGGCCCGCGCCATTGGGCCGCTGCCGCAACTGGCCGACGTGGCCGAGATGGACGCGCTGGTGCAGCGGGTGCTGTCCGGCGAGCCCATGGACGAGCGCCAGCGCCGCCTCATCACGCCGGGCGCCACCATGGGCGGCGCCCGGCCCAAGGCGCTGCTGCAGCTCGATGGCGAGGCTTGGGTGCTGAAGTTCAACGAGCCCGGCGAGACGCTGGACTGGCCCTTGGTTGAGCACGCCACCATGACGCTGGCGCCGCGCGCCGGCATACGCGTGGCGGACACACGGCCCGTGCCCGTGCGGCGCGGGCATGCCGTGGCGGTGCGCCGCTTCGACCGCGCCGGGGGGGGGCGCCGGCATGGCCTGTCGGCCAACGTCGCGCTCAAGGCCGCGGGCGAGCCCTTGGGCTACCCGGAGCTGGCGCAGTGGCTGCGCCGGCGCGGCGTGGCCGCGGGCGGGTTGCACCTGCAGCACATGCGCGAGCTGTTCCGGCGCATGGTCTTCAACATCCTGGTGGACAACACCGACGACCACGAGAAGAACCACGTGCTGCTCATGGCCGACAGCGGCGAGTACGGGCTGTCACCCGCCTTCGACGTGCTGCCCTCCGGCCAGGCGCTGGGTTTCCAGCAGATGCGTGTGGGCGCCGACGCCGCGGACGCCACGCTGGACAACGCGCTGTCGGAATGCCGGCAGTTCGGCCTGAAGAAGGACGAGGCCGTTGCGCAGGTCCGGCAGGTGTGCGCCGCGGTGGCCGGCTGGCGCGCGCATTTCGAGGCCGCGGGCGTGAGCGCGGCGGACCTCGAAGTGCTGGCTGCGCAGATCGACCGGCCCTACCTGCTGCGCCAGCGGCGGGCGTTTGGCGGGTAGGTGCCCGCCCCAGGCGTCAGGGACGCGGCCACTGCTGGTGCGCCGCCATGACGGCCACCGGCTGCGCGAAAGGCACCCAAGATCCAAGTCCAGATAATGGCAACGGCCCGTCACTGGTGACGGGCGCGCGGCCGAGATGGTCTCGGCCGGGGCCGGAGACCTGCATGCATCCCGATCTCGAGAAAATCGCCTCGGAGCTGGATTCGTCCGACAGCGGTCAAGCGTTGGCCCTGCGCTTTGGGCTCGCCTGCGTTGAAGAAGTTGCCGGAAATCTGGAAAGCGATGAGGCCATCGCCGTGCTCGAAAGATTCCGCGCCTGCCTCGCCAGCTTCGGCCCAGAGTCCCCAGCGGAGCTTCAGGCCTTGTCGGCGAGCATCACGAAACTCGCCGCAAGCCATCCGGGTTCGAGCTCGCTGGATGGAAGCCGGCATGCCGCGGTGTCCGCAACCTACGCGCTGGCCAAGGCCGTGAACGGTCAATCGATCGAGGCGGCTGCGTATGCAGCCTATTCGTCCGTCTACGGCTACGGTGGCTACGCGGTTTCAGACCCAGATGCTTTCTCCGAGGTGCACCGCAGGCAATTGGATCGCTTGCGGGCTTTGAAGCAGCAAGACCCTCCCTTCGGTTCCTGATGGCCCTGTGGCCATCGCGTCCGGCGTGCTGCGGGGCACGGTCCATGCCCGCGGGGTGGGAACCGCGGCTGCCCCGCGCCTTGGGCGCGGCCGCCACTGGCTACGATGCCCCACCTTTTCCCGGAGACCCGCCATGGAGAACAAGACTTACCGCATCGCCGTCATCCCCGGCGACGGCATCGGCAAGGAAGTGATGCCCGAGGGCCTGCGCGCCGTGCAGGCTGCCGCCGACAAGTTCGGCATCGGCCTGGAGCTCACGCACATCGACTGGGCGAGCTGCGACTACTGGCAGGCCCACGGAAAAATGATGCCCGACGACTGGAAGGCCCAGCTCCAGGGCATGGACGCCATCTTCTTTGGCGCCGTGGGCTGGCCCGCCACCGTGCCGGACCACGTCTCGCTGTGGGGCTCGCTCTTGAAGTTCCGCCGCGAGTTCGACCAGTACATCAACCTGCGCCCCGTGCGCCTCTTTGAAGGCGTGCCCTGCCCGCTGGCCGGGCGCAAGGCCGGGGACATCGATTTCTTCGTGGTCCGCGAGAACACCGAGGGCGAATACACCAACCTCGGCGGCCGGATTTTTGAGGGCACGGAGCGCGAGATCGTCATCCAGGAGTCGGTGTTCTCGCGCCACGGCACCGAGCGCGTGCTGAAATTCGCCTTCGAGCTGGCGCAGTCGCGGCCGCGGAAAAAGCTCACCGTGGCCACCAAGAGCAACGGCATCGCGGTGAGCATGCCCTGGTGGGACGAGCGGGCCGACGAGATCGGCCGCAGCTACCCCGAGGTGGCGGCCGACAAGCAGCACATCGACATCCTGTCCGCGCGCTTCGTGCTGCAGCCGGACCGCTTCGACGTGGTTGTGGCCAGCAACCTGTTCGGTGACATCCTGTCCGACCTGGGCCCGGCCTGCACCGGCACGATCGGCCTGGCGCCTTCGGCCAACCTGGACCCCGAGCGCCGCTTCCCCTCGCTGTTCGAGCCCGTGCACGGCTCGGCGCCGGACATCTACGGCCAGAACATCGCCAACCCCGTGGCCATGATCTGGTCCGGCGCGCTGATGCTGGACTTTCTCACCCACGGCCAGGGCGCGGGGCGGCAGGCGCATGACGCCATCGTCAGCGCGATCGAGACGGTGCTGCGCGAGGGGCCGCGCACGCGCGACCTGGGCGGCAACGCGGACACGACGGAGATGGGGAAGGCGGTTGCGGCCCTGATCTGACCACGGTGCACCCCCAATGAAAAACGCCGGCCCCGGGCCGGCGTTTTCGCTTGGGCGGCGACATCACCGCGCCAGCGACGACCCTCCGCACACCTGTATCTCCTGCCCCGTGATGGGTGCAGCCGCATCGGAGAGCAAGAACGCCACCAGCGCCGCCACTTCCTCAGGCCGGATCAGCCGCCCCATGGGCGGCAGCTTGGGGCTGGAGGACGCCCGCGCCGGGTCGGCCAGCATGGGCGTGTCGGTGGCGGCAGGGGAGACGACGTTGACCGTCACGCCCCGCGGCGCCACCTCGGCGGCCCAACTGCGCGCCAGCGCCACCAGCGCCGCCTTGGTCGCGGCGTACTGGCTGCGGCCGGGCATGCCGCCCGCAACCCGGCTGCCGATCAGCACCATGCGCCCGCGGCCCGCGTCGGCCATGCGCGGCAGGAGCCCATCGGCCAGCCGCGTGGCGGCGTCCACGTGAAGGCGCCACATCGCGGACGAATCGTCGGCCTGGAGCTGCCCCAGCGGCGCGGTGCGCAGCAGGCCCGCGGCATGGATCACGGCGTCAGGCAACGCGTCCAGGCCGGCCAGGGCCTGCTCCAGCGCGGCGCCGTCGCCCAGGTCCACGCGCAGCGTGCGCAGCGCGGGGTGCTCCAGCGCCGCCGGGCCGCGCTGCAGGCCCAGCACCTGCCAGCCGTCATCCAGCAGCCGCTGGGCGATGGCCAGGCCGATGCCGGAGCTGCTGCCGGTGACCAGCGCCAGCTGCGGCGCCGGGGCCGATGCCGCCTCACTCGGCACGGATCTTCCCTTCCGCGATGATCTTGGCGGCCTTGGCCATGTCGTCCTTCTGGAAGCTCACGAAGTCGGCGATGGAGCCCGGCGTGACGAGCACGCCCTGCGCCAGCAGCTTGTCCTTCATCTCGCCGTTGAGCGCCTTGTTGATCTCGGTGTTGAGCCGCTGCGCGACGTCCTGCGGCAGCTTGGCCGGCGCCCACACGCCGTACCAGCTGTAGAACTCGTAGCCCGGCAGCGTCTCGCCCACGGTGGGCACGTCCGGCAGGCTGGGCACGCGGGCCTTGGAGGTCACGCCGATGACCTTCAACTGGCCGGCCTTGGCAAAGGGGGCGGAACCCAGGATGGGGTCGATGAAGCCGTCGATCTGGCCGCCGATGAGGTCCTGGTAGGCCGGGGCCGAGCCCTTGTAGGGGACGATCAGGTACTCGATGCCGCTGGCGCGGCGCAGCAGCTCGGTGGAGAGATGGCCGGCCGAGCCGGAGGAGCCGATGGCAAAGCTCAGCTTGCCCGGGTTGGCCTTGGCGTAGCTGATCAGGCCCTTGATGTCGGAGAAGGGCAGGTTCTTGTTGACGGCCACGGCCAGCGGCGCCTTGGCGACGAGGGAGATGGGCGTGAAGTCCTTGGCCACGTCGTAGGGCACGCTCTTCATGGTCATGGGCGTGGTCGTGACCGTGGAGGCGCTGAACAGCAGCGTGTAGCCGTCGGCCGGGGCGTTCTTGACGGCCACGGCGCCTATGGTGCCGGCGCCGCCGGGGCGGTTGTCCACCACCACGGTCTGGCCCATCTGCTCGCCGAGCTTTTGCGCCAGGGCGCGCGCCACCGTGTCCAGCGTGCCGCCGGGCGGGAAGGGCACGACCATGGTGATGGGCTTGTTGGGATAGCCGCCCTGCGCCAGCGCCGGGAAGGACGCGGCGCCGGCCAGCAGCGAGGCGGCCACGGCGGCCGTGCGGATGAAGTGACGTCGTTGCATGGTTTGTCTCCTGGGGTCTGTGGACGGCGCTCGGGGCGCCTGCTTGTGGTTCTGTGGCGTTGTGGCTTTGCGAATGCGGCCAGGTGGCGAAGACGTTGCGCTCTCTACTTCGTCATTCCCGCCTACGCACACTGCTGTCCGGGAAAGTTGTCCCGCACGTCAGCCCTGTGGCAAGAGCACTTCGCACCCTCATCCGTCATACCCGCGAAAGCGGGTATCCACGCCTGCCGGGGTGCTGGCGCGCTGGCGTTGGCGTCGGGCTATGCCGTTCAAGGCCCCACCTCGGTGCTCGTGGATGCCCGCTTTCGCGGGCATGACGGAGTAGTGGGCGAAGCGCCGTGGCTTGCGGGATGCGCCGGCGTCTCTACGCCTCAGCGCTGCGCGTACCGCGCAGCCACCGCGTCCGCCCCGGCGATGAGCAGGTGCAAATCCGTGCCCACGCCGACCATGGTTGCGCCCGCTTCGAAGTAGTGGTCGGCCTTGCCGTCGGCGGCCAGCGTGCCGGCGGCCACGCCCGCGGCGTTGGCGGTGCGGAAGGCCTGCGCGATGGCGGCCTGCACGTCCGGGTGGCCGGACTGGCCGCGGTAGCCCAGGCTGGCCGCCAGGTCCGAGGGGCCGATGAAGACGGCGTCCACGCCCGGCACGCGGCAGATGGCCTCCAGGTCGTCCAGCGCCTCGCGGGACTCGATCTGCACGATCACGCCGATCTCGTCATTGGCGCGGGCCATGTAGTCCTTGTAGCGCGTGTAGTTGCCCGCACGCGTGCTGCCGGCCACGCCGCGCAGGCCCTCGGGGGCGAAGCGCGTGTAGGCCACGCAGTCGCGCGCCTCGGCGGCGTTGCGCACGTTGGGGAACATCACGTTGGGTGCGCCAGCATCGAGCACGCGCTTGGTCCAGGCCATGTCCACCACGGGCACGCGCACGATGGGCGCGACGTTCTTGCCGCGCACCGCCAGCAGTTGCTGGCCGACCTGGTGCAGGTCCGTGGGGCTGTGCTCCATGTCGAACAGCAGCCAGTCGAAGCCGGAGTCGGCCAGCACCTCGGCGATGGGCTGGTGCGCGAAGGTCACCCACAGGCCGACCTGGCGGCGGTTGGCCTTGAGGGCCTGCTTGAGAGTGTTGGTGGGCAGTGAATTGCTCATGCTTGTCTCCTGAAATCAGCCTGCAGGAGGCCCGCTTGCGGGCCGAACCGTTGGCGTGTTGTCCGGCCGCATTCGGCCTTGGCGTGGCGTTCTGTCGGGCCTGCGGTTCGGCCCGCAAGCGGGCCTCCTACAAGCTGAACGCCACCGCCTCTTTGGGCTCAGAGCAGCGCCGCGTACAGCGCGCGCATGTCCTCGCGGCTCATGGGCCGGGGGTTGTTGTCCAGCAGCCGCGTGACCTTGGCGGCGCCGTCCACCAGGCCGTCCAGGTGCGTCTCGTCCATGCCCCAGCCGCGCAGGTTGGGCGGCACGCCCAGGTCGGCGTTGAGCTGCTTGAGCTCGTCCACGAAGGCAGCGCCGGCTTGCGCCTCGGTCAAGCCTTCCGTGTCCAGCCCCATGGCCTTGGCCATGGCCGCGAAGCGCTTTTCGTTGCCCACGAGGTTGAAGGCCATGACCGAGGGCAGCAGGATGGCGTTGGACAGCCCGTGCGGCATGCGGTACTTGCCGCCCAACGGATAGGCCAGCGCGTGCACGGCTGTGGTGCTGGAGGTGGCGATGCACACGCCGCCCCAGTAGGCGCCCATGAGCACGTCCTCGCGCGCCGCGAGGTTGCGGCCGTCGGCCACGGTGGTGCGGATGCTGCGCGAGATGAGCTTGATCGCCTCCAGCGCATACAGGTCGCTGAAGGGGTTGCCCTTCTTGGAGCAGTAGCACTCGATGGCGTGCGTGAGTGCGTCCATGCCGGTGGAGGCCGTCACCGCCGGCGGCAGCGTCAGGGTCAGCTCCGCGTCCAGGATCACCGCGTCGGGCATCAGCCGCGCGCTGACGATGCCCACCTTCAGCTCGTCCTCGGGGACGAGGATGATGGAGTTGGGCGTCGCCTCCGAGCCCGTGCCGGCCGTGGTCGGCACCATGACGGTGGGCAGGCCGCGCGCGGTGATGTCGGCCTTCTTGCTCAGCAGGTCGCGCAGGGACAGCGGATGCGCCAGCAGCACGGCGACGATCTTGGCGACGTCCATGGCGCTGCCGCCGCCGATGCCGACCACGAGGTCCACGCCGCCCGCGGCCTGGGCGGCTTCCATGATGGCTTCCACGTCCTTGACGTCCGGCTCCGGCGGCGTGTTGTCGATGACGGTCACGCGCAGGCCCGCCGCTTCCAGCGCGGCGCGCGGCCCGTTGACGAGGCCGGCCGCGGCGACGCCCTTGTCGCTGACCACCAGCACGTGCTGGGCATTGAAGCTCTGCGCCACTTCGGCCAGTTGCGAGATGCTGCCCGCGCCGGCGATGACGCGGCTGGGGTTGACGATGGCGTACATGGACGTGCTCATTGCGCTTGCTCCTGCGCGGCGGGGGACGCTTGAATCCACTCAGGCATCACGCGCGCATGGCGGATGTGCTGGCGGAACACGGTGTAGGCCAGGTGCAGCGCGCCGTCGGCGCCCTGGCGGATGCTGGGATACGAGTACTCGCGGTTGAGGCGCTGCGCAGAGTTGTTGCTCATGCAGTAGCCGTCGCCCGTTTCCAGGTTGCGCTTCCAGGGCCAGGTCAGGCCTTCGTCGGCAGACAGGGCCAGCGTCAGCGGCGCACGCGGGGCGCCCCAGAAGGCGCGGCGGGCGGGAGCTTCAGCGGCAGCGGCGGCCGGCGCGGCGTCCTTGGACTCTTTCGAGTCTTCTTCCAGCTCGTCGTACAGCGACTCGCGCCGCCCCGTGGCGTCCAGCGCGCTGCTGTCGTTGAAGATCATCGCCAGCCGCCCGTCGGCCAGGCGCACGGCCTGGATGGACGAGTTGTTGTTGGGCAGGCCGCAAGGTTGCGGCTGCGACCAGCTCAGGCCGCCGTCCCGGCTCTCGCTGCGATACACATGGTCCGCCCAGCGGCTGCGGAAGAAGGCCAATAAATCGCTCGCGCCCTTGCCGGCGACGACGTTCATGTGCACGCAGCCCAGGCTCGCGGGCACCTCGATGCGCTGCCAGCTCGCGCCCTGGTCGGTGGAGCGCAGCACGGCGCTGTCGTCCAGGCTGCCGTCCCACGCCTGGCCGGGCACGGCGCGGCAATTGAAGATGGGCAGCAGCCAGCTCCCGTCCGCCTGCACCTGGATGGGCTGGCGCACGAAGGTGCCGGCGGGCACGTCCTTGAGCGTCTCGGTGGGGCCCCAGGTGCGGCCCTCGTCGTGAGAGACGCGGCGGCGCACCACGGAGGTGTCCTGGTGGCCCGCCGTCTGCGCGGTGTGCAGCAGCCACAGGCTGCCGTCCGGCGCGGGGAAGAGGATGGGGTTCTGCTCGGAGCGATCCGGGTCGCTGGAAAGCTGCACCGGCTCGCTCCACTGGTTCAAACCCGGCTCCAGCCGCGACATGAAGACGCAGATGTCCGACTTGCCTTCCATGCTCCCGCCGAACCAGACGCAGCCGAGCGCCCCGTCGCGCAGGAACATGAGGTTGGCGGCGTGGGCCTGGACGCGCAGCGAGGGGAGGTCGGCCACCTGGCGGGCCGCGTCCTCGGCGTGCGTGCGCAGCGCGCCCGCGCTCATGCCTGGGCCCCTTCGGAGGTTTGGACGGCGGCTTGCGCGGCGGCGCGCTGGCCGGCGATGAGGCGCAGCGCGTATTCGGCCGCTTCCACCACGCTGTCGGCGTTGGCGATGCCCTGGCCGGCGATGTCGAAGGCCGTGCCGTGGTCCACCGAGGTGCGCAGGATGGGCAGGCCCAGCGTGATGTTCACGCCGCTGATGGCCTGCCATTTACCCGTGTTGGGGTCCACGTTGAAGCCCAGCAGCTTCACGGGGATGTGGCCCTGGTCGTGGAACATGGCCACCACGGCGTCGTACTGGCGGGCGCGCAGCTTGATGAACACCGTGTCGCCCGGGATGGGGCCGACCAGCCCGCGCTCGGCGTATTCCTGGATGACGGGGGCGATGACGGCGTCGTCCTCCGTGCCCAGGATGCCGCCCTCGCCGCAGTGCGGGTTCAGGCCGGCGACGGCCACGCGCGGCTGGGCTATGCCCAGGGCGCGCATGGCGTCCAGCGTGACGTCGAAGACGCGGCGCAGGCGCTGCGGCGTGATGCGCTTGGGCACGTCGGCCAGGGCGCAGTGGGTGGTGACGTGCGTGACGCGCATGTCGCCGTGGGCCAGCATCATCACGGCGTCGCGCTGGCCGGTGAGGTGGGCCAGCAGCTCGGTGTGGCCTTCGAAGTGGTGGCCGGCGAGGTGCAGCGCCTCCTTGGACAGCGGCCCGGTGACGATGGCGTCCGCCGTGCCGCCCTGGACCATGCGCGTGGCGCGTTCCACCGCGCGGTAGGCCCACTCGCCGCCCGCGGCGGCCACCTGGCCGATGACGATGGGCGCCTCCACCGGGCCCACGTCCACCATGCGGTAGAAGGCGTTGCCTTGCTCGTCCGTCGCGGGCAGCTTCAGCAGCGCTTCAGCCTGCGCCATGGCGGCGGCGCTGCCCAGGACGATGAACTCGGCGCGGCCGGCGCGCACCAGGCCGGCCATCTCGCGGGTGGCCTTGGCAATGATCTCGGGGCCGATGCCGGCGGGATCGCCCATCGTGAAGGCCAGGCGTATCGGGGTGCTCATGTGGCGGTCCATTCGTTGTCGGTGGGGTGGGAGTCAGGCGGCGCGGGGAGCGGCACCTTGGGCGACGGCCGGCGCGAGGCTGCGCGACTTTGGAACTTTGTGATCGTTCATGGCGTTGTCTCCGTCGTTGTGGTGACCGGCCGGGCCCTCTGTGTGGAGCTTTGTGGAAGCCGATGAGTGAATTGAATCATAAAACTCCACAAAAGATCAACAACCATCACGATCTATCAGGTGCTGTGGCATGATTTGCCGCATTCGCCAGGAAAACGCCATGTCCACGACTTCTGACTCCCTTGCCACGATGGACTCGCCCTTGCTGCCTGCGCAGCGGCGGCATCGCATCGTGGATTTCCTGCGCGTGCACGGCGCGGTGACGATTGGCCAGTTGGAGCAGGCGCTGGGCGCGTCGATTTCGACGCTGCGGCGCGACCTGGACGCGCTGGCGGCCGAGGGCGTGGTGGACCGCACGCACGGCGGTGCGCTGCTGCGCCAGCAGGCGCCGGAATACGCCACCTTCGAGCCGGACCCGGTGGCGGCGGCCGAGCTGTCGCCGCGCGAGAAGGCGGCCATAGGCGAGGCGGCGGCCGAGGCGCTGGAGCCTCGTCAAAGCGTCATCTTTGACAGCGGCACGACGGTGCTGGAAGCCGCGCGCGCGGCCGTGCGCCGCCAGATTCCGCTGACCGCCGTGACCAACGACCTCGTGATCGCGCAGGTGCTGGGCAAATCGCCGCTGGTGCAGGTGCACATGCTGGGCGGGATGCTGCGCCCCGGGAGCACGACCATCCTGGGCCAGACGCTGGTGGACCAGGCGTCCTCCCTGCGCGCCGACGTGCTGCTGCTGGGCGCGCACGCGGTGACGGACGACGTGATCTCCGAGACCTCCGCCGAGCTGGCCGGCGTGAAGCGGGCGCTGATGAAGGCGGCCAACGCGACGCGGCTGCTGGTGGACAGCTCGAAATTCCGGCCGCGCGCCTTCATGCAGATCGCGTCGCTGGGCGACGTGGCTGAAGTGATCACCGACAGCGGCCTGCCCGCCGCCGAGGAGGAGCGCCTGCGCGCCCTCCACCTGAAACTGACCGTGGTGAAGGCCCGCTGATGAAGACGCTGCGCATCCTGGCTGACGATCTAACTGGCGCCCTGGACTGCGCCGCCGCCTTTGGCGCGGGGGTGCCGGTGCACCTGGGGGCGCCCGCTGCGGACCAGCCCGCGGCCGGCATAGACATCGTCGCCACCGCCACGCGCGACGTGCCGGTGGCCGATCTGCCCGCGCTGCTGACTCCCAGCGTGGCTTGGCTGCACGGCGCGGGCATCGCTTTCAAGAAGGTGGACAGCCTGCTGCGCGGCAACACGTTTGCGGAAGTGGATTACCTCGCCCGGCAGGGCGGCTTCGAGCGCATCGTCTTCGCCCCAGCCTTTCCCGCACAGGGGCGGGTGACGGAGGGCGGCCGGCAGTGGGTGGTGAAGGCGGATGACTCCCGGTCGCCGGTCGGCCCGGAAAGCATCGCCCAGGCGCTGGTGGGCGACGTGCCCGTGTGGGTGCCGGACGTGCGCTCTGACGCGGACATGGACGCGGTGGTCGCGCTGGCCTTGAAGCCCGAGACCGCGCGCTGGCTGTGGTGCGGCAGCGCCGGCCTGGCGCACGCGATGGCGCGCGGGCTGGATTTGGATGTACCCGCCGCGACGCCCGCCAGCGAGCGCGGCATGGGCGCGCCCATGCTGGTGAGCGCGAGCCACCACCCCGTTTCGCGCGAGCAGTGGCGCGTGCTGCGCGCCTCGCGTTGGGCGGATGAATGCCACGCGGGCGCAAAGCCGGAAACCCTGCGGCGGGCGGCGGAGGGCTATCCGCGGCTGATTGATTTATCCCCGCAGGAAATGATCACGGCCGACCAAGCCGCCGCGCTGCTGGAACGGCAAGCCGCCCTAATCGCGGAAAACGCGCCTCGGCCTGGGGCGCTGGTGATCGTGGGCGGAGATACCTTGCTGGCGATGTGCCGGGCGCTGGGGGCTTCGGGGTTGGTTTCCGAAACTGCGATGGACAGGGCGGGGTGGGGCTGTGCGCGGATGGTGGGAGGGAAATGGGATGGGGTGGTTTGCCATACCCGTTCTGGCGCCTTCGGTGGGGCTGAGGATTTATTGCAGGTAATTGAAGGAATAGCCGCGGTTTAATGCTGCAGCATCTAGGTGAGCGGACACACAAGAGGACAACGATAAGGGCTTGGTGCCGGATTGGCTGTCCCGCTGTTTGCCGAATACTTATTGGTGTGGCAAAGCGCTCTGTGCCCCTTGCTGCAGCGCCACGTTGCGGTATCCGGACCGCCATGCAAGGAAAAGCAGTCATGCTGCATAGACTACTTGGAGTTGCCGCACCACGCGGTGCGCCTCCTTGGATTGGATGCCGAAATGGTCGCTGGCCAAATCCAGCGACCTACATAGGGAAGAGTGGCCAAGTTACGTAGCAGCCAGATTCTCGTGAATGCAAAGGTAATTGCCTTCGGTATCCTTGAACCAGGCTGCTTTCTCAGCACCAAGCACGCAGACGTGGTTTACGGTTTTCAGACCCGGGAAGTCGTAGTCTTCAAAAACCACACCAGCACGTTTCAATTCTTGGATTTCGGCAGCGATATCAGACACCTGGAAACTGATGGCCGTATGGTCAGCCTTTGTGCCCTCAGCCTTGGGAAACAAAGCCAATGTGCTGCCCCCCACCCTATAGACAAACTTGCCATCGGGTTGCAAGCCGCCGGGCTGCAGGCCCAGGCAAGTTTCATAGAAGGCACGCGCCCTGGCCATGTCCTTGACCGGCAACATCGTAGTGACGGAGGCATTGGACAACATAGGTAGTCCTTTCACGCAGACCGGCAGTAGCGCGTGGCGACAAGCCCGCTTGCTCGGCCGAAAGAAAAGCATAGGTCCGTCATCCCTGAGATGCCAGTCGCCAGTACCGGCATCACGCCTGCATGGGGACTTCCAACATGAACATCGACAAATCCGGCCGATAACGGTCGGACGCAAATAGATGCCAGCGGTTTGCTCCTGGCCGGAGGCGAGCTTTCATATCAAGATATTCTGTGTATGCATTGCATCTGGAAATGAAAATGTGAGTTTTTCATGATGTCGCCTGAAAATTAAGCCACGCCTTTTGAGAAAACCGGTTGTCTTGACAGCGAATGAACTGCGTAGGCAGTGGCGAAAAAATCAAGGCTTTGCGGGCTTTGCCATTGAGGCTGTTTGTGACCGGTCTATCAAGCTTTCTGCCTCCCCCTCACAAACTCCACAAACGCCCTCAACGCCCCTGGCAAATACTTCCCGCTCGGGAAATAAAGAAACGGCCCCGTAAACCCCGCCCACCAGTCCTCCAGTACCGGCACCAGCGCTCCGCTGTCCAGATGGGGCTTGAGCCAGCCCTCGAACAAATGAATGACGCCGCACCCCGCCACCGCCGCGTCGATGGCGAGCTCGACGCCGCCGCTGATGCGCACGATCAGCGGGCCGTCCGGGTCCACCGTCACGGTTTCGCCGTTGCGCTGGAATTCCCAGGCCGGCATGGCGCCGCTGGCGAAACGGCCGCGCAGGCAGGCGTGCTGCAGCAGGTCGCGCGGGTGCGTCGGCCGGCCGCGCCGCTCCAGATAAGCGGGTGAGGCGGCCGTCGCCACGCGCTGGCGGCGCGGGCCTATGGGGATGGCCACCATGTCCTGCTCCAGCCGCTCCTCGTAGCGGATGCCCGCGTCGCAGCCGGCGGCCACCACATCGACAAAACTTTCCTCCACCACCACGTCCAGCCGGATGTCGGGATAGGCGGCCAGAAAGGGCGGTACCAGCGCCGGCAGTACCAGGCGCGCCGCGCTGGCCGGCACGTTCAGCCGCAAGGTGCCCGCGGGCCGGTCGCGGAAACCGTTCACCTCGTCCAGCGCGGCTTCCACCGCGCCCAACGCCGGTTGCAGACGCTCCAGCAGCCGCGCTCCTGCCTCGGTGGGCACCACGCTGCGCGTGGTCCGGTGCAGCAGCCGCACACCCAGGCGCGCCTCCAGCCGGCGCATCGCTTCACTGAGGCTGGACGCGCTCACGCCGCCCGCGCGCGCCGCCTCCCGAAAGCCACCCGCCTTCGCCACGGCCACGAAGGCCGCCAAGTCGTCCAAGGGTTCCGCCACGAGTCCTCCCGCGCATTGTTCGGATTGGCGCACAGCCCGTGCGCATTGGGCCGTCTTATCGCACGACCCAGGGCTGCCTACAGTCCGCCTCATCGCAAAGGAGACGCACATGAACGCACTGGACCCGGCAGGCACTTATCGAATCGGCACCCGCACCGTCAGGCGCCTGGGCTACGGCGCCATGCAGCTCGCGGGGCCGGGCGTGTTCGGCCCGCCCAAGGACCGCGCCTCGGCCGTGGCCGTGCTGCGCGCCGCCGTGGAAAACGGCGTCGATCACATAGACACCAGCGATTTCTATGGCCCGCACGTCACCAACCAGATCATTCGGGAGGCGTTGTTCCCCTACCGCGACGACCTGCTCATCGTCACCAAGGTCGGCGCCCGGCGCGGGGCGGACGGCGCCTGGCTGCCCGCGCTGTCGGCGGCGGAGCTGACCCAGGCGGTGCACGACAACCTGCGCCACCTCGGCCTGGACGTGCTGGAGGTCGTCAACCTGCGCAGCATGTTGGGTGTCCACGGCCCGCAGGAGGGTTCGCTGGAAGCGCCGCTCACAGCGCTGGCCGAGCTGCAGCGCCAGGGGCTGATCCACCACATCGGCCTGAGCAACGTCACCGCACGGCAGGTGCAGGAGGCGCGCCGCCTCTGCGCCATCGCCTGCGTGCAGAACCATTTCAACCTCGTGCACCGCGCGGACGACGCTCTCGTCGATTCACTGGCCCGCGAGGGCACGGCTTACGTGCCCTTCTTCCCGCTGGGCGGCTTCACGCCTCTGCAGTCCGGCTCGCTGTCCGCCGTGGCCAATGAACTGGGCGCCAGCCCCCTGCAGGTCGCGCTGGCCTGGCTGCTGCAGCGCTCGCCCAATCTGGTGCTCATCCCCGGCACCTCGTCGGTGGAGCACCTGCGGCAGAACCTGGCAGCGGCTGAGCTGAAGTTGCCCAAGGAGGCGGTGGAGCGCCTCGAAGCCCTGGCCCAGCCGGCCGAGGCCCACTGAGCCCTGGCTGGCCCCGGCAAGGCCGAAGGCCGGAGCTTCGCGGCGCCCGGACAGGCGCCCGTGGCTGGGTATCCATCAATCTCTTGAATCCCGGTGGTGGAGTTTCATATCGGTAATTAAATGGGGCGCTGGAGGCTTGTTCCGACGTCGTCGCCTTGTTTTTGATGCCAGTTCATTGTCGTTCTGAACCAACCCGTGCCATGGGTTTTGAGTTTGCATCGTGGCACTTATGAGAAGGACTTCATAAATTCATTGAAGGCGCCAAAAAATTCATGTTCTAATGGGTGTGTTCCTCGTGGAATTCTCGGCTGCAATATTGATACATATCAAAATGTTTAATGGGGTTCAAAGAAGATAATTCGTTCCTCAGTTTTCTTGTGTACTCGATCATGAAAAATATTCTTTTTGCCTGCTCTCTTGCTGTTTCTACACTGCACGCGAATGCAACCCTTTTGACGTTTGACGATATTCCCGGTGGTAGTGTTGTCGGTCAGCTTGGTCCAATACCGGCGTATAAGGGGTATACGTTTGGATCTATGAATAGTGAAAAATATCTTGATGTGAGCAGGCTTGATTGGATCGATACGAATAGCAGCGGTAGCAGATGGAGCCGATATGGAGCCGTCAGTGGGGACTTCACCATGATCAATAACTATCGCGGCATTGGCGTCATCAAGGCTGTGGACGCCTCCGAATTTACGTTTGATGGATTGTGGGCAAGAATATGGGACTATTACTCATATCCGGACCCCAGGGTTTATGTGCGCGGCTTCAATGATGGAGTACAGGTTTGGTCGGAGTTGGTCAACTTGACGGAAACTTTTCAATACGTCGCTGGAATGACCGGCGCCATCGATGAATTGCGCCTTGATTTTGGCGAATCTTTCATCGTTGATAACTTGTCGCTCAGTGCTTACACGCCGCCCCCCAGCGCCGTCCCGGAACCGGGCTCCTTGGCATTGGTCAGCCTGGGCTTCGCCGGTTGTGTTTTGGGGCGTCGGCGCAAATGGGTTAAATCCTGATTTTTCAGGTGCCGCGTGCCTGGCGCACGCGGCATTTTGCAAATGAGGCTTTGCCGGCCTCGCAATAAACGCTTCTTGAGTTTTTGCTGTTGCCGGGTGTACCCGTGCAGTGGCGTCGCGTTGATTCGCGTCAAGTCGCCAGGCATTTCTTCCTCCCCATCCCAAATCCTTGAACTGCTTCAAGGATTCCCCCCGCTCCTGTTGCGTACCTTCCGCCCCCGCCGTTCGCCAGAAACGGCACGCCATCACGGACAACACCACAGAGAGCCTTTTCCGCATGTTCTGCTACCAATGTGAACAGACCGCCCGCACCGAAACCTCGACCGGCTGCGCTTCCGAACGCGGCCACTGCGGCAAGGACGCCACCACGGCCGATCTGCAGGACTTGCTGATCCACGCCACCAAGGGCATCGCCCAATACGCCGGCCGCCTGCGCGCCCTGAACGCGCCGGACCGCGAGGCCGACGCCTTCATCCTCTACGCGCTGTTCACGACGCTCACCAACGTCAACTTCAATGCCGCCCGCTTCGTCACGCTGCTGAAGGAAGCCGCCACCCTGCGCGACGCCGTGCGCGCTCGCTACGAGGCCGCCGCCCGCGCCGCCGGCCAGGAGCCGGAAGCGCTCACCTCCGCCGCCGCCACCTGGCAGCCCGCCGCCGACCAGGCCGGGCTGCTGCTGCAGGCCGCCGACGTGGGCATCAACGCCGGGCTGGAGCAGGTGGGTGCCGACGTCATCGGCCTGCGCGCGCTGCTGCTGTACGGCCTCAAGGGCGTCTGCGCCTACGCCCATCACGCCTACGTGCTGGGCCAGGCGCGCGAGACCGTGTTTGCCGGCATCGAGCACGCGCTGGACTTCCTGGCGCAAGACCCGGCCGACATCCCCGCGCTGCTGGGCGAGTCGCTGGCCCTGGGCACGCTCAACCTGCAAGTCATGGAGATGCTGGACGCCGCCAACACCGGCAACTTCGGCACCCCGCAGCCCACCGCCGTGCGCGTCACGCCCGTGGCGGGCAAGGCCATCCTGGTCTCCGGCCACGACCTGGGCGACCTCCACGCCCTGCTGGAGCAGACCAAGGACAGCGGCATCCAGATCTACACCCACGGCGAGATGCTCCCGGCCCACGCCTACCCGGCGCTCAAGGCCTACCCGCACCTGGCGGGCAACTACGGCGGCGCCTGGCAGGACCAGCAACTGGACTTCGCCAACTTCCCCGGCCCCGTGCTGATGACCAGCAACTGCATCATCGAGCCGCTGCCCGCCTACCGCCAACGCATCTTCACCACCGGCCCCGTCGGCTGGCCCGGCGTGCGCCACCTGGAAAACCACCAGTTCGCGCAAGTCATCCAGGCCGCCAAGGCGCTGCCCGGCTTCAAGGCCACCGAGCCTGAGCAGACCATCACCGTCGGCTTCGGCCGCGACGCCGTGCTGGGCGTGGCCGGTGCGGTGATCGACGCCGTCAAGGGCGGCGCCATCAAGCACTTCTATTTGATAGGCGGCTGCGACGGCGCCGCCCCCGGCCGCAACTACTACAGCGACTTCGCCACCCAGGCGCCGCAGGACACCGTGGTCATGACGCTGGGCTGCGCCAAGTACCGCTTCAACCGGCACGAGTTCGGCGACATCGGCGGCATCCCGCGCTTGCTGGACATCGGCCAGTGCAACGACGCCTACTCGGCCATCAAGATCGCCTCGGCGCTGGCCGAAGCGTTCGAGTGCGGCGTGAACGACCTGCCGCTGTCGCTGGTGATCTCCTGGTTCGAGCAGAAGGCCGCCGCCGTGCTGCTGACGCTGCTGGCGCTGGGCATCCGCAACATCCGCCTGGGCCCCACGCTGCCGGCCTTCCTCACGCCCAACCTGCTGGGCGTGCTGGTCGAGAAGTTCGGCATCCAGCCCATCGGCGAGGCGCAGGCCGACATCCGCAAGACGCTGCAGCTCGAAGCGGCCTGACGCGCCAGGCGAAGGACGAGACCGATGGACCAAGCCGTCAAGACCTGGTCCGTCGAGCTGTGCACGCTCGACGGCCAGTCCCTCCAACTCGACAACCTGCCGGGCCAGTCCGTGCTGGAAGCCGCCGACGCGGCCCAATGGCGGCTGCCGGCCCAATGCCGCCAGGGCGGCTGCGGCGCCTGCGCGGCGCAGGTGCTCAGCGGCGACTACGAGTTGGGCGACCACAACCCCAAGGCGCTGAGCGCTGACAAGCCCGGCAGCGTGCTGCTGTGCCGCACCACGCCCTGCGGCGACCTGCGCATCGCGCTGCCCTACGACCGCGCCCGCATCGCCGGCGGCCCCGTGCCGCAGCGCGACGCCGAAGTGCTGGAAATCGAGCGCGACGGCGACGCCACCGTGCGCCTGGTGCTGCAACTGCTGCCGGACGCCGAGGGCGTCGCCGTGGCCGAGTTCGAGCCGGGGCAGTTCGCGGAGCTGGAAGTGCCGGGCGCCGATCTGTGCCGCGCCTACTCCATGTCCAACACCGGCAACTGGGCCGGCACGCTGGAGTTCCTGATCCGGCTGCAGCCGCAGGGCCGCTTTTCCAACTGGCTGCGCGACGAGGCGGCCGTGGGCAGCCGGCTCACGGTGCACGGCCCGCAAGGCGCCTTCGGCCTGCGGGAAAACGGGTTGTGTCCGCGCTGGTTCGTGGCCGGCGGCACGGGGCTGGCGCCGCTGCTGTCCATGCTGCGCCGCATGGCGGAGTTCGGGGAGCCGCATCCCGTGCGGCTGTACTTCGGCGTGAACCGCGAGGCCGAGCTGTTCGCCGCCGCCGCGCTGGCCGAGCTGCCCGGCCTGGAGCAGCGCGTGTGCGTCTGGCAGCCCTCGGACGCCTGGCTGGGCCTGCGCGGCACGCCCGTGGACGCGCTGCGCGCGGACCTGGCCGCCTGCGCCCCCGGCGCATGGCCGGACGTGTACGTGTGCGGCCCGCCCGCGCTGGTGGAAGCGGTCGAAGCCACGGCGCGGGAGGCCGGCGTGCCGGACGCGCAGGTGTACGCGGAGCGGTTCACGGCGGCTTGAGTAGCGCCCGGCGAGCCGGGGCCCATGGAACCTGGCAACTCGGGGCACACGGAAAAAGGCTTTGTGAATGAAGCATGTGCTGGCCAAGCTTGGTAGGTCCCAAACCGCCCTTGGCCTGCACCGTCCACATTCTTGCGATGCTTGACCGGTAGGTGTGCCCTTGCGGCCATGCCGAAATTCCAAAACTCAAATCCGCCCGTTGCCTGCTTTCATTGGTCCCAGACAAGTCGCATAAAAAACCTGTCGTGAATTTCGGCGGAGGTTGGCGCAAATCTTCGCCAATCACCCAAACATACTGTTCCTAGCCAGCACGCGTTTGACCAGTCGCTTGCTGGCCGCTAGCAGTGTGCTGTGCCAAGCGGGCGGCACGTTGTCCATCAGGCGCCGGTTGAAATATGGAATCCCTTCCATGTCCACGCCAAACAATTGCTGGCGCTGCGGGGTATTGGCAAATCGCTGCAGGTCGGATGGCACCGCGTTCGCATAATGCTTCATCCAAAAATGGGCGTAAGCGTAAATCAGCGATTTACGGACCTTATCCGTGCTGTTGTCCAGCGCCATGTGTAGCACGTGAGTATTGAAAAGAACCGCGTCGCCGGCCTTGGGCACGATTTTCACAGCCGCTGTCGATTTATCGATGTCGGTGATCGTGGGCTTGATGTGCCGTGGCGGGTAGCGGTGGCTGCCGGGAATGAAAGCTAGGCATCCCTGCTCGGGGCTGAGGTCTTCAATGTAGAAATGAACCTTGATAAGTAAATTATTGGTGTGCGCGTGATTAACGCCCAGCACGTGCGGAATGTCGGAATGCCAGGGCGGCGTGAAAGTCGGTCCGGGATAGAAAAGCCGCGCGTGGGTGTGATTGAGCTGAATGTCTTCCCCGACGATGTCCACCAGCAGGCCAAAAATCGTCGACATGTCTACCAAGTCGATGAAAACAGGATCCTGATCCAGGATGCTGGGAATGTCGAAAAAGCGATATTCACCGGTGCCCGCCTTGACATCATTTTGCCACTGTTCGAAATGGCGCTCGCTTGCCGCGTCGAATGCCGTGCGCAAGCGCTGCAGCATGTCCAGGGGGATCGCCCCTTTTAGATGAATAAAACCCTGGGTTTCATACTGAAGTTTCAGTTCGTCGATCTCTTGTTGCGAATACATTTAAATTCTCACGTTGTGTGTTTTATCGGCCCAATTCGGCGTAGAGCACCATGAGCTTATCCACCATGTTTTCCACGCCGTACAACGACTGCCATCGCTTGGCCGCAGCCGCGCCCATGCGGCCGCGCAGTGCTGTATCTCGCGCCAGGGTGTCCAGCGCATCGGCTAAGGCTTGTGCGTCCCCGGGCGGCACTACTAGGCCATCCACGCCGTCGCGCACGGCCTCAGCCATGGCGCCCGCTGACGTGACCACGCTCGGCAGCCCCATGGCCATAGTTTCCAGCAGCGCCATGGGTAGACCCTCGTGAAACGAGGGCAGCACAAAACCTTGCGCGCCGGCCAGTAAATTGATTTTTTCT
This sequence comes from Azohydromonas lata NBRC 102462, assembly GCF_001571085.1. GTDB lineage: Bacteria > Pseudomonadota > Gammaproteobacteria > Burkholderiales > Burkholderiaceae_C > Azohydromonas > Azohydromonas lata. The sequence continues at coordinate 78,127 of NZ_BCTC01000013.1, forward strand.
TCGCCTACCACGATGCCTCGCAAATAGCAGCGAGATTTGAGGTTTAAGCGTTGAATGTCATGTTCGGCTCGTGCCTTCGCGCCGGGCTCATACTCTCCGCCCAACAACTCCACCGTCCAGTCTTCGCGTGCCAGCGCCGCCGCCTCCAGTAGCACGTAAACCCCTTTACGTTGGCAGAGATGGCCTATGAATACGAATTTTGGAACGCCGGCCGGGGCGCTCACCGCATAGGCCGTGCGCTCTGCGTAAACCCCATTGCTCACCACCCGAATATCTGCCGCAGGCCAATGAAGAAATAATTCCTTCTGCCATCCAGGCGACAAGGCAATTACCATGGCGCAGCGACGCGCTAACCAATATGCAATCCACGCCAGTACGCGGCTCAAACTTCTCAGGAAAACGTCAAAACGCGCTCCGTGTACGTGCAATACCACCGGAACGCCGCGCAAGCGGCTCAATACGATCAGGCCGCCATCAAGAAAATAACTGAGCCCGTCACAGGTATGAATGTGCGCAACCGGTTTGTGCGGGCCTTCAAATTTATTCCACCAGCGCACCATGAGATGCAATCGCGTCTTGATGCCCAGCCACAGCGGGCGCCCTTCCGGCGTAACTTTTCCGGTTTCGAACAATTCGATATCGGCGTGCTGGGAAAGCGAAGAAGCCTTGAGCGCCATTATCACCGAAGTCATTCCCCCCACAGCAGGGGGCAGCGGCCCGGTCATCACAATTCGAAAACGCTTCATGTCAAACAAGATTAGGTGGCGGTATCTCTCCATTTTTTTTGTTACGCCGTGAACGGCACGGTTGCGCCCGCAGTCGGGCAAAACTAACCCGCCGCAGCGCCTGACTGTGTTCATCCATGGCCAGCAGAAATATTGGGAGGGTTAGGGATATGAGTCGTAGTACTGGCGCGCGTAACCGCGGAAAAAATGTTGTTGAGGAATAACAAGCCACAAAAACCCCGCTGTCCCCAAATCAATAGTTGGCGCGAACAGCAAAAAGCTCTGGGAAACGGAAAGCTTATCGCCAGGAATGTTACCATAAGTGACGCGAAGCGGACGCAATGGCTTCCTTATCAAGAAAATTTTGATGCCGGTAATTGGGCCAAACGGAAGGAGTTGCAGGCGAAACGCATTTGTCACGGCGCTTAGCGCGACTCAATCGCCCTTCAACGCCTTCTCGATCCCCGCCACGTCGATCTTCTTCATGCCCATCATGGCCGTGAACACCCGCTGCGCCGTCGCGGCGTCGCGGCTGGCGATGCCTTCCATGAGCACGCGCGGCGTGATCTGCCAGGACACGCCCCACCGGTCCTTGCACCAGCCGCACTCGCTCTCCTGCCCGCCGTTGCCGACGATGGCGTTCCACAGGCGGTCGGTTTCGGCCTGGTCCTCGGTGGAGACCTGGAAGGAGAAGGCTTCGTTGTGCTTGAACGCCGGGCCGCCGTTGAGGCCCACGCAGGGAAGGCCCATCACCATGAACTCCACCAGCAGCACGCTGCCGGCCTTGCCGCTGGGGTAGTCGGTGGGCGCGCGGTGCACGGCGCCGACGCTGCTGTCGGGGAAGGTGGCGGCGTAAAAGCGCGCGGCGTCCTCGGCGGTGCCGTCGTACCAGAGGCAGATGGTGTTCTTGCTGGGCATGTGCGGTCTCCGGGCTGAAGGGCTGAGGGACGGTTACAAGTCCGGCCAAGCCGGCCCACAGTGCGGGGCAACAGGCATTCCCCGGCCGCCCCCGGGCGCCGGCCGGGTGAAAACCCCCTGGCAGAATCTTTCGGATGTCTGCTTCTTCCATAGGGGCCGCAGCGCGGGAGCGCCACTGGCCCGGGCTGCTGCTGGCCGCGGGCGGCGCCACCGCGTTTTCCGGCAAGGCCATCATCGTCAAGCTCGCCTACCGCTACGGCGTGGATGCCGTCACGGTGATCATGCTGCGCATGCTGTTCGCGCTGCCGCTGTTCCTGGTGCTGGCGCTGTGGGCCGGGCGCGGCCGCCCAACGCTCACCGCACGCGACTGGCGCGCCGTCACGCTGCTGGGCTTCAGCGGCTACTACCTCGCCAGCTTCCTGGACTTCCTGGGCCTGCAGTACGTCAGCGCCAGCCTGGAGCGGCTGGTGCTGTACCTCAACCCGACCATCGTGCTGCTGCTGGGCTGGCTCATCTTCAAGCGCCGCACCACCACCAAGCAGTGGATCGCCATGGCCGTGAGCTATGCCGGCGTGCTGCTGGCCTTCGGGGAGGAGGCGCAGTTCGCCGGCGCCCAGGCCGGCCTGGGCACGCTGCTGGTGCTGGGCAGCGCCGTCAGCTACGCGCTGTACCTCACGTACTCCGGCGAGGAGGTCCGCCGCCTGGGCGCGCTGCGCCTCACGGGCCTGGCCTCCAGCGTGGCCTGCGTGCTGTGCATCGCGCAGTTCGTGCTGCTGCGGCCGCTGTCGTCGCTGGCCGCCGTGGCGCCGCAGGTATGGTGGCTGTCGCTGCTCAACGCCACGGCCTGCACCTTCGCGCCGGTGCTGATGGTGATGCTGGCCATCGCCCGCGTGGGCCCGGCCGCCACGGCGCAGACGGGCATGATCGGCCCCATGAGCACCATCGCCATGGGCGTGCTCATCCTGGGCGAGCCCTTCACCCCCGGCGTGGTCGCCGGCACGGTGCTGGTGCTGGCCGGCGTGGCGCTGCTCAACCGCTGGCGGTAAGCCAGACCCAACGGAAAGAGGCGGAAAGGGCCGGCAATGCCGGCCCTTCTTGCGTGCGGGTGCTGCGTGCCCTCGTCAGCCCCGCGCCGGCAGCACCGTGCCGCGGCACTCTCCAAAGCCTATGCGCGCCGCGCCCGGCTTCTCGCACCAGCCGCGCAGCGTCACCGTGTCGCCGTCGAGCAGGAAAGTGCGCTGCTCGCCGCCGGGCAGCGCCAGCGGCTGCTTGCCGCCTTGCGTCATCTCGATGAGCGCGCCGGCCTCCTGCAGCGTCGGCCCGGACAGCGTGCCGCTGCCGAACAGGTCGCCCGGCTGCAGGTTGCAGCCGTTGACCGTGTGGTGGGCCACCATCTGCGCCACCGTCCAGTAGGCGTGGCGGTAGCTGGTGCGGCAGATCGTGGCGGCCTCGCTGCCGGCCTCGCGCATGCGCGGCGTCTGCAAATCCACCTGGAGTTGGATGTCCAGCGCGCCTTGGCCGCGGTTGGCCTCGCTGTCCAGGTAGGGCAGGGGCTGCGGGTCGTCGGCCGGGCGCTGCAGCGGGGCGCGGTAGGGCGCCAGCGCCTCCAGCGTCACGATCCAGGGCGAGAGCGTCGTGGCGAAGCTCTTGGAGAGGAAGGGCCCAAGCGGCTGGTATTCCCAGGCCTGCACGTCGCGCGCGGACCAGTCGTTGAGCAGGCAGATGCCGAACACGTGCGCTTCCGCTTGCGTGATCGCCACGGCCTCGCCCTGCGCGTTGCCCTGGCCGATGAAGATGCCCAGCTCCAGCTCGATGTCCAGCCGCTGGCACGGCCCCACCACGGGCTGCGCCGCGCCGGCCGGCAGGGTCTGCCCCACCGGCCGGTGGAAGCCCTGCCCGGAGATGCCGATGCTGGAGGCGCGCCCGTGGTAGCCGATGGGCACCCACTTGTAGTTGGGCAGCAGCGGGTTGTCCGGACGGAACAGGCGGCCGATGTTGGTGGCGTGGTGGATGGACGTGTAGAAGTCCGTGTAGTCGCCGATGCGGGCGGGCACGTCGTACTCCACGCGGTCCTGCGGCACCAGGCAGGGGCGCAGCGCGGCTTGCCCGGCCGCGCCCTCGCGCAGCGCGCGCGACAAGGCCAGCCGCAGCGCGCTCCAGGCCGCGGGGCCCAGAGCCATCAGCGCATTGAGCTTGGCCTCCGACGCGGCCCGCGCGGCGGCTTGCGCGTCGCCGGCAAACACGCCGGCCGCCGCCACGGCGGCCAGGTCCAGCACCTGGTCGCCAATGGCCACGCCGCCGCGAAAGGCTTCAGCCGTGCCCGCGCGGCGGAAAACCGCGAAGGGCAGGTTCTGGATGGGGAAATCGCCGCCTGCCGTGTTGGCGCTGGCGAGCCAGCTGCGCAGGGCGGGGTCGTGGGTTTCGTTGAGCAGCGTCATCGGGTGTGCGCCTCTTCAGGCTTCCAGGCTGCCGTCGTGCATCCAGGCCGCGTGCTTGGGAGCCCGCTTGGTCTGGCTCCACTCCTGCAGCATGTCCCACTTCACCTCGTCGAGCTTTTGCATCATGGCCGGCGTGCCGCAGTCGGCAGCCAGCTCCAGGCGGTGGCCGTTGGGATCGAAGAAGTAGATGCTCTTGAAGATGGTGTGGTTCGTGGGGCCGACCACTTCGATGCCGGCGGCTTCGAGCCTGGCCTTGGTGGCCAGCAGCGTGTCCACCGAGTCCACCTTCAGCGCCAGGTGCTGCACCCAGGCGGGCGTGTTGCGGTCGCGGTCCATGGGCGGCTGGCTGGGCAGCTCGAAGAAGGCCAGGATGTTGCCGTTGCCCGCGTCCAGGAAGATGTGCATGTACGGGTCCGGCGCCTTGGTGGACGGCACCTCGTTCTCGGCAATCGCGAGCACGAATTTCATGTCGAGGTGCTTGCCGTACCACTCGACGGTTTCCTTGGCGTCCTTGCAGCGGTAGGCGACGTGGTGGACTTGCTGGATCAGCATGGGGTTCTCCTGTTTGAAGCGGTGGGGGGCGTCAAGCCTGGTTGGGCGGGGTGTTCAGAGGTCGCGCAGCGCGGCGTCCACTTGCTGGATGAAGGCGTCGGGGTTGCCCAACGCGTTGGCGTTGAGCAGCGCGAGCTTCACGAGGAAGAGCTCGGACTTGTCCCCGGCCGCATCTATGGCCGTGGCCAGGCGGTCGTAGACGGTTTCCAGGCCGGGGATGGTCAGTTCGTTGGCAGCGTTCTGGTGGGTGCTCATGGTCGTTGTCCTCAGCGGGGCAGGGCGGCGGCGAAGGCGGCTTGCAGCCGCGTGGCGTCCAGCGTGAGCCAGCGCGCGCACACGTGCTGGTCGGGGCGCAGCAGGTAGGCGGCGCCGCCGGCCTGCACGCCGTAGCGCGTGCGCACATGGCCGTCGGCGTCCGGCAGCGTGAGGTCGGCGCCGGCCACGGGCTGCGCCGCGCCTATGGCCACCACCTTCACGGGCACGCCGCGGCGGCGCGTGGCCTCCACGACCTCCAGCAGCGCGGCCGGCAGCGTTGCGCCTTCGGTGAAATACAGCAGGTCGAAACCGCCGCCCAAGTGGTCGAGCAGGAAATCGTCGGCGCCCAGGCGCACGTTCTGCGGCGGCGCGCCGTGGGCCGGGCCGGCGGTGAAGAGGGCGTTGTCGTCGCCGCGGCTGTTGAGTGCCGAGTGCGTGTACTCGTGCGGCCGCGAGGTGCGCCAGTGGTACAGGGGGCGGACGAAGGGCTGCGTGAGCGACAGCGACAGCACCGCGTCGCGCAGCAGCTTGAAACCGCGCGTGGGCGGCGCCATGAAGCGCGTGCTCTTGCCAGCCTCGTCGATGATCTCGCGCGCCGCGCCCACGCGCTCGGCGCTGTGGTTGGCCAGCAGCCGCTGGCTGGTCAGACCCTTGACCACGAAGGCCAGGTGCCAGGCCAGCGACTGCGCGTCCTGGAAGGCGGTGTTGGCGCCGCGCACGCCGAAGATGGGCAGCAGGTGCGCCGCGTCGCCGGTGAAGAGCACGCTGCCGTGCACGTAGTTGGGCAGCGTCAGCGTGCGCGCCGAGTACACCGAGCACCAGTCCATCTCCCAGGGCGCGCCGGCGTGGCCGATCATGGCCAGTTGGGCGTCTATGCGCTTCTTGAGCGAGGCGGGCTCCAGCGCCTCTTGCGGCGTCTCGCCGGGCGGGAGCTGGTAGTCCACGCGCCAGATGCCGTGCGGCTCGCGGTGCATGAGGATGGTGTTGCCCGGGTTCCACTCCGGGTCGAAGAAGGCCAGGCGCTCGGTGGGCAGCGGCAGGTCCACGCGGATGTCGGCGATCACGAAGAAGCCCTCGTAGGAGGCGCCTTCCATCTGCAGGTTCAGCGCCGAGCGTATGCCGGAGCGCCCGCCGTCCGCGGCCACCACCCAGTCGCTCTCCAGCGTGTAGGGGCCTTCCGGCGTGTCCACTTCCAGGCTGGCGAAGCCGTCCCTCTGCTGCACTTGCGTGAGCTTGTTGCCCCAGCGCAGGTCGATCAGCGGGCTGGCCGCGCAGGCGTCCAGCAGGTACTCCTCCAGGTACTGCTGCTGGATGTTGGTCATGGGGAAGAAGCGGTCGTCCGCGTCGTGCGGCGCTTCCATGCGGAACACGCGCTGGCCCCGGTAGAACGAGTTGCCGAAGCGCCAGGGCAGGCCGTTTTCGGTGATGCGCTCGGCCACGCCCAGCTGCTGCAGGATCTCCATGGAGCGGCGCGTGAACACGATGGCGCGGCTGCCCTGCGACACCTGCAGCTCCGCCGTGAGCAGCACGCTGGCCACGCCGTGGCGCGCCAGCTCCAGCGCCGCCACCATGCCCGCCGGCCCGCTGCCCACGATCACCACCTGCTGCCGCGCCTGCGCCCCATGCGCCGAGGGCAGCCAGGGCTTGTGGACCTTGTAGTCGTAGTAGATGGACGGGCGGGGCTCGGTACTCGGCTTGTGCATGTGCTGTCTCCAGGGGTGTTGCGCGGCGCCCTCTTAAACCCGTTCCCAGGGCATGGCCTGTGAGGCCGGGGCGTTGAATCATCTGTACGTACAACTATTTTGCGCCGAGACGGGCCCCGGTTGAACAGCGTGGTTTTACTTAGTTGTACGCGCAGATGTTTTTGAGTAAAGTCAAGGCAAGAGCTGGCACCCGGCCGTGCGCCCGCGGCAAGCCGCCACGTCACGAACAAGCACGAACCCCATCCTTCAGGAGACCACATGCCCACCGTCAGCGCCCTGCGCCGCGCCGTACTTTTTGCCGCCCTCGCCGCGCCGCTGGCGGCGCTGGCCTTTCCGGACAAGCCCATAGAGTGGGTCGTGCCTTACCCGGCCGGCGGCGGCTCCGACGTGGTGGCCCGCACCCTGGCCGAGCCCATGGGCAAGCTGCTGGGCGTGACCATCATCGTGAACAACAAGCCCGGCGCCGCCACCAACATCGGCGCGGACTACGTCGCCAAGGGCAAGGCCGACGGCCACCTCATGCTCACGGCCGACACGGCCACGCTGGCGGCCAACCCCTCGCTCTACGCCAAGCTGCCCTACAACGCGGAGAAGGACTTCGCGCCCGTGGGGCTGATGACGCGCTTCCCCATGCTGCTGGTGGTCAACACCGGCGTGCCGGCCAAGAACCTGGCCGAGTTCCTGGCCTGGGCCAAGCGGCAGCCGCAGGGCATCACCTACGCCACGCCCGGCGCCGGCAGCCCGCACCACCTGGCCACCGAGCTGTTCCGCGAGCGCAGCGGCCTGGCGCTGACGCACGTGCCCTACCGCGGCGCGGCGCCCGCGGTGCAGGACGTCATCGGCGGCCAGGTGCCCTTCATGTTCGCCGACACGGCCAGCGCCTACCCGCACATCCTCTCCGGCAAGCTGCGCGCCCTGGCCGTGGCCAGCCCAAAGCGCGTGAGCGGCTTCGAGACGGTGCCCACGCTGCAGGAGCAGGGCGTGAAGGACTTCGAGGCCTACGCCTGGCAGGGCCTGGTGGTGCCCGCGGCCACGCCGGCGCAGGCCATCGCGGCGCTGAACAAGGCGCTGCTGGCGGCGCTGGACACCACGGCGGTGAAGGCCCGCTTCCAGACCCTGGGGCTGGAGGCCATTCCCAGCTCGCCGCAGCAGATGGCGGCCTATGCCAAGAGCGAGCGCGAGAAGTGGGGCAAGGTCATACGCGCCAACGACATCCGGCTGGACTGACGTACGGCCACCGGCCCACGCGGCAAATGGGGTAAGTTCCGCCCCGACCCGAACCCACCGCCTCTGCGACCATGGCAGCGAAGAAAGCCGACTTTGAACTGGACCGCACCTTCACGCACCGCCTGCACACGCTGTCCAAGCTGACGGACCGCGTGAGCCAGGCGGCGTACCAGGAGGCCATCGGTATCCCGCTCAACGAGGCGCGCTGCCTTTCGGCCGTGGGCTCGTTCTCGCCGCTGTCGGTGAACGACCTGGCGCGGCTGGCCAACCTCACCAAGGGCCAGGCCAGCCGCGCGGCGCAGACCCTGGTGGACCAGGGCCTGGTGGACAAGCAGACCAGCGCCGTGGACGGGCGCGGCGTCGTCCTGAATCTCACGCCGCAGGGGCAGGCGCTGTGGCGCAAGCTCAAGGGCGAGATCAGGCGGCGCAACGAGCAGATCGTGGCCTGTCTGGACGGCGCGGAGCGCGAGCAGCTCGACCGTATCCTGGACCGGCTGGTGAGCCATGCCATGGGCGCGCTGGGGTACGAGGTGGAGGAGTAGGGCGGGAGCTGCCCGGGGCCGCTTCATGACCCAGCCGGCAGCCGGCGGCTTCCACTCCAAAAGCATCAGGCATTCGCGCAGCCCACCACGCCCGCCCTGGGCACAATGCGGCCTGCCGGCGCGGCCCAAGGCCCGCGCCGCGCCCTGTCCACGCTGCCATTGCCCTCGATGCTCGATGCCTTCCTCAGGGCCGCGAAATCCCTGTCCACCCACATGCCCCGCTGGCCGCTGAGCCGGCTGGTGATGCTGGCGGCCGTGTGCCTGCTGCTGGTGGTCTGGGGCGTCACCGGCGTGCTGCTGCGCATGAAGTGGGATGACGCCGTGGAGGCCGAGGTGCGGCAGAACGCCAATCTCGCCCGCGCGCTGCAGGAGCAGACCTTGCGCGTGCTGGCCTCCGTGGACCAGGCCACGCTGCGCGTGAGCGAGGCTTTTCACGACGACACCTTCACCCCGGCCGACCTGGTGGGCTACGCCAACGAGACGGGCCTGGCGCCACGCATCCTGTTGCAGCTTTCCCTGCTGGATGGGCAGGGAAAGTTCGTCGGCTCCAACCTCGATCCGCTGGGCCGCCGCACCGGCCGCATGGACTTCAGCGACCGCGAGCACGTGCGCGTGCACCTGCAGCCGGGCAGCGTGCCGGCGGCGGCGGCGCTGCTGTCGGACAACGGCCTGTTCGTCGGCAAGCCGGTGCTGGGCAAGGTCTCCGGGCGCTGGAGCCTGCAGCTCTCGCGCCGCATCGGCACCGAGGACGGCCACGTGCTCGGGGTGGTGGTGGCCTCGCTGGACCCGGACTACTTCGAGGAGGTGTTCCGCGGCGTGGAGCTGGGCGCGCAGGGCGAGGTCATGCTGCTGGGCATGGACGGCGTGGTGCGCGCCCGCGTGGTGGGCGGCGTGAGCCAGGGCCTGGGCAGCACGTTCGGCGGCCAGGGCGCGACGGCCCTCACCCTGGACGACCTGGGCCACGCCATCGTCAGGAGCCCGCTGGACGGCATGGAGCGCATTTCGGCCTACCGCAGCATCGGCCAGTTGCCGCTGCGCGTGTCGGTGGCCACGTCCATGGAGGAGGCGCTGTCGCAGTGGCGCCAGACGCGCACCCTCACGCTGGCGGTCACGGTGCTGTTCAGCATCACGCTGGTGGCCGCGGCCTGGCTGTTCGTGGCCGGCGTGCGGCGGCTGGAGCGGGCCAACGAGGCGCTGCGCGCGAGCGAGGCGCAGGCGCAAGCGGCCAGCCGCGCCAAGAGCTCCTTCCTGGCCCACATGAGCCACGAGATACGCACGCCGCTCAATGCCGTCATTGGCCTGAGCCAGTTGATGCGCCACATGGCGCTGCCGCCCAAGGCCGCGGACTACGTGGGTCACATCCAGCAAGCCGGCGAGCAGTTGCTGGCGCTGACCAACGACGTGCTGGACCTCTCGCGCATAGAGGCCGGGCAACTGCAGCTGGAAGCCGTGCCCTTCGACCTGGGCGAGCTGCTGGAAGCCGTGCGGGTGCTGGTGCAGCCGCAGGCCGATGCCAAGGGCCTGGCCCTGCACATGAGCGCAGCGCCGCTGTCGTCCGTGCACCTCGTGGGCGACCCGTTGCGGGTGAAGCAGGTGCTGCTCAACCTGGCCGGCAACGCCGTGAAGTTCACGCCCGCGGGCAGCGTGGAGCTGCGCGTGCGCGAGATGGGCCGCACGCGGCGCACGGTGACGCTGCGCTTTGACGTGGCGGACACGGGCATGGGCATCACGGCCGAGCAGCAGGCCCGCATCTTCGAGCCTTTCACCCAGGCCGACAGCTCCACCACGCGGCGCTTTGGCGGCAGCGGCCTGGGCCTGTCCATCGTCCGCCGCCTGGTGGACAGCATGGGCGGCGAGCTGGCGCTGCAAAGCGAGCCGGGACATGGCGCCGTCTTCAGCGTCACGCTGACGCTGGAATGCCCGCAGGCCGAGCCGGCCTAGTCAGCGGCCAGCGCTCAGAATCCCAGCTCCCGCACCATCACGGCCGCCGCCGCCGTCCACACCCGCTCCCAGGCGCTGCGCGCCGGCTGCGCCAGCACGGCATGGCCGCGCCACTGCCGCGGCGACAGGGAAGCATCCGCCAGCAGCTCCAGCTCCACGCGGTACATGGGCTGCGCCAGCAGCCATTCACGGCCCTGGCTCGTGGCCTCCAGCGCACCGCCATGGGCCTGCGCCAGCATGGGCTCGGCCAGCACGGTGCTGGCGTGCGGCGCCACGCTCACCACGCGCGCGCTCAAGCCGCGCATGGGGGCGGCATCGGCCACGAAGCGGGCGCCGTCGCCGGGCTGCAGCGCGCGCGCCGTGGTCTCACCGGCATACGCCACCACGCGCCAGCGGTTGGGCTCGGCCAGTTGCAGCAGCGTCTGCTGGGGGCTGACCACGCCGCCCGCGCGTGCGGCTTCGTCCACGGCCATGACCACGCCGTCAAAGGGCGCGCGCGGGCGCAGGCGGGCCATGTCCTCCTGCGCCGCCACGGCCTCCTGCCGCGCCGTGGCCAGTTGCTTTTGCAAGGAGCCCCATTGCGCCTGCTGCTGCGTGTCCACGCTGGCGGCCGCCACCTGGGCCTGCAACTGGCGTATGCGCACCTGCGCCGCCTGCAGCCGCTGCTCCATGGCCGAGGCGGAGGCCTCCAGCAGCAAGGTGCCGGCCTTCACCTGCTGGCCCGGTTGCACGTGCATCTTTTCGAGCACGGCGGCGGTGGGCAGCCGCACCGCCAGGTGTTGCGCGGGCTGCAGCACGGCGCCGGCGCTTTCGTGGCCCGCCATGGGCACGAAGCCCGCAGCGGCCACGGCCGCCGCAACGCCCAGCGTCAGGCGCAGCCGCCGGCTGCCGCGCCAGCCCTGGCGGCCGGCGTGCCAAAGCTTGAGCTCACGTATCACGGGCAGCATGATGAAAAATCCCAGTTCGACGGCGAACAGCACGATGCCCACCGCCTTGATCGCAAAGTGATAAACCAGCCAGGCGATGCCCAAATACAAGGTCAGCCGGTAGGCCCAGGTCACGAAGGCAAAGGCCATCAACGCGCGGCGCAGGCCCGGCGCCATCTCCTCAGGCGCTGGGGTTTCCCACCCCAGCAGCACGCGGCGCAGCCACCAGCGGGCCAGCGCGAAACTGCGCTCGTGCAGGTTGGGCTGGTCCAGCAGGTCGCACAGCACGAAGTAGCCGTCAAAGCGCATGAAGGGGCTGAGGTTGACCGCCACCGTGCTCACCCATGTCAGCGTCCCCAGCGTGAAGGCCACCGCGCGCAAGGGCCCATCGGGCATCAGCGCCCAAGCCAGCGTGGCCCAGGCCGCGATGGTGAGCTCGGTGCGCACGCCGGCCAGTGCCACGCTCAGGCGCGCACGCGCGTCCGACAGGCGCCAGACTTCCGACGTGTCCGTGTACGCCACGGGCCACAGCACCATGAAGGCCACGCCCATGGTCGGCACCCGGCAGCCGTGGTGCCGCGCCGTGAAGGCATGGCCGAACTCGTGCGCGATCTTCACCGCCACCAGCGTCACGCCGTACAAGGCCAGCCCGCGCCAGGACAGCATGTCCACCGCCTGCGTGGTGAAGGCGCTCCAGTCCCACACCACGGCCAGCAGGCCCAGCAGCAGCGCTGCCAGCGTGGCCCGTCCGAAGGAGCGGCTGCCCAGGGGCCGGGCCCAGGGCAACAGCCGCTGCAGCAGTGCGTCGGGGCTGAACAGCGGTATGCGAAAGAAGAGGTAGTGGTGCAGCAGCCAGGTGGCCGCGGCACGCAGCCCGCTCACGCGCGGCGGCGCGGGCAGCGCGGCGGTGGGCTCCGTCAACTCGTTGCGCCGCGCAAACTCCAGCACCTGCTGCACGTGCTCGGCCGAGATGGCCAGCGTGGTGTGCGCGTTGACCTCCTCGGCGATCAGCGCTGCGTCGGCCACCCACCAGCGCCGCAGCACTTCGTAGGTGATCCAGTCGATGCGCGTGAAACGGTGGCGCACCGGGTCGTGCAGCGTCCAGCTTGGCGAGCCGTCGGCCAACGCGGGGGCGTGGTGCAGTTGCAGCTCCTGGCGCAGTGCCGGCCACGGGGGCGGCGCCAGCGCCATGCCGGCCGGCAGTTGCAGTGCGGCGCCCATGCTCACCAGCCGGTGGCTTCGCGCAATGCAGCCAGCGGGCGGCGCAGCACCCAGTACACCAAGGGCACGCGCGGGCCGTCCACGTGGGCCGTGCCGCGTGCACCCAGCCGCTCGGTGGGCGCACCGGCCAGGCTGGCGCGCAGCCGGTAGGCCAGGCCGCCTTCGGGGCGTTGCGACGCCTCGAACGCATACAGGCGCAAGCTGGCTTGCACCGGGCTGGCCGGCCGGCTGGCGAGAAACAGTTTCAACGGGCTGCCATCGCCCAGTTCCACGGCATCGGCCACGGGCAGCCAGGCCTCGACCTCCTGGTCGTCCGGCTTGGCCAGCCGCAGCAGCGGTTCGCCGGCAGTCACGGTGCGGCCGGCCCAATTGCCGGGGTCGTCCACCAGCACCACGCCATCGTGCGGCGCGCGCACCTCGGTGCGGCGCACCTGGTCGCTGAGGTAGGCCACCTCGGTGCGCTTTTCCTCCATGCGGCCTTGCGTCACGGCCAGTTGGGCCTTGGCCCGCGGGTCGTCCAGCGCCTGTTGCATGGTCTGGCGCCACTCGGCCTCGGCGGTGGCCAGCGCCTGGCGCGCCACCAGCAGCCGGCTGGCCGCGGCCGCGTCGTCGAGCTCGGCCAGCAACTGACCGGACTGGACCGCCTGGTTGGGCTCGACCAGCAGCCGTCGCGCCATGCCGTCTACGCTGGCGCGCAGCACGGTGGGCTCGCGAGGGACGATTTCACCCGGCGCGCGCACCGTCAGCTTCACGGGCAAGGCCAGCAGCAGCGCCACGGCGGCCAGCGCCAGGCCGGTCTTCCTGCGCAGGCGCACTTCCCGCAGGCGGCGGCGCAGCAGTTGGAAATCCACGACGCGGCGGGGCGCTTGGGCGTCGGCCGCCTGTTCGGCGAGCTGCCAGGTGTCGAACCACTCGTGCAGCGCATCGGCTTCCGCCGCCGTCCACGGCAGCTCGCGCACCAGCAGCAGTTGGCGGCCCTGCGCAGCCGCCAGCGACAGCGCGTAGGGCGGCCACCATTCGTTCCAGGCCGAGCCCAGGGCCGCGGGCAGGTCCGCGGCTTCAAACGTACCGGGCTGGTGGGCGCGCTCGCGTGCCACGCGCTGCAGCCATTGGGCGTAGGGGCCCAGCGTGTCCATCCGGCTGGCGCCGGAGTGGCCCAGCAACTCGCCGTCCTGGCACAACACGGCGGCGTGGTAGGGCACGTGCTCGCGCGTGCGGTTGAGCAGCGTGAAGCGGCGTGCGGCAGCGCCATCGGCGTTGCGCGTGGCGGCCAGCAGGTGCAAAACGTCCTGACTGTCAAAGCTCATGGCTTGTCCTGAGGGTCATGTCGGGGGCGCATCGGCCCTTGCGCGCATGAGGGGCTGCGCATGGCCTGAGGGGCGCCGTGTCCCATGCCTTCCAGCCCATGGGCGGGCACGCGGCAAGGGCGTGCGCTGAAGGCCGCGGGCCGTGCAACGGACCGTCATGGGCAGGCCGCCATCTGAACATGCCCGCCCCGCCGAGGGAACGGGGCGGGCATGGCGTTCAGCGGGCCGGCGCGACAAAGTTGGCGTCAGGCGCCACGGCGCACCGTTGGGCGTTGCGCGATCTTCTGCCCGTTGCGTTGCGACTGCCACAGGCCTTGGCGCTGGCCCAGCGCGTCGCCGCGCATGAGCTGCGCGTCCAGGCCGCCGCGGCTGCCCACGCCGGTGGCCGGGGCGTTGGCGCCTTGTTCGGCTTCAGGCAGGCCCTCGGGTGCGGCGCCAGGGGTGGTCCCGGGCGCGGACTTGATGCGGAACATCGCGTTGGCTTCGCGGCCCTGCGAGTCGCGGCCCTGCACCTTGATGCGCAGGTCCAGCGCCTTGCCCGCCGGCGGCTGGCCGGTGAAGGTGCCGGCCTTGCCGTCGAACTGCAGCCACGTGGGCAGTGGCCGGCCGTCGGCCAGCGTGGCCACGAGCGTCACCGTCTCGTTGGCGTCGGTGTGGACGAAGGCGTCGGCAGGCACTTGCAGGTTGATCTGGCTGACCGCGGGCACCACCTGGTCCTCCAGGCCGCGGAAGGTGCGCAGCGTGGGCTCGTTGGCCGGGGTGACCATGGTGCGGAAGCCGCTGGAGCGCGTGTAGATGTCGCCCACGTCGCGCGTGTCGGCCACGCTGGACTGCACCGGGGCGAGGACGATGGGGTCCGTCGCAGTGGCCAAGACGGGCGATGCCAGCGCCGAGTCGAAGCGCTGTACCGTTGCCGGTACGGGTGCAGGTGCCACGACGGCCGGCGCGGGTGCCGGCTCCGGTGCGGGCGCCGGCGCCGGCACCGGCACAGGTACCGGGACGGGCCTGTCGTCGTCGAGCCGGGGCGCGCCCGCGGTGCCGGGTGTGTCAGCCAGGCCGCTGTGGTTGCCGGCCAGGAACAGGCTGCCGCCGCCGTGGTCGTCGATGACGCCGGTGCCGCTGTAGCGGCCGCCGCCCGTGGTCTGCACGCGCAGCGCGAAGTCGTGGTCGCCCTCGTCCAGGGCGTCGTTGGTGATGGCGGTGCGCACCAGCAAGCGGCCCTGCGCATCCAGCCGTGTCCAGCTGCCGGCCTGGTACTGGACCCATTGGTTGCCGTCGAACACTTCCAGCTGCGGGTGGGCCGTGTCGGTGCCGCCGTAGTCCGCGGCATCGGCCGTGCCGGCCGCCAGGGCCAGTTGCACCTGCTGCGCCGCGCCGCCGCTGAGCGTGAAGACGGCGTAGGGCGATGCCTCGTTGATGCGCACGCTGGAGACGCTCACGGCCCGGTCGTCGTCGAGCAGCGCCTGTGCATCGGCGCTGCCGTCGTTGCGGAACACGGTGCCTGTGCCGTCGTCCCGTACCGTGGCCGTGCCCACGGCGGCCAGGCCTCCCACGGGCGTGGCCGTCAGGGTGAAGCTCTCGGCGCCCTCGCTCACGCCGTCGTTGACGATGGGCGTGCGTGCCAGCAGCACGCCGTCGGCGGGCAGGGTCGCGCCGCCGGCATAGGCACTCCAGGTGCGGCCGCCATCCAGGGAAATTTCCAAGCCTGCGCCGCTTGACGCGAAATCGGTGCCTGCGCCCGTGGCGCTGCCGTCGGCCAGTTGCAGGCGCAGCGGCTCGCCGGCGTTGCCGCGGACTGTGAACACGGCCCAGGGCGAGGCCTCGTTGACCTCGGGGCTGCTCACCGTGACCGCGTCGGCCGTGCCGTGGATCGTCACTTCGACCGTGTGCTCCGTGCCATCCACGGACCGGACGGTGAAGACTTCGGACTTGCTCTGTCCGGCCACCAGGTACTGCACGGCGCTGTTGGCGACGCTGTAGGTCCACGTGCCGTTGGCAGCGATGTCCAGGCTGCCCAAGGTACCGGGTGCAGCCACGACGTCCGCCGTACCGGTGAAGGCGGCCTGGCCGCCGTCCGCGTCGCTGATGGCGAGCGTGCCGCTGTCGGAGAGGGTCGGCGAGCTGGCGTCCTCGGTCACCGCGCCGGTGTCGCGACCGCTGATGACGGCGCTGTCCTCGGCGCCGGTGATGACGACGGTGACGGTTTGCGAAGCGGTGCCGTCCAGGCTTTGGACGGTGAAGGTCTCGGT
>NZ_BCTC01000014.1 GCF_001571085.1 Azohydromonas lata NBRC 102462
GGCTCGCCTGGCTGCGCGGCCCGGCCGCGTCGCTGCTGAGCGCCCCGGCGCTGCGCCCGCAGCGGGCGCTGGCGCAGGGCCTGGCGGCCGTGGCGCTGGCCATTCCGGTGGTGCCGGCCGTGCTGACGCCGGAGCGCACCAAGGTCTCGGTGCACTACCTGATGGCCGAGCCCGCGCCCTACGAGGGCCGTACCGCCGCCTCCACCCTGGCCCTGCGCGAGAAGGCGACGACCATCGCGCCCGTGAAGCGCCGCTACTCCACGCAGCAGCCGCGGCACGTGTCGGCGACGCTGTAAGCAGCGAGCGGGAGCCGGCGGCCGACTGGGGGGACGCCGGGCTCCCGCCTTCTTCCCCGGACAGCCGCCCCTTCATCGTTCGCTCCCGTGCCCGTCAGCCCGCCAAGACATGAGGACCATCGTTCAGATTTCTGAACCATGCGGCCTGCAAAAGTCGCGTGCCGCAACCTCGGCGCGAGGCGCGGGCGGCTGGGCCTTCAGCCGGCGCGCAGCGCCTTCAGCACTCCATCCGCCGCCGCCACACCGCTGGCGAAGCAGGCGGTGAGCAGGTAGCCGCCGGTGGGGGCTTCCCAGTCCAGCATTTCGCCTGCGCACCACACGCCGGGCAGTGCGCGCAGGCCGAAAGTGGCGTCGTCCAGCGCTTCGAAGCGCACGCCCCCAGCGCTGCTGATGGCTTCCGCGATGGGCCGGGGGCGGACGAGCCTCAGCGGCAGCGCCTTGATGGCCGCGGCCAGCGCCGCGGTGCCGGCCCCCGTGTCGAACGCCGACTTGGGCAGCAGCTCGTGCAGCAGCGCCGCCTTGGCGCCGTCCAGGTGCAGCCTCGTCTTCAAATGCGTGGACAGCGAGCGCGCCCCGCGCGGGCGCGCCAGTTCCGTCGCCACGAAGTCGGCGCTGCGGTCCGGCAGCAGATCCAGCGTGGGCACGGCCTGGCCGTGCTCGTTGATCGCCTCGCGCAGCAGCGAGGAGGCGGCATAAACCAGGCTGCCCTCCACGCCCGCCTCCGTCAGGACGAACTCGCCGCGCTGCTCGAAGCGCCGGCCGCCGTGCTCGAAACGCAGCGCCACCGTCTTGAGCGGCGCACCGGCAAAGCGGCCGCGCAGGAAATCGCTCCAGCCTTCCTGCGTGGCGCCGTCCTCGGTGGCGCGTGCGACGTCGAAGCCGCAGTTGGCCGGCTGCAGCGGCGCGACGTCCACGCCGCGCCCGGCGAGCAGCGGCACCCAGGCGCCGGTGGAGCCCAGCCGCGGCCAGCTCGCGCCGCCCAGGGCCAGCACCACGGCGCGGGCACGCACGGTGGTGCCGCCTTGCGGCGTTTCGAAGCGCAGCGCGGGCGGCGGCGCGTCCGGGGCGGCGGCGTCAAAACCCACCCAGCGGTGGCGCATGTGAAACGCGACGCCCAGGCCGCGCAGCCGGTGCAGCCAGGCGCGCAGCAGCGGCGCGGCCTTCATGTCGGTCGGGAAGACACGGCCGGAGCTGCCGACGAAGGTGTCTATGCCCAGCTCCGCGGCCCAGCGGCGCAGCGCGTCGGCGTCGAAGCGGCGCAGCAGCGGCTCGACGTGCGGCCGGCGCTGGCCGTAGCGGCTGCTGAAGCGGTCGAACGGTTCGGAATGCGTGAGGTTCATGCCGCCCTTGCCGGCAAGCAGGAACTTGCGGCCCACAGAAGGCATGGCGTCAAAGACCTCGACGGGCAGCCCGGCCTGGGCCAGGCGCTCGGCCGCCATCAGGCCGGCAGGACCGGCGCCGACGACGGCGACCGGGAAAGCGGGGGTACTCATGAGGCGGCGCAGTGTGCCATGGGGGTTCACGGCGGCGCCGCGGGCGCGGGTGACGCAGCGGCGGGTTGCGGGAGGAATGCCGGTGGGCCGGCCCTTCACGGCATTGCCCGCTCCAGCAGCAGCCCCACGTCGCACCCAGGCGGCAACTGCCCAAACACGTCCGAGGCGGCATCGATGCGTGCCGCGCAGAAGGCGGCGAACACGCCCTCAGGCGCCAGGCGCCGCAGCAGCGCGGCCTGCAGCAGCAGCGCGACGTCTCGCGCCAGGCGGCGGGCCTGGGATTCGTCGCAGCGTTGCAGGCGGTCCGGCAGCGTGGCCGCCAGCGCCTCAGCGCCGCTGTGCGCGCCGCGCAGCGCGTACAGCTCGCGCGCCAGCGCCTCGGCCACGCCGACCGAGCGCAGCGCGCGCAGCAGGTCCAGCGCCATGACGTTGCCCGCACCCTCCCAAATGGAGTTCAGCGGCATCTCGCGGTAGAGGCGCGCCATGGGGCCGTGGCCGTCGTCCTCCACATAGCCGTTGCCCCCCAGGCACTCCATGGCCTCCTGGCCGAAGTAGCTGCCGCGCTTGCACACCCAGAACTTGGCAATCGGCGTGAGCAGCCGGCGCAGTTGCGCCTCGTGCTCGCCGCCGCGGCCGTGGCTGCTGGCGTCCACGGCGGCGGCCAGGCGCATCACGAGGGCGGTGGCGCCCTCCACCTCCAGCGCCAGGTCGGCCAGCACGTTGCGCATGAGGGGCTGGTCGATCAAGCGCTTGCCGAAAACGCTGCGCTGCGCGCAGTGGTGCAGCGCTAGGGCCAGGGCATGGCGCATCAGCCCGGCCGTGCCCAGGGCGCAGTCCAGCCGGGTGAGCGTGCCCATCTCCAGGATTTGGGCGATGCCGCGCCCTTCGTCTCCCACCAGCCAGCCGCAAGCGCCGTCGAACTCCACCTCGGCGCTGGCGTTGGCGTGGTTGCCCAGCTTGTCTTTCAACCGCTGTATCTGCAGGGCGTTGCGGCTGCCGTCCGGCAGCAACCGGGGGACGAAAAAGCAGGTGGGCCCGGCGGTGGTCTGCGCCAGCATCAGGTGCGCGTCGCTCATGGGCGCCGAGAAGAACCATTTGTGGCCAGTGAGGCGGTAGCACCGGCCCCAGGGCGTTTCCTGGTCAAAAGCGGCGCGGCTGGTGTTGGCGCGCAGGTCGGAGCCGCCCTGCTTTTCCGTCATGCCCATGCCCATGGTCAGCCCGGCCTTTTGCGGGCCGGGCAGCGGGCGCGGGTCGTAGGCCGGGGCCGAAAGTCCCGGGCTCCAGTCGGCATAGACAGCGGCGTTGGCGCGCAGCGCGGGCGTGGCGGCGTAGCTCATGGAGGTGGGGCACATCACGCCGGCCTCCACCCCGTTGAAGAGCAGGAAGCCGGCGGCACGCGCCACGTGGGCGCCGGGCGGGCGCGCCCAGGGCGCGGCCTGCAGGCCGTGCGCGGCGGCGCGGGCCATGAGGGCGTGGTAGGCCGCGTGAAACTCCACCTCGTCCACGCGGCGGCCGTTGCGGTCGAAGGGCCGGTGGCGCGGCGGGTGGCGATTGGCCAGGCGGGCCTGCTGCTGGACTTCCGCGTTGCCCAACTCGCAGCCCAAGACGTGCAGCGGGGCGGTGTCCTGCTCCGGCGCTAAGGCGATCAAGCAGTCACGCAGCGGGCGGTGGCCGGCAAAGAGGTCCATGCCGGCGAACTCGGTGCTCTGGTTGAAAACCTCGTGGGTGGCTGTCGGGTACGGCATGGCGGCTCCCTGAGCCGGCCGGCCGTGGGGCCGGCCGAGGGGGCCATGCTAGCCAGCCGCCCGTCGCCACACGGGCATGCCGCCCTGCCCGGCGCCCCGGCCACGCGTCACGCCGCAGACCGGTCGGTGCAGGGCACCAGCGTCAGCACCGGCGTGCTTCTCCTGTATGGCCTCCCGCCCGCCAATTCAAAACACGAAGGTGGACTGGGTAAGCGTGTGCGTTCCGAGCAATTTGATGGCAATGTCCGCGACGCCGTCGCCATTCACGTCCCCATAAACAAAAGTATTTCCGTCGCTGTTGGCGTAGCGTAATTCGCCGGCTTTTTTAGCGAATGCCTTGGTGCCTATGAAATTAAAGGAACTGTTGACCAGATCATCCAACGAATTGGCATCCACGCCAAGAAAATTTATTTTGTCGCCACCATAGGCATCCGTGGAATTGAAGTTCCGTATGGTATCCATGGCCGACAGTGCGGAATCCGAAACATTGAAATATGCAAAAAAATCTGAAAGATTATCGACACCTCCATCCAAAGTATCGGCTCCACCGCCACCGACCAAATAGTCACTTTGTTTGGCGCTGCCAGTGAGCTGATCGGCGAAATTGGAGCCGAGCACGCCTTCGATGTCGATCAGCTTGTCCTTGCCCGCGCCACCGGAAGCGGTTCCCAAAGCAAGGTTCACCACCACGGCCGCACTCGCGGTTTTGTAGTCCGCCACGTCAGCGGAATAATAATAGTAGTTGTCCGCACCGCCGCCGTTGAGCACATCGTCGCCGGCACCGCCCACCAGGGTATCGGAATGAGCGCCGCCAGTCAGCGTATCGTTGCCTGCACCGCCCTCCAACTTGAAAGTGTCATAAAAATATCCATCACTTGCGCTGGCGGTCCAGGTGATGGTGTCGTTGCCGGAGCCGCCGATGATATTTTCAACACCATTGAGGGTATCTGTGCCCTCCGTGGCTGTGACCACCACGCCAGTGCCGAGATTGACCTTGATGGCCGTCGTCAAATGAGCATAACTGACGGTATCAACACCCCCGCCGCCGCTGAGCGAGTCGTTGCCGGCGCCGCCTATGAGGGTATCGTCGCCATCATCCCCCATGAGGGTATCGTTGCCACCGTCACCATTGAGTATGTTGGCTCGGTAGTCTCCGGACACATTGTCAGCAAAAGCGGAACCAAGGAAATTTTCAATATTGCTGATGGATTCGCCATCGATATTTTGCGAACCGTAGCCGCCAAGTGTTCCCACGACACCGGTAATATGACCAGAATAGCTGACCCAGTCGATTCCAGCGCCGCCATTGAGCGTGTCATTCTCGTAGCCCGACCCGCCATTGAGGGTATCATTGCCACCGCTGCCGACAAGGTTGTTGCGTCCAGCGCCGCCGACCACGTTGAATGCGGCGTTGCCTGACAGGAAAATGTTCTCCACTTCAGGAAGATTGATGGAAACGGTGCCACTAGACACTGTCAGGTAAATCGTGTCGTTACCCCCGCCTTGTTTTTCGATAACGATGTCGCCTACCGAGTCCAGGCAGTAAACATCGTCTCCAAGCCCGCCAACCAGGCTGTCGCCGCCGCTGCCGCCGTTGAGGGTATCGTTACCGGCATCGCCGATAAGGGTATCGTTGCCCGCCCCGCCATCCAGGGAATCATTGACGGCGCTGCCCGTGACCGAGTCGGCATACTGGCTTAGCACCAGGATTTCGACACCACTGATGGTGTCGGCATTCAAGCCCGAAGTACTAATGGACAGGCGCCCAAGTATCAGGGAGCCTGAAACGGCGGCCGTGGCGGAAGAATAATCGGCGGTATCGGTTTCAGAGCCTCCACCCAGGACATTTTTGCCTGCACCGCCAATCAGCGTATCGTTGCCGCTGCCGCCATAGAGGGTATCGTCGCCCGCGCCGCCTATGAAATTGTTGGCGATGCCATAAGCGTCGGAGATATAGTCATTGTAGGCGGAACCTACCACGCCACCAAAACTGCCGCCATTGAAATGGTCTGTACCCTGACTGCCATTGGCACAAACGGCCGTTGCGTAGTTTCCATATATATAGCCGTTATTAGTTGATAAATTGACGGTCATGCCGGCCGTCGCGGCGGAATAATCAAGCGTGTCGAATCCGCCGCCGCCTTCCAGGGTGTCGTCGCCGCCATTGCCGCGGAACGTCTCGCCGGCGGAACTGCCTACGAGGTAGTCGGCGAAAGCACTGCCCCATACGACCTCGAAGCCGGAGATCAAGTCCACCTTGGTCAGGTTTTTGGCTGTGCCTTGGACCAAGTCGACCGTGACGCCGCTGGTGGCGTTGGCATAGCTGACAGTGTCCACACCCCGGCCGCCGACCAGCGTGTCATTGCCGCCCAGGCCCTGGATCACGTTATTGCCCTCATTACCTGTAATCAGGTTGGAAGCGGCATTGCCGACGCCGTTGATACTGCCGTAACCCAGCAGTGTCAGGTTTTCCACCTGCGCCAGCGCGGCGCTGTTGAGCGAATAACTCAGCGTGGTTTCAATGGTATCCACGCCCTCACCAGCCACTTCCTTTACAACCGTGCCGGCATTTTCCACATGATATAAATCATTGCCTGCGCCGCCGGCCAGCGTGTCCGTGCCGGCGCCACCGTCCAGCGTATCGTTGCCGCCGCCGCCCACGAGACTGTCGTTCGAAGCCAGCACACCCACGCTGATCTGCTGGCTGGTCGACAAATACGGGCTTGAACCCTTGAATATCAGCCGAGTTTCAATTTGATCGACAGCCGTCGTACTCAGACCTGTGAGCGCCACCGAGTATTGAAGGCCAAATGGCGTATCCTTCAACTGCGAAGGCAAAATGGTACTGGCCAAGATGCCATTTTTATACACTTCGAGCCGACTGATGTCGCCGGTATTAACCCGAGACGCCAACAGTGCCGCAGTCAGTTCCGCGGCTGATGTCACCTTCAGGTCTGAATGGTCAACCAAACCATTGTCGAGCAAGTCGAGAACATTGTTGTAAGAATATACGTCCAAATTCAAAACACGTATGTTCGCATTGATGCCAGCAGCATTGCGCAAACTTGCCACTTGCGTGTCGTAAGTGCTGGTGTAATAAGAGCTTCCGTCCGACAGGAAGAACACGAAATTATCGCCACGCGGCGAGCCGGAGAAAAACTCTATGGCCTTATCCAGGCCCGCCGCATAACTGGGGAAGTCCGCAGGTTTGAGTGCCGATGCGGCCTCCACGATGTCCGGGGTGCCATTGGCATTGACGTCATTGTTGGGCGTGCCAATGGCTGCAATGTCCGATACCGAGGAGGAAGGAATGAGGCCTATACGCACTTGGTTTCCTAATCCTGCGGCTTTCAACGCATTGACCATGGCGTTGAACGAGGCGATGGCCGCATCAAGCTTTCCGGTGCCGTTGCCCATTGAGCCTTGCATGCTGCTGGACACGTCAAGAACAAATGCGAGATTGAATTTTCCGGAAATCTGGGTCTTGTTGTTGATGAAGCCGGTAACGGTGGTGGAATTGGCCACCGATGTTTCGGGCATCGTCATGGAAAGCGTCAGAGGCACATTGGGCTGGCTGGGCGACGTGCCGCTGACGCTGGTGGTATTGGCGGCATAGCCAGTATCTCCAATCAAAATATCGTTGCCGTTGCCGCCATTCAAGGTGTCATTGCCGTTGGCGCCACGCAATGTGTCATTGCCGTCCAGGCCGCTGAGGCTGTCATTGCCGCGGCCACCGATCAGAATATTGTTCAGCTCATTGCCGTTGCCCGCGGCATTGATCACCCCGGTGAATTGAAGGTTTTCAATATTTGCCCCCAGGGTATAGGCAGCCAGGCCGGTACGCACCGTATCCGTGCCCCCGCCGGCGGATTCGATCACCTTATCTTGAAGGCTGTCCACGATATAAACATCGTTGCCGTAGCCGCCCTGCATCGAATCATTGCCGGCGCCGCCGTCCAGCGTATCGTTGCCGGCCCCGCCAAACAAGGAATCATTCCCGGTCATGCCTTCCAGCCGGTCATTGCCGGCGTCGCCGTAGAGTTTATCGCCACCCGTGCTGCCGCTGACCCAATCCGCACCGTTGCCGGCCACGGTATTGAAATCGCCGTCGGCCATGGCGTCCTGGAAACTGGCCCAGGACATGGATATATTGGTGACAGCAAATTCGGTGACCGCAGTGGCGGCGACGGTGGAATACGTCAGACTGGTAATGGTGCCCAGGGTAGGTTGCGAGCCCGCCAGCGTAAAACTGCCGCCGAGCACGATGCGCGCGCCGTTCAGATTCAGCGTCACGGCGGTGGCCGTGGCGGAAATGCTTGCGGCCGTCCAGTCGCCAAAATAAAACTGACGCGAGATGTCGAACGCCCGCGAATAACTGATCTTTGCCATTTCTGCCACTCCCTGAATTATTTTCCGCGCTCATCCGCAACGCGGAAAGGCGCCAACACGCGCTAGCGGTGTATGGTAACTTTTTGTTAGAGCGGCACTTTGATTTCAATCCGGTTCTGGTCCACGCAGCTTCTTGAGCTCGCGCCCGGCAGGCAACTGGCGCAGGTATTTGAAGGTGGCGGTGGCATGGGCGCAGCGGCGGCCCTGGGCGTCGAAGACGCTGCCTTCGCAAAAGGCCATGGTCGCCGTGCGGTGCAGCACCTGGGCGGCGGCGCGCAGCCGGCCCTGGCCGGCCCGCATGAAGCTGGTCTTCATTTCAATCGTCACCACGCCGGGAACTCCCTGGGCTTCGCGCGGGTCGGTGCCCGGCGCCACGCCGTGGCTGCGCGCGGCATGGGCCATGGCCACGTCCAGCATGGTCATGACCACGCCGCCATGGGCCACGGCAAAGGAGTTCAGGTGCGCGTGCGCCAGGTCGAGCTGGATTTCGGCCTGGCCGGCGCCGAAGGCGTGCAGCTCCAGGCCCAGCTCCTCCACGAAGGGGATGTGGATGGGGAACGGGAGCGGCGCGGTTGGCGGCGGCGCGAAAGGGTCGGTGTGGGTGTCGGTTTGGGGGTCGTCCATGGGCCGGCATTGGACATCAGCCCGCCGCCGGCCCGCGCAGGCATCAGGCCTTGCGGATCAGCCAGTCCTTGTACTTGCCGCGCAGCGTGAGCTTGCTGAGCTTGCCGGTGGCGGTATGGGGCAGCTCGCCCACGAACACCACGTCGTCCGGCGTCTGCCAGTGGGCGACGCGGCCCTTGTAGAAGCTCAGCAGCTCCTCGCGGCTGACGCCGGCGCCGGCCTTGAGCACCACCAGCAGCAGCGGGCGCTCGTCCCACACGGGGTGGGTGGCGGCAATGACGGCCGCCTCCTTCACCGCCGGGTGGGCCATGGCGATGCCCTCCAGCTCTATGGAGCTGATCCACTCGCCGCCGCTCTTGACCACGTCCTTGCTGCGGTCGGTGATCTGCATGAAGCCGTCGGCGTCCATGGTGGCGACGTCGCCCGTGGGAAACCACGCGCCCTCGCCCATCACGTCGATCAGCGGCGAGGCCTCCTCGTTCCAGTAGTGCTCGATCACCCAGGGTCCGCGCGCCACCAGGTGGCCGGCGTGCTCGCCGTCCCAGGGCAGCACCTCGTGGGCGTCGTTGACCACCTCGATGTCCACGCCGTAGATGGGCTTGCCCTGCTTTTCCAGCAGGCGGTGGCGCTCGGCCGGCGAGAGCGCGGCGTGCTTGGGCTGCAGCCGGGCCAGCGTGCCCAGCGGCGACATCTCCGTCATGCCCCAGGCGTGTATGACGTGCACGCCGTACTCCTCCAGCATGCGCATGAGCGCCGGCGCGCAGGCCGAGCCGCCGATGACGGTGCGGCGGAAGGTGGAGAACTCCAGCCCCTGGCCGCGCACGTGCTCCATCAGGCCCAGCCACAGCGTGGGCACGCCGGCGCTGAAGGTGACCTTCTCGCTTTCGAACAGCTCGTAGAGCGAGGCGCCGTCCAGCCCGCAGCCGGGCAACACGAGCTTGCAGCCCACCAGCGCCGCCAGGTAGGGCAGCCCCCAGGCGTTGACGTGGAACATCGGCACCGCCGGCAGCGCCACGTCGCTCGCGCTGCAGGCCATGGCGTCGGGCAACGCCGCCGCGTAGGCGTGCAGCACGGTGGAGCGGTGGCTGTAGAGCGCGCCCTTGGGGTTGCCGGTGGTGCCGGAGCTGTAGCAAAGGCTGGAGGCGCACTGCTCGTCGAACACGGGCCACTCGTAGCGGCCGTCCTCGGCGGCGAGCAGCTCCTCGTAGCACAGCAGGCCCGGCACGCCGGACTGCGCCGGCATGTGGGCGCGGTCGCTCATCAATATGAAGTGGCGCACGCCGGGCAGTTGCGGCGCGAGCTGCTCGACCAGGGGCAGCAGGTTGAGGTCGAAGCACAGCACGGTGTCGCCCGCGTCGTTGGCGATCCAGGCGATCTGCTGCGGGAACAGGCGCGGGTTGATGGTGTGGCACACCAGCTGCGAGCCGGAGGTGGCGTAGTAGATCTCCAGGTGCCGGTCGGTGTTCCAGGCCAGCGTCGCGACGCGGTCGCCCGCCGCGCAGCCCAGGCGCTGCAGCGCCTGCGCCAAGCGGCGCGAGCGGCGCGCGACCTCGGCCCAGGAGCTGCGGTGCATGTAGCCCTCGACGCGGCGGCTGACGATCTCGGTATCGCCCGCGTGGCGCGCGGCGTGCGTGAGCAGCGACGAGATCAGCAGCGGCATTTGCATCATGCGGCCGTACAGGGGGGTGGCCATGGCTTGTCTCCTCTTTGTGGCGCTTGGCGGCGCTGGGTGGAACCGGCTGTGAGCGCGGGTTTTGGAGCATCTTCCCGGCCCGTATCCCACCGCGTCAGGCGGTTAACCCCTGATGCCGGGTCTTGCGATGCCCCCTCACTACACTGGGGAGAAACGCCTTGATCTGGCGCAAAAATGCGCCCCGCCCTGGGGCCGTGCGGCCGCCTGGGAGACCTCCCCGCCGCGACCGCGCGCCGGGGGTGCGGGCAAATGAAAGTATCCTGCGCGCCGAGGCGGCTGCCTTCCGCTCCGGGGGCAGTTACCGAGGAGACATTTCCGTATGAAGCACAACCCGCACCCGCACGACGATCCGCGCTACCCCGTGCAGCACAGCGACGCCGAATGGCGCGACAAGCTGGACCCGATGCAATACCAGGTGGCCCGCCACGCCGCCACCGAGCGCGCCTTCACCGGCAAGTACTGGGACCACTTCGAGGACGGCATCTACCGCTGCGTGGGCTGCGGCGCGCCGCTGTTTGACGCCCGCACCAAGTTCGACGCCGGCTGCGGCTGGCCCAGCTACTTCGAGCCGCTGGAAGGCGAGATCGTCGAGCGCGTGGAGGACCGCAGCCACGGCATGGTGCGCGTGGAGGTGCGCTGCCGGCGCTGCGGCACGCACCTGGGCCACGTCTTCCCCGACGGCCCGGCGCCCACGGGCGAGCGCTTTTGCATCAACTCCGCGGCCATCGATTTCGAGCCGCGCAAGGACGGTGTCCAAGAATGAAGCTGCTGCTGGACTTCCTGCCCATCCTGCTGTTCTTCGGCACCTTCAAATACGCCGGCTCGCACTCGCAGCAGGCGGCGGACTTCG
Organism: Azohydromonas lata NBRC 102462; assembly: GCF_001571085.1. Taxonomy (GTDB): domain Bacteria; phylum Pseudomonadota; class Gammaproteobacteria; order Burkholderiales; family Burkholderiaceae_C; genus Azohydromonas; species Azohydromonas lata. Next base: position 11,091 of record NZ_BCTC01000014.1, read on the forward strand.
CCACCGAGCACTTCGGCTTCCTGGTCTCCGGCGGCGTGGTCGGCCCCACGGAGGCGCCGGTGCTGCTGGCCACGGTGGTGGTGATCCTGGCCACGCTGGCGCAGGTGGCGTGGATCGTGGCGCGCGGGCGCAAGGTGGACATGATGCTGTGGGTGAGCCTGGCGCTGGTGGTGGTGCTGGGCGGCGCCACCATCTGGTTCCACAGCGAGACCTTCATCAAGTGGAAGCCCAGCGTGCTGTACTGGGTGATGGGCATGAGCCTGTGGCTGTCGCAACTGCTGTTCCGCAAGAACCTGTTGCGGCTGTTGCTTGGCGAACAACTGCAGTTGCCAGATGCCGTGTGGCAGCGGCTGAACGGCGCGTGGGTGGGCTTCTTCGGAGTGATGGGGCTGCTCAACCTGTGGGTGGCCTACAGTTTCTCGACCGACGCCTGGGTCAACTTCAAGCTCTTCGGCGGCATTGGGCTGATGCTGCTGTTCACGCTGGCCCAGGGCCTTTACCTCAGCCGCTACCTGCCGGACGAGTCCACGCCCAAGGACAAGAATCCGCGCCCCGGAGCCCAGTGACATGCCCGTGACCGCCCAGGACATCCAAGCCGCGCTGCAGCAATCGCTGTCCCCGCAACGGTTGGACGTGATAGACGACAGCCACCTGCACGCCGGCCATGCCGGCGCGGGCGAAGGCAGCCATTACACGGTGCGCATCACCAGCGAACGCTTCACCGGGCTGCGCCCCGTGGCGCGACATCGCCTTGTGTATGATGCCCTCGCCTCGCTCATCCCCGCGGGCATCCATGCGCTGGCCATACAGGCGCGCAGCCCCGGCGAAGCGGACTGACTCCGACAGACCGACACCAGAAAACTCTCCCTTGCGGCAGGCCTGAGACAAGGTCGCCCGCCTCCTGAAAGGTATTCCCCCCATGAAGCTCAAGTCTTCCGCGCTGCGCGCGGCGCTGCTGTCGGCGTCGCTGGTCCTGCTCAGCCCGCTGGCCGCGCAGGCTCAGAACGTGGCCATCGTCAACGGCAAGGCAGTGCCCAAGGCCCGTGTGGAAACGCTGATGCAGCAGGCCCAGCGCAGCGGCCAGCAGGTGACGCCGGACCTGGAGCAGAAGGTCAAGGAAGAGGTTGTCCTGCGCGAAATCTTCATGCAGGAAGCCGAAAAGCGCGGCATCAACGCCACGCCGGCGTACAAGAACCAGATGGAGCTGGCCCGCCAGACGGTGCTGATCCGCGAGCTGTTCGCCGACTTCCAGAAGAAGAACCCCGTCACCGACGCCGAAGCCAAGGCCGAGTACGACAAGTTCAAGGCCCAGTCCAGCGGCACCGAGTACCACGCTCGCCACATCCTGGTCGAGAAGGAAGAGGACGCCAAGGCGGCTATCGCCCAGCTCAAGGCCGGCGCCAAGTTCGAGGACCTGGCCAAGAAGCTGTCCAAGGACCCGGGCTCGGCCGAGAACGGCGGCGACCTGGACTTCGCCAAGCCTGATGCGTACGTGCCCGAGTTCGGCCAGGCCATGGCCGCGCTGAAGAAGGGCGAGATCACCGAAACGCCGGTGAAGACACAGTTCGGCTATCACGTCATCAAGCTGGAAGACACCCGCGAAGCCGCCTTCCCCGCCTTCGACGAAGTCAAGCCGCAGATCCAGCAGCGCATCGCCCAGATGAAGCTGCAAAGCTACCAGGAAGAGCTGCGCAACAAGGCCAAGACGGACTTCAAGTTCTCGCAGTAAAGCTGCGCGGGCAACGAAGTGAGAAAAGCGCCCTGCGGGGCGCTTTTTTGTTGGGTGGCGCGGGCGTCAGCTCACGAGGCGCCCCGCCTGGATCTCCAACTGCCGCTGGCAGCGCGAGGCCACTTGCGCGTCGTGCGTGACCAGCAGCAACGTGGTGCCCACTTCCTGGTTGAGATCGAACATGAGCTTCATCACCGTCTCGCCGGTGGCGTGGTCCAGGCTGCCGGTGGGCTCGTCGGCCAGCAGCACGGCCGGGCGCAGGACGAAGGCCCGCGCCAGCGCCACGCGCTGCTGCTCGCCGCCGGAGAGCACGCGCGGGTAGTGGCCCAGGCGCTGGGCCAGGCCCACGCGCCCCAGCATGGCCTTGGCCTGCTCGCGCGCGTCGTCGCGGCCCAGCAGCTCCAGCGGCAGCATCACGTTCTCCAGCGCCGTCAGGTTGGACAGCAGCTGGAAGTTCTGGAAGACGAAGCCCAGTTGGCGCGCGCGCACGGCGGCGCGGGCGTCCTCGTCGAGGACGAACAAGTCCTCGCCCGCGAGCTTGACCGTGCCCTGCGTGGGCGTATCCAGGCCCGCGATGATGGACAGCAGCGTGCTCTTGCCCGACCCCGAGGCGCCGACGATGGCGGCCGACTCCCGTGGGGCGAGGCGGAAATCGATGTCATGGAGAATCGTCAGCTCGCCCGTGGCGTCGCTCACGCGCTTGCTCAGGTGCTGAACTTCGATGATCGGTGGGTTCATGAAGATGGATGTGGAAGACAAGCGCACAGGCGGCCGGCGCCGCTGGTTGAAGCACTGTAGCGCCTGGGCCCTGGCGCCCTGGCTCATCGCGCCGCCCTTGCCCGCGGCCGCGGCGCAGGCGGTTGCGAAGGCACCGTCCGTGATCCTGGTCGTGGGCGACAGCCTTTCGGCCGAGTATGGGCTCAAGCGCGGCAGTGGCTGGGTGGCCTTGCTGCAGGAGCGGCTGGAGCGGGAGAAAGTTCCCGCGCGGGTGGTGAACGCCAGCGTGAGCGGCGACACCACCGCGGGCGGACGCACGCGGCTGCCGGCGCTGCTCAAGCAGCATGCGCCCACGCACGTGATCCTGGAGCTGGGTGGCAACGACGCGCTGCGCGGGCAGCCGCTGTCGGCCACGCAGGCCAACCTGGGGGCCATGGCGCGAGCGGCGCGCGAGGCGGGTGCCCGCGTGGTGATCGCCGGCATGCAGTTGCCGCCCAACTACGGGCGGCGCTACGGCGAGGAGTTTTCGCGCATGTACGCCGACGTGGCCAAGGAGAGCGACGCGGCGCTGGTGCCCTTTTTCCTGCGCAACGTCGCCGACGCGGCCGACCCCACGGCCCTCTTCCAGGCCGACCGCATACACCCGCGCGAGGATGCGCAGCCGCTGATGCTGGACAACGTGTGGCCGGTGCTGAGGCCGTTGCTGAAGTAACGGGGAATGACGGCGGCGTTGGCGCAGCGCTGTCCGTCGCGGGAACGACGACGGGGTGAGCCGGCAAGCCCACCCTCACCTGTCCCTGGGCCCTCCAGCTTCCGGCCCGCCGCGCCGCTCGCCGCGTTCGCCGTGGTTGCCCGGCCCGCCGATTGGGCGGCCACCGCCGCCTTGCCCCATTGGCGCCGGAGCGCCCTGCATGGCGGGCGGCGCCACCTGCACGGGCGCAGCACGCGGCTGCACGGCCTGCGGCATGGGGGCTTCCTGGCGGGCTTGGGGCATCTGGTGCGCTTGCGGCGCTTGAGGAGCCTGCGGCATCTGCGGCGCTTGCGGCATATGCGGACGCTCCGGTGCCGGCGCCGGACGGGGCATCACCGGCTGCGCAGGCGCTTGCGGGCTGGGTGGCTGCATGGGCGCCGCAGGTTGCGGGGCGCGTGGTGCCTCGACCGGGCTGCGGGCGCCAAAGCCGTGCCGGTTGTCATCGAAGCCGGATTGGCCGCGCGGCGGCCCTTCCGGCGGTACGCGGTTGCCGGGGATGGTGGGCATGGCCGGGCGCGGGTTGTCGAAGCGCGGCACGTCGCCCTGGCCGCGCTGCTGGGGCGGGATCTGGTCGCGGCCCACGCGTGGAGGCGCGCCGGGCGCGGAGTCGCCACCGCCCTGGTAGCCGTCGGAGCGGCGCAGCGGCGGGGTGCGGTCGCCGTCGTCGTCGCGGCCACCCGGGCCGGCGCCCTGGCCGGGCCCACGCGGCGGCGGCGGGATGACGCCGGGGTGCTGCCCGCCCAATCCGCCCTGCAGGCCAGGCGAACGTCCACCCTGGCCCGGGAAATTCACCTGCCCCGGCGGCTGCGCGGCGCCCGGCGGCACGGGCGGCTGCGGCGCGCCCGGACGGGTGGACACCGTGCCCGGCGCCTGCGGCGGCGTGGCGCCCGGCTGCGTGGTCACGGTGACGGGCGGCGGCGGCACGGGGCGCTGGCCGTCCGGCCGTCCGGCCGCTTGGCCCGACTGGCCCGACTGGCCCGGCTGGCCTGGTTGGCCCAACTGGCCTTGCCCCGGCTGCCCCGGTTGGCCCTGGCCGGGCTGTCTTGGCCGGTCCGGGCGGCCGGGCTGGTCCGGCTCCTGCGGCCCGTGGGCGCCCGGCTGGCCCAACAAACCTTGGGGCGGACGGCTCTGCCCCGCCCCGTTGCCCTGCTGCGGGCCGCCGGGCTGGCCGGCGACGTCGCGCGGCGGCTGCTGCGGCTGGCCGCCCGGCGGGACGCGTCCCGCGCCCGGCTGCTGCCCACCGGGGCGCGCCACGTTGGGCGGCGGCGGAACGAAACCGGCCGCTGGCGGCACGCCGGGACGGTCGTCGCGCTGGTGGCCCGGGCGGTCGGGGCGCTCGTCGCGCTGGCCGCGATCGCCCCTGTCGCCGCGGTCACCCCTGTCACCACGGTCGTCGCCGCGGCCGGCGTGGTCATTGCGCCCCGGGGGGGGCGGCAGCACCGGTTGCTGCACGGGCAGCGCGGTGTTCCAGCGCGGCTCGACGCGGGGCACCACGCGGTCGGCGACGCGGCTGCGGTCGCGCAGCGAATCGGTGGCCACCACCGTCACGGCGCCGGGGGCGTTGCGGTTGAACCAGGGTTGGGCGCTGCCCTGGGGCGGCTGCCAGGGCGCGTGGCCGCGGTTGAGGTTCTGGATGTAGCGGGGGCTGGCGTTGAAGCGCGGCATGTAGGGGTCGCGCGGGGCCAGCGGCACCCAGCCGATGAGCGGCGGGGGTGGACGCCGGCCGGCCGTGATGCCCACGCTGATGTTGTTGCCGCCTATCCAGCCCACCAGCGCGGGCGCATAGACCGGGCGCGCCACGTAGCGGCCCGGCACCCAGCACCAGCGGTTGCCCCAGTAGGCCCAGCGGCCGTAATGGAAGGGGGCGAAGCCCCAAGGCGCGTCGTCCACCCAGCTCCAGCCCCAGGGGGCGACCCAGGCCCAGTGGCCGTAGCGGTAGGGTGCCCAGGCGGCGGACACGCCCACGGGGTACCAGACGGCGCCGTAGTCGGGGTGGGTGTCCCAGCGGCCGTAGCGGTCCAGGTCCGCCGCGCCGGTCATCTCGGTGGAGACGTAGCGGGGCGTGGCCGCAGCGGCCTCGCGCTGGTCCTGCGCGAGCACCCAGGCGCCGAAGGCGTCCTCGCCGGAGGCGGTGCTCATGTCGTAGTGGGTGCGGTCGTCCTGGCGCCAGAAGCCGTAGCGGGTGCCGGGCTGCAGTTGCAGCGCGCTGTCCTGGGACTGGAAGCGCATCTCGCCGCTCCAGGCTTGGGCGGTGGCGACGTTGTCGCGCACGTCCAGCCGGTACTGGCCGGTGCGCGTGGGCTGGAAGCGGGCGTCGTTGGCCAGCAATTCAAACTCGTTGACGCTCTCGGGCGAGCGCAGGCGCAGCGCGGCGCTGCCGCGCTCCAGGCGCAGGCTCACGCGCTGGTCGTCGAGTTGGTCGACGGCGAGCTCGGTGCCGCCGTCCAGGCGCAGCGAGGCCGAGCCGATCTGGATGTCGGCGCGGGCGTTGTTGTCGGTGGCGACGCGGTCGCCCGTGGTGATGGGCCGGTTGACGGCCACGGCCGTCCACTCTCCCTGCTCTTGGTCGTAGAGCCAGACCGTGCCCGTGGCCTGCGCCAGCCGGCCGATGCGGCCGGGCGGATCAGCCCAGGCGGTGCCCAGGGCCCCCAAGGCCAGCAGCGCCGCGGCGAGCAACAGCCGCAGGGCGTGGCGCAGTTCTCTTGTCGTCATGCCGTCTCCACTCGGCGGCCGCGCGTGGGGCGGCCTCTGCGGGTGTAACGGGGCAAGCGGGGTGCGGGCTGACGTGAGAGGGTGGTTACAAGGTAAAGAATTCCGATGTGACGGTGAATCCTGACCAACAGCCTGACCATGGGAGAAAGCAAAAATCAGCTTTCAAACAGCTACAGCAAATACAAGGAAAATTGATTTGATTAAAACCGTGTTATCAAGCATCGAAATCAGAAAATCCATCAAGCACGTTTTACGGCTCCAGAAAAAATCTGGGTCAAGCCATTTTGAAGGGATTTGGCGATGCAAGCCTCCAGCAATTGCTTGCCCAAGCTTTGGCCGCGATAGGCCGACAAAAGTCCCATGCCGGAACAGCCGCGATGGACATTTATTGGAAATCAATCTTCCTCAACCGGCACTCCAGGAAACAAAACCTCGGTAAACCCGAATTTCGCCATATCCCGAATCCGCGTCGGATAAAGCCGCCCAATCAAATGGTCGCACTCATGCTGCACCACCCGCGCATGAAACCCTTGCACTTCCCGCTCGATGACATTCCCGTCGAGATCGAAGCCGCAATAGCGGATACGCATAAACCGGGGCACCAGTCCGCGCAATCCGGGCACGGACAAGCAGCCTTCCCAGCCGTCCTCCTCCTCGTCGGACAAGGGTTCTATGACGGGATTGAGCAATACCGTCATCGGCACGGCCGGCGCGTCGGGATAGCGCTCGCTGCGCTCGAAGCCGAATATCACCATTTGCAGGTCCACGCCGATTTGCGGCGCGGCCAGCCCCACGCCGCCGGCGGACTCCATGGTGTCCAGCATGTCCTGCAGTAGGGCACGCAACTCGGCCGTGCCGAACTCGCGCACCGGCTGCGCCACGCGCAGCAGGCGCTCGTCGCCCATTTTCAAAAGTTCGCGCACGGCCATTTCAATCACTCCTCGTTGTCGGATTCGGATGCGCCCTCGCCCGCCACCAGCGCTCGCAAGCCGTCCTCGTCCAGAACCGGAATGCCCAATTCCTGCGCCTTGGCGAGCTTGGAGCCCGCCTCCTCGCCGGCCACGACGTAGGCCGTTTTCTTGGACACGGATTTGCCCGCCTTGCCGCCCGCGCCTTCGATCAGCGCCTCGGCTTGCTCGCGCGTGAGCGTGGGCAGCGTGCCGGTGACCACCACCGTCTTGCCCACCAGCGGCCCCGGCGGCGCCTCCTGGCGGCCTTCGTGCTCCTCCCAGTGCACGCCGGCGGCGCGCAACTGCTCCACCACCTCCACGTTGTGCGCCTGGTTGAAGAAGGTGCGGATGCTCTGCGCCACCACCGGCCCAACGTCGTGCACCTGCAGCAGCGCTTCCTCGCTGGCGGCAATCACCCGGTCCATGGAACCGAAGTGCGCGGCCAGGTCGCGCGCGGTGCGCTCGCCCACGTGGCGAATGCCCAGGCCGAAGATGAAGCGGCCCAGCGTCGTGCGCTTGCTCTTCTCCAGCGCGCCCAGCAGGTTCTGCGCGCTCTTGTCGGCCATGCGCTCCAGTTCCACCAGCGCGGTGAAGCCGAGCTTGTAGAGGTCGGCCAGGGTGCGCACCAGCGGCGGCTGGTCGCCTTCGCCCACGAGCTGCTCCACCAGCCGGTCGCCCAGGCCCTCGATGTCCATGGCCCGCCGCCCCGCGAAGTGCAGCACCGCCTGCTTGCGCTGCGCCGGGCAGAACAGGCCGCCGGAGCAGCGCCAGTTCACCTCGCCCTCCTCGCGCGTGATGTCGCTGCCGCAGGCCGGGCAGTGGCCGCCCAGCTTCTTGTAGAGATCGAAGGGCTCCGCGCGGCCGGGGTAGTCGTTGGGGTTGACGGCGGGCGCCCCTTCCCCGGACTCCACCGCCGTGCCTTCGGCTTGCGCGGCCGGGTCCGGCTGGCGCTCCAGCACGTCCAGCGCGGCTTCGGTCACCTCCTCGGCACTGGCGTGCGCCAGTTGCTGCGACGACAGCGAGGCCGACGGCACCACGCCCACGATCTCCGGGATCACGTCGCCCGCGCGGCGCACGATCACGCGGTCGCCCACGCGCACGTCCTTGCGGCGAATCTCGTCCTCGTTGTGCAGCGTGGCGTTGGTCACCGTGGTGCCGCCGACGAACACGGGCTCCAGCCGCGCCACGGGCGTGAGCTTTCCGGTGCGGCCCACCTGCACGTCTATGTCGCGCAGCGTCGTCACCTGCTCCTGCGCCGGGTATTTGTGGGCCACGGCCCAGCGCGGCTCGCGCGTCACGAAGCCCAGGCGCTGCTGCAGCGCCAGGTCGTTCACCTTGTAGACCACGCCGTCGATGTCGAAGGGCAGTACATCGCGCGCCGCCGCGATGCGGGCGTGGAAGGCGATCAGGCCGTCCGCGCCCTGCGCCACCTCGCGCTCGGCGTTCACCGGCAGGCCGAACTGCTCCAGCGCATCCAGCACTTCGGCCTGCGTGGCCGGCATGTCGGCCCAGCCCTCGATCTGGCCCCAGCCGTAGGCAAAGAAGCTCAAGGGGCGGCGGGCCGCGATCGCCGGGTCCAGTTGCCGCACCGCGCCGGCGGCGGCGTTGCGCGGGTTGACGAAGGTCTTTTCGCCCGCCTCGCGCTGGCGCTCGTTCAGGCGCTCGAAGGCGTCGCGCCGCATGTAGACCTCGCCGCGCACTTCCAGCACGGGGGGCGGCGTGGCGGTGGACAGGCGCAGCGGGATCTGGCCGATGGTGCGGATGTTCTGCGTGACGTCCTCGCCCGTCTCGCCGTCGCCCCGGGTGGCCGCCTGCACCAGCACGCCGTGCTCGTAGCGCAGGCTCATGGCCAGCCCATCGAATTTCAATTCGGCGACGTAGGCGACGGGCGCATCGGCCTCGGTCAGCGCCAGCTCGCGGCGCACGCGGGCGTCAAAAGCGCGCGCGCCCTCTTCCGTGGTGTCCGTCTCGGTACGGATGCTGAGCATGGGCACCTGGTGCCGCACGGGCGTGAAGCCCGGCAGCACCTGGCCCAGCACGCGCTGCGTGGGCGAGTCCGGCGTGCGCAGCTCGGGGTGCGCCTCCTCCAGCGCCTGCAGCTCCTTGAACAGCTTGTCGTACTCAGCGTCGGGAATCGTGGGCGCATCCAGCACGTAGTACTGGTGGGCGTGGTGGTGCAGCAGCTTTTGCAGCTCGGCGGCGCGGGCGGCGGGCCCAGCCGGCACGGCCAGGGCGGCGTCGGACGCTTGGGAGGCTTGGGAATTCGGGTCGAACAAAGGCATGGCCGGGAGTGTAGGCAAGCCGCCCGCGCGTTTGCGGGGTCCCCCGCGGCAAGAGGATTGCCGCCACCTCCCGGCCGCCTCCCGCCCACGAAGCACGGGGCGGCGCCGTGCCGGCACTGGCGCCGGTCCGCAGCAAACCCGAGGAGTAGTGGATGAGTTCCAGGAATTACAAGGAAGCCGCAACCCTGTCCCGGTTCCCCGCCTGGTGGAGCGTGGCCCTGGCCGCCGGCCTGTTGACGGCCTGCGGCGGCGGCAGCGACGTCACCCCCACCGACACGGCCGCCGCCGCCACCGAGCAGGCCGCCGCGGTCGCCTCCACGGCCGCCACTGCGGCCGACGATGCGGTCTTCGACGCCAGCCCCGAGGCGGCCTTGCCGTCCAAGTGCACCAGCGCCAGCCGCGTCAACGACACGATCCCCAAGCTCATGGAGTGCGTCACCTACAGCGAGGTGCGCAAGCACCAGAAGGCGCTGCAGGACATTGCCGATGCCAACGGCGGCACGCGCGCCTCCGGCACCGAGGGCTTCAACGCCTCGGCCCGCTACGCCGTGAAGGTGTTCCGCGAGGCGGGCTACGACGTGCGGCGCCAGTACTTCCAGTTCCGCACCTTCGAGGAGCTCTCGCCCACGCTGCTGAAAGTCACCGCACCCACCATGCGTGACGTGACCAACTCCGTGCTCGCCTACTCCGCCAGCGGCGACGTGACGGCGGCCGTGACGGCGCTGCCCTTCCAGCCCGCCGACGACACCCCGGGCTGCGAGGCCGCGGACTTCGCCGGCTTCCCCGCCGGCCACATCGCGCTGGTGGGCCGCGGCAACTGCACCTTCGCCGAGAAGGCCGCCAACGCGCAGGCCGCGGGCGCCGTGGGCGTGGTGATCGCCAACAACGTCGACGACGGCGAACCGCTCAACGGCACCTTGGGCGCGGACTTCCGCGGCACCATCCCCGTGACCTCCGTGACGCAGGCCGAGGGCAACCTGCTGGCCGCCGTCAGCGGGCTGCAGATGCGGCTGAAGACGGACACGCGCATGGAAGACGTCGCCACCAGCAACGTCATCGCCGAATCCAAGAAGGGCGACCCCGCCCAGGTGGTGATGGTGGGCGCGCACCTGGACTCGGTGGCCGAGGGCCCGGGCATCAACGACAACGGCTCCGGCGCGGCCGCCATCCTGGAAACGGCCAAGCAGATGGCCAAGGTGCACACGCGCAACCGCGTGCGCTTCGCGCTGTGGGGCGCCGAGGAGGCGGGCCTCGTGGGCTCGACCTACTACGTCGGCACCCTGCAGCCCTGGCAGCAGCGGCGCATCGCGCTGTACCTGAACTTCGACATGATCGCCTCGCCCAACCCGGGCTTCTTCATCTACGACGGCGACAACTCCGACAACGCCGGCGCCGGCGCCGGCCCGGCCGGGTCGGACGAGATCGAGAAGGCGTTCGAGGGCTTCTACGCGCGCCGCGGCATCGCGTTCAAGGGCACGGACTTCGACGGCCGCAGCGACTACGGCCCCTTCATCGAGGCGGGCATCCCCTCCGGCGGCCTGTTCACGGGCGCCGAGGGCATCAAGACGCCGGACGAGGCGGCGCTGTGGGGCGGCCAGGCGGGCGTGGCCTACGACCCGTGCTACCACCAGGCCTGCGACACCTTCACCAACAACAACGCCTTCGCCTTCAACGTGAACCTGCACTCCGTGGCCGCCGTGACGCTGCGCTTCGCCAAGGACGCCACGCCGCCGGGCGCGGGCCGCACCGAGGCCAACGCCCTGGGCGCCCGCGCCTCCAGCGCCGTGCTGATGCGCAAGGGCGACAAGTTCATCCGCTGATGGCGGGTTGAAAGCAAAACGCGGCCGCAAGGGGCCGCGTTTCGTGGACTGCGAAGCGGCTTTCCCGGGGACGGGGAAGCCGCTTTTCTTGATGCCCTCAGCTGAACAGCCTCCGCGCCGCCGCGGAGCCGGCCGCGAGGTCGCGGGCTTCCAGGGTGCGGTAGAGGTTTTCCAGGTCCTGCTTGATGGGCTCGAAGGCCTCGGGGCGCACGGGGCGGCCGGCTTCGTCCACCAGCGCGGCGTCCAGCTCCACGGCCAGCGTGGACATGGCCTTGAGCCAGGTGTCGAAGGGGTTGTCGGCCTCGGCCGTCTGCGGAATGTCCAGGCTCAGCGTGGCCACCTGCAGCATGGCGCCGTTGGGGTCCTCGGCCAGCGCGGCCTGCGGGTCGAACGACAGCACCAGCACCGGCGGCGCGCCCTCCTCGGCGCCCGGCATCACCAGCCGGCCCGGCACCGAGCCCGGGACGAAGCCGTGCTTCAGGCAAGCCTGCTGCAGATAGGCCACCGACCACGCCGCGGTGCGCGCGGCCACCTGCACGGCCAGTTGCGCGTCGTGCTGCATGGCGAAGTGGTCCAGCTCCTTGGCGCGGGCCACCACGTCCAGCATGTCCGGGAACTCGGCCGCCGCGCCCACGCTGTCGGCAAAGGGCTGCAGCTTCTGGACGAACTCGGAGTACTCGATCTCGTTGAGCGCCCCATGCCGGTTGGCCAGTTGCAGCCCGGCCTGCAGCTCGCGGTACTGCTGCCCCGGCGCGGGCGGCTCCCACTCGGCGGTGGCGGCGTTCAGGCCCTCGATCAGGAAGGGTTTGGTCCCCGCGCGGCGCGTGGTCGGCAAGTGGGCCTGGATGAACTCGCCGCTCAACCGCGCGTCCAGCGCCAGCGTGGCGATCACGTCGATGAGCGCGTCTATGCGCGGGCCGCGGCGCACCACCGGCGCGGGCGCGGACACGGCAGGCGCCGGTGCCGGCGCCGCCTGCGCAAGGGCCGCACCGCCGGCCGCGGGCTCCACGCCCGGGGCCACGGCTTCAGGCGCCAGGCCCACGGCGGCCGAGGCCGCCGCCACCGCCGCGTCGCCGCCCCGGCGCGCATCCACCAGCTCGGCCGACGCCACAGGCGCGGCCGTGGGCATGGGCGTGGGCACGGCCGCCATGTCGCCGCCCAGGGGCGGCTCCATGCGCGGAGCCTGCGGCGTGGCCGCGCTGGGCGGCTCGGCGCGGCGCGGCGTGTTCTTGCGTGCGTTCCACAGGCTTTGCACCACCAGCAACAGCAATATCACGCCGGCCAGGATGGACAGGGCGAGGGTCAGGCTCATCGAAGGCATCAGTGGGGTCCCTAGCGAGTTCTTGTGTCAGGCGGATCAAGCGGATTCGGCCATGCCGAGCGCCGCTTCCATGTCTACGGCAACGATGCGCGACACGCCTTGCTCCTGCATGGTCACGCCCACGAGCTGCTGCGCCATCTCCATGGCGATCTTGTTGTGGCTGATGAACAGGAACTGCGTGGCCTGGCTCATCTGCGTCACCAGCCGCGCGTAGCGCTCGGTGTTGGCATCGTCCAGCGGCGCGTCCACCTCGTCGAGCAGGCAAAACGGCGCCGGGTTGAGCAGGAAGATGGCAAACACCAGCGCAATCGCGGTGAGCGCCTTCTCCCCGCCGGAAAGCAGGTGGATGGTGCTGTTCTTCTTGCCCGGCGGCTGCGCCATGACCTGCACGCCGGCATCCAGTATCTCGGAACCCGTCATCACCAGCCGCGCCTGCCCACCGCCGAACAGGCTGGGGAACATGCGCCCAAAGCCCTCGTTGACCCGGTCGAAAGTGGTGGACAGCAGCTCGCGCGTCTCCAGGTCGATCTTGCGGATGGCGTCTTCCAGCGTGTTGATGGCGTCCAGCAGGTCGGCGTTCTGCTTGTCGAGGAAGCCCTTGCGCTCCCGCGCCTCGCCCAGCTCTTCCAGCGCGGCCAGATTCACCGCGCCCAGGCTGGTGATCTCGCGCTGTATGCGGTCGATCTCCCCTTGCAGGCCCCAGAGCTTGACCTGCCCGGCCTCTATGGAGCGTTGGATGGCGTCCAGATCCGCGTGCGCGTTGGTGAGCTGCTCCAGGTATTGCGCGCCGCCCAAGGTGGCCGCCTGCAGCTCCAGTTGCAGCCGCGTGATCTGGTCGCGCAGCGGCTGCAGGCCGCGCTCGACCAGGAGGCGGCGCTCGTCGGTCTGGCGCAGGCGCAAACTTAACTCGTCGTAGCCGCGGCGCTGCGCGGCCAGGGCCGCCTCGCGCTCGCGCCGCAGCGCCAGCGCCTGCGTCAGGCCTTCCTGCGCGGCGGCGTCGTCCAGCGCGGCCAGGTCGGCGGCCACCTGCGCGGCGGTTTGGGCGTTGTCCTGCAATTGGCGCGCGGCCGTCTCCAGCGCGCGCTGCAGCTCGCCGCGGCGGGCGGCCAGGCTGCGGGTTTCGAACTGCGCCTCCTGCGCGCGGCGCTCCAGCGCGCGCAACTGCTCGCGGGCCTGGGCGACGCGGTTTTCGGCGGCGATGGCGGCTTCCTGCGCGGCGGCTTCGTCTTCCTGGAGCTGGGCCAGTTGAAGGTCCAGCTCCTCGAACTTGGCTTCGTCCTCGGCCTGGCGGGCGGCCAGGGCTTCGAGCTGGGCATCCAGCTCCTGCACCTCATCCTGCAGTTGCGCCTTGCGGCCGGCGGCGGCCTGGGCCTGCTGGTGCAGCTTGAACCACTCCACGTGCAGCTTGTGGGCCTGCGTCTGCGCCTCCGCCGCGGCGCGGCGCAAGGTGCCGAGCTGGGCCGCGGCTTCGCCATAGGCACTCTCGGCGCGGCGCTGGACCTGCTGGGCGTCCTCCACGGCGCGCGCGGTCTCGGCCTGCGTCGCCTGCAGTTGCTCGATCTCCTGCGCGCGCTGCAGCAGCCCGGCCTGCTCGCTGTCCGGCGCATAAAAGCTCACCGCGAACTGCGAGACGGCGTGGCCCTCGCGGGTGACGATCCACTCGCCGTGCGTGAGGGACTCGCGGTTCCTGAGCGCCTCTTCCAGGTTGCCGGCGGTGTAGATGCCTTCCAGCCAGTCGCCCAAGAGCGCCTGCAGCCCCTTGTCGGTGAGGCGCAGCAGGTCCGCCAAGCGCGGCAGCGTGCGGTGCGTGCTGGGCGTCTCGCCGTCAGGCGCGTGATAGAAGGCCAGCTTGGCCGGCGGGGCGTCGCGCTCGAAGGCACGCACCGTGTCCAGCCGGCCCACGGGCAGCGCCGACAGGCGCTCGCGCAGGGCGGATTCCAGCGCCGTTTCCCAGCCGGGCTCGATGTGGAGCTGCTTCCACAGGCCCTGCAGCCCTTCCAGGCCGTGCTTGGCCAGCCAAGGCTTGAGCTTTCCTTCCGTCTGCACCTTTTCCTGCAGCGCGCGCAGCGCCTGCAGCCGGGCCGCCACCTGCGCCTGGCGGGCGTTGGCGGCGTTGACGGCTTCCTGCGCCTCGCGGCGGGCGGTGTCGAGCTGCGGCACCTCCTCGCTCAGCACGTGCAGTTGCTCCTCGGCCTGGGCCTGGGCGGCGGCGGCGTCCTCGCTTTGCTGCTGCAGCCCGGCCAGCAGGTCGGCGTCCGGCACTTCCAGCGCCTTGTGCTCGCCGTGCAGGCGGTCGCGGCGGCTGTTGAGCTGGCGTTGCTGGTCCTGCACGTGGCGACCGTCGGCGGCCAGCACCTGCAGCTGCTGCTGCACCTGCACCACGCGCTGGCGCTGCGCGGCCACCTTGGCGGCGGCTTGCCGCTGCGCGTCCTCGACGTCGGGCAGGCGCTCGGCCTGTTCCTCGGACTGCGCGGCCAGCACCTCGGCCTGCTCCTCGGCGGCGGCCATCTTCTCGGCGATGGTCTCCAGCTCCTCGGCGGCCTGCTCGCGGCGCGCGGCCCATTGGGCGTCCTGCGCGCGCAGCTCGTTGAGGCGCGCTTGGGCGCGGTCGCGGCCCTCGGCCACGTAGCGGATGCGCTCCTCCAGCCGGCTCACTTCCAGCGCGGCGTCCGACAGCTTGCCCTGCTCCACGTGCAGCGCGTCGCTGGCGGCGAAGTGCGCGCCCTTGACCTCTTCCAGCTCGGCTTCGACCTGCGCCAGCTCTTCCATGCGCTGTGCCAGCACACCTTGCGCCTCGGCGATGGCGGCCTTGACGCGCTCCTCCTCGACGCTGGCGTCGCGGTGCTTCAGGAACCAGAGCTGGTGCAGCTTGAGCGTGCCCTGCTCCTGCAGCGTCTTGTAGCGGGAGGCGACCTCGGCCTGCTTCTCCAGCTTGCTCAGGTTGGCGGCCAGCTCGCGCAGGATGTCTTCGACGCGCAGCAGGTTCTCGCGCGTGTCGCGCAGCCGCAGCTCGGTCTCGCGGCGGCGCTCCTTGTACTTGGAGACGCCGGCGGCCTCTTCGAGGAAGAGGCGCAATTCCTCCGGCTTGCTCTCGATGATGCGGCTGATGGTGCCCTGGCCGATGATGGCGTAGGCGCGCGGCCCCAGGCCGGTGCCCAGGAACACGTCCTGCACGTCGCGCCGGCGCACGGGCTGGTTGTTGATGTAGTAGCTGCTGGTGCCGTCGCGGGTGAGCACGCGCTTGACGGCAATCTCGCCGTAGCGGCTCCAGGGGCCGCCGGCCCGCCCGGTGGCGTTGTCGAACACCAGCTCGACGCTGGCACGGCTGGCAGGCTTGCGGTTGCCGGAGCCGTTGAAGATGACGTCCTGCATGGACTCGCCACGCAGCTCGCTGGCCTTGGACTCGCCCAGCACCCAGCGCACCGCGTCCATGATGTTGGACTTGCCGCAGCCGTTGGGGCCCACCACGCCGACGAGCTGGCCCGGCAACTGGAAAGTGGTCGGTTCGGCGAAGGATTTGAAACCGGAGAGCTTGATCTGGTTGAGCCGCATGCAGCACCGCGGCCCGCGCTGGCTGGCGATTCACGCCAGCCGCAGGCCAAGTAGTTGATTCCTAAGGGAAATTAGCGCCGGCGCGCCAGGCGAAAGCGGGCCGGATGATACCATCGCGCCCCTCGCCGCCCGGGCGGCTACGAATCCTTTCGAATTACCCCTCCCCCATGCCCAGCAAGACCGCGGCGCCCGCCGCCAAGAAGGCCGCCCCCGCGCGCAAGAGCGCAGCCGGCGCCGCCAAGACCGCCGCCACCTCCCGCAAGAAGACGTCCGTGGCCGAGTCGCTGCCGGCCAGCCGCCAGCGCCAGATGCCGCCCAACCCGCCCAGCGCGCCGAGCAAGGAGCTGCACGTCTTCCCGAATCCGGCACCGCAGCGCGACTACGTGATCCAGTTCCAGGTGCCGGAGTTCACCTGCCACTGCCCGCTCACCGGCCAGCCGGACTTCGCGCACTTCACCATCGACATGATCGCGGACGAGCTGTGCGTGGAGCTCAAGAGCCTGAAGATGTACTTCTGGAGCTACCGCGACGAAGGCGCCTTCCACGAGAAGGTGACCAACACCATCCTCGAAGACATCGTCAAGGCCTCGCAGCCGCGCTTCATCCGCATCACGGCCAAGTGGTACGTGCGCGGCGGCATCTACACCAACGTGGTCGTGGAGCACCGCAAGCGCGGCTGGAAGCCCCAGCCCCGCGTGGACCTGCCCAGCCACGCCGAAGAACGCGGCCTGCTGTGATGGCCCGGCCGCACGACAACGCCGCCGCCGCGCCGGCCGCCGAGGCCGCGCCGCCCGTGGTCGTGCGGCCGCCCTGGCAGAAGTTCGACGTGCTGGTGCAGCGCAGCCGCATCGACGGCCACGGCGTCTTCGCCAAGGAGCCCATCCCGCCGCGCGTGAAGATCGGCGAGATACGGGGCGAGTCCATCAGCGTCGAGGCCGCGCGCATACGCGCCACCCGCTACGAGCGCGTGATGATCGTGGAGGTGTCGGAGAAGAAGGCCATCGACTTCCACCGCTCCACCGACCCCATGCGCTTCACCAATCACTCCTGCTCGCCCAACGCGCGGCTGTGCATACGCCAGGGGCGCGTGGAGTTCTACGCCGTGCGCGCGATCGCGCCGGGCGAAGAGATCACCGTCTCCTACGGCGAGACCCACCACGAGGGCAAGCTGCGCTGCCAGTGCGGCGCGGCCAATTGCGTGGGCAAGCTCTGATGCCCATACGCCGTAGCGACTGAAATTGCCTCGTCATCCCGGCGAAGGCCGGGATCCACGAACACCGGGCAGCATCCCGGCCAACGTGGATGCCGGCCTTCGCCGGCATGACGGGGGAAAATTTCAGCTTCGATCAGAAGGTCGAATGCCACTTTGCGCCGCGCAGGCGCCACCACCCGCACCACCATGAACCCGCTGCTCCAACGCCTCAATCCCTATCCCTTCGAACGGCTACGCGCGCTCACCAAGGACATCGTCCCGAACAAGGATTTGAGGCCCATCAGCCTGGGCATTGGCGAGCCCAAGCACGCGACGCCGGCGCTGGTGGAAAAGGCGCTCATGGGCAACCTGCACGAACTGTCGGGCTACCCGCCCACCGCCGGCAGCCCCGCGCTGCGCGAGGCCTGCGCCGCCTGGATGCAGCGCCGCTACGGCGTGGCGCTGAACGCCGCCACGCAGGTACTGCCGGTCAACGGCTCGCGCGAGGCGCTGTTCGCGCTGGCGCAGACCGTCATCGACCCCAACAAGCCCGGCGCCACGGTGGTCTGCCCCAACCCCTTCTATCAAATCTACGAAGGCGCCGCGCTGCTGGCCGGAGCCGACGTGGTGTTCGCCAACAGCGACCCGGCGCGCAACTTCGCGCCGGACTGGTCCGCCATCGACGAGGCCACCTGGTCGCGCACGCAACTGCTCTACGTCTGCTCGCCCGGCAACCCCACCGGTGCCGTCGCGCCGCTGGAAGAGTGGAAGATGCTCTTCGAGCTCAGCGACCGCCACGGCTTCGTCATCGCCAGCGACGAGTGCTACTCGGAGATCTACTTCCGCGACGAGCCGCCGCTGGGCGCGCTGCAGGCCGCCAAGCTCCTGGGCCGCGACGACTTCAGGCGCCTCATCGTCTTGACCAGCCTGTCCAAGCGCTCCAACGTGCCCGGCATGCGCTCGGGCTTCGTGGCGGGTGACGCAGGCATATTGAAAGACTTCCTGCTCTACCGCACCTACCACGGCAGCGCCATGAGCGGCGTGGTGCAGGCCGCCAGCATCGCGGCCTGGGGCGACGAGGAGCACGTCATCGAGAACCGCGCGCTCTACCGCAAGAAATTCGAGCTGGTCACGCCGCTGCTGGCCGAGGTGCTGGACGTGAAGCTGCCGGACGCGAGCTTCTACCTGTGGGCCGCCGTGCCGGGCGGGGACGACATCGCCTTCAGCCTGGCGCTGCTCGCTCAATACAATGTCGCCGTGCTGCCGGGCAGCCTGCTCGCCCGCGATGCGCACGGCATCAACCCGGGGCGCGGACGCATACGCATGGCCCTGGTGGCGGGTGTCGAGGAATGCCTCGAAGCCGCCCAGCGCATCGTCGCGTTCACGCGCGACTACAGCCGCACTCTCACCAGCGCCGCTTCAATCAACTAAATCCCTCCAAGGACTGCCATGAGCCAGCAACTGCAATCCGTCATCGACGCCGCGTGGGAAGACCGCGCCACCCTGTCGCCCGCCAACGCCCCCGCCGAGGTGCGCGAGGCCGTGGAGACGGTGATCGCCGACCTCAACGCCGGCCGCCTGCGCGTGGCCACCCGCGAGGGCGTGGGCCAGTGGACGGTGCACCAGTGGATCAAGAAGGCGGTGCTGCTGAGCTTCCGCCTCAAGGACAACCAGATCATTCGCGCCGGCGACCTGGGCTTCTACGACAAGGTGGACACCAAGTTCGCCACCGCCCCCGAAGAGGAAATGCGCGCCAGCGGCGTGCGCGTGGTGCCCCCGGCCGTCGCCCGCCGCGGCAGCTTCATCGGCCGCGGCGCCGTGCTGATGCCCTCCTACGTGAACATCGGCGCCTACGTGGACGAAGGCACCATGGTCGACACCTGGGCCACCGTCGGCTCCTGCGCGCAGATCGGCAAGAACGTGCATCTGTCGGGCGGCGTCGGCATCGGCGGCGTGCTGGAGCCGCTGCAGGCCAACCCCACCATCATCGAAGACAACTGCTTCATCGGCGCGCGCTCCGAGGTGGTGGAAGGCGTGATCGTGGAAGAGAACTCCGTGATCAGCATGGGCGTCTACATCGGCCAGAGCACCAAGATCTACGACCGCGCCACCGGCGAA
Source organism: Azohydromonas lata NBRC 102462 (assembly GCF_001571085.1). Lineage (GTDB taxonomy): Bacteria > Pseudomonadota > Gammaproteobacteria > Burkholderiales > Burkholderiaceae_C > Azohydromonas > Azohydromonas lata. Next base: position 30,235 of record NZ_BCTC01000014.1, read on the forward strand.
GTGACGTATGGCCGCATCCCCGCGGGCTCCGTGGTGGTCAGCGGCAACCTGCCCAGCGCCGACGGCAAGTACAGCCTGTACTGCGCCGTGATCGTGAAGAAGGTGGACGCGCAAACCCGCGCCAAGACCAGCATCAACGAGCTGCTGCGCGCCTGATGAGGGCGCGGACCGCGGCGCCTGCGCTGCCGCGGTCCTTGGCTTGCTTCTCGAAAAAACAACTCGTCATGCCCGCGAAAGCGGGCATCCACGCGCACCGACCCGGTGGCCTGGAAACGGCGACCTTGCGCAATGCGGTTCGAAGGCAACACCCCGGCGATCGTGGATGCCCGCTTTCGCGGGCATGACGAAGCAAAGGACGAAGCGCCCGCACTGACGGGAGGCCCGCTTCGTTCCCCGGCTACGCCCTGACGACACACGGCGCCGAGGACGGGCATGACTGCATCACTCTTTCCCTTTCCCGGTGTCGCCATGACCACCACCCTTGAACTCGCCGAGGCGCTCGTCGCGCGCCGCTCCGTCACGCCGGAGGACGCCGGCTGTCAGGCCCTGATCGCCCAACGGCTGCAGGCCCTGGGCTTCGAATGCGAGCTGCTGCAGCACGGCCCGGACGATTTCCGCGTCGCCAACCTGTGGGCCATTCGCCGCGGCACGCAGCCGGGCTGCGCCTTCGCCTTCGCCGGCCACACCGACGTGGTGCCGCCGGGCCCGCTGGCGCAGTGGACCTCCGACCCCTTCGTCCCCTCGCACCGGGCAGGGAAGCTCTACGGCCGCGGCACGGCGGACATGAAGACCTCCATCGCCGCCATGGTGGTCGCGGTGGAGGAGTTCGTCGCCGCGCAGCCGGAGCACGCCGGCTCCATCGCCTTCATGATCACCAGCGACGAGGAGGGCCCGGGCACCGACGGGACGATCCGCCTCGTAGAGCTGCTGCAGCAGCGCGGCGAGCGGCTGGATGCCTGCATCGTGGGCGAGCCTACCTCGGTCAACAAGCTGGGCGACATGATCAAGAACGGCCGCCGCGGCTCGCTCTCGGGCAGGTTGCGCGTGCTGGGCGTGCAGGGCCACATCGCCTACCCGCAGCTCGCGCGCAACCCGCTGCACGAGCTGGCGCCTGCGATGGCCGAGCTGGTCGCCATGCAGTGGGACCCAGGCAACGAGCACTTCCCGCCCACGAGCTTCCAGATCTCCAACCTGCACGCCGGCACGGGCGCGGGCAACGTGATCCCGGGCGAGGCCGTCGTGGACTTCAACTTCCGTTTCAGCACCGAGAGCACGGCCGAGGGCCTCAAGCGCCGCGTGGTGCAGGTGCTGGAGCGCCACGGCCTGCAGTACGAGCTGAGCTGGGCCCTGAGCGGCAACCCCTTCCTCACGCGCGAAGGCTCGCTGTGCACGGCGCTGGCCGGCGCCATCGCGGACGAAACGGGCTTGAAGACCGAGCTGTCCACGACCGGCGGCACCTCGGACGGCCGCTTCATCTCCAAGATCTGCCCGCAGGTGGTGGAGTTCGGCCCGCTGAACGCCACCATCCACAAGATCGACGAGCACGTCGAGACGGCGAGCATCGAGGTGCTCAAGAACGTTTATCGGCGGACGCTGGAGCGGCTGCTGGCGACGGCGACGGCGCCGGACGCGGCTTGAGGCCATGACGCCGACGTCCCCTCGCCAGCAAGGGCGTCACGCACCCCACTTCGTCATTCCCGCGCAGGCGGGAATCCAGGCGGCCCCACGCCAGAGCGCAGAGAAGCGGCAGGACCGCCACCATGTCGGCCTCGTCGTGCCGGCCCATGCGCCTTCGGCCCGCTTGGGGACCGCCTGGATTCCCGCCTTCGCGGGAATGACGGATCAGGGGGGTGCTGCGTGCCAGTCTCCGGCTGGCACCTGCCGAGCCTTCTCGGACCGATATCACTGATTGACCCCATGAAACTCATCACCCTCCTGGAGCACAACGCCCAGCGCATGGAAGACGCCGGCCTGAGCTTCGGCCACGGCACCACCAACGCCTTCGACGAGGCCGTGTGGCTGACGCTGTGGAAGCTGGGCCTGCCCCTGGACGACCTGGACGGCGTGGCCGAGCGCGAGCTCAGCGGCGACGAGACCGCCGCCGTCAACGCCCTGGTGGACGAGCGCATAGCCACCCGCAAGCCCGCCGCCTACCTGACCCGGGAAGCCTGGCTGCAGGGCGTGCCCTTCTACGTGGACGAGCGCGTGATCGTGCCGCGCTCGCTCATCGCCGAGCCCCTGGCCGACGGCACGCTGGACGCCTGGCTGAGCGCCGACACCCGCCGCGTGCTGGACCTGTGCACCGGCAACGGCAGCCTGGCCGTGCTCAGCGCCCTCGCCTGGCCGGAAGTCGAGGTGGACGCCGCCGACCTGAGCCCCGAGGCGCTGGAAGTCGCCCGCATCAACGTGCAGCGGCATGAGCTGGCCGAACGCATCCGGCTGCGCCTGGGCGACGGCCTGCAGGCGGCCGACGGCGCCTACGACCTGATTCTCTGCAATCCGCCTTACGTAAACTCCGAGAGCATGGCGGCCCTGCCGCCGGAATACCGCGCCGAGCCGGCGCTGGCCCTGGCCGGCGGCACGGACGGCATGGATTTCGTGCGCCGCCTGCTGCGCGACGTGCCCGCCCACCTCACGCCGCACGGCGTGCTGGTGCTGGAGATCGGCAACGAGCGCCAATACTTCGAGGACGCCTTCCCGCACCTGGGCCCGGCCTGGCTGCCCACCAGCGCCGGCGACGACCAAGTGCTGCTGCTCACGCGCGAAATGCTCACCGAGCTGGTACAGCCGCCCAAGGAAGCCCAGGAACCCAAGGAGGCCGGCCAGTGATCACGCTGCGCAACGTCACCCTGCGCCGCGGGGCCAAGGTGGTGCTGGAAGGCGCCAACGTCGTCCTCAACCCCGGCGAGAAGGCCGGCCTGGTGGGCCGCAACGGCGCGGGCAAATCCAGCCTGTTTTCGCTCATGGCCGGCCGGCTGCACGCCGACGCGGGCGATTTCGAGATGCCGCCGACCTGGCGCCTGGGCGAAGTCGCGCAGGCCATGCCGGAGACGGAGCAGCCCGCCACCGATTTCGTGCTGGACGGCGACATCCCGCTGGTGGAGGCGCGCGACGCCCTGGCCGCCGCCGAGTCCGGCAACGACGGCCACGCCATCGCCGAGGCGCACGTCAAGCTGGAGGAGGCCGGCGCCTTCGACGCGCGCGCCCGCGCGCAGGCGCTGCTGCTGGGCCTGGGCTTCAAGCTCCAGCAGCTCGACGCCCCGGTGAACAGCTTCTCCGGCGGCTGGCGCATGCGCCTGCAGCTCGCCCGCGCACTGATGTGCCCGGCCGACCTGCTGCTGCTGGACGAACCCACGAACCACCTGGACCTGGACGCCCTGGTCTGGCTGGAAGGCTGGCTGCAGCGCTTCAAGGGCACGCTGCTGGTGATCTCGCACGACCGCGAATTCCTGGACGCCATCACCGGCGTGACGCTGCACCTGGAGGACGCCAAGCTCGACCGCTACGGCGGCAACTACTCGGCGTTTGAGGGCATGCGCGCCGAGCGCTTGAGCCAGCAGGCCTCGGCCTACGAGCGCCAGCAGGACAAGATCGCCCAGCTCCAGCGTTTTATTGATCGCTTCAAAGCCAAGGCCACCAAGGCGAAACAGGCCCAGAGCCGTGTGAAGGCCTTGGACCGCATGGAAAAGCTGGCGCCCGTGCTCACGGCCAGCGATTTCTCCTTCCAGTTCCGCGAGCCGGTGAGCCTGCCCAACCCCATGCTCAGCCTGCGCGCCATGGAGTGCGGCTATCCGCAGGAGGACGGCGGCTCGGTGACCATCGTGCGCAACGTCAACCGCACGGTGCTGGCGGGGCAGCGCATCGGCATCCTGGGCGCCAACGGACAAGGCAAGTCCACTCTGGTGAAGACGGTGGCGCGCGAACTCTCGCCCATCGCCGGCACCATGACCGAGGGCAAGGGCCTGTCCATCGGCTACTTCGCGCAGCAGGAAATGGATTTATTGCACGGCGAGGACACGCCGCTGTCCCACATGATCCGCCTGGCCAAGGTCGTGAGCCCGCAGGCACGCGAGCAGGAGCTGCGCGATTTTCTCGGCCAGTTCCGCTTCGGCGGCGAGATGGCGGCGCAGCCCATAGGCACGCTCTCTGGCGGCGAAAAGGCGCGCCTGGTGCTGGCCAGCCTGGTCTGGCAGAAGCCCAACCTGCTGCTGCTGGACGAACCGACGAACCACCTGGACCTGACGACGCGCGAAGCGCTGTCCATGGCGCTCAACGAGTTCGAGGGCACGGTGATGCTGGTCAGCCACGACCGCGCCCTGCTGCGCGAGGTGTGCGATGAGTTCTGGCTGGTGAGCCGCGGCGGCGTCGAACCCTTCGACGGCGACCTGGACGACTACCAGCGCTGGCTGCTGGACCAGGCCAAGGAAGCCGCCCGCGCGCTGAAGGACGCCGCGTCGGCCGAAGCGGCGGCCATTGCGGCGGCTTCGCCGGACGGCGCCCCGGTCAACCGCAAGGAAGAGCGCAAGGCGGCGGCCGCGCAGCGGCAGAAGCTCAACGAGATGGCCAAGCCGCTCAAGAACGAGCTGAAGAAGGTCGAAACCCGCCTGTCCACCGCCACCACCGAACGCGACAACGCCCTCGCTGCCCTGGGCGCCGCCGATTTGTCCCCTCAGCAGCGCGCCGACGCGGGGCGGCAATTGAAGGCGCTGGAAGACGAGATCGAGGAATTGGAAATGCGGTGGCTGGAATTGGGGGAGCAGTTGGAGCAGTTGGCGGGGTGAGGGTTATCCGGATTTCATACCCCATTTGGAAAATCCACGGGTTTCCACAAATCAGCAGGTAGAGCTTGAGTTGGGGTTGCCGTTCGCTGCAGGAACGGCACAAGGAAGTCGTAGAGGCAGCAAGAAAAATCTTTGCCTTGTGCGAATCCTTTTCCGCCCCGGCCTCCTCTTGTCCCCCGAAGCCACTCCCGGCTTCGCCACAAGAGGCCCTCCATGCTCTACCTGAAAAACATGTCCACTCCCCACCGCCTGGCCCGCGTGCTGCTGGCCCTTGCCGGCGTCGTGCTGCTGCTGGCCGGCGTGCTGGGCAAAACGCTGCTGCTGCCCGTGGGCGCCGTGCTGCTCGTCCTGGCCCTCACCGGCCTGCTCGGCTGGTGCCCCATGTGCGCCCTCGTGGATTTCAGTCGCGGCCGGCGCTGAGCATGTCGGCCTTCAGCGACACCCTGGTCAGCCAGGCCATGCAGGGCGACGCGCTCGCCCTCGAAGGGCTGCTGCGCAGGACACAGCCCGACCTGCGCCGCTACGCCCGCCGCTTCTGCCTCGCCGCCGACGTGGACGACGCGGTGCAGGAGTCGCTGATCCGCATCACCCAGCGCCTGCCCCAACTGCGCGCCGCCGCCGCGCTCTCGGGCTGGCTCATGACCATGGTGCGGCGCGAGTGCCTGCGCCTGGCCCGCAGGGTTTGGCGGGAGGAGCCGTCCGACGAGCAACTGCTCGCCCAACTCGCCACCCGCGCCGAGGACGGCCTGCGCCTGGACCTTGCCCGCGCGCTGGAATCCCTGCCCGCCCACCACCTCGAAATCGTGCTGCTGCGCGACTTCGAGGAGCTCTCGCTGCAGGACATCGCCCAGCGCACCGGCGAGTCCATCGCCTGCATCAAGAGCCGGCTGCACAGGGCGCGGACCCTGGTGCGCGAATACCTCGCCACCGCGGCCTGAGCCGGCTTGAAACCTGTCGTCCAGCCTCAGCAACCAGCGCTGGCCGGACGGCCAGGCCCATAAGTGCCCACCGACTTTTAAATTTCCGAATAGTTTTTGAGTCCGGACATCAACAAACCGCACTCGCATATTCGACATATATTTATCAAACCGAAAACTCGGCAATAACGAGTAATATTTACCTGACAACAGGCCATTCAATAATTAATTTCTCTGTCGGCTGCCTGCGCAGCCCCACGCCCACGCGTGGCCCTCCCCTGCACCGGAGAAACCGGATGAACAAGTACCTCGCGGAGTTCGTTGGGACGTTCTGGCTGGTCTTGGGCGGCTGCGGCAGCGCGGTGATCGCGGCGGCCTTTCCGCACTTGGGCATTGGCCTCGTGGGCGTCTCGCTCGCCTTCGGCCTCACCGTGCTCACCATGGCCTACGCCATAGGCCACATCTCGGGCTGCCACCTCAACCCGGCCGTGTCCGTGGGCCTGTGGGCCGGCGGTCGCTTCCCGGCCAGGGAGGTGCCGCCCTACGTCGTCGCCCAGGTGCTGGGCGCGATATTCGCCGGCGCGGTGCTGTACTTCATCGCCAGCGGCAAGGAGGGGTTCAGCCTCTCCGGCGGGCTGGCCTCCAACGGCTATGCGGCGCATTCGCCCGGCGGCTACTCGCTCATGACGGCCGCCGTCACCGAGGTGGTGCTCACCATGATGTTCCTCATCGTCATCATGGGCGCCACCGACAAGCGCGCACCGGCCGGCTTCGCGCCCATCGCCATCGGCTTCTGCCTGACGCTGATCCACCTCATCAGCATCCCGGTCACCAACACTTCGGTGAACCCGGCGCGCAGCACGGGCGTGAGCCTCTTCGTCGGCGGTTGGGCGCTGGAGCAGCTCTGGCTGTTCTGGATAGGCCCGCTGGCCGGCGGCGTGCTCGGCGCCCTGCTCTACCGCTTCATGGGCACCGACCCGGCCGAGCGTGAAACCGCCGGCGTGCAACCCAAGGCCGCCGCGCACGCCTGAACCCGGCACAGCGATCCGCCTGCACGGCGGCAGCAAGGGTGCCCCGGCATGATGGCGAGCCCCCCACGCCGCCGCGCGCCCACCGTGCCTGCATCACCTCCCCGCTTCCGCCGGCGCCGCCTCGTCCTCGCGGCGGCGCTGGCCCCCGCCTGCACCCCACTGGCCGCCCGCGAGGCCTGCCCCGGCTGGCCGCTGTGGTCGGCCTACGTGCAGAAGTTCGTCCAGGACGACGGCCGCGTCATCGACGACCAGCACCAGACCCGCTACACCACCTCCGAGGGCCAGGCCTACAGCCTCTTCTTCGCCCTGGTCGCCAACGACCGCGAGCGCTTCGACACCCTGCTGCAATGGACGGACCGCCACCTCGCCCAGGGCGCGCTGGGCGACCGGCTGCCCGGCTGGCGCTGGGGCCGCCACGACGACGGCCAGTGGACGCTGCTGGACGCCAACGCCGCCGCCGACGCCGACCTCTGGCTCGCCCACACGCTGTTCGAGGCCGCGCGGCTGTGGCGCGAGCCGCGCCATCGCACGCTGGCCACGCGGCTGCTGGCGCGCATACGCGCGCAGGAAGTGGTGGAAGTGCCGGGCCTGGGGCCGACCGTCCTGCCCGGCCCGCTGGGCTTCAGGCTGGACGGCGGCGTGCTGCGCCTGAATCCGAGCTACCTCGCCGTGCACCAGTTGCGCGGCCTGGCGCGGGAAGACGCCTCCGGCCCCTGGGACGCCATCGCCGCCGGCACCCCTAAGCTGCTGGCCGCCATCGCGCCGCGCGGCTTCGTCCCGGACTGGACGCTCTACGCCGACAAGCTGGGCTGGCACGTGGACGCGTCCTCGCCACCCCTGGGGAGCTGGGACGCCATCCGCAGCTGCCTTTGGGCCGGCCTGCTGCACGCGGACGACCCGTTGAAAGCCCGCCTCATGCACCTCACCCGCGGCATGGCCGCGCTGCTGCAGTCCGGCAAGGAGCTGCCGCAGCAGGTGCGCACCGACACCGGCGCCCCGCAAGGCGCGGCCCCGGCCGGCTTTTCGGCGGCGCTGCTGCCCTGGCTGCAGTCCGGCCAGCGGCCCTGGCTGCTGACGGGGCAGTTGGAGCGGCTGCGCTCCCTGAGCGCCGACGGCCTGCGCTGGCCCGCCGGCTGCACCGCCGGCCTCGTCGGCCAGCCGCCCACCTACTACGACCAGGCGCTGGCGCTGTTCGGCACGGGGTTCGTCGAGGGGCGGTTTGCGTTCGACCGCGCCGGGCGCTTGACGGTGGCCTGGGCACGTTAGGCGACCGAACGGGCCACGCTTGGCGTACTTGTAGGCGGCCCGCCCCTCACATCGACTTCGCCACCCCCAGCGCGATGTACGGCTCCTCGTTCCCGTCCCGCGCGCGCAGCCGCCCCGCGCTCAGCTCCAGCGACAGCCCCGACGCCAGCGAGCGCGCCCCGAACAGCCCAACGCCCACCTGGCGGTAGCTTTCGCCGGAGGACAGCGTGGATTCCACGCCCACACGCCAGCCCAGCGCCGCCGGCCGCGCACCCAGCCGCGCACGCACGTAGCGGCTGTTGGGCCCGGCGCTGTAGGACGCCAGCACGTCGGCATCCACCGACTGCGTGAACGCCTGCCGCGCGATGAGCTGCGGCGTGAACGCCCAATGCGTGCCGCGCACGCTGCTGTCCGGGTCCACCGGGCTCAGCCGCGTGTAGCGCAGCCCAATGCCCGCCGACAGCTCCAGCGACGAGCGCTCGCCGCTCCACGCCCGGCCAATCGCGTATTCCAGCCCCGGCGCGCGCGCGTGCACGCTGCGCGTGCTGCCCTGCAGCGTCGTGTCGTAGCGGTAGGTCAGCATGCTGGCCACCGAGCGCTGGAACCAGCCCTCGCCCAAGCGCGCACCCGCAAACGGCTTGATCAGGCCCGCATACGCATAGCCGCCCAAGGACGAGGCCTGCACCCCGCCAATGAACAGCGGCGCCGCCTCCTGTGCCTGCGCCCGCGCGCCCCCATGCAAGGCCGCCAGCAGGCCCATCACGGCCAGGCCGCGGCCCAGGCGGTTGAGGTTGGAATTCACTCGTTCGCTCATCGTCTCGTCTTGGTGTTTGGGGGAGGGTCAAGCCTTGTCGTCATGCCGACGCGCGGGCTGCGCGGGCAGGTGGCGGCGGCGGTAGCGTGCCAGCGACGTGCGCAGCAGCCACACCACCGAGCCCAGCAGCACCAGCAGGAAGGACAGCGCCCACCACGGGTACTGCGAAATCCACAGGCCCAGGCCGCCGCGCAGCGAGTAGGCGGTGAAGGGCGCGTCGTCCGGCGTCACGGTCTGCAGCGGCTCCTCGCCCGCGCGCCACAGCGCCACGCTGCCCTTGAGCTGGCTCCACGCGCCATGGCCCACGAGCTGGCGCATGCCGGCCTCCAGCGCCGCGGCGTCCAGCGCGGTGAACACCGTCACCGGCTCGCCCTTGTCGAGCGTGGTCACCGCCGCACTGCGCCCCTGCAGCGCCGGCGCCACCGCCGCTTGGGCCGAGAGCGTGCCCGGCGCGGCGCCGAAGGCGTCCACCTGGTCGCGCAGCGCCAGCAGCACCTGGCCCTCGCGCACGGGCACGTCGCTGGTCTGGATCAGCGGCACGGGCACGTCCAGCCCGCCCTGCGCGTCCAGCCCCGCAGCGCGCCGCACGGCGTCGGGCAAGCCGCCCACGGGGCCCACCCACACGTGGTTGGTCACGCCCTGGGCCGCGCCCACCGTGAGCTGCGTGCGCAGCAGCGGGCCGCGGAACACCTGCGCCAGCTTGGACAGCAGCGTCAGCCCCGCGCCCACCGTGGCGTCCTGCGCGTCGGTGAGCTGCACCGCCATGCCCACGCCCACGGGCACGTCCGGCATGGGCCGGCCGCTGTAGGCCAGCAGCCCCAGGTCCGGCCGCTGCAGCGGGCTGCCGCCAAAGGTCTGCAGCGTCGTGTCCTCGTACACCGTCACCGCCAGGTTGCCGGGGAAGAAGGCCTGGCACTCGCCGCCGTTGTTGCGCGGCACCAGGTTGGGCTGCAGCGTCAGCGTGTTCCAGCCCGGGCGCAGGGCACCCGCGGGCACGGTCACGGCGTAGTTGTCGTAGACGCCGCCGGCCGGGTTGTCCAGCGGGATGGAGCCGTGCATCGTCCCATTGGCCACCACGTTGAGCGCCGACTGCGGCGCCATGCCCGCCGCGTAGGCCGCATGCACGCGCACCTGCACCCGCCCCTGCCACGCCGGGTTCCAGAAGCGCACCGACGCGCCGCCGCTGCCGCCCATGCCCGCCAGCGTGACGGTCCTGAAGCCCTGGGCGCTCAGCGGAAAGGCCTGCGTGGCCGGCCGCAGCGAAGCCGCCGCCCCCGTCACCGAGCCCAGCGGCGGCATGCGCAACTGGCTCACCGTGGCCCACGGCTTGTCCGGCCAGGGCATGCGCGGCATGGCAAAGGCGCGGGCGATCTGCTCCAGCCCCGCCGCGTCCTGCGCGGCCAAAACGAGCAGGAAGCGCCCCTCGTCCCCCGGCAGCCGCCGCAGCACCGCCACCGGCGCGCCGCCGGCGGGCAAGGGCACGCCGGCCAGCATGGGCGCCATCTGCGCCAGCGTGCCCACCGCCACGCCGCCGCGCGCCCCCGGCGGCAGGGCCTCGGCCACGGCCTCCAGCCGCGCCGGCAGCCGCGCGCTGCCCACGCGCACGGGCAGGTAGTCGTAGCGCTGGCCTATGCCCTGCGCCACCAAGCTCAGCGCGGACAGCACCCCGGCGTCCGGCGCCGCGGCGGTGAACACGGGCACCAGCGGCGCCTCGTCCCAACTGCGCTTGTCGAACAGCTCGTCGAGCCGGTCCAGCCGCAGCGGCACCGCGCGCGGCGCGGCGCGCACCACGAAGCGCGAGGCCACCGGGTCGATCTGCGTCCACAGCTCCGGCGCCATGGGGTACTCGCAGCGCTCGTGGTAGTGCTGCGCAAAGGCCAGCCGCACCTCGTTGTAGCCCTCGTGCAGCAGGCTCACCGGCAGCGCGACGGACAGGCGCAGCGCGCTCTGGCCGGCCAGGCGCTGCTGCGCCACCACGCGGCCGTTGAGCTCCACCGCCACTTGCGAGCTGTTGATGAGCGCCTGCGACGCCGTGCCCACCAGTTCCAGCACCACCTCGCTGGGCGACAGCAGCGCCGGCATGGGCAGCGACAGCCGCAGCTCCCCCTGCACGCCCTGCACGCGCAGCGGCGCCGTGTCGCCCGTGAAGCGCGACAGCGGCAGCGACCACGTGGTGGCCACGGCACCGGCGGCCACGGGGCTGGGCGAAGGCACGGGCGCCGCCACCGGCGCTTCGCCCGGCGCCACCGGCTGCGCCACGGCGGGCAGCGCACACAGGCCCGCCGCCAGGCCCACGGCCGCACCCGCCGCCCGCGCGGCCCGCCACCAGCGCCGCAATTCGTTCATCTCAAGCCTCATGGCTGTGCTCATCCATCGTTCTCCGCTTGTCCCGCCGCTGCGCCGCCCGGGCCCGCTGGCGCTGCACCCACAGCTCGCGCAGGTGCAGCAGGTGGTCCAGCCCGTCGGTGAGCGCGTGCCTGAACAGCGCCGCCAGGCTGCGCAACACGCTGCGCCCGGCATGGCGGCGGCGGTTGTTGGCCACCAGCACCTCGCTGGAGCCGAAGGCCAGGTCCACCGCCAGCCGCTCCTGCAGCACGCTGTCGAAGGCGTAGCGCAGGCCCACGCCCACGCTGCCGTCGCGCCGCGGCCTCACGCCCAGCACGGTCGCGTGCAGCCGGCGCTGGCGCCCCGGCAGCTCCACGTCCACGCGCAGCCCCGGCGCCAGGCCGCCAAAGCCCTCAGGCCGCGGCGACAACTGCACGCCCAAGCCGGTGGACGAAGCGTCCACCGTCGCGCCCGTCCAGGTGCGCCGCCCGCTGTGCAGCACCACGCCCTCCTCGTGCGGCGCGCGCGGCTCGTTGCGCAACTGCCGGCGCTCGAAGGTGATGCCCAGCACGCCCAGCAGCAGCAGCAAGTCCAGCGCCCCCCAGAACAGGACGAAGGCGATGGCGCCCTGGTTCCACGGCTCGTGCTGCCAGCGGTACAGGCCCGCGAGCACGGCCGCCGCGGTCAGCGCCAGCAGCACGTAGAAAGGTCGCGCCAGCGAGGAGACGAAATCCGCGTCCAGCGTCTCGCCCTTGGGCGTGACCTTGAACGACGGCGCCGTGGGCCTGCGCATGACTTCCCACAGCCCCCGCACCACGTGCACCGACTGCACGATCTCGTAGAGCTGCGACACGAAGGGCCAGCGCACCCGCCCGTAGATGAACTGCGTGCTGGCGAGGGAGCCCAGCAGCGCCGGCCCCGCATAGGCCAGCAACTGGTCCGCCGTGGTGTCGCACAGGTTGATGCCCAGCAGCAGGTAGGCCGGCGGCGCCAGCAGCATGATCAATCGCGCGCCGGCAAAGCCCCAGTAGAAGGCGAAGTTGGTGTACAGGATGCGCTGCACCAGCCGCAGCTTGGGCTGCTTCCACGGGTTCTTGAGCATGAAGATCTGCCACATGCCCTGCCCCCAGCGCACGCGCTGGACGATGAAGCCCGCGAAAGTCTCGGGCTGCAGCCCCGACACCATGGGCCGGTTGTAGTAGGCGGCCTTGTAGCCCAGCGAGAGCGCGTCCAGCGTGGTCTCGGCGTCCTCGGTGATGGTGCGGCCGGAGATGCCGCCCAACTCGTCGATCACGCAACGGCGCAGCACCGCGGCCGAGCCGCAGAAGAAGGACGTGCCCCAGAAGTCCAGCCCCGGCTGCATCACGTCGTAGAACAGCTCGTTCTCCGCCGGCGACTCGTGGTGCGTGTCCAGGTTGCGCTCCAGCGGGTCGGGGCTCACGAAGTTGTGCGGCGTCTGCAGCACGAACAGCTTGGGATCGGCCAGGAAGAAGCCCACCGTGCGCCGCAGGAAGTCGGCCGTGGGGATGTGGTCGCAGTCCAGGATGAGCAGCAGCTCGCCCCGCGCGTGCGCCAGCGCCGCGTTGAGGTTGCCGGCCTTGGCGTGCAGGTTGCGCTCGCGCGTGAGGTAGGTGGCGCCGTAGCGCTCGGCCAGCGCCTTGAGCGATTCGGCGCGGCGCCGCGCGGCGTCGGCGCGCAGCGCATCGGGGTCGGCGAGCTTTTGCGCCGTGCCGCCGTCGTCCAGCACGTACACGCGCAGCTTGTGCGCGGGGTAGTTCAACTGCGTGGCGGCGATGACGGTGGGCCGCAGCACGGCCGCGTCCTCGTTGTAGGTGGGAATGAACACGTCCACCGTGGGCAGCGCGCGCTCGTCGGCCGGCAGCGGCACGCTGCGGCGGTGGAACGGGGCGCTGTTGATCATGAAGCCCAGCACCATGTTCACGAAGCCGTAGGCCTCGGCCAGGAACAGCAGCAGCCCGCCCACCATGGCGGCCATGCCGAACTGCAGCGGCATGGACTCCGTGGCCCGCCAGTGCATGTAGCGCAGCGACAGCAGCGTGCACACGGCAATCACCGTCAGCCGCCACAGCGACTGCGCGCGCAGCGTGTGCGCATGGCGGCCGAAGTAATGGCAGGGCACCAGCGCCGCCAGCAGCGCGCCTGACAACAACAGTTGCGCCTGCAACGTCGTGGGCACCAGCGCCAGCAGGAACAGGACGGACGCCGGCAACAGCCAGGCCAGGTCCTGCACGTGCAGGCCAGGCGTGGCGCGAAGAGGCAGCGTCGGCAAATCGTTCAGCGGATCTTCTCGTTTCATGCAACCCACCCGGGCAGCGCACGGCGCATGCCGCCGCGCGGCGCTGGGGTGAGGCACCCCGGCTGTCCGGGGGATTTTGTCCTGCCTTGCCGAGATCAACCCGCTGCCGCGCTGGGTGCCGCGTCCCGCTGCACGTATTGCGTCACGAAACTGCGCGTGCGCCCGTCCGGGAACTTGATGGCCACCTCGCCGGCGCTGGACGAGGCCACCCGCCCGCTGCCGTAGCGCGGCACGCGCACCGCCTCGCCCACCTGGAAGGCCGCGGGCGCCGACAGCGAGGGCGGGCGGCCCGGCTTGCGCAGCCCCCCCATGGGCACCGAGGCAGGCTGCGGCTCACCCACCACCACCTCCGGCCCGGGCTGCACCGCCTGCGGCCGCGGCTGCTCCTGCAGCGCCGAGGCGGCAATGGTCTCGTTGGCCGCCGCCGGGGCAACGGCCCTGGCGCTGGCCGCCGCGGCGTCCTGCTGCCGCGCCGCCTCCTGGGCGCTGGCGAAATTCAGGCAGTTGTCGCAGTGGCCGCAGTGCTCGCCCTCGAAGGGCGGCTCCTGCTCGAAGTACTCCAGCAGCGCACGCCAGCGGCAGCGGCCCGTCTGCGCGTAGAACACCATGCGCTCCAGCGCCTCGTGCTCGTGCTCGGCGCGGGCCGCGTAATCGGCCACCAGCGGCGTGATGTCCAGGTGCTCCACCCCGCGCAGCAGCGACCACGCCCGCGTGCGGTTGGCGCGCACCATGCCCGCGTCGCGCAGCAGCGTGAGCGCGTGCATGAGCCGGTGGCGCGTGAAGCCCGGCAGGCGTTTGAGCAGCGCCGCCACCGGCAGCGGCGCCTCGCCCAGCGCCTGCACCACCGAGCGCAGCTCGTCCGCGTCGGGGCGGCTGCGCGCCAGGAAAAACTGCTGCACCTGCCGGTCGGGCCGGTGGTAGAGCAGCGCGCAGTCGGCCGCCTCGCCGTCGCGCCCGGCGCGGCCGGCCTCCTGGTAGTAGGCCAGCAGGCTGCCCGGGAGCTGGTAGTGCAGGACGAAGCGCAGGTCCGCCTTGTCTATGCCCATGCCGAAGGCGTTGGTGGCGATCATCACCCGCGCCTGCCCGCCCATGAAGCGCTCCTGGTTCGCCTGCCGCTCGGCCGCGCGCAGCTTGCCGTGGTAGCGCGTGACGCTCTCGCCCGCGGCCCCCAGGCGCTGATAAAGCTCCTCGCAGGTCTTCACGGTGGCGGTGTAGACGATGCCGGGGCCGTCGGTCTTGCCCAAGGCGCGCTGCAGCGTCTCGAACTTGTGCTTCTCGCTGTCGCACACGGCCACCTGCAGCCGCAGGTTGGGGCGGTACACGCCCGTGTCCACGATCTCCAGCTTGGGCCGCCCAAGGTGGCGGCGCATGTCGGCAATCACCTGCTCGGTGGCCGTGGCCGTGAGCGCCAGCACGGGCGGGTCGCCCAGGGTGCGCAGCGCCGCGCCTATGCCCAGGAAGGCCGGGCGGAAGTCGTGCCCCCACTGCGAGATGCAGTGCGCCTCGTCCACCACCAGCAGCGCCACGCCGGCCTGGCGCAGCGTCTCCAGGAAGGCCGTGTCGGCCAGCCGCTCCGGCGTGGTGAACACGATGTCGCTGCGCGCCTGCGCGATGCGCGCCATGGAGTCCTTCTGCTCGGCCGCGGGCCGCGCGCTGTTGAGCTGCGCGGCCTCCACGCCGGCCTCCTCAAGCTTGCTGGCCTGGTCGTGCATCAGCGCGATCAGCGGCGAGACGACCACGGTGCGCCCGTCCAGGTGCAGCGCCGGCAACTGGTAGCACAGCGACTTGCCCGCGCCCGTGGGCATCACGGCCAGCGTGTCCTGGCCGGCAAGCACGCGCTCGATCACGGCCTGCTGGCCTTCACGCAGCTCGCGCAGTCCGAAAGTGCGGCGCAGGGAGCGGCGCAAGGCCGCTGGAAGGTTGTTGGCGGTCATGGATGTGCCGGGAAAAGGAAGGTGGCAATGAGCGCTCGGACGGCAAGCCGCATTCCCTTGGTCGCGGCAGGGAATTTGCCCGGGAGACCCGGGCGCCGCGCTTCCTACACTCGCTGCCCCCTTCAACGACAAACGAGGATGACCATGGCAATCGAGAAAGCCCTCTACACCGCAACGGCCACTGCCACGGGTGGCCGCACCGGCAGCGCGAAGTCCGACGACGGCCGCCTGACCGTGAACCTCTCCACCCCCAAGGAGCTCGGCGGCGACGGCGGCCAGGGCACCAACCCCGAGCAGCTCTTTGCGGCCGGCTACTCCGCCTGCTTCATCGGCGCCATGAAGGCCGTGGCCGGACGGCAGAAGCTGCAACTGCCCGCCGAGGTGTCCATCACCTCGCAAGTGGCCATCGGCCCGCACGCCAACAAGCCCGGCGCCTTCGGCATCCAGGTGGACATGCAGATCTCCGTCCCCGGCATGGACCGCGCCGCGGCCGAGAAGCTCGTGGCCGAGGCCCACGAGGTCTGCCCCTACTCCAACGCCACGCGCAACAACGTGGACGTGAAGCTCACGGTGGTCTGACGCCGCGGCGCTTGCCTTCGTGACGGACAACGCCGGCCATCGCGCCGGCGTTTTTCATGGAAAGCCCGGCCTGCCGTCGCGCAAAAGCATCGAAAAAGCCTCAAAAACGCCGTCCTGCTTCAAGTTGCACGCCGCCCGGCCGAAAAAGGCCTGGATGCGGTGATGCAATAACGACAATGAGCAGTGACTTTTCCCGCGGCGGCCCGGGCCGCCGCGCGCCTTTCCACGCCGCGCCCCGGGCGTGGGCCGCCGCAAGCGGCGCGCTGGCCTGCACGCTGTCACTGCTGCCCCGGGCCGCCGCCGCCCAAGAGCTGCTGCTGCGCGAGGTTCCCTCGGTCTTCGCGGCGTCGGGCTTCGAGCAGTCGGCCAGCGACGCGCCTTCTTCCGTCTCCGTCATCACCGCCACGGACATCGAGCGCTTCGGCTGGCGCACGCTGGCCGAGGCGCTGGGCAGCCTGCCCGGCTTTCACACCAGCAACGACCTCGTCTACGACTACGTGGGCGTGCGCGGCCTGCTGCGCCCGGGCGACTGGAACGGCCGCATCCTGCTGCTGGTGGACGGGCAGCGCGTCAACGAGAACGTCTACGGCCAGGCCGCCCTGGGCCAGGACGCGCTGGTGGACCTGGGCAGCGTGGAGCGCATAGAGGTCGTGCGCGGCCCGGGCTCGTCGCTGTACGGCGCCTCGGCCGTGTTCGCCGTGGTGGACGTGACCACCAAGCAGGGCCGCGACTACCGCGGCTGGCAGGCCGAGGCCCGCGCCGGCTCGCAAGGCACGCGCGGGCTGCGCCTGGGCGGCGGCCAGCGCGAGGGCGGCCTGGAGTACGCGCTGTCGCTGGCCGCCACGCACAGCGACGGCACCAGCCTCTACTTCCCGCAACTGGCCGCCCAAACGCCCACGGCCGGCCGCTCCAGCGGCGCCGATGCGCTGCGCACCCTGCAACTCCAGGGCAGCCTGCGCGTCAACGGCTGGAGCCTGCAGGCCGGCGCCCAGGACTGGCACAAGCAGGTGCCCACCGGCGCCTACGCCACCACGCTGTCCGACCCGCGCAACGCGTACCAGCAGATGCAGCGCTACCTGCGCCTGGGCCGCGAGGCCGAGGTCTGGGACGGCGCGCTGCTGCGCCTGAGCGGCTCCATCAACAGCTACCACTACTGGGGCGACTACATCACCCGCGCCGACGGCGGCGCCAGTTTCGACTTCACAGAGGGCCACTGGGGCCGCCTCGAAACGGTGCTGGACCAGCGCGTGGACGAGCGCACGCGGCTCAAGCTGGGGGCGGACTTCCAGCGCGACTCGCGCATGCGCCAGCTCTACTACAGCGCCGCGGCCACCATCCTGGACGACTTGCACAGCGGCTCCTCGCGCGGCTTCTTCGTCCAGCTGGAGCGCTCGCTCGCGCCGCACCTGCGCGTCAACGCCGGCTTGCGCACCGACCGCTACAGCACCTTCGGCAGCACCACCAGCCCGCGGCTGGGCCTGATCTGGCAGCCCGCGGAGCGCCACGCCTTGAAGCTGCTGCAGGGCACGGCCTACCGCGCGCCCAACGCCTTCGAGCTCTGGTACACCGACGGCGGCGCCACGCAACGGCCCAACCCCGCCTTGCAGCCTGAACGCATACGCACCACGGAAGCCGTGTGGGAGGCGGGCTGGAGCGAGCGCTGGCAGACCAGCCTGTCCCTCTATCACAACGTGCTGAACCGGCTCATAGACGTCCAGGAGGTCGCGCCCAACCTGCTGCAGTACGCCAACGGCGGCAGCGTGCGCACCACGGGTGTCGAGGGCCAGATCGACTGGCGCCTGGGCTCGGGGCTGGAAACGCGGTGGTCGCTGTCGTGGCAGGACAGCAAGGCCCACGAGGCCGGCTCGGCCCTCTCCAACTCGCCGCGGCTGCTGGCCAAGGGCGCGCTGATGCTGCAGTTGGGCGGCAGCGGCAGCACGCTGGCGCTGGAGGCGCGCAGCACCTCCAGCGTGCGCACGCTGCAGGGCGAGCGGCTGCCGGGCTGCATGCTGCTTAACGCCACGCTCAACCTGCCGGCCACGGCGCTGCCGGGCTGGCGCGGCGCGCTGTCGGTCTACAACGCGCTGGACCGCCACGCCATGCAGCCCGCCGGCCAGGAGCACCTTCCGCTGACCTGGCTGCCCCAGCCCGGCCGCACGCTGCTGCTGCGGCTTGAGAAGAGCCTGTGAGCCGCAGCCGCTTGCTCCAGGCCGGCAAGACCCCGAGCCCGACGGCGCGCGCGCTGGCCTGCGGCTGGGCCCTGGCGCTGGGCTGCGGCCTGGTGCTGGCCCAAGGCGCCACGCGCACGGTGCTGCTGGTCATGCCGCCGCAGCCCGGCAAGCTCGAAGTGATGGCGCAAAGCGCCGCCAGGGCGCTCGCCAGCGCCGCGCAGGTGCGGCTGATGCCGGCCGACGCGCAGCCCGGTGCGGGGCTGGAGGCGGCCGTGCGCGGCGGCGGCGTGGACCTGCTCGTGGGCGTGGGCGCCGCGGGCGAGCAGGCGGCCCGCGCGCAGGCCGGCAGCGTGCGGCTCATGTCCTGCGGCGCACCCACCACGACGCTGCCCGGCGTGATGCTGGAACACGACCCCGCCACGCAGTTCGCGCAGCTGCGCCGCATGCTGCCCGCGGCGCGCCGCGTGGGCCTGGTCCTGCACGCGGCCGAAGGCAGCCCGCGGCTGGAGGCGGCCTTGCAGGCCGCGCGCCGCGCGGGGCTGGAGCTGCAGCCGCTGCCGGTGGAGTCCGCCGCCGACGTGCAGCCCACCGTGGAGCGCGCAGCCTCCGCGCTGGACGCGCTCATGGTGCTGGCCGACGCGCAGGTGCTCTCGCCCCAGGCCGCGCGCGCGCTGCTGACGGTGTCCATGCGCCAGCGCGTGCCGCTGGTGGGCCCGGCCGGCAGTTGGGCCCGCGCGGGCGCGCTGTACGCGCTGGAGTGGGATTACGAAGACCTGGGCCTGCAGTGCGCCGACGTCGCGCTGCGCCTGCTGGCCCCGCGCGGCCTGGGCGCGGCCCCGCTGGCGCCGCGGCGCGCGGCGCTGGTCATCAACCGCCGCGCCGCGCAGGTGCTCAAAGTACCCTTGGCGGAAGACGTGCTGCGCTCCGCGGAAAGCATCCATGACTAAACCCTGGCACGGCCTGGCCAGCAAGCTGGGCCTCTATGCGGCACTGCTCATCCTGCTGACCACCGTGGCGCTGGTGGCGAGCCTGGTGGTGCGCCACCAGCAGCGCCAGAGCGCCACCTTCCGCGAGCTGGGCCTGAGCCTGGCCAAGACCGTGGCCGAGCAGGCGCAGATGGGCGTGTTCTCCGGCGACGCGGCCGAGCTGGAGCACGTGGCCCACGGCGCCTCCTCCTTCCCCGACGTGGCCGGCGTCACGGTGTTCGACCTCTCCGGCCGCGTCTTGTCGCGCCACGGCACGGCCGGGCCGGCCGAGCTGCCGACGACGCAGCGCCATCCCGAGCCCACCATGCTGGGCGAGCTCCAGGGGCTGCTGCTGCCCGCCAACGTGCCGGTGAACTTCGTCGCCCCCGTGCTGCTGGCCGCCGGGCCGGCCATGCCCGGCAGCCAGGCCGCGAGCGCGCCGCAGGAACCCCAGGGCTACGTGGTGGTGTCGCTCAGCACGGCCTCGTTCCGCCAGCAACTGCTGATGTTCCTGGAAACCTCCATGGGTGCGGCCGCGCTCATGGGCCTGCTGGGCATGGCCGGCATGGCGGTGCTGGCGCGCGTGGTGCTCAAGCCGCTGCGCGAGGTGACCATCGCCGCCGGCCACGTGGCCGCGGGCGACCTGGACCACCAGGTGCGCGTGCACAGCCGCGACGAGGTGGGCCTGCTGGCCCAGGCCTTCAACCGGATGACGGCGCAACTGCGCGAGGCGCGCGACACGCTGGAGGGCCGCGTGGCCGAGCGCACCCGCATGCTGGAGGAAGCCTCGGCCGAGGCCTACCGGCTGGCCAAGCACGACGCCCTCACCGGGCTGCCCAACCGCGTGCTGCTGCGCGAGCGGCTGGACCTCGCCATCGCCACCGCGCGCGAGCACGGCCACAGCGTGGCCCTCTTCTTCGTGGACGTGGACCACTTCAAGGCCGTCAACGACTCGCTGGGCCACGAAAGCGGCGACCTGGTGCTCAAGGCCATCGCGCAGCGCCTCACCGCCCTGGTGGCTCACCACGGCTTTGCCGCGCGGCTGGCCGGCGACGAGTTCGTCCTGGTGCGCGAGGCGCTGCCCGCCGACGAGGGCCGCACCCTGGCGCATGCGCTGGCGCAGCGCGTGCTCGAAGTCGTGAGCGAGCCCATCGCCGTCCCCGGCCAGGAGGTGCGCATGGGCTCCAGCGTGGGCGTGGCCCTCTACCCCGGCGACGCGCAGGACCCCACCACGCTGCTGCGCGCGGCCGACATGGCCATGTACGCGGCCAAGGGCGGCGGCCGCATGGGCGTGCAGCTCTTCAGCGCCGACATGGAAGCCCCCGTGCTGGAGCGGCTGCACCTGGAAACCGACCTGCGCCGCGCGCTGGCCGAGGGCGAGCTCATGCTGTGGTACCAGCCGCAATGGAGCATGGACGGCCGCCGCCTGGTGGGCGCCGAGGCGCTGCTGCGCTGGAACCATCCGCACCGCGGGCTGGTGCCGCCGGGGCAGTTCATCCCCGTGGCCGAGGCCAGCGGCCTCATCCGCGAGATAGGCGCCTGGGTGCTGGACCAGGCCGCGCGTGACGCCCAGGCGTGGAACGCCGCCAACGCCGCGCAGGGCGCCGCGCCGCTGCGCGTGGCCGTCAACGTCTCGGCCAGCCAGCTCAACCGCTCGGACATCGTGGAAACGGTGGCCGCCGCGCTGGCCGCGCACCGCCTGCCGCCGCACCTGCTGGAGCTGGAGCTCACCGAGTCCGGCATCGTCGAGAACCCCGAGCACGGCCTGCAGGTGCTGCTGCGGCTGCAGGCGCTGGGCGTGCGCCTGGCCATAGACGACTTCGGCACGGGCTTCTCCAGCCTGTCCTACCTCACCCGGCTGCCGGTGCACAGCCTCAAGATCGACCGCTCCTTCGTCGCCGGGCTGCCCGCCGCGCAAAGCGACTTGGCCGTGGTGCAGGCCATCTGCGCCATGGCGCGCAAGCTGGGCCTGCAGGTGGTGGCCGAGGGCGTGGAAACCCAGGCGCAGCTGCAGACGCTCAAGCACACGGGCTGCGACATGGTCCAGGGCTTCCTGTTCGCCAAGCCCATGCCGGCCCACGAGTTCCGCCAGCGCTGCGTGGCACAGCCGGCCACGGCGCACCCGCTGCTCAGCGGGTCTTAAGCGGCCCCATCCGGCCCTGCCGCCGCCGCGCGCCGCGCCAGCAGTTGCAGCAGCAACTCGATGCGCGCGGCCACCGGCGTGAGCGTGCCGGCCGTCTCGAAGCGCTGCCCCGGCTGCGCGATGACGCCGCCGTGCGCGCAGCGGCTGGCCACCAGCACCGGCACGCCCCGGGCCGCCGCTTCCTCCAGCGCGGCCAGCAGCGCCGCGTGCAGCGTGCCGTTGCCGGTGGCGGCCACGGCCAGGCCGTCCGTGCCCGCGGCCAGCAGCGCGCGCACGACGCGCCCGTCCGCGCCGCCGTGCGACATCACCACGTCCACGCGCGGCCAGTGCGCCACGGGCGCGCTCACGGCGGCCAGCCCAAGCGCCTCGCCCGCGGGCCAGTCGCGCAGGCGGCGCAGCCGGCCGGCCTCCACGAAGCCCAGCGCGCCGGCGTCGCCGCAGGACAGCGTGTCCAGCCGGTAGCTGTGCTGCTTGCGCACCTCGGCCGCGCCATGCACGCCGCCGCCCATGGTCACCAGCACGCCGCGCGCGCCCGGCGTGGCGGCCAGGGTCAAGGCGTCCACCAGGTTTTGCGGGCCGTCGGCCATGAGCGCCGTGGCCGGGCGCATGGCGCCGGTGAACACCACCGGCTTGTCGCGCGGCGCCAGCACGCGGTGCAGGAAGTAGGCGGCCTCCTCCATCGTGTCCGTGCCGTGCGTGACGATGACGCCGGCCACCTCGGGGCGCGCCAGGTGGTGGCTCGCGCGCTGCGCCAGCGCCTGCCACAGCGCGTGCGTGGCGTCCTTGCTGTCGAGCTGCGCGAGCTGTTCGGCCTCCACCGGCCAGTCCTTCAAGGCCGGCACCCCGGCCAGCAGGGTCTGGATGCCCAGTTGGGCGGCCTGGTAGCCCAGGTGGTCGTCGGCGGCCGCGGCGGTACCCGCGATGGTGCCGCCGGTGCCGAGAACGACGAATCGGCTTTGCATGCGCTCACTCCATGGATGAAAATACAGGTATGGATTCCGACAGCCGCCCCCGTGCACGGCCGCGCGCCGCGCCCCGCAGTACACCCACCAGCCCAGCAAGCGCCATGAACACAGCCCTCACGCCACGCCAGCAGCAGGTGTTCGACCTGGTCCAGGAGGCCATCGAGCGCACCGGCGCGCCGCCCACCCGTGCCGAGATCGCGGCGCAGCTGGGTTTCCGTTCGGCCAACGCGGCCGAGGAGCACCTTCAGGCGCTGGCGCGCAAGGGCGCCATCGAGCTCGTGGGCGGCACCTCGCGCGGCATCCGGCTGAAGTCTGACACGCTGCGCGCCCTGCGCGCCGCGCGCGCGGACGACGCCATGGCCCCGGCCGCCCTCCTGGCCGCCGCCGCGCTGTCGCTGCCGCTGGTGGGCCGCGTCGCAGCCGGCAGCCCCATCCTGGCGCAGGAGCACATCGACCAGCACTACCAGGTCAGCCCGGCCCTCTTTCCCACCAAGCCGGACTACCTGCTGCGCGTGCGCGGCATGAGCATGCGCGACGCGGGCATCCTGGACGGCGACCTGCTGGCCGTGCAGCGCAGCGACGACGCGCGCAACGGCCAGATCGTCGTGGCCCGCCTGGGCGACGAGGTCACCGTCAAGCGCTTCCAGCGCACCCGCGCCGGCATAGAGCTGTTGCCCGAGAACCCGGAGTTCCAGCCCATCCACGTGGCGCCGGGCAGCGCGGACTTCGCGCTCGAAGGCGTGGCCGTGGGCCTGATCCGCAACTCGCCCCTGCTGTGACGGCGGCCGGCACGGCGCCTCGCTCCCTGCCGCTCATGCCCGCGAAAGCGGGCATCCACGAACACCGAGGTCTCGCCTTCGAACTGCATCGTCCAAAGCCGGCGTCGGCGCACCAACATCCCGGCCGGCGTGGATGCCCGCCTTCGCGGGCATGACGGATGAAGGTGCGCGGCGCCCTGGCCACAGGGGCTAAGGGGGCGATACCGTTCGCCCCAAGCAGCACCCTGCTTTCACTTGCCACCATTGCCCGCAGCGCTTACCGCTCGGCCACATTCCCGAGCATTGGCAAACAGCCCGTTACGTTTGAATAGCGACTGTCAAGCGGCTTATTTCACGGCTTAGGCCGGCGGCCACGTCCGGACAATGCGGAGCTTGAGACCCCGCTGCCATGAAGCTCTTCCGCCGATCCAGCCGCCGCCGCACCGAATGCTGCCCTCCCGGGCCGGCGAGCTTCGGCACCTTTGACAGCCGCTGGCACTACCGCTGGCACTACTTCACCCGCTGGCTGCGTCCAAGCGTGGACACCGTGCCGGAAGAGGCCCGCCAGGCCTTCGAGTTGGCCCTGCACGGCCTGCCCGGCGACGAGGCCGAGAAGCTGCGCGTGCGCGTGCGCAGCGCCCCGGGGCTGCGCGAGCTGTGGCACCTGCGCTCGGCGGTGTTCGGCCTGGTGGCGCGCCACGGCAGCCAGTCCGAGGCACAGCGCCGCATGGCCGCGCTGGACCGGCTTTTCACGACCCGGCTGCGCGCCGGCGGGCAAGCCCGGGCCAAGCGCGTCTGAAGCAACTGAAACGCTTGCGCCAACAGGTTCACGCCCGCCCAACGGGACGCTGCCTGATCCAGGGCAGGCAGAATCCGGCCTGCCCATGAACATCATCATCCTCGACGACTACCAGGACGCGGTGCGCAAGCTGCGCTGCGCCAGCAAGCTCGAACACCTCAATGCCAAGGTGTTCACCAACACCGTCAAGGGCATAGGCCAGCTGTCGGTACGGCTGCGCGACGCCGAGGTGCTGGTGCTCATACGCGAGCGCACGCAGTTTTCGCGCGCGCTGCTGGAGAAGCTGCCCAAGCTCAAGCTCATTGCGCAGACCGGCCGCGTGGGCTCGCACATCGACGTGGAGACCTGCACGCGGCTGGGCATCGCCGTGGCCGAGGGCGTGGGCTCGCCCGTGGCGCCGGCCGAGCTGACGTGGGCGCTCATCATGGCCGCCATGCGGCGGCTGCCGCAGTACATCAGCAACCTGAAGCACGGCGCCTGGCAGCAGTCCGGGCTCAAGGCCGCGTCCATGCCGCCCAACTTCGGCCTGGGCATGGTGCTGCGCGGCAAGACGCTGGGCATCTGGGGCTACGGAAAAATCGGCCAGATCGTGGCCGGCTACGCGCGCGCCTTCGGCATGCAGGTGGTGGTGTGGGGCCGCGAGCCCTCGCTGATCCGCGCCCGCGCCGACGGCCATGCCACCGCGCTGAGCAAGGAAAGCTTCTTCGAGGGCTGCGACGTGCTCAGCGTGCACCTGCGCCTGAACGACGAGACGCGCGGCATCGTGACGCTGGAAGACCTCGCGCGCATGAAGCCCACGTCGCTGTTCGTCAACACCTCGCGCGCCGAGCTGCTGGAGGAGAACGCGCTGGTCTCCGCGCTCAACAAGGGCCACCCCGGCATGGCCGCGGTGGACGTGTTCGAGTCCGAGCCCATCCTGCAGGGCCACCCGCTGCTGCGGCTGGAAAACGCCGTGTGCACGCCGCACATCGGCTACGTGGAGCTCGACAGCTACGAGCTCTACTTCGGCGCCGCCTTCGACAACGTGCTGGCCTACATGCGCGGCGAGCCCACCAACATCGTCAACCCCGACGCGCTCAAGGTGAACCGTTGAGCGCTGCGGGCGACCGCGCCGGCGGCGGCGACGCCGACACGCCGCGCGCGCGCCCGCGCAACCTGCTGGAGCTGCTGCTGGCCTTCAACCGGCTGGCGCTGCAGGGCTTTGGCGGCGTGCTGCCCATCGCGCAGCACGAGCTGGTGGAACGCCGCGGCTGGCTCACCAAGGCGCAATTCCTGGAGCTGCTCGCGCTGGGCCAGGTGCTGCCCGGGCCCAACATCGTCAACGTCTCGCTGATGTTCGGCCACCGGCACTTCGGCTGGCGCGGCGCCGCCGCGGCGCTGCTTGGGCTCACGCTGGTGCCCAGCGCCGTGGTGCTGCTGCTGGTCGTGCTGTACGGCCGCTTCAACACCCTGGCACCCGTGGCCGGCGCGCTGCGCGGCATGGCGGCCGTGGCCGCCGGGCTGGTGCTGGCCATGGGGCTCAAGCTGTTGCCGGCGCTCAAGCAGAGCCCGCTGGGCTGGCCGCCCGCGCTGGGCGTGGTGGCGCTGTCGCTGGGCTTGATCCTGGTGTTGCACTGGCCGCTGCCGGCGGTGCTGGCCACCGTGGGCCTGGGCTCGGTGCTGCTGGCCTGGAAGCGGCTGAAATGAGCCCCACCGCGTGAGGCCGACCGCATGAACCCCACCGCCGCAGCCGCCGCCATGGGCTGGCTGGACTGGGCCCAGCTCGTGGCCCACTTCATGATGCTGTCGCTGCTGTCCATAGGCGGGGCCATCGTCACCGCGCCGGAGATGCACCGCTACCTCGTGCGCGAGCACGGCTACCTCAGCAGCGCGGACTTCAGCCAGTGCATCGCGCTGGCGCAGGCCGCCCCCGGGCCCAACGTGCTGTTCGTGGCGGCGCTGGGCTGGCAGATAGGGGGGGCTTTCGGTGCGGTGGCAACGATGGCGGGCATCCTGCTGCCTTCGAGCGTGCTGACGCTGGCGCTGGAGCGCTGGAGCAGCAGCCGCCGCGACAGCCGCGAGGTGCGCGCCTTCACCGGCGGGCTGGCGCCGCTGACCGTGGCGCTGCTGCTGTCCACCGGCTGGCTGCTGGCCGAGCCCGCGCAGGCGCACTTGGGCGCCATGGCGCTGGTGGCGGGCAGCGCCTTCGTGTCCTGGCGCTTCAGGCTCAGCCCGCTGTGGCTGATCGCGGCCGGGGCTTTGGCCGGCATGCTGGGTTTGGCGTAAGCCCGCGCGGGCAGCCTTGGGCGCGCTGCTTGCCGACACAGGTCCATTCCGGACCGTTCAAGGGAGATCGAAATGCCGAATTCCGTGGCCACCTGGGCATCCTGGTGGCGCAACGCACAAACCCTGTGGGACATCGCGCTGGCGGCGCCACAGGTCATCGCCCACCGCACGCTGCGCATGATGGCGGCCGGGCACCTGCCCTCCGAGCGCGACGTCAAGGAATTCCACCTCATGGGCGCGGAGAAGCTGGAGGCCATGGGCGAATCCGCCGTGGCCATGGTCATGCACCTGTGGCAGGTGCAGCAAAAGGCGCTGCTGGCGCTCATGGGCGCGTGGTGGAAGCCGCAGGCCTGGTTCGACGCCGGCCCCTGGCTGCACGCCCTGCCCGGCGTGACCGCCGCCGGCTTGAAGCCCGTGCACAGCCGCGTGACGGCCAACGCGCAGCGCCTGGCCAAGGTGGCGCTCAACCCGGTCACGGTGCCCGTGCTGGCCGTGGCCGAGCACGCGCGGCGCAAGGTGGGGACGGCGCCGCAGGCGCGCATTCGCCACCGCCACGCCTGAAGGCCCGCGCCCATGAAAAAGGCGGCCCGCAGGCCGCCTTGAACCTCACAAACGCGCTGCAGGTCAGCGCGTTTCTTCATCCTTGGTGCCGAAGATCTTGTCGCCGGCATCGCCCAGCCCCGGGATGATGTAGCCCAGCTCGTTGAGGTGGGAATCAATCGCGGCGGTCCAGCAGCGCACGTCCGGGTGGGCCTTTTCCAGCGCGGCCACGCCCTCGGGCGCGGCGACCAGCACCAGCGCGCGGATGTCCTTGCAGCCGCGCTCCTTGAGCAGGTCGATGGTGGCGATCATGGAGCCGGCGGTGGCCAGCATCGGGTCCACGATCAGCGCCGTGCGCTGGTCCAGGTGGCCCACGAACTTCTCGAAGTAGTGCTCCGGCTGCAGCGTCTCGTGGTTGCGCGACAGGCCCACGACGCTGATCTTGGCGTTGGGCACCATGTCCAGCACGCCGTCCAGCATGCCCAGCCCGGCGCGAAGAATGGGCACCACGGTGACCTTCAGGCCCGCGATCTCATCGACCTCCACCGGGCCGCTCCAGCAATCGATGGTCGTCTTCTGCAGGGGGAAATCGGCGGTGGCCTCGTAGGCCAGCAGCCGCGCGAGCTCGTGCGTGAGCTCGCGGAATTTTTTGGTGGAAATGCCGGCCTCGCGAAGCAGGCCGATCTTGTGCTTCACCAGAGGGTGAACGACGTCAATGGTAGGCATGGGCGGAAGTCTAAAGGCGGCCCCAGGAACAACCCTTGCCGCAGACCGCAACCTCCGCATGCCCTTGGCGCGATTTCCGCCGCGCCCACCCCCGCCATGGACCAGCCCGTCTCCACCCGCACGGCACTTGCCGCCGCGGAACCGCCACCCCACCGCGTCTCGCTCCACATCAACGGCGAAGCCGTGGCCCTTGAAGTGCAGGCCCGCGTCACCCTGCTCGACGCCCTGCGCGAGCACCTGCATTTCACCGGCACCAAGAAGGGCTGCGACCGCGGCCAGTGCGGCGCCTGCACCGTGCTCGTCGAGGGCCGCCGCGTCAACAGCTGCCTGACCCTGGCCGTGATGTGCGAGGGCCGCAGCGTCATCACCGTCGAAGGCCTGGGCACGCCGGACGCCCTGCACCCCGTGCAGGCCGCCTTCGTGGAGTGCGACGCCTTCCAGTGCGGCTACTGCACGCCGGGGCAGATCTGCTCCACCGTCGCGCTGCTGGACGAGGCCCGCGCCGGCCGCGCCAGCCACGTCACGCCGGACCTCGCCCGCGCGGGCGAGCCCCTGAGCGACGACGAGATCCGCGAGCGCATGAGCGGCAACCTCTGCCGCTGCGGCGCCTATCCCAACATCGTGCGGGCCGTGCGCCTGGTGCTGGACAACGACCAGGGCGGCCAGGGCCGCTGAGCGCATGGACAACTTCCTCTACGAACGCCCCGCGTCGATTGCCGACGCCCTGGCCCTCATGGCCCAGCCCGGCGTCACCCCCATAGCCGGCGGCAGCAACCTGCTGGACCTGATGAAGGGCGGCATCGCGCGCCCCTGCAAGTTAATTGACGTGAGCCGCCTGCCCTGGGATGCCATCGAGCCCCTGCCTGACGGCGGCCTGCGCATTGGGGCCGGCGTGCGCAACACCGAGGCGGCCGACCACCCGCTGGTGCGCAAGCGTTACCCGCTGCTGTCGCGCGCGCTGCTGGCGGGCGCCACGCAGCAACTGCGCAACATGGCCACCGTGGGCGGCAACCTGCTGCAGCGCACCCGCTGCCCCTACTTCTACGACGACGGTTTCCGGCGCTGCAACAAGCGCGAGCCGGGCAGCGGGTGTGATGCGCTGGGCGGGTTCAACCGGGGGCACGCCATCCTGGGTGCCAGCGAGCACTGCATCGCCACGCACCCGTCCGACATGGCCGTGGCGATGGCCGCGCTGCAGGCGCGCGTGCTGCTCCAGAGCGCGCGCGGCGAGCGGGTGATGCCGCTCTCGGACTTCCACCGCCTTCCCGGCGACACGCCGCAGCAGGACACGGAAATCGCCCCGGACGAGCTGATCACCGCCGTGGAGCTGCCGCCCTCGCAGGCGGCCGGGCACAGCCAGTATTTGAAGATCCGCGACCGCGCCAGCTACGCCTTCGCGCTGGTGTCGGTGGCCGTGGCGCTGGAGCTGGACGGCGCCGGCCGCGTCACCCGCGCCGGCCTGGCGTTGGGCGGCGTGGCCCACAAACCCTGGCGCGTGGAGGCCGCCGAGGCCGCACTCGCCGGCCGGATGCCGGACGAGGCCGCCGCCAACGACGCCGCCGACGCGCTGCTGGCCGGCGCGCGGGGTTATGGCGACAACGATTTCAAGATCGAACTGGCGCGCCGCGCCGTGCGCCGCGCCATCGCCCGCGCCGCCTGCGGCAGCACGCTGTGAACGCGAGGCAGGACGACATGGACGCAACTTCGACATTGACCCTGACCTCGCCCGCCGCGGGTGCCGAAGACGGCAAGCTCGGCGGCGCCCTCTCCCGCGTGGACGGCCCGCTCAAGGTTTGCGGCCAGGCCCGCTACGCGGCCGATGTCCACCTGCCCGGCCTCACGCACGCCACCCTGGTGCAAAGCCGCGTGGCGGCCGGGCGCATACGCAGCATCGACACCCAGGCTGCGCAGGCCCACCCTGGCGTGCTGCTGGTGATGACGCCTTTCAACGCCCCGCGCCTGCCTGAAGGCGGCCAGGCCGGCATCAAGCCGCCCGCGGGGCGCACGCTCTCGCTGCTGCAGGACGATCGCGTGCACTACGACGGCCAGCCCATCGCCGTGGTCGTGGCCGAAACGCTGGAAGCCTCGCGCCAGGGCGCGCGGCTGCTCCAGGTGGAGTACGACCAGGAGCCGCCGCAGCTCGACTTCGAGGCCGCCAAGGCCCAGGCGCATCCGCCCAAGGAGGCCCAGGGGCAGGAGCCGGACAGCCGCCGCGGCGACGTCGAAGCCGCCTGGAGCCAGGCGGCGCACCGGCTTGAAGCCACCTACAGCACGCCGCTGGAGCACCACAACCCGCTGGAGACGCACGCCACGCTGGCGTCGTGGGACGGCGACCAGTTGACGCTCTGGGACTCCACCCAGTACGTGCACGGCGTGAAGCAGACCCTGTCGCAGCGCCTGGGCCTGCAGGCCGAGCAGGTGCGCGTGGTGAGCCCCTTCGTGGGCGGCGCCTTCGGCAGCAAGGGGTCGGCGTGGTCGCACGTCGTCCTGGCCGCCATGGCCGCGCGCGAAGTGAAACGCCCGGTGCGGCTGGTGGTGGAGCGCACGCAGATGTTCGGCCCCGTGGGCAACCGGCCCTTCACGCAGCAGCAGTTCCGGCTGGCGGCGGACGGTGGCGGCCAGCTCACGGCGCTGGAGCACCGGGTGCACGCCGAAACCTCGCGCATCGAGGACTGGATAGAGCCCTCGGCGCTGATCTCCCGCTTCCTGTACGCCTGCGACAACGTGGCGACCACGCACCGGCTGGTGCCGCTGAACGTGGGCGTGCCGACCTTCCAGCGCGCGCCGGGCGAGGCCACGGGCTCGTTCGCGCTGGAGTCGGCCATGGACGAGCTGGCGCACCAGGCCGGCCTGGACCCGCTGGAGTTCCGCCGCCGCAACCATTCCGACTTCGACGCCGGGCAGCAGCTGCCCTACTCCAGCAAGTCGCTGCTGGCGTGCTACGACCAGGGAGCGCAAGCCTTCGGCTGGTCGCAGCGCAACCCCAAGCCGCGCGCCACGCGCCGGGGCGACGTGCTGGTGGGCTACGGCGTGGCCACGGCCACCTACCCGGCCAAGCGGCTGGCGTCGGAGGCGCGCGCCACGCTGCTGCCGGACGGGCGCGTGCGCGTGCAGTGCGGCACGCACGACCTGGGCACGGGCACCTGGACGCTGCTCACGCAGGTGGCCGCCGACCGGCTGGACCTGCCGCCCGCGCGCATCGCGCTGGAAATCGGCGACACGGCGCTGCCCATGGCGCCGGTCTCCGGCGGCTCCATGACGGCCGCCAGCGCCGGCGCGGCCGTGCACGCCGTGTGCGAGCTGCTGCGCACGCACCTGGCCGAGCTGGCCGTGACGGACGAGGCCTCGCCCCTGCACGGCGTGCCGCATGAATTGATAGAGCTGCGCGAAGGCCGCCTGCGCAAGACGGACGAGCCCGGCCGCGGCGAAACCCTGGAATCGCTCGCCGCCCGCCACGCCGACATCGATTTGCAGGTCAACGTGCGCGCCACGCCCGGACCGGATGCCGAAAAATATTCCAAGCACTCCTTCGGCGCCGTGTTCGTGGAAGTGCACGTGGACGCGGACCTCGGAGAAATCCGCGTGCCGCGCATCGTGGCGGCCTATTCGGTCGGCAACCTTTTGAATGCCAAGACCGGCCGCAGCCAGTTGCTCGGCGGCATCGTCTGGGGTTTGTCCATGGCGCTGCACGAACATTCGCTGCGCGACCCGCGTTATGGCCGCATCGCCAATGCCAATTTGGGTGAATACCACATCCCGGTGAATGCCGACATTCCGGATATCGAATTGATCATCGTGCCGGAGGACGACCCGCACATCGGCCCGCTGGGGGCCAAGGGCATCGGCGAAATCGGCATCACCGGCGTGGCCGGCGCCATAGCCAATGCGGTATGGCATGCAACAGGCCGGCGCATCCGGGACTTGCCCATTTCCCTGGACAGCCTGCTGCACGCGCAGCGCTGATAGGCATCGTTCCAAGCCCGCCGGTGAAAGCCGGCGGGCATTCCACGGCTGTACAGCATTTCCATGCCGCCACGCCCCCGCAGCGCCGGCCATGGCGACAGCCTGCCGAAGCAGGCGTCCACGCCACGGAAACCGTGACTTACGTCACGCTTTTCTCGGCCGCCTCGTCGTTGGGCACTCAATAGCAGCCTCGCCGAACCGGTTCCCACCTTGCAGAAGGAAAACCAAACCACATTCCCCGAGCGGGCTCATGGAAACCATTTCTGGAATTATTGAACCCAACGCCGGTGAAGACAGGAAGGTTGGCCGCCATATTCTGCGGTCTGCGGACGGCGGAGCCGTGTTCGTCCTGTCCAGCAACGACGTGTATTTGGATATTTTTCTTCGAAAATTCGTTCTTATTGTGGGTTATCGCAGCAATATACGGCTGACGGACGGGCGGGAACAGTTTATTGTCGTGAGCGTGATGCCTGGAGATGACTCCAGCGCCGTCAGTAATCCCGGCGATACGTCCGAAGGCATTTTGAAGCTGCTGGAAGACCCGTCCATTCCCTATGGCACGCATGCGCTCCACGATGTGACCGGCAAGCTTTTATACGCCCTGCAGAGCGATATCATCAAGCTGGATAATTATGTCGGCAAACCGGTGATCGTGAAGGGCCACGCCTTGGCGGGATATCCTTTTGAAGACGGCCCGATCAATTTGAGCGTCACGGATGCCTGTATTCCCGTTGACAGCATGCCGGCCAGGAAATTCGACATCGAGCTGAGGCTCAAGAATTTGACAACCCATGCCTGGGCCCTGGCCGCGATTTCAGACCGGCCGGTGGTTGAATTGATTGGCGAGCGTCTCGTGCCGGATGATCAAGCGGTGGATGGCAGCTCCGGGACGGCACGGTTCTCATTCTGGACCTCGTCCAGCGGCCGGACGACGCTGACCTTCAAGAAATCCCGCCTCTGGGAGCCGGAGAAGGTTCTGGCTGAGGTCAAGTATCTCGTTGTCAGTGAATAAGTCGTGGGCGGTCCCACACCAGAGCGCAGAAACAGCGCGGAAAAACCACCGCGCCATACTTTTGAAATGCCCATATTTCAAAGCCAGCCCCTTTGATCCTGGCCACCCGCCGCCTCGGTCAAACTTCAGGCTCAGATTCACTGCCCCTGGAGCCACAGCGCATGACGGACGACCGCCCTGAAATCACCTGCACCGCCTCGCGGCTGGTCTATGAAAACCGCTGGATCAAGCTGCGCGAGGACGCCATCATCCGCGCCGACGGCAGCCCCGGCATTTACAGCGTGGTGGAGCGGGCGGATTTCGCCGCCATCGTCGCGATTCAGGACGGGCACATTTACCTGGTCGAACAGTTCCGCTATCCCGTCGGCGGCCGGTATTGGGAATTGCCGCAGGGCGCGTGGGAGGACGACCCCAGCAAATCACCGGAGGAAGTTGCCCGCGGTGAATTGCGCGAGGAAACCGGCCTGATCGCCGGCCAGATGCAATTCGTCGGCTCCATGTTCATCGCCTACGGTTTGTGCACGCAGCGCTGCAACGTCTTCCTCGCCACGGATTTGCAACAGGCCGGGCAGCAATTGGACGCCGAGGAGGCCGGGCTGGTGTGCCGGCTTTTTGCCTTGGAGGAATTTGAAAGAATGCTGCGGGAAGGAGTGATTCAGGATGGGACGACGCTGGCGGTGGTGGGGATGTTGAAGGTGAAGGGGTTGATTTAACTTCGCGAGCCAGAATGCTTCGCACCCCAGCCCGTCATTCCCGCGAAGGCGGGAATCCAGGCGGCCCCACATCAAAATGCAGAAATTTAGCAGGCAGACTGCACCATTCGGTTCTGATATTCCAATTTTTCAGCTTACGGCCAGCTTGGGGACCGCCTGGATTCCCGCCTTCGCGGGAATGACGAATCGGGAGGCGCTACGATCCGGCTGACGGCTGACGGCTGACGGCTGACGGCTGACGGCTGACGTCCATAAATTAATCTGGACGTTATTTTTGAGCAAGGCAAAGGGCAGCTTAGATCCGAGCAGCCCTCACACCGATCAAATCAATTATTCAGCGAATACCCCAGGCAATACCCCCGCCGCCGTCCCCCGCAATATCAAATGCGCCTCCCCATCAATAGCGCTTTCCTGCGGATTCAATATCGCCACATGCGCCCCGGCCTCGCGCGCGACCTGGGCCAAACCGGCGGCGGGCCAGACGGCGCCTGAGGTGCCGACCACCAGCATCACGTCGCATTCAAATGCAGCCTGCTCGGCGGCTTCCATGACCCCGTCCGGCAACTGCTCCCCGAACCACACCACGCCCGGGCGCACGAGGTTAGCGCAGTGCGGGCACTTGGGCGGGCGGCCGGGCACGGCAGAGGAAACGTCCAGCAGCGACGGCTGGTGCGTGCAACGCTCCAGCCAGCGGTCCAGCAGGATGTCGCCGTGCAGCCGCAGCGCGTCCGTGTTGCCGGCGCGCTGGTGCAGGTCGTCCACGTTTTGCGTGATGAGCGTGAGCCGCCCCGGGCGGCGGCGCGCGTAGCCGGCCAGCGCCAGGTGGCCGGCGTTGGGCAGCGCGCGGCGCACGCCTTCGCGGCGGTGTTCGTACCAGTCCCAGACCAGGCGCGGATCGCTTCTGAAGCCCGCCTCGCTGGCGAGCTGCATGGGGTCGAACTTCGCCCATAAACCCGTCTGCGCGTCGCGGAAGGTGGGGATGCCGCTTTCGGCCGACATGCCCGCCCCCGTCAGCACACAGACCTTCTGCGCAGCCAAGAGCCGCACGCGGAGGTCGGCCACGTCGCGCCGGGTGTGCTCGTCCATGGCGCCGCCTCCTCCGGTCACACCATTCAGGCTCCGCGCTGGCGCCGCGCCTCGTACAGGCACACGGCGGCGGCCACGGAAACGTTCAGGCTCTCAACGGCGCCCTGCATGGGGATGCGGACCAGCTGGTCGCAGGTCTTGCGCGTGAGCTGGCGCATGCCGGGGCCCTCGGCGCCCAGCACCAGGGCGACGGGGCCCTTGAAGTCCACCTCGTAGAGGGTCTTCTCGGCGTCTTCCGCTGTGCCCACCACCCAGACGTTGCGCTCCTTGAGCTCGTTGAGCGTGCGCGCCAGGTTCGTGACCATCAGGTAGGGCACCGTTTCGGCGGCGCCGCTGGCCACCTTGGCCACCGTGGCGTTCAGGCCCACGGCGTGGTCCTTGGGGGCGACCACCGCGTGCGCGCCGGCACCGTCGGCCACGCGCAGGCAGGCGCCCAGGTTGTGCGGATCGGTCACGCCGTCCAGCACCAGCAGCAGCGGCGCGCCGTCCACGTCGTCCAGCACGTCGTCCAGCGAGTGCTGCTGCGCCAGCGCCTGCACCCGCGCCACCACGCCCTGGTGGCGGTGCGTGCCGCTGATCTTGGACAGGCGCTCGTCGTCGCTCTCGATCAGCTTGGCGCCGGCCTCCTTGGCGCGCTCCACGAACTGGCGCATGCGGGCGTCGCGCCGCGTGGCATCGACGTGGATCTCGGTGATGGATTCAGGCGCCGTCTTGAGGCGCACCGTCACGGCATGGAAGCCGAACAGCAACTTGTTGGAAGAAGAGCTCATCGCAGCATTGTCGCCGCCACGGTCAGCCCAATCAGCACCGGCTGGTGAACCATGTAGAAGCTCAGCGGCCAGCGGCCCAGCACGGCCAGCGGCGCCAGCCCCCGCGGCAGTGGCCCGGCCATCACCTCGCGCCGGTGCGCCAGCAGCCACTGGCCCAGCGCCAGGCCAATGAGCATCACGCCCAGCCAGGGCAGCACGGGCACGTAGTCCTCGGTGACGGGTTTATGCGTCACCAGCCCCGTCCAGTTCAGCCAGCGGTTGTCGAACAGCGGGCTTTGCACGAAGCGCGGCAACAGCACGGCCCCCACGCCCAGCGGCGCCAGCCAGCGCGGGCCCAGGGGCGAGAGCGCGCGGGCCAGGATCAGCATCACCGCCATGCCGTGCAGCACGCCAAATGAAATCCAGCTCCGCGGGAACATGAACCACGAGCCGGCCGACACCAGCAGCGCGCACGCCGCGATCTGCGCCCAGCGCCGCCAGAAGCGCCGCGCGCCCTGCCCGGCCTCGTGCGCCAGCGTCTGCGAGGCGCCCGCGCACAGCAGGAACAGGCTCACGATGGCGGTGCGCTGCAGCGTCCAGAACGGATCGTTGTAGAAGTTCTGCGGCGGCAGCAGCTTGTAGAAATTCAAGTCGAAGCTGAAGTGGAAGGCTGCCATCCAGAGCATGGCGAGCCCGCGCAGGGCGTCGAGTCGTTCGTAGCGGTGCAGCGGCGGCATGGCGGGCATCGTAGCCCTGCCGATCCTTATCATCGCCCTCCCGCCGTTCACGATTCGTTGCGCATGAAGCCGTCGCACCCTCTTCCGCTTCAACCCCGCCGTGCCGTGCTGCAGGGCCTGCTGTTGGGCGCCTGCGCGCTGGGCTTGGGCCTGCCGCCCGCCGTGGCGCGGGCCCAGAAGGAGCGCCCGCAGGCGTTGCCGCGGCCCATCACGCCGCGCGGGCCGCTGGACGCGGACGAGCGCAACCACATCGACGTGTTCAAGCGCGTCTCCCCCTCGGTGGTGAACATCACGAGCCTGGCGCTGCAGCGCGACATGTTCTCGCTCAACGTCTCGCAGGTGCCCACGGGCACGGGCACGGGGTTCATCTGGGACGACGCGGGGCACGTCGTCACGAACTTCCACGTCATCCAGGAAGCCAGCGGCGCGCGCGTCACGCTCAGCGACCAGTCCACCTACCGCGCCGAGCTGGTGGGCGCCTTCCCCGACCGCGACCTGGCCGTGCTGCGCATAGAGGCGCCCAAGGGCAAGCTGCCGGCCATTCCCGTGGGCAGCAGCCGCGACCTGCTGGTGGGCCAGAAGGTCTACGCCATAGGCAACCCCTTCGGCCTGGACCAGACCATGACCACCGGCATCGTCAGCGCCCTGAACCGCGAGATCGAGTCCGTGACGCGGCGCACCATCCGCGGCGTCATCCAGACCGACGCCGCCATCAACCCCGGCAACTCCGGCGGCCCGCTGCTGGACTCGGCCGGGCGGCTCATAGGCGTCAACACCGCCATCTACAGCCCAAGCGGCGGCAGCTCCGGCATCGGCTTCGCCATTCCGGTGGACGAGGTCAACCGCATCGTCCCGCGGCTCATCCGCGACGGGCGCATAGAGCGGCCCTCGCTGGGCATCGCCGCCGGCACGCGGCAGCTGCAAGAGGCGCTGAAACTGCCCAAGGGCGTGGCGCTGCTGCGCGTCACCCCGGGCGGGCCGGCGCAGCGCGCGGGGCTGCAGCCCTTTGCGCGCGCTGCCGCCGGCGGCATCACGGCGGGGGACGTGATCACGGCCGTCAACGGCGCGCCGGTGGAAGACTTCGACGACCTGCTCAACGAGCTGGAGCGCTTCCAGAGCGGCGACACCGTGACGTTGTCGGTGTGGCGCTCCGGGCGCACGCGGCAGGTGAGCGTGAAGCTGGCGGCCGGCGAGGCCTGACCCGGGAGAATCCCCCAGCGCGTGTTGACGGGGGCCGGCAAGAAGCCCCGGCATCCCTGCCAGCATGGCGGGCATGACGCGCATCCTCATCCTCCAGGGCCACCCCGACGCCAGCGAACGCCACTTCAACCACGCCCTGGCCGACGCCTACGCCCGCGGCGCCGAGGACCACGGCCACGACGTGCGCCACATCGACGTGGCCGAGCTGGACTTCCCCATGCTGCGCAGTCCCACGCAATGGATGGAGGGGCTGCTGCCGCCGGGGCTGGTCGATGCGCAGAACGCCATCGGGTGGGCGCAGCACATCGTCATCTTCTTCCCGCTGTGGCTGGGGGGCATGCCGGCGCTCCTGAAAGGCTTTCTGGAGCAGGTGGCGCGGCCGGGCTTCGCCTTCCACCCCGACGGCAAGAACCCGCTGGCCAACAAGGGGCTGACCGGCCGATCCGCCCGCGTGGTGGTGACCATGGGCATGCCGGCGCTGATCTACCGCTTCTACTTCCGCGCCCACAGCCTGAAGTCGCTGGAGCGCAACATCCTGGGCTTCGTGGGCATCGCGCCCATCCATGAAACGCTGGTTGGGCGCATCGGGGAGCTGAGCGACAAGCAGCGCGGCGAGTGGCTCATCAAGCTGGAGCGCATGGGGCAACAGGCAGGCTGAACAAGTCACGGCCCGCGCCGCCGTCAATCCCCGGTACGCCGGAGGCCCGGGGCCGCGCCGCTACCATGCGCGCCCTATGAGCGCGCCCCGATCCCGTCAACTTGAGCTTCTCGCCCCCGCCCGCGATGCCGACATCGGCATAGAGGCCGTGAACCATGGGGCCGATGCCGTCTACATCGGCGGCCCGGGCTTTGGCGCCCGCGCCTCCGCCGGCAACCCCGTGCAGGACATCGAGCGCCTCACCCGCCACGCCCACCGCTACGGCGCCAAGATCTTCGTCACCCTCAACACCATCCTGCGCGACGACGAGCTCGAAGGCGCCCGCCGCATGGCCTGGGACGTCTACAACGCCGGGGCCGACGCCCTCATCGTCCAGGACATGGGCCTGCTGGAGCTGGACCTGCCGCCGCTGCAGCTCCACGCCAGCACGCAGTGCGATATCCGCTCGGTGGAGAAGGCGAAGTTCCTGGCCGAGTCCGGCTTCGCGCAGATCGTCCTGGCCCGCGAGCTGACGCTGCCGCAGATACGCGCCGTGGCCGACGCGCTGCCGCGCGAGACCGTCGTGGAGTTCTTCATCCACGGCGCTTTGTGCGTGGCCTACAGCGGCCAGTGCTACGTGAGCCACGCCTTCACCGGCCGCAGCGCCAACCGCGGCGACTGCAGCCAAGCCTGCCGGCTGCCCTACACGGTGACGGACACGCAGGGCCGCATCGTGGCGCACGACAAGCACGTGCTCTCCATGAAGGACAACAACCAGAGCGCCAACCTCGCCGCGCTGGTGGACGCGGGCGTGCGCAGCTTCAAGATCGAGGGCCGCTACAAGGACATGGGCTACGTGAAGAACATCACCGCCCATTACCGCAAGCTGCTGGACGAAGTGCTGGAGCAGCGGCCGGAGCTGGCCCGCGCCTCCAGCGGCCGGACGAGCTTCTTGTTCGAGCCCGACCCCGACCGCAATTTCAACCGCGGTGCCACGGACTATTTCGTCAACGGCCGCCAGGACGACATAGGCGCCTTCGACACGCCCAAGCACGCCGGGCTGCCGCTGGGCTACGTGGTGAAACTCGCCAAGGACAGCGTGGACGTCGTGCTGGACGAAGGCGTGGGCGACCTCAACAACGGCGACTCCATCACGTGGTTCGACCTGCAGCAGGAGCTGCAGGGCGTGCAGGTCAACACCGTGGAGCTGCTGGACGCGGCGGCGCGGCGCTGGCGCGTGTTTCCCAAGGAGCCGGTGGCGCAGCTCAAGGACTTGCGCCGCGACACCGTGCTGCAGCGCAACCGCGACATGGCCTGGGAGCGGCTGCTGAAGAAGAAGTCGTCGGACCGCCGCATCGCCGTGGACATGCACTTCGAGGAGACGGCCGGCGGCTTCGCCCTGTCCCTCACCGACGAGGACGGCCACTACGCCCGCGTGGAGGCCGGCCATGCGCACGAGCGCGCGCAGCATGCCGAGCGCGTGGAGCCGCAGTTGCGCGAGCAGCTCGCCAAGCTGGGCGCGACCGTCTTCGAGCCGCGGGAAGTGACGCTGCGCCTGTCAAAGCCGTGGTTCGTCCCGGCCGGTTTCCTGAACGCGCTGCGCCGCGACGCCGTGGCCGCGCTGGAGGCCGAGCGCGAGGCCTGCCGCGAGCGGCTCCTGCCCGCCGCGCGCGTGGAGCCGCCCGTGCCCTACCCCGAGGACACGCTGTCGTATCTGGCCAACGTCTACAACCGCAAGGCGCACGACTTCTACGTGAAGCACGGCGTGAAGCTGGTGGAGGCGGCCTATGAAAGCCACGAGGCCCTGGGCGAGTCCAGCCTGATGATCACCAAGCACTGCGTGCGCTTCTCCCTGAGCCTGTGCCCCAAGCAGGCCAAGGGCGTGACGGGTGTGCAGGGCACGGTGCGGGCCGAGCCGCTGACCATCACGCACGGCGACGAGGTGCTGACGCTGCGCTTCGACTGCAAGCCCTGCGAGATGCACGTGGTGGGCCGCATCAAGAAGAACGTGCTGCAGCAGGCCCGCGCGGCCGAGAAGGCGAGCCTGAAGGCCGTGCCCCTGCAGTTCTACAAGACGCGGCCGGGGGCGCAGGGGCGCTGAGCGGGCGGATCGCCCCCAGCAAAGGCGGCCGGCAAAGCGCTTGCAGGCGGCCCGCTCGCGGGCCGAACACTGACCCGGCTGCCATTCGGCCCGCGAGCGGGCCTCCTACAGGCTGACGGCGGAGCGCTATCCGCCGGCCAGCCGCCTCAATGCGACATCAGCACCGGCGCCGTCATGGCGCCGAACACCGAGCGGCTGGCGCCGCCCAACAGCCGCTCGCGGGTGCGGCTGCGGCCGTAGCAGCCCATCACGATCAGGTCCGCGCCCAGGTCCGCGGCGCGCGACAGCAGCAGCTCGCCCACCTGGCCCTCGTCGCCGCCTTCGGAGTGGAACTGCGCCTCCACGCCGTGGTGCTGCAGCAGCGGGCGCAGCTCCGTCGGGTCGCCGCCCCAGGACAGCACGTGCACCTGTGCCCCGGGCTGCAGCAGTGCCAGCGACGCGGACACGGCCCGCGCCGACTCGCGCGACGCCTTCCACGCCACCACCACGCGCCGGCCCACGTCCTGGAAGCGCCCCGCGAAAGGCACCACCAGCGCCGGGCGGCCGCTGTCTATGACCACCTGCTCCGGGAAATCCTCGGCCACGCCGGCGTCGTCCGCGGCGTCCGGGTCCTGCTGGCCGACGATCACCAGGTCGTGCAGCAGCGCCTGCCTGGAAAACGCTTCCGCCCCGGGCGCCGTGGCGTGCAGCTCGGACCAGTTCAAGCGCGGCGGGCCGGAGGCGGCGGCCTCCTCGAACCAGGCGCGCGCCTGGGCGCGGCGGCGCTCGTCGCGCTGCACGTCTTCCATGGTCAGCCCGCCGCCGCCCAAGGGCAGTGGCATGAGGGACGAGGCGCTGGGCGCGGCGGCATAGAGGGCCAGCAGCCCGGCGTCCAGGCGCTGCGCGAGGCGGCAGGCCAGGGCCAGGCGGTCGCGGCTTTGCGGCGCGGCGTCCAGGTGCAGCAGGATGGAGGCGATGGATTTCATGGCATGGGCTCCCGAGGGGTGAAGTGGCCGCGGCGCCTGCACTGCGCGCCGCAGCGCGCAAGCCTGCGGGCAAGGGGAGCCCACGGACAGGCTTGAAAGCCCGTATTGCGCTGGCCGGCGCCAGCCGTTCGTTTCGGGAAATGCGGGGTCAGGCGTCCTGCCCGGCTCGCACCTGGTTGCGCCCCCCATGCTTGGCCTCGTACAGCGCCTTGTCGGCGGCGGCCAGCAGCGGGGTCTGCACGTCGCCATGCCGCGGATAGGCGGCCACGCCCAGGGACAGCGTCACCCGGCGCGGCAGCGGCGAATCGCCCTCGTCGTACAGCGCCTCGACGCAGCGGCGCAGCCGCTCGGCGCACTGCATCGCCTCCTCCAGGTGGGTCTGCGGCAGCAGCACCACGAACTCCTCGCCGCCCCATCGGCACACCGTGTCCACGCCGCGCACCTGCGAAGCCAGCGTGTGGGCCACCAGGCGCAGCACCGCGTCGCCCGCCTCGTGGCCGAAGTTGTCGTTGATGTGCTTGAAGTGGTCGATGTCGCCCAGCAGCACGCAAAAGTCGTCGCCGTGGCGCCGGGCGCGCAGCGCTTCGGCGGCCAGCAGCGCCTGCAGCTTGCGCCGGTTGACCAGGCCGGTGAGCGCGTCGTGCTCGGCCAGGGCGAGCAGCTCGTCGTTGGCGCGCTCCAGGTCGCCGGCAATGGCGCGGACGAAGTGCTGGAAGCGCGAGAGGATGCGCGAGTGGCTGCTCTCGCACAGGGCCGCGGCCGGCGCGCCCGCCATGGGCGCCTGCGGCACACCGCCCTGGCCCGCGCCTTCGCGCAGCGCCACCACCAGCAGCGTGGACGTCATCATGGGACTGCTGCTGCCCAGGTCGCAGAACTCGCCGTAAGTAAAAAAGCCGGCCGTGGGCGCCATGGCCTCGTAGGGGCGCAGCTCCAGCTCCACGTCCTTCTGCATCACGAAGTAGCGGCAGATGCACGAGTAGAAAAGGATGGCCTGGGGCTCGAAGGCCCGCACCTCGGCCTGCGTGCCGCGGGCGCGCGCCAGGATGCCGTCCACGTTGGCGTAGCCGAAGCGCAGCTCCTCGCCCTCGCGCACGTCGCCTATGAACTCGATGGCGCCGTCCGGCAGCGCCTTGTGCGGCACGCGCGCCAGCAGCTCGCCCTCGCGCTCGACCAGGAAGGGGAACTCCATGGCGTTGTGGAACAGCCTGTCGTTGCCCTCTATGCCCAGGTAGTGGCGGTAGACCTCCATGGCGGGCTGGTCGTCGATGGTGTGCATGACGCAGCCGGCCGCGCGCGTGGCGCGCATGCGCTTGCCCATGGGTTCCCAGCCCAGGTAGGTCTGGCGCATCACTTCCAGCGCGTGGCCGTACAGGCCCACGGCAATGCAGCCCGCCTCCAGCGTACGCGTGCCGCACAGCACGACGGTGCGGCCCTGCTCCAGGCCGTCGCCGGCGCCCGCGCCAAACAGCGGCAGGCCCGGCAGGCGGCCGTGCAGCGCCCGCAGCAGCGCACCGGCCTCCACGGTGCCGGAGGTGGACAGCAGCAGCACGCCCTTGAGCGGCGCGTCGCCCGCGCGGGCGATGCCCTCGGCGATGCGCCCGGCCAGCGCCGCCTCGCTGCCCGGCGTGGCGGCGTAGGCCTCGGCGCGCAGCTCGGCCGCATCGAACAGCAGCAGCGACAGCACGTTGCTGGCCGAGCGCGCGCGGCCCCCGCAGATCTCGCCGCAGGTGCTGGCGCCCACCACGACCACGCGCCCCTCCAGCGCGGCCACGCGCGCGGCCGCGGCCTGCGCCAGGGAGCCGCCGCTGCTGGAAACGAACACCTGCGCCAGCACGCTGCGCGAGCGCGCGACCTTGCCGCGCAGCGCGGGGGAGGACAGCAGCTCGTTCAAATCGTCCAGCGTGTCGAAGAAGCTTGCGATCTGCTCCATGGGCGAAGTCTTGTCTCCTGGGTCCTGGTGTCGTACCGGCATAGGCCGTACCAGGCTTGGCTGCAGCTTCGACACGCCGGGCGGCCACTGCAGTGGTGCTTACACGCAAGGGGCGCCACGAAAAAAGTTCAGGCGTGACTTCATGCACGCCGGCCGCAGCATGCCGGGGCTTTGTTACCCGGGCGGCATGGGGGTTGCCATCCAGGCTGCATCCCCACCCAGCAAGGAAACAGACATGGCAAGCATTTACAGATCCACCCTGCTGTCGTTGAGCCTGGCCGCCGCTTGCGGCGTCGCCTTGGCCCAGAACACCACGCCCACCACGCCGGACACCAGCGTCGGCGTGTCGCCCTCCACCGCCAAGGAGGCCATGGACAAGGCCGTGCCGCGATCGGACACGGCGACCGTCACGCGCACGGGCGAGTCCGCCGCCGACAAGGCCGGCCGCGCCGCCAACGCCACGGCCGATGCGGTGACGCCGGGCACGAACCGCGATACCAGCAGCGCTGCGACCGGCTCCAGCACCGGGAGCACCACGGGAGCGGGCACGGGCATGAACGGCAGCAGCACGGCACCCGCGCGTGCGGCGCGGGCCGACCGGGGCTGAAGGGGCTCAGGCCTTCGGGGCGCCGTATCGGCGGCGCCCCGCCTGGCGCCCTCGCGGCGGGCGCCTGTCGTTCACTTTCGTGCCCACCAGCACGCCATTCCTTGGGCGCCATCGTTCAGATTTCTGAACGATGCGGCGTCTGCAAAACGCCAGCTCAGTAATGCGGCGGCAGCTCGTCGCGCAGGCTGCGCGGCGCCGCCCCTGCGGAGGGCAACTGCTCCTGCAGCGCGCGCAGCTGCTGCATGAGGTGAAGGATCTGCATCTGCTGGCGTGCCACGGTGGCGTTGAGCTCGTCGAGCAGGTCTTCAGCGAAGCTGGCCTTGATTTCCAGCGCCTCCAGGCGGCGTTCGGTGTCGTCTTGGTCCATGGACAAAAAATCATTCGGCCGGCGGCCAGGGTTGCACCTTGTCGGCCTCGGCCGCGTCGTTGCGCGCCACCACGGCGCGCGCGGGCTCGGTGGCGCTCAGGTTGAAGGCCTGGTGCGGCACGCCGGGCGGGACGTAGAGAAACTCGCCCGCCTCGCTCACCACCGAGTGCTCCAACTGCTCACCCCAGCGCGTCTCCACCCGGCCCTGCAGCACGTAGATGCCGGTCTCGTAGCCGACGTGCACGTGCGGCTGCGAGGAGGCACCGGGCGGGATGACCACCAGGTGCATCGCCAGCCCCGTGGCACCCACGGTCTGGCCGGACAGGCCGGTGAAGTACGGCAGGCGCTGCGTGGTCATGACCTCGCGGTCGGGACGCACGGCCTGCACGGCGGGTTGAACGGTGTCGGACATGGCGGCGCTCCAGCGGGACGCGGAAGCCGGCATTGTGTTCGCCAGCGGAGGCGCCGCCGCAGGAGGCCCGCTGGCGGGCCGAATGGATGCGCAGGCGTGCCCCCGTCGAAAGGGCCGGCATGCCTGCGGTTCGGCCCGCCAGCGGGCCTCCTACAAGCACATGGCAGCCGGCCTTTGTAGCCGGCCGGTCAGGCGGTCAGCCCACCCACTTGCGCGCGTTGCGGAACATGCGCATCCAGGGGCTGGCGCCCTCCACGCCTGCGCCACTCCAGCTCATCTGCGCGTTGCGGAAGACGCGCTCGGGGTGCGGCATCATGGCCGTGAAGCGGCCGTCGGCCGTGGTCACCGCCGTCAGGCCGCCGGGGCTGCCGTTGGGGTTGAGCGGGTACTGCTCGGTCGGCTGGCCGTGGTGGTCCACG
Organism: Azohydromonas lata NBRC 102462; assembly: GCF_001571085.1. GTDB lineage: Bacteria > Pseudomonadota > Gammaproteobacteria > Burkholderiales > Burkholderiaceae_C > Azohydromonas > Azohydromonas lata. The sequence continues at coordinate 74,408 of NZ_BCTC01000014.1, forward strand.
AAGCGCATGGCGCGCACCACCGCGCCCTCGTCGCCGCGCTGCGAGAAGTCCGCGAAGCCCTCGCCGTGCGACACGGCAATGGGCGCGCGGCTGCCGGCCATGCCCTGCAGGAACACGGACGGGCTGTCCAGCACTTCCACCAGGCTCAGCCGCGCCTCGAACTGCTCGCTCTTGTTGCGCGTGAACTTGGGCCAGGCCTGCGCGCCCGGGATGATGGGCGCCAGGGCGGCCATCATCTGGCAGCCGTTGCACACGCCCAGCGCGAAGGTTTCGTTGCGGCCAAAGAAGGCGGCGAACTGCTCGGCCAGCTCCGGGTGGAACATGATCGTGCGAGCCCACCCTTCGCCAGCGCCCAAGGTGTCGCCGTAGCTGAAGCCGCCGCAGGCAATGAAGCCCTGGTACTGGTCCAGCGTGGTGCGGCCGGCCAGCAGGTCGCTCATGTGCACGTCGTAGCTCTCGAAGCCGGCGTGCGCCACGGCGTAGCTCATCTCCACCTGCGAGTTCACGCCCTGCTCGCGCAGGATGGCGACCTTGGGCTTCGCGCCCAGGTTCAGGAACGGGGCGGCGATGTCCTCGGCCGGGTCGAACGTGAGGCTCAGGTGCAGGCCGGGGTCGTCCTGCGCGCCGGCGGCGGCGTGCTCGGCGTCGGCACAGGCCGGGTTGTCGCGCTGCTGGGCGATGCGCCAGCTCACGTCGTCCCAGGCCTGGTGCAGCTCGCGCAGCGGGGCGGTGAACACGGTCTTCGTGTCGCGCCACACCTCCATCACGCCGCGGTCGTTGGGCGTGCCCACCACGTGGCTGTGGCGGCTCAGGCCGAACTCGCGCAGCACGGCGATCACGGCGTCGCGGTCAGAGCGCTTGACCTGCAGCAGCACGCCGGGCTCTTCGTTGAAGAGCGCCTTGAGCGTGAGCTCGTTGCGGCGGGCGCTGACGTGCGTGGCCCAGTTCTTGGCGTCGCCGTGGTCGGCGCGGCTGTCGGTGATGCCGTCGCCTTCCGTGACCAGCAGGTCCACGTTCAGGCTCACGCCGCGGTGGCCGGCAAAGGCCATTTCGCAGGCCGCCGCCCACAGGCCGCCGTCGCTGCGGTCGTGGTAGGCCAGCAGCTTGCCTTCGGCGCGCAGCTTGTTGACGGCCGACACCAGGGCCTTGAGCTGTTCAGGCTGGTCCAGGTCCGGCACGGCGTCGCCGAACTGGTTGAGCGTCTGCGCCAGGATGGAGCCGCCCATGCGGTTCCTGCCCTCGGACAGGTCCACCAGCAGCAGCGTGGTTTCCCCCTCCTGGAGCTGCGGCGTGAGCGTGCCGCGCACGTCGTCCAGCGTGGCGAAGGCCGAGACGATCAGGGAGACGGGGGCCACCACCTGCTTCGTCTCGCCGCCGGCATCGCTCCAGCGGGTGCGCATGGACAGGCTGTCCTTGCCCACGGGCACGCCGATGCCCAGCGCCGGACAGATGTCCATGCCCACGGCCTTGACGGTGTCGTACAGCGCGGCGTCCTCGCCGGGCTCGCCGCAGGCGGCCATCCAGTTGCAGCTCAGCTTCACCCGCGACAGCTCGATGGGCGCGGCCAGCAGGTTGAGCACCGCTTCGGCCACGGCCATGCGGCCGGAGGCCGGCGCATCGACCGAAGCCAGCGGCGTGCGCTCGCCCATGCTCATGGCCTCGCCGCGCAGGCCGGCGTAGTCGGCCAGGGTCACGGCGCAGTCGGCCACGGGCACCTGCCAGGGGCCGACCATCTGGTCGCGGTGCGACAGGCCGCCCACGGTGCGGTCGCCGATGGTGATGAGGAAGCGCTTGGAGGCCACCGTCGGGTGGCGCAGCACGTCGAAGGCAGCCTGGTCCAGCGTGGCGTCCGAGAGGTCCAGCGGCGCGGCCTGGCGCGGCACGCGCTTGACGTCGCGCTGCATCTTGGGCGGCTTGCCCAGCAGCACGTCCATGGGCATGGCGATGGCGCGCTCGCCCGCGGGGCCGTCCTCCAGGATCAGCTCGCGGTCGTCGGTGGCCACACCCACGACGGCGAACGGGCAGCGCTCGCGCTCGCACATCTGCTCGAAGGTGGAGAGCAGCGCCGGGTTCAGGGCCAGGACGTAGCGCTCCTGGCTTTCGTTGCACCAGATTTCCTTGGGCGCCAGGCCGGACTCCTCCAGCGGCACCTTGCGCAGGTCGAAGGTCGCGCCCTTGCCGGCGCCGTCCACCAGCTCGGGGAAGGCGTTGGAGATGCCGCCCGCGCCCACGTCGTGGATGGCCAGGATGGGGTTGCCCTCGCCCAGCGACCAGCAATGGTTGATGACTTCCTGGGCGCGGCGCTCGATTTCCGGGTTGCCGCGCTGCACGGAATCGAAGTCCAGCGACGCGGTGTTGGTGCCCGCGGCCATGGAGCTGGCGGCGCCGCCGCCCATGCCGATGCGCATGCCCGGGCCGCCCAGCTGCACCAGCAGCGTGCCGGCGCCGAACGGCAGCTTGTGCGTCTGGCCGTCGCTGATGGTGCCCAGGCCGCCGGCGATCATGATGGGCTTGTGGTAGCCGCGGCGCACGCCGTCCACGGTCTGCTCGTAGACGCGGAAGTAGCCGGCCAGGTTGGGACGGCCGAACTCGTTGTTGAACGCGGCGCCGCCCAGCGGCCCCTCGGTCATGATCTGCAGCGGGCTGGCGATGTGCTCGGGCTTGCCCACCGGGTTCTGCTCCCAGGGCTCGTTGGTGCCGGGCAGGTTCAGGTTGGAAACGCTGAAGCCGGCCAGGCCCGCCTTGGGGCGGGAGCCGCGGCCGGTGGCGCCTTCGTCACGGATCTCGCCGCCCGCGCCCGTGGAGGCGCCGGGGAAGGGAGAGATGGCCGTGGGGTGGTTGTGCGTCTCCACCTTCATCAGCACGTGGGCCGTTTCCTGGCGGGCCTCGTAGCGCGGGGCGTCGGTGAAGCCCGCGGGCAGCCAGCGCTCCACCGGGCCGCCTTCCATCACGGCGGCGTTGTCGCTGTAGGCGACGATGCTGTGCTGCGGGTTGAGCTTCTCGGTGTTGCGGATCATCCCGAACATCGACAGCGGCTGCGGCTCGCCGTCGATGATGAATTCCGCGTTGAAGATCTTGTGGCGGCAGTGCTCGGAGTTGGCCTGCGCGAACATCATCAGCTCGACGTCGCTGGGGTTGCGCTGCAAGCCGGTGAAGGCCTTGACCAGGTAGTCGATCTCGTCCTCGGACAGCGCCAGGCCGAACTCGCCGTTGGCCTGCTCCAGCGCGGCGCGGCCGCGGCCCAGCACGTCCACGTGCGCCAGCGGCTCGGCGGCGCGCTCGTCGAAGAGGTGCGCGGCGGCCTCGCGCTCGAAGGCCACGCTCTCGGTCATGCGGTCATGCAGCAGCAGCGCGGCTGCCTGCAGCTCGCGCGCCTCCAGCGGCTTCACGCCGCCCAGCAGGCCGCTCTTGAGCGTGAGGCGGTACTCGGTGACGCGCTCCACGCGGTGCAGCGAGAGGCCGCAGTTGTGCGCGATGTCGGTGGCCTTGGAGGCCCAGGGCGACACCGTGCCCAGGCGCGGCATGACCACCACCAGGGCGCCGGCGGCCTCGCCCGCGTAGGCGCTGCCGTAGTCCAGCAGCGCGGCCAGCTTGGCGTGGGCGTCGCCGGACAGCGGCGCGTCCGACCAGGCCCAGTGCACGAAGCGTGCGCTCACGCCGGTGATGCGGGGGCTGACGGCTTGCAGCCGCTGCAGCAGCGCTTGGGCGCGGAAGGACGACAGGGCATTGCCGCCCTCGAAGGAAAACAGGTGTTTGCTGGTCACGCTGGGGAGCTCGCGTCGTTAGGGGGCCCAAGGCCGCCAGGGCTGCACCTGAGCGCAACAGGGCGTCAGGTACGTGCAAACCCGTGATTTTAGAGGGGGGTGAGATAATCCCCCGCCATGACGATCTCCATCAAGAGCGCGGCCGACATCGAAGGCATGCGCATCGCAGGCCGTTTGGCGTCCGAAGTGCTGGACATGCTCACGCCGCACGTGCGCCCGGGCATCACCACCGGCGAGCTCGACAAGCTGGCCCACGACCACATCGTGCACGAGCAGCAGGCCATTCCCGCGCCGCTGAACTACCAGCCCAGCGGCTACCCGCCCTACCCCAAGTCGGTCTGCACCTCCATCAACGAGCAGGTCTGCCACGGCGTGCCCGGCGAGCGGGTGCTCAAGACCGGCGACATCGTGAACATCGACGTCACCGTCATCAAGGACGGCTGGCACGGCGACACCAGCCGCATGTTCATCGTGGGCGATGGCACCATCGCCGCGCGGCGGCTGTGCACCATCACCTACGAGGCGATGTGGAAGGGCATTGAAAAAGTCCGTCCCGGCGCGCGCTTGGGCGACATCGGCCACGTGATCCAGGTCTTCGCCGAGGGCCAGGGCTTCAGCGTGGTGCGCGAGTTCTGCGGCCACGGCATCGGCAAGAAGTTCCACGAGGAGCCCCAGGTGCTGCACTACGGGCGCCCGGGCACGCTGGAGGAGCTGGTGCCCGGCATGGTGTTCACCATCGAGCCCATGATCAACGCCGGCCGACGCGAGATCAAAGAGGACCGCAAGGGCGGCCGCTACGACGGCTGGACCATCGTCACCAAGGACCGCTCGCTCTCCGCCCAATGGGAGCACACGGTGCTCGTGACCGAGACGGGATACGAAATCCTCACGCTTTCCGCGGGTTCGCCGCCGCCGCCGGCCTTCGTGAAGCAGCCCGCGGCCGCGGCCTGAGTCATCCTGCAGCCCCTCCAGCTTCCGCCGCAGTTCCGCCGATGTCCGCGACCTTGAGCCCGCCGCCCAACTCCACGGCGGCGCTGCGCCAGCAATTCCGCAGCGGCAAGGCCGCGCTGATCGACGAGTTCCGCAGCGCCCGCCCAAGCGTGCCCGCCGCCACGCGGCTGCTCAGCGGGCTGGCGCGCCACGTGGACGCTACGCTTTGCGAGCTGTGGAAGCAGTGCGGGCTGCCGGACGAGGCGGCGCTGGTGGCCGTGGGCGGCTACGGCCGCGGCGAGCTGTTCCCGTACTCCGACGTGGACGTGCTGCTGCTGCTGCCCAACGGCTGCGCGCTGTGCGACGCGCCGGCCAGCGGCGCCCCGGGCTGCGCCCCGCTGCAGGCATGGCGCGAGGCGGTGGAGCGCTTCATCACCGCGTGCTGGGACATCGGCCTGGAAATCGGCTCCTCCGTGCGCACGCTGGACGAGTGCGTGGCCGAGGCCCAGCGCGACGTCACCATCCAGACCTCGCTGCTGGAGTCGCGCCTGATCTGCGGCCCAAGGAAGCTGTTCGACCAGTTCCGCAAGGACGCCGACGCCGCGGTGGACGCCAAGGCCTTCCTGCGCGCCAAGACGCTGGAGATGCGCCAGCGCCACGTCAAGTACGAGGACACGCCCTACGCCCTGGAGCCCAACTGCAAGGAAAGCCCGGGGGGCCTGCGAGACCTGCAGGTGCTGCGCTGGGTGGCGCTGGGCGCCGGGCTGGGCCGCACCTGGCGCGCCATGGCCGCCAACGGGCTGCTCACGCCCTTCGAGGCGCAGCAACTGCAGCGCAACGAGGGCACGCTGAAGCTCATACGCGCGCGGCTGCACATGGTGGCCGGCCGCCGCGAGGACCGCCTGGTGTTCGACCTGCAGACCGCCGTGGCCGAGAGCTTCGGCCATCGCGGCACGCGCATGCAGCGCGCCTCCGAATCGCTGATGCGCCGCTACTACTGGGCCGCCAAGGCCGTGGTGCAGCTCAATCAGATCGTGCTGCTCAACATGGAAGAGCAGATCCAGGGCTCGCGCGACGCGCCCATGCGGCCCATCGACGAGCGCTTCCTCTCGCGCGCGGGCATGCTGGAAGTCGCCAGCGACGACCTCTACGAGCGCGACCCTCACGCCATCCTGGAAACCTTCGCCATCTTCCAGCGCGAAGTGGGCATCAAGGGCCTGTCGGCGCGCACCTGGCGCGCGCTCTACAACGCCCGCGGGCTGATGGACGGCAACTTCCGCCGCGACCCGGTCAACCGCGCCACCTTCATGCGCATCCTGCAGGCGCCCGAAGGCCAGACGCGCACCTTCCGGCTCATGAACCAGAGCTCGGTGCTGGGCCGCTACCTGTGGGTGTTCCGCCGCATCGTGGGCCAGATGCAGCACGACCTGTTCCACGTCTACACCGTGGACCAGCACATCCTCATGGTGCTGCGCAACGTGCGCCGCTTCTTCATGCCGGAGCACGCGCACGAGTACCCCTTCTGCTCGCAACTGGCGCTGCAGTTCGAGCGCCCCTGGGTGCTCTACATCGCCGCCCTCTTCCACGACGTGGCCAAGGGCCGCGGCGGCGACCACTCCACCTTGGGCGCCACCGAGGTGCGCCGCTTCTGCCGCGAGCACGGCCTGGACAAGGAGGACGCGCGGCTGTGCGAATTCCTCGTCGCCGAGCACTTGGGCATGAGCCGCGTGGCGCAGAAGGAAGACCTCTCCGACCCCGACGTCATCCACGCCTTCGCCGCCAAGGTGCGCGACGAGCGCAGCCTCACGGCGCTGTACCTGCTCACCGTGGCCGACATCCGCGGCACGGGCCCCAAGGTCTGGAACGCCTGGAAGGGCAAGCTGCTGGAGGACTTGTACCGCCTCACGCTGCGCGCCCTGGGCGGCGCCAAGCCCTGCCAGGAGGCCGAGATCGAGGCCCGCAAGGCCGAGGCCCGCTCGCTGCTGGCACTGGCCTCGCAACTGCCCGGCACCGAGGGCCCGCTGTGGAAGACGCTGGAGGTCAGCTACTTCGCCCGCCACGACGCCGCCGAGATCGCCTGGCACGCACGCGCCCTCTGGCGCCACGTCGCCAGCCCCGAGCCCGTGGTCCGTGCCCGCCCCTCGCCCATAGGCGAAGGCCTGCAGGTGCTGGTCTATGCGCCGGACAAGCCGGACCTCTTCGCCCGGCTGTGCGGCTACTTCGACAGCGCGGGCTTCAACATCCAGGACGCCAAGGTCCACACCACGCGCAGCGGCTACGCGCTGGACACCTTCCAGGTCGTCCACCCGCGCCTGGACGAGCCCGGCTCGGCCAGCTACCGCGACCTGACCTCGCTGGTGGAAACGCAGCTCACCGCCGCGCTGCGCGCCAGCGGCCCGCTGCCCGACCCCAGCCGCGGCCGGGTGTCGCGCCGGGTGAAATCCTTCCCGGTGGTGCCGCGCGTGTCGCTGCGCCCGGACGAGCGCGCGCAGCGCTGGCTGCTGAGCGTGAGCACCAGCGACCGCTCCGGGCTGCTCTACGCCATCGCGCGCGTGCTGGCAGCCCACCACATCAACCTGCAGCTCGCCAAGATCAGCACCCTGGGCGAGCGCGTGGAAGACACCTTCCTCGTGGACGGCCACGAGCTGCAGCACGCGCGCAAGCAGCTGCAGATCGAAAGCGAGCTGCTCGACGCCGCGGCGCCGCTGCCCACCTGAGTTTTGCCATGTCACTGACCATCGTGGAGGTCCGCGAGGCCGCCGAGCGCTTGGGCGAGTACGACAGCGTCATAGACGCGCGCTCGCCCGGCGAATTCGCCGAGGACTTCTTGCCCCGCGCCGAGAACTGGCCCGTGCTGGACGACGGCGAGCGCCGCCTCGTGGGCACGCTCTACAAGCAGGTTTCCGCCCTGCACGCCCGCAAGGTGGGCGCGGCGCTGGTGGCGCGCAACGTGGCGCAGCACATCGAGCGCCACGTGGCCGACAAGCCGCGCGAGTGGCGCCCGCTGGTGTATTGCTGGCGCGGCGGGCAGCGCTCGGGGAGCCTGGCCTGGTTCCTGTCGCAGATCGGCTTTCGCACCCAGCAACTGGCCGGCGGCTACAAGGCCTTCCGCAACCTCGTGCGGGAAGACCTGGACGTGCTGCCCGTGCGCCTGGAGTTCCACGTGCTGGCCGGGCGCACCGGCAGCGGCAAGACGCGGCTGCTGCAGGCGCTGCGCGAGCAAGGCGCGCAGGTGCTGGACCTCGAAGCCCTGGCCTGCCACCGCGGCTCCGTGCTCGGCGGGCTGCCCAACCAGCCGCAGCCGCCGCAAAAGCGCTTCGACACCCTGCTGTGGCAGGCGCTGCGGGCGCTGGACCCGGCGCGGCCCGTGTTCGTGGAAAGCGAAAGCCAGAAGGTGGGCAACGTGCGCGTGCCCGACGCGCTCATGCTGCGGCTGCGCGAGCACGGCCGCTGCACCGTGGTCGAGATGGACGAGGCCGCCCGCGTGGAGTTGCTGCTGCAGGAATACGGTTTCTTCGCTGCCGACCCCGAGCGTTTTTGCCGCCTCATAGACGGCCTCGTCGAGTTGCGTGGCCGCGACACCGTGCAGCACTGGCAGCGCCAGGCGCGCGCGGGCGATTGGGCCGGGGTCTTCGCCGAGATGATGCGCGAGCACTACGACCCGCTGTACTTGCGCTCCATGGACCGGCATTTCCGCCATTTGGCGCAGGCGCCGCGGCTGGCCTTGCGTGACGGAGGCGACGAGAGTTTGGAAGCCGCCGCGCGGGAGTTGCTTTCGCAGGCTTGAGGCGGCTTAAAGTGGGGTGTGCCCACTTCGGCGACAGTCGCCTCTCCACGTATGCGAACCTTCGAACCCGCCGTAGAACAGTCGCGACGCTTTGGCGTGCGGCCCATTCCCTTGCTGCGCCCGCTGGGCTGGCTGGCCCGCGGCTGGCAGGACTTGCGGCGAGCGCCCGGGCCCGGGCTGGCACATGGCGTGGCCATGGCACTGTTCGGCGCGTTGCTGGCCGTGCTCGCGAAAGAGCATGTCTGGCTGCTGGCCGGTGCGTTCTCGGGCTTCCTGCTCGTGGCGCCGCTGCTGGCCACGGGGCTGTACGCCGTGAGCCGCGCGCTCTACCGCAAGCAGCCGGCCACGCTGGCCACCGCGCTGCGCGCGTGGAAGCCGGACGACGGGCGGCTCATCGTCTTCGGCCTGCTGCTGGCCTTCGCCGGCACGGGCTGGGTCATGACGTCCGCGTCCTTCCTGCAGACCTTCTCCCCCGCGCCGCTGCGCACGCCGCTGGATTTCATCGTGCACGTGGTGCTGGGCGAAAGCCGGCTGTTCGAGGCCTGGCTGATGCTCGGCGGCGTGATGGCCGCCCCCGTGTTCGCCTCCACCGTGGTGGCCATGCCCATGCTGCTGGACCGGCGCGTGGGCGTGATGGTGGCCGTGTTCACGAGCTGGCGCGTGGTCATGCAGCACCCGCTGCCGCTGGCGTTGTGGGCCGCGCTGATCATGGGCCTCACACTGTTGGGCATGGCGACCTTCATGCTCGGCCTCATCGTGGTCATGCCCTGGCTGGCGCATTCAAGCTGGCACGCCTACCGCGACCTGGTGGACACCTCCGTATGGGACGAAATGCCTTGAGAAATTGATCCAAGCCATTCATCCCAGACCTTATGCTTTTCGCCGGGCCGATTTTCATGGCCCGGCCGGGTGGTTTGTTGGGAGCCGCCCGCGCAGCGAATCATTAAAAACTCAAGATGTTTGAATTCAACGAGGAAAATATCGCCCAGCTGGGCCTGACCGTCGGCGTCACGGCCTTCATGCTGTACATGGTGTTCATCATCATTCAATTGGCGAGGGAATCCAAGGCGGGCAAATTCGGCACCTTCGTGCTGTTCCTGGCTCTGGGCTTTGGCCTGCTGGGCTTCGCGGCAAAAGGTCTGATCAAATATTTCTTGGCAGGCATCGTGGAATAACAAGAATACTGTCCGCCACGGCCCAAGTATTTCAGTATCCCCGGGACAAATAAAAGGCCGCGCAAAGCGCGGCCTTTTGTCGTGCCCAACGCGGCCCCATGAAGTGCCGCGGGTTGGGTCCTGGTCAGCCCATGTGCAGGCCGCCGTTGCAGCTGAACTCGGCGCCGGTGGTGAAGCCGGATTCCTCGCCCGCCAGCCAGGCCACGATGGAGGCGATTTCCTCCGGGGTGCCCAGGCGCTTGATGGGAATGGTGGAGACGATCTTGTCCAGCACGTCCTGGCGGATGGCCTTGACCATGTCGGTGGCGATGTAGCCGGGGCTCACGGTGTTGACCGTCACGCCCTTGGCAGCCACTTCCTGCGCCAGGGCCATGGAGAAGCCGTGCATGCCGGCCTTGGCGGCGGAGTAGTTGGTCTGGCCGAACTGGCCCTTCTCGCCGTTGACCGAGGAGATGTTGATGACGCGGCCCCAGCCCTTGTCCAGCATGCCGTCGATCACCTGCTTGGTGACGTTGAACATGCTGTCCAGGTTGGTGGACATCACGGCCTGCCAATCGGCCTTGCTCATCTTGCGGAACTGGCCGTCACGCGTGATGCCGGCGTTGTTCACCAGCACGTCCACGGTGCCGTGCTCGGCCTTGACCTTCTCGAAGGCGGCGACGGTGGAATCCCAGTCGGCCACGTTGCCCACCGAGGCGTAGAACGTGTAGCCCAGGGCCTTCTGCTCGTCCAGCCACTTCTGGAAGTCGCGGCTCGGACCGCAGCCGGCGATGACCTTGAAGCCGTCCTTGTGCAGGCGCTGGCACATCGAAGTACCGATGCCGCCCATGCCGCCCGTCACGTAAGCGAGTTTTTGAGTCATCTCGTCTCTCCTTCATTGGGCCGTCCTGCGGCCCTTGGTGGTGTTCCAGGGAATTCTTCAGCGGCGCCGCGCCCGCGCGTGGGCGCGGCGGCCGCCCGGGCAGCTCCGGCGGCTGCCCTTGGTCGGTCAGCCGATCAGCGCTCGACGGCCAGCGACACGCCCATGCCGCCACCGATGCACAGCGCGGCCACGCCCTTCTTGGCGTCGCGGCGCTGCATTTCGTGCAGCAGCGTCACCAGCACGCGGCAACCGGAGGCGCCGATGGGGTGGCCGATGGCGATGGCGCCACCGTTGACGTTGACCTTGGCCGGGTCCACGCCCAGTTCCTTGTTCACCGCGCAGGCTTGGGCGGCGAAGGCTTCGTTCAGCTCGAACAGGTCCACGTCGCCGACTTGCCAGCCGGCGCGCTCCAGCGCCTTGCGCGTGGCCGGCACCGGGCCCATGCCCATGGTGGCGGGGTCCAGGCCGCTGGTGCCGAAGCTGGCGATGCGCGCCAGGGGCTTCAGGCCCAGCTGCTCGGCCTTGGCGGCCGACATGACCATCACGGCGGCGGCGCCGTCGTTGATGCCGGAGGCGTTGCCCGCGGTCACCGAACCGGCCTTGTCGAAGGCCGGGCGCAGGCCGGCCAGCGCTTCGGCGTTGGTTTTCTTGTTGATGAACTCGTCGGCGTCGAACATCACCGGATCGCCCTTGCGCTGCGGAATGGCAACGGGAACGATCTCGTCCTTGAACTTGCCGGCTTCCTGGGCGGCGGTGGCCTTTTGCTGGCTGGCCAGGGCCAGGGCATCCTGCTGCTCACGGGTGATGTCGTGCGCCTTGGCGACGTTCTCGGCCGTGATGCCCATGTGGTACTTGTTGTACACGTCCCACAGGCCGTCGTTGATCATGGTGTCGACCATCTTCCAGTCGCCCATGCGCTGGCCGTCGCGGCTGCCTTGCAGCACGTGCGGGCTGGCGGACATGTTTTCCTGGCCGCCGGCGATCACGATCTCGCTGTCGCCCCAGGCGATGGCTTGCGCCGCCAGCATCACGGCCTTCAGGCCGGAGCCGCACACGGCGTTGATGGTCAGCGCCGGCGTTTCCTTGGCGATGCCCGCCTTCATCATGGCCTGGCGAGCCGGGTTCTGGCCCGCGCCGGCGGCCAGCACCTGGCCCATGATGACTTCACCGATCTGGTCGGCGCCCACGCCGGTCTTCTCCAGCAGGGCCTTGATCACGGCAGCGCCCAGCTCAGGCGCCGGGATCTTGGCCAGCGTGCCGCCGAACTTGCCCACGGCGGTGCGGGCTGCGGCGACGATGACGATGTCGGTCATGTGTATCTCCTCGTTGTCAAGGTCGGGTAATGACGAAAGCTGTGAGCCCGCGGCTCAAGCCTTCTGCTTCACGTAGCGCCCAGGGGCGGGCTCGATGGGCTTGTAGGTCTTGTTGCCAAGCGTCTTGGGCGCAGCGATTTCCTTGCCCGCGTGCTGCTTGAGCCAGTCGCTCCAGTCCGTCCACCAGCTGCCCGGATGCTCGGTGGAGGTTTCCAGCCACTGGTTGGCGTCGGCAACCAGCTGCTCGTTGGTCCAGAAGCTGCGCTTCTTCTTCTGCGGCGGATTGATCACGCCGGCAATGTGGCCCGAGGCGCCCAGCACGTAGCGCTTGGGTCCGGAGAGGAGTTGCGTGCTGGTGTAGGCCGATTCCCAGGGCACGATGTGGTCCTCGCGCGAACCGTACAGGTACACCGGCGCCTCGATGCGCGAGAGGTCCACCTTCTCGCCGCACACGGTCAAGGCACCGGGCACGCGCAGCTTGTTCTCCAAGTAGGTGTTGCGCAAGTACCAGCAGAACATGGGCCCGGGCAGGTTGGTCGAGTCCGAGTTCCAGTACAGCAGGTCGAACGGCGGCGGGGCCTCGCCCTTGAGGTAGTTGCCCACGACGTAGTTCCACACCAGGTCGTTGGGACGCAGGAAGCTGAAGGTCGTGGCCAGCTCCTTGCCGTTGAGCAGGCCGGGGCCGTTGGGCGCCTTCTCGCCGATGGTCATCTCGCGCAGCCGCACGCCCGTCTCGTCGATGAACAGGTCCAGCACGCCGGTATTGCTGAAGTCCAGCAGCGTGGTCAGCAGCGTGAGGCTGGCCACGGGCTGCTCGCCACGGGCTGCCAGCACGGCCAGCGCGGTGGAAAGAATGGTGCCGCCCACGCAGAAGCCCAGCGCGTTGAGCTTGTCCTGCCCGGTGATCTGCTGAATGGCGCGGATGGCGCGGATCACGCCATGCTCCACGTAGTCATCCCAGGTCTTGCCGGCCGTGGACGCGTCCGGGTTGCGCCAGCTCACGACGAAGACGCGGTGGCCCTGCGCGACGGTGTAGCGGATGATGCTGTTGTCCGGCTGCAGGTCCAGGATGTAGTACTTGTTGATGCACGGGGGCACGAACAGGAAGGGCTTCTCGTGCACCTTGGCCGTGAGCGGCTTGTACTCCAGCAGCTGGAACATGTCGTTTTCGTAGACGACGGCGCCCTCGGTGGTGGCGACGTTCTTGCCCACCTCGAACACGCTCTCGTCGGTCTGCGACACATGGCCCTGCTGGATGTCGTGCCACAACTGCTGCAGCCCCTGGCTGATGCTCTCGCCCTTGGTCTCCAGCGCCTTGCGCTGCGCCTCGGGGTTGAGCGCCATGAAGTTGCTGGGCGCGGCGGCATCGATCCACTGCTGCACGGCGAAGCGGATGCGCGCCTTGGCCTTGGCATCACCCTCGATGGACTCGGCCATCTGCATCAGCGTGCGGGCGTTGAGCAGGTAGACCTGCGCCAGATAGGCGGCGGCGGGGTTCTGCGCCCACTCGGCGGCGGAGAAGCGGCGGTCGGGCAACTTGGCCGGCTCGGCGCTGCCGTCGGCCTGCAGGCGGCCCAGCGTCTTGTTCCACAGTGCCGTGGCTTCGTTGAGGTACTCGCCTTGCAACTTGGCCATGGCCTGCATGGGCAGGTTGAGACCGGACATGGTGCGCAACGCATCCGAAATGGCGGCGCCCAGCGCCGTGGCGTTGTCACCGAACGTTTGCAGTGCGGGAATAGCTTGCAGGGTCACACTCGTCTCCTGAGGACTTTTTCACGAAAACCGTTGGCGTGCAGTGTTGTAGGCTTCGTGTCTTACCGCATCATGACAACTCTTTTCATTCTACGAAATACGTCATTCTGCGTAATCGCGGGTATTTCCTATGTACTTGGTGGCCTTGGCGTGGATGTACGTGGTGCTGATGATGGCCATGGCGGAGGCCACGGCGCCCAACGGGACGGTGCTGGGCGCTGTGTTCACCTTCGTGCTGTATGGGGCACTGCCCTTGTCCATCGTTCTGTATCTCATGGGCTCGCCGGCGCGGCGCCGGGCACGCAAGCGTGCCGAGGCTTCAGCGCAGCCAGATGACGGCAGCCTGACGCCCCGTGACCCGGTCGCGCCGGAACGAGAAAAACTTTGATTCATCCTGCACCGTGCACCACTGTCCGCCTCTGATCTGACGCAGACCTGCCAAACCGAGCCGCCTGCGCGCGAGCTGAGGCAAGTCCGCCAGCCAGCGCGCGCTGCCGTCGGGGCGCGGCCGCCAAGTGAACGCGGCATCGCCGCCGGCCGGGTCCGCCCCGAAGCCGCGCAACACGTCTTCCCCCACTTCGAAGGCCTGCGGGCCTATGCACGGGCCCAGCCAGGCCAGCACGTCGGCCGGCGCACAGGCGGCCAGCGCGCAGACCTCGGCCAGCGTGTTTTCCAGCACCCCCCCGGCCAGCCCGCGCCAGCCCGCGTGCGCGGCGCCCACGGCGCGGCCATTGGCGGCGGCCAGCAACACCGGCAGGCAGTCGGCCACCTGCACCACGCAGGCCACGCCGGGCTCCCCGGTGACGGCGGCATCGGCTTCAGGCGGCGGCGCGTCGGCCAGCGCGGCGGCGTCGGCCGCCGTCAGGCGCAGCACGCGCGTGCCGTGCACCTGGCGCAGCCACACCGGCACGGCGCCCCCGATCGCGGCGGCAACGCGGGCACGGTTCCCGACCACGGCGTCCGGGTCGTCGCCCACGGCATCACCCAGGTTGAGCGCGTTGAAAGGCGCGGCGCTGACGCCGCCGGCGCGCGTGCTCATGAGCGCGCCCACGCCGGCCGGTGCCGGCCATTCGGGCTTCAGCACGCCTTCCAGCTCGTCACTCGGCATCGGGACAAGCGGCCGGCTGCGTCTTGTCGAAGGCATCGAGCTGCATGCAGGCCTCGTACACGCGCATCACGGTGGGCACGTGGTCCAGGCGGCAGTTGAAGCGCTGGGCATTGAAGACCTGCGGGACCAGCACGCAATCGGCCAGGCCGGGCGTGTCGCCGTGGCAGAAGCGGCCGGTGGCGGGGTGCTCGGCCATCTGGCGCTCCACCACCTCCAGGCCGGTCTCGACCCAGTGGCGGTACCAGCGGTTCTTGTCGTCCTCGCTCACTTTCAGGTCGTGCACCAGGTAGCGCAGCACGCGCAGGTTGTTGAGCGGGTGGATTTCGCAGGCCATGTCCTGCGCCAGCGCGCGCACGCGGGCGCGGCCCAGCGCGTCCTTGGGCAGCAGCGGCGGCTCGGGGTGGGTTTCGTCCAGGTACTCGATGATGGCCATCGACTGCGTGAGCGTCGCGTCACCGTCGCGCAGGAGCGGCACCAGGCGCGAGGCCGACACCGCGGCATACGACTCCGCAAGCTGCTCGCGCTTGACCAGGTGCACCGGCTTGTATTCGTAGTCCAGGCCCTTGAGGGCCAGCGCAATGCGCACGCGGTAGGAAGCGGAGGAGCGGAAGTAGTTGTACAGCTGCATTCAGGAACTTACTGCGGAACTGCGGGGTTGACGCGGTGCAGCATAAACCCCTCTGTGGGCTTGTGAACATGGCGGGAACCCTGCACGCCGGCCGAGGCGCGCGAGGCCCACGCTAAACTGGCCGGATGCTTCTTTCCGAGCGCAGCAGGATCCAGCACTGCCCCGCCTGCGGCAGCCATGTCCAATACCGCATCCCCCCGGACGACAACCGGGAGCGCGCGGTATGTCCGGCATGCAGCCGCATCCACTATGAAAACCCGCTCAACGTCGTCGGGACGCTGCCGGTGTGGAACGACCAGGTGCTGCTGTGCCTGCGCAACATCGAACCCCGGCGCGGCTTCTGGACGCTGCCTGCCGGCTTCATGGAGCTGGGCGAGACCACCTCGCAAGGTGCCCTGCGCGAAACGCAGGAGGAGGCCGGCGCCCACATCGAGCTGGGGCAGCTCTTCAGCGTGATGAACGTGCGCCAGGTCGGCCAGGTGCACCTCTACTACCTCGCCAAGCTCACCGACACCCACCTGGACCCCGGCCCCGAGACGATAGAGGCGCGCCTCTTCTCCGAAGCCGAGATTCCCTGGGACCAGATCGCCTTCCGCACCGTGCGCGAAACGCTCAAGCGCTACTTCGAAGACCGCAAGCGCGGCCAGTTCGGCCTCCATACGGCCGACATCGAATAAGGCACAAGCCCGCAGCGGGAACACGCCCTGCCCCATGTGAAAAACGCGCCGCAAATGCGGCGCGTTTTGCATTGAAGGCCCCATCCGCGCCCGTGAGGACGCGGAGGGAAACCCGGTCAGCGCTTTTGCGGCGGCAGGTCCGTGCAGGAGCCGTGGGCCACTTCGGCGGCCATGCCGATGCTCTCGCCCAGCGTCGGGTGCGGGTGGATGGTCTTGCCGATGTCCACCTCGTCCGCACCCATTTCGATCGCCAGGGCGATCTCGCCGATCATGTCGCCGGCGTGGGTGCCCACGATGCCGCCGCCCAGGATGCGGTGCGTTTGCGCATCGAACAGCAGCTTGGTGAAGCCCTCGTCGCGGCCGTTGGCGATGGCGCGGCCGGAGGCCGTCCACGGGAACAGGCCCTTCTTGACCTTGATGCCCTGCGCCTTGGCCTCGTCCTCGGTCAGGCCCACCCAGGCCACCTCGGGGTCGGTGTAGGCCACGCTCGGAATCACCCGCGCGTCGAAGCGCGCGTGCTCGTCGCCGGCAGCCACTTCCGCCGCCACGTGGGCCTCGTGCACCGCCTTGTGCGCCAGCATGGGCTGGCCCACCACGTCGCCGATGGCGAAGATGTGCGGCACGTTGGTGCGCATCTGCACGTCCACGGGGATGAAGCCGCGCTCGTTCACGACGACACCGGCGTTCTCCGCGCCGATCTTCTTGCCGTTGGGCGTGCGGCCCACGGCCTGCAGCACCAGGTCGTAGACGCCTTCGCTCTTGGTCCCGTCCAGGCCTTCGAACTGCACCTTGATGCCGTCCGGCGTCGCCTCGGCGCCCACCGTCTTGGTCTTCAACATGATGTTGTCGAAGCGCGGGGCGTTCATCTTCTGCCAGACCTTGACCAGGTCACGGTCGGCGCCCTGCATCAGGCCGTCCAGCATTTCCACCACGTCCAGGCGTGCGCCCAACGTGGAGTAAACGGTGCCCATTTCCAGGCCGATGATGCCGCCGCCGATGACCAGCATCTTCTTGGGACGCTGGCGCAGCTCCAGCGCGCCGGTGGAGTCCACGATGCGCGGGTCGTCCGGCAGGAAGGGCAGCCGCACCGCCTGCGAACCCGCGGCGATGATGGCCTTCTTGAAGCGGATGACCTTCTCGCCGCCCGTGCGCTCCTGGGCGTCGCCGCCCGTCTCCTGCACCTTGACGTGGAACGGGTCCACGAAGTTGCCGTAGCCGCGCACGATGGTGACCTTGCGCATCTTGGCCATGGCGCCCAGGCCGCCGGTGAGCTTGCTCACCACCTTGGACTTGTGGGCGCGCATCTTGTCGATGTCCACCGTCGGCTCGGCGAAGGTCACGCCCAGGTCGGCGAAATGCTTCACCTCGTCCATCACGGCGGCCACGTGCAGCAGCGCCTTCGAAGGGATGCAGCCCACGTTCAGGCACACGCCGCCCAGGGTGGCGTAGCGCTCGACGATGACGACCTTCATGCCCAGATCGGCGGCGCGGAAGGCGGCGGAGTAGCCGCCCGGGCCGGCGCCCAGCACCAGCATGTCGCACTCGAGGTCCACGTTGCCGGCGTAGCTGCCGGCATTGGGCGCCGCGACGGGCGCGGCCGCCGGCGCCGCCGGGGCTGCCGCCTGCGCGGGAGCGGGCGCCGGGGCCGGCGCGGCGGCGGCCGCGCCCGCGGCCTCCAGCACCAGCACCAGCGAGCCTTCGCTCACCTTGTCGCCCAAGTTGACCTTGAGCTCCTTGACCGTGCCCGCGTGCGAGGACGGGATCTCCATGGAGGCCTTGTCGGACTCCACGGTGATGAGGCTTTGCTCCTCCTTCACCGTGTCGCCCGGCTTCACGAGCACCTCGATGACGGCGACTTCCTTGAAATCGCCGATGTCGGGAACCTTGACTTCTATGAGTGCCATGTCGTCGGTCCCCTTACAGCATCACGCGGCGGAAGTCCGCCAGGATCTGGCAGAAGTACGCGTTGAAGCGCGCGGCCGCGGCACCGTCCACGGCGCGGTGGTCCCACGACAGCGACAGCGGCAGCGTCAGGCGCGGGACGAATTGCTTGCCGTCCCACTTGGGCTCCATGGAGCTCTTGCAGACCCCCAGGATCGCCACTTCCGGCGCGTTGATGATGGGCGTGAAGTAGCGCCCACCGATGCCGCCCAGCGACGAGATGCTGAAGCAACCACCGGTCATCTCCGCGGGGCCGAGCTTGCCGTCGCGGGCCTTCTTGGCCAGCTCCGACATCTCCTGGCTGATCTGGAAGATGCCCTTCTTGTCGGCGTCCTTGATCACCGGGACCATCAGCCCGTTGGGCGTGTCGGCCGCGAAGCCGATGTGGAAGTACTGCTTGAGCACCACCTGGTCGCCGTCCAGCGAGGCGTTGAACTCGGGGAACTTCTTGAGCGCGGCCACGGCGGCCTTGATCAGGAAGGCCAGCATCGTCACCTTGACGCCGGACTTCTCGTTCTCCTTGTTGAGCTGCACGCGGAAGGCTTCCAGCTCGGTGATGTCCGCGTCGTCATGGTTGGTGACGTGCGGGATCACGACCCAGTTGCGGTGCAGGTTGGCGCCGCTGATCTTCTTGATGCGCGAGAGGTCCTTGCGCTCGACCGGGCCGAACTTGGCGAAGTCCACCTGCGGCCAGGGCAGCAGGCCGGGGAAGGCGCCGCCCGCGGCCGCCGGGGCGGCAGCGGGCGCCTTGGCGGCGGCCGCCTTGGTCTGCGCCGTGCCGGCCATCACGGCCTTCACGAAGTTCTGCAGGTCGTCCTGCGTGATGCGGCCCTTGACGCCGGAGCCTGCCACCTCCTCCAGCGGCACGCCCAACTGGCGGGCCTGCAGGCGGATGGAAGGCGAAGCGTGCGGCAGCTTGCCCTTAGGAGCGGTGGGCTCGTGCGCCGGCAGCGCGGCCGTGGGCGCCTGGCGCTGCGCGGGCGGCGCCACGTCGGGCGCCGACACCGTCACGGCCGGGGCCGCGGCGGCGGCAGCCGGTGCGGGAGCCGCGGCGGCCGAAACCGGGGCGGCCGTACCAGTGGCAGCGCCGGCGCCTTCGAGCAGCACGATCAGCGAGCCTTCGCTCACCTTGTCGCCCAGCTTGATCAGCACTTCCTTGACCGTGCCGGCGTGCGAGGACGGGATCTCCATGGAGGCCTTGTCGGACTCCACGGTGATCAGGCTCTGCTCGACCTTGACCTTGTCGCCGGGCTTGACGAACACCTCGATCACGGCGACTTCCTTGAAGTCGCCAATGTCGGGCACCTTCACCTCGATCACGCCGCCGGCGGCAGCCGCCGCCGGGGCTTCGGCCGCGGGCGTGGGCGCC
>NZ_BCTC01000015.1 GCF_001571085.1 Azohydromonas lata NBRC 102462
GGGCGTGGGCGTCGGCGCGGGGGTGGGTGTGGGGGCGGCGGGGCGGATGGTGAGCGCGTCGCGCAGGTCGCCCATTTGCACGTTCATGGTCTTGAGCGTGGTCAGCGTCATGCGCTGCACTTCCAGGGCCTGGATGGTGGCGCCGAGCATGCGGGCGTTCTGCTCCAGCCAGAACTGCACGGCGCGCAGCTCGTTGATGCGCTTTTCCAGCTCCTCGGGGTTGAGCGTGGGCGCCACCCACTGGCCCATGGACGGCATGGCCGCGCCGGCGCTGCCCACGAGCTTCTGCAGGAAATCGAATCCCGGAACGAGCTTGGAAAAATCGGGCTGTTCAGCCATGTCTTTGTCTCCCACGACGAACCGGCGATTGTGCCTGCCGGGCATGACGGATCGCGCAGCAGGAAGGTGGCGCAGGCAACGCGGGGCGGGCCGCGGCCGCGGCGCCGTCAGCGCCCCTGCAGCTCGATGCGCAGCACCCCTTGGCGCTGCTGCCAGTGCAGCCGGCCCAGCACGTCCATGCCCAGCAGCGGGCGGTCGCCCAGCCCCGGCAGGGCGGCCATGCGCAGGCGCTGCACCTGCACGCCGCCGTCCAGCGCCACGTCGGCCAGCACCACCGTGCCCATGACCTCGCCGCCGGCTGTCTGCGTGCGCACGCGGCCGACCTCGTCGAGCTCCAGCCGCCGCGCCAGCGCCAGCGGCAGCGCGCTGCTGGTGGCGCCGGTGTCCACCAGGAAATCCACCGGCTGGTTGCCTATGCGCCCGGGCCAGTGGTAGTGCCCGTCCGGCCCGCGGCGCAGCTCCACCACGCCCTCCTGCAACGTGAAGCGCGTGCGCTGCTGCTGGTTCTGCCACCACTGCACGCCCAGGAACAGCACCGCGCCCAGGAGCAGCCAGACGGTGGCGAATTTCAGGGAGCGGGGGAAATCGGACATGGCGCTGGAGGTGGCGTTGAGGGCAGGGAAGGCAAGAGCGCATCGTCCAATGTTTTGGCCGGCGCCGCGCGGGAGCCCGGCCGTCCGGCAAACGCCGGCGGGACCCGGCCTCCCGCCAGCCAAGACGCTCCGGCCTCTACGCCGTCATGCCCGCGAAAGCGGGCATCCACGAATGCCGGGATGTGGGCTTCGATTCGATCGGCATCACGCAGGGCCGGCGTTGGTGCAGGGCGGATTCCCTTGTGGAACAGCGCAATCCCGCCCCTGCGCCTCAAGCGCCTCTTGAAAATCACCCCCGGCCAATCGCCACGGCCTGCTCGATGGCGCCCAGCGGTGCCTGCCCGCGCGCGTCCAGCAGCTCCAGCCGCAGCCGGTCGCCGTGGCGCAGCCAGCCGCCGGTGGGGGCGTCGCCGGACGCTGGCTCGTGCGCGCGCAGTGCCTGCACGCTGAAGCTCGCGCCCGCCGCCTCGGCCTGTGCCGCGCAGCCCACCACGCTGCCGGCCTGCAGCATGCGCGTGTGCGCCAGCCGCGCCAGTGCCTGGCCGAAGTGCCAGGGCAGGGCCTCGGCGGCGTTGCACCGTGCCAGGCGGCGCTGGTTCCAGGTGAGCTGCAAGTCGGCGTGCAGCCGCCCGCCTTCCCAGGCCGTGCCCAGCTCGTCCGGCGTCACCGCGACCGGGCCCAGGGCCGGCGGCGGGCTGAAGCCGGCGTCCGACGCGTCCAGCGCGCGCAGCCGCCAGCGGCTCATGAGCGTGAGCAGCCGCACGCCCTCCAGCGCTTCCAGCGCCGGGGTGCCGGCGGCGATGTCGCCCGTGACCACGGCGATGCCGGCTTCGGCGTCCAGGTCCCAGCCGTCGCTGGCGAACTCGGCCACGTCGCGGGGGCCCAGCAGCGCGTCGCCCGCGCACAGCTCCAGGCGCAGCGGGGCGGGGGCGTCCGGCTCGGCTTCAGGCCGCACTGGCGACGGCCGCGTGGCCCAGGCCAGTTGAAAAGCGCGGGGCAGCGGGGCGGCGCACAGGCGCGGGTCGAAATCGAAGGCGTGGCGCACCTGGCCGCGGTTGAGCGCTTCGTAGAGCTGCTGCAGCTGCGGCGCCATGTAGTTCCAGTCGTCGAGCACCTGCTGCAGCCGGGTGGCGATGCCGGTCGCAAAATGCGCGCGTGTGAGGTCGCGCGACACCACGACGAGCTGTCCGTCGCGCGAACCGTCCTTGTAAGTCGCCAGTTTCATAGCCCTTGTCACCGTTGCGGAACCTGCCATTGTCGGCGCCGCGCCGACGCCGGGTCGCGCTGCTGCTCACGGTGGCAGGCGTGACGCTGCTGCATGCCTGGCTGCTGTTCGGCCGCGCCGGTGAACCCGAGGAAGCCTTGCCGGAGCGCACGGCCGCGGTGCCCTTCCAGTTGCAGGCCGTGCCGGCGCCCCCGCCGCCTCCGCCGCCTCCGCCTCCGCGGGCCGTGGCGCCCAAGCCGGCGCTCAAACCCAAGCCCGCGCCCAAGCCGCGCCCGGCCGAGCCGGCACCGCCGCCGGCCGAGATGGCGCCGCCCGTGGTGGCCGAGGCCGCCTCGGCGCCGGACGCGGTGCCGGACGTGCCCGCGGCGGCGTCCGCGCCGGCATCGGCCGCCGCCGAGACGGCTGTTGCCGCGGCCTCGGTGCCGCCGGCTTCCGAAGTGGCCTCCGAAGCGGCCTCTGCCCCGGCCGCGCCCGCGTCCGCCGCCTCGGACGCGCCGCAGGCCCAGCCGGCGCCGCCCGTGTACGCCACCGAGCTGCCACCGCCCGTGCTGCGCCGCTATCGGCTGGAGCGCGGCCTGCTGTGGGGCACGGGTGTGCTGCGCTGGCAGCCCGGGGCGGGACAGTACGCGGCCTCGCTCACGGGCGACGTGGCCGGCATCAACGTGCTGGACTGGCGCAGCCAGGGCGTGCTGGACGGCGCGGGCATCGCCCCCGAGCGCTACGAGGTGCGCCGCCGCGGCCGCGACGCGCAGGCCGCCAACTTCCAGCGCGACGCGGGCAAGCTCACCTTCTCCGGGCCCACCACCGAGTTCCCGCTGCTGGCCGGCGCGCAGGACCGCCTGAGCGTGCTGCTGCAGATTCCCGCCATCGTCGCGGCCGATCCGCGCCGCTTCGTGGCGGGGGCCAGCGTGCGCGTCTTCGTCACCGGCTCGCGCGCCGATGCCGACGTCTGGACCTTCAAGGTCGAGGGCGAGCAGACGGTGGAGGGCCCCACCGGGCCCCTGCGCACGCTGAAGCTCTCGCGCGAGCCGCGCAAGCAGTACGACACGCGCGTGGAGTTCTGGCTGGACCCGCTGTCGCACTACCTGCCCGTGCGCGCGCGGCTGTCCACCGCGGGGGGCGGCGAAGCGTTGGAACTGGTGCTGGAGTCCGAGGAACGGCTGCCCTGAAGCGTCTTGAAGCAGGTGCCGCGGGGCCGATGGGCTTGAAACTTGCCTCAACCACCTCAACTGCGGCCCAGGAGGTTTGAAGATGCTCATGCTCTACAACTCGGACAGTTTCGCGGTGCTGCAGTTCGATCTGCCCGCCGTGCAGGACAACGACATCCAGGCGCAAACGCGCGGCGGTTACGAAATCGTCGACAAGTTCGCCCGCAAGGAAATCTTCCTCGAAGGCCCGCTGGCCCAGCGCTTTCGCGAAGGCGTGGACCGGCTGGTCGAAACCGAGCCCACCGAGGAGGCGCTGGACGAGTTCATCGCCGGCTACACGCAGCTCGCGCAGCAGCCCGTGACCCTGCACTGAGCGGCGCACCGCCCAACGCGGGCGGGAGGCCTTCCCGCCTGCCCAAGCCCTACGGGCCCGCCGCGTGCGGGCCCGGTTTTTTGTCACATCCCACGGGCTGCGGGCTTGAAATCTTCAAGCCCATGGGGCTTGCTGGTGCGAAGGGCCTGCGACAAGATCGCGCGCACCCTGGAAAGCGCAAGGAGTTGCGGTGAGAAGTCGAACCGATGCGCGCCTGCTGCCCTCACCCGGGCTGACCGAGGCCCCGGTACTCGATCTGATGTGCTCTCAGTTCGTCCTGGCCCTGACCATGAAGCAGGCCGGGCGATTCAACCTGCGCCGCGACTGGAGCAGCCTGTTGTCGCTGGTGGGCCGCCATCTGGTGTGGCCCGCTCCGGCGCTGGCGCGGCTGCGGCAGTTCCTGGGCAGGCGCTGCCGCGACAACGAGCTCTGGCGCGGCCACGAGGCGCTCGCCGACGCGGCCTTCCTGCAGCGCCACGGCTGCTGGCGGGGCCCGTATGAGGAAGGCACGCTCTTCTTCTACATCGACGAATACATCAAGGACGCGCCCAAGGACCTGCTGGCCGTGTTGGGCGCCACCGCCGAGTGGCTGGAGCGCAGCCTGAAGAAGCAGCCCATCCGCGTGCAGCAGAACATCGACGCGCTGGCCGCGCTGCTGCAGCTCAACCCCGCGGAGCGCGCGCTGCTGCTCTACGGGACGCTCGCGCGCTACCAGCGCGACCTGCGCGGGCTGCTGGTGGAGTTCAAGGTCTCCAGCGCGCAGGAGGCGCACGCGGCCATTGCCGCGGTGGCCGGCGTCAACGAGCAGGAGGTGGCCGAGGCGCTGCGTGCCGGATCGCGCCTGGAGCGCATCGGCATGGTCGAGAACCTCATCTCCGAGCACAACATCACCGACCTGGCCGACCTCATGAAGGTCAGCGAGCAACTGCCGCCGGTGCTCATGCGCGAGTACCGCGAGCCCAGCGAGCTCATGGCCGTGTTCACCCGCCCGGCGCGGCGCACCGATCTCACGGCCGAGGATTTCCACTTCGTGGGCGACGACGTGCAGATGCTCACCGCGCTGCTCAAGAACGCCGTGGCGCAGCGCGAGCCCGGCGTCAACGTGCTCATGTACGGCCCGCCCGGCACGGGCAAGACGGAGCTGGCCAAGGTGGTGGCGCAGGCCGCGGGGCTGGAGCTCTACGAGGTGGAATACGCCGACCGCGACGGCAACTCGCTCTCCGGGCGCGACCGCTACCGCTCGCTGCAGATCAGCCAGGTCTTCCTCAAGAGCAGCGGCCACGTGGCGCTGCTGTTCGACGAGGTGGAGGACGTCTTCCCGCCCATTTCCACCGACACCGCGCAGCTCATGGCGCGGCTGGACAGCGGCGACGCGCCGCTGTCGGGCAGCGTCAGCGGCAAGGCCTGGGTCAACCAGATCCTGGAAACCAACCCCGTGCCCGTGCTGTGGGTGACCAACCGCATCGAACAGATCGACCCGGCCTTCCGCCGCCGCTTCCAGTACCACCTGGAGCTGAAGTCGCCCCCGCCGGGCGCGCGCGAAGGGCTGGTGGCGCGGGCGCTGGAAGGCGCCGCCGTGTCGCCGGGCTTCGTGGCGCGGCTGGCCGAGCGGCGCAGCCTCACGCCGGCGCAGATCCGCACCGCGGTGCGCTTCGCCCGCCTGGCGGCCAACGAGGCCACGGGCATGGAAGCGCTCATCGAGCGCCAGCTCGCCAACGCCGACCGCGCCCTGGGCCAGAGCGCCGGCAGCGCCGCGCGCGTGAGCGTCACGCGCTACGTGCTGGAACTGCTCAACGTGGAGTGCCGCTTCGAGCTGCCGCGCATCGTGGAGGCGCTGCGCCGCCGCGGCCACGGCACGCTGTGCCTGCACGGCGTGCCCGGCAGCGGCAAGACGGCGCTGGCCGAGCACCTGGCGCAGCAGCTTGGGCGCCCGCTGATGATTCGCCAGGCCAGCGACCTCATGAGCAAGTTCGTCGGCGAGACCGAGGCCAACATGGCGCGCATGTTCGAGGAGGCGCAGTCCGAGGGCGCGCTGCTGCTGCTGGACGAGGCCGACAGCTTCCTGCGCAGCCGCCGCATGGCCGAGCGCAGCTACGAGGTCAGCGAAGTCAACGAGATGCTGCAGGGCATGGAGCGCTTCGCCGGCATTTTTGTTTGCACCACCAACCTGTTCGACGACCTGGACGAGGCCGCGCTGCGGCGCTTCACCTTCAAGATCCGCTTCCATCCCTTGCGGCCGGAGCAGCGCGTGCGCATGTTCGCCAACGAGGCGCTGGAGGGCGACGCCGCGCGCATGACGGACGAGCAGCGCCAGCGCCTGGCGCAACTGGACCTGCTCACGCCGGGCGACTTTGCCGCCGTGCGCCGCCAGGTGGAGCTGTTGGGCGAGAGCTTCGAGCCGGACGAGTTCCTGAGCCAGTTGGAGAGCGAGCACCGGGTCAAGCCCGAGGCGCGGCAGCGGCGCGGCATGGGCTTTCGCGCGTGATTCACGCGTGACGTAGGCACGCCGGCGCACCCGTGCGGCGGCGCCGGAAAGGGTCCCCTTTCTACAATCGGGGGATGAACGCACCGCACTACACCCGGGGCGCCGCGCTGGCGGCGCTGCTGCCGCAGCGCATCGTCGTCATCGACGGCGCCATGGGCACCATGATCCAGCGCTGGAAACTCACCGAGTCCGACTACCGGGGCGAGCGCTTCAAGGACCACCCCAAGGACCTCAAGGGCAACAACGAGCTGCTGCAGTTCACGCGCCCGGACGTCATCCGCCAGATCCACGAGCAGTACCTGGCCGCGGGCGCCGACATCATCGAGACCAACACCTTCGGCGCCACCTCCATCGCGCAGGAGGACTACGACCTGGCCCCGCTGGCGCGCGAGATGAACGTGGCCGCGGCCCGCCTCGCCCGCGAGGCGGCCGACAAGTACGCCACGCCCGAGAAGCCCCGCTTCGTGGCCGGCGCCGTGGGGCCCACGCCGCGCACGGCCAGCATCAGCCCCGACGTCAACGACCCGGGCGCGCGCAACGTGAGCTTCGACGAGCTGCGCGCGGCCTACCGCGAGCAGGCCGAGGGGCTGCTCGAAGGCGGCTGCGACCTCTTCCTGGTCGAGACCATCTTCGACACGCTCAACGCCAAGGCGGCGCTGTTCGCGCTGGACGAGCTGATGGAGGACACCGGCGAGCGGCTGCCCGTCATCATCTCCGGCACCGTCACCGACGCCTCCGGCCGCATCCTCTCCGGCCAGACCGTGGGCGCCTTCTGGCACTCGGTGCGCCATGCCAAGCCCATCGCCATCGGCCTCAATTGCGCGCTGGGCGCGGCGCTGATGCGGCCCTACGTCGAGGAGCTCTCGCGCATCGCGGGCGACACCGCCATCAGCTGCTATCCCAACGCGGGCCTGCCCAACCCCATGAGCGACACCGGCTTCGACGAGACGCCGGACGTCACCGCGGGGCTGATGGAGGAGTTCGCCAAGAGCGGCTTCCTCAACATCGTGGGCGGCTGCTGCGGCACCACGCCGGACCACATCGCCGCCATTGCGCGCAAGGTCAGCGCCTACCGCCCGCGCGGCAAGGCCGACCCGCTGTTCACTTCCCTGGTCGCCGCCGCCTGAGCCCGCCTGAGCCTGAATCCGGACTATTCATGAACGACGCCAACATTTCCGTGCCGCCCATGCGGCTCTCAGGCCTGGAGCCCGTGTCCATCGGCGAGGGGCACCTCTTCGTCAACATCGGCGAGCGCACCAACGTCACCGGCTCCAAGGCCTTCGCCCGCATGGTCCTGGCCGGCCAGTTCGAGCAGGCCCTGGCCGTGGCGCGCCAGCAGGTGGAAAACGGTGCGCAGATCATCGACGTGAACATGGACGAGGCCATGCTGGACAGCCAGGCCGCCATGGTCCGCTTCCTCAACCTCATCGCCTCCGACCCCGAGATCGCGCGCGTGCCCATCATGATCGACAGCTCCAAGTGGAGCGTGATCGAGGCGGGCCTCAAGTGCATCCAGGGCAAGGGCATCGTCAACTCCATCTCGCTCAAGGAGGGCGAGGCCGAGTTCAAGCGCCAGGCGAAGCTGATCAGGCGCTACGGCGCCGCCAGCGTGGTGATGGCCTTCGACGAGAAGGGCCAGGCCGACACGTTCCAGCGCAAGACCGAGATCTGCGAGCGGGCCTACCGCATCCTGGTCGATGAGGTCGGCTTCCCTGCAGAGGACATCGTCTTCGACCCCAACATCTTCGCCATCGCCACCGGCATCGAGGAGCACGACAACTACGCCGTGGACTTCATCGAGGCCACGCGCTGGATCAAGCGGCACCTGCCTGGCGCCAAGGTGTCCGGCGGCGTCTCCAACGTCTCCTTCAGCTTCCGCGGCAACGAGCCGGTGCGCGAGGCCATACACACCGTGTTCCTCTACCACGCCATCCAGGCGGGGATGGACATGGGCATCGTCAACGCCGGCATGGTGGGCGTGTACGACCAGCTCGACGCCGAGCTGCGCGAGCGCGTGGAGGACGTGGTGCTCAACCGCCGCCCGGACGCGACCGAGCGGCTGCTGGCCATCGCCGACCAGGTGCGCGGCCTGGCCAAGGACGACAGCGCGCGCCTGGCCTGGCGCGCGCTGCCCGTGCGCCAGCGCCTGTCGCACGCGCTGGTGCAGGGCATCAACGAGTTCATAGAAGCCGACACCGAGGAGGTGTGGCAGCAGGTGAGCGCCGAGGGCGGGCGCCCGCTGCACGTCATCGAAGGCCCGCTCATGGACGGCATGAACGTGGTGGGCGACCTCTTCGGCCAGGGCAAGATGTTCCTGCCCCAGGTGGTCAAGTCCGCCCGCGTCATGAAGCAGGCCGTGGCCCACCTGCTGCCCTACATCGAGGCGGAAAAGCAGGCGCTCATGGCGGCCGGCAGCGACGTGAGGTCCAAGGGCCGCATCGTGATCGCCACCGTCAAGGGCGACGTGCACGACATCGGCAAGAACATCGTCAGCGTCGTCCTGCAGTGCAACAACTTCGAGGTCGTCAACATGGGCGTGATGGTCCCGTGCCAGGACATCCTCGCCAAGGCGAAGGAGGAGGGGGCCGACATCATCGGCCTGTCCGGCCTGATCACGCCCAGCCTCGAAGAGATGCAGTACGTGGCTGCCGAGATGCAGCGCGATGCGCATTTCCGCGGCAAGAAGACGCCGCTGCTCATTGGCGGCGCCACCACCAGCCGCGTGCACACGGCGGTGAAGATCGCGCCGCACTACGAGGGGCCGGTGGTGTACGTGCCCGATGCCTCGCGCAGCGTGGGCGTGTGCTCGGAGCTGCTGAGCGACGAGCGGGCCGCCAAGTACATCGCCGAGCTGGAAGCCGACTACGCCAAGGTGCGCGAGCAGCACGCCAACAAGAAGGCCACGCCGCTGGTCAGCCTGGAGGCCGCGCGCGCCAACCCCACGCCCATCGAATGGGCCGCCTACGAGGCGACGGCGCCGAAGTTCGTCGGCAAGCGCGTGTTCCGCAACCAGGACCTGTCGGAGCTGGTGGCCTGCATCGACTGGACGCCCTTCTTCCAGACCTGGGACCTGGCCGGGCGCTACCCCGACATCCTCCAGGACCCGGTGGTGGGCGACTCCGCCTCGCGCGTGTTCGAGGACGCGCAGCGCATGCTGCAGCGCCTGGTGGAGGGGCGCTGGCTGCAGGCGCATGGCGTCATCGGCCTGTACCCGGCCAATGCCGTGGGCGACGACATCGCCTTCTACGCCGACGAGTCGCGCGCCGAGCCGCTGATGACCTGGCATGGGCTGCGCATGCAGTCCGAGCGCCCGGTGATAGACGGCGTGCGCCGGCCCAACCGCTGCCTGTCGGACTTCGTGGCGCCGCGCGGCGTGAAGGCCGACTACGCGGGCATGTTCGCCGTGAGCGTGCAGGGCGTGGAGAAGAAGGAGGCCGAGTTCCTGGCCGCGCACGACGACTACTCGGCCATCCTGCTCAAGGCCCTGGCCGACCGGCTGGCCGAAGCCTTCGCCGAGCGGCTGCACCAGCGCGTGCGCACGGAGCTGTGGGGCTACGCGGCGGACGAGGCGCTGTCCAACGAGGCGCTGATCGCCGAGAAGTACCGCGGCATACGCCCGGCGCCGGGCTACCCGGCCTGCCCGGACCACCTGCCCAAGCGCGAGATCTTCCGCGTGCTGGACGCCCCGGCCATCGGCATGGGCCTGACCGAGAGCCTGGCCATGACGCCGGCCTCCAGCGTCAGCGGTTTCTACATTGCGCACCCGCAGGCGGCCTACTTCAACGTCGGCAAGATCGGCGAGGACCAGCTTGCCGATTGGGCCGCCCGCAACGGGCTGGACGAGGCCGCGGCCAAGCGCGCGCTGGCGCCGCTGCTCTGACGGCTTGAATTGGGCGGCCTGCGCGCCGCTCCGGGGGCCTGCTCCATCGAACGCCCGGCTCCGCCCGGGCGTTTGTATTTCGTTGCACATCCGCCGCCACAGGCGTCCGCCGTGGGCATGGCTCGATCGTTGCCTAGACAGGGACTGCCCTTCGGCGGTCCGGAAGAGCAAGGCAATGCAAGGGACGAACGACATGACGATGGCAAAGCCGGCTTCGCCGCTGCGCTCGCCCGCGGCGCTGGTGGGCGGCGCGGTGCTGGTGGCGGTGCTGGGCGTGGGCGGCGGCTGGATGCTGCGCGGGACCTCGTCCGGCGCGCCGGCCGCGCCCGTGGTCACGGCGCCGGGCCAGGCGCTGTCGAACGGTGTGCAGCAGGGGCAGATGCCCGCCAACGGCGCGCCGGTGTACACGCCGGGTGGCGCCAACAACGTCAACACCGCGCGGCTGGCGCCGCAGGCGCAGGAGCTGCCGGCCGACGAGGTGCAGCGTCCAGCGCCGCCGCCCGCCGCCCCGGTGCAGCACGCACCGGCGCCGGCGCCGCGACACGTGGCCCGCGCCCCGGCGCCGGCACCGGCCGTGCAGCCGCCGGTGAGCGTGGCGCCGCAGCCCGTGGCGCAGGCCGCGGTGTGCCGCAGTTGCGGCGTGGTGGAGTCGGTGCAGGCCGTGCGCCAGGAAGGTCCGGCCCAGGGCATAGGCGCCGTGGCTGGTGGCGTGCTGGGCGGCGTGCTGGGCAACCGGGTGGGTGGCGGCACGGGCCGCAAGGTGGCGACGGTGCTGGGTGCCGTGGGCGGCGGTTTCGCCGGCCACGAGATCGAAAAGCGCGTGCGCTCCGAAACGGTCTACGACGTGCGCGTGCGCATGGAGGACGGCAGCGTGCGCCGCTTCAGCCAGCAGCAGCCCGTCGCCACGGGCACGCGCGTGGTGGACGAGGGCGGCCGGCTGCGCGTGCAGTAAGGCGCGGCCGGGCCGGCCGTGCGGCGTGCGGACGAGGCCGCGGCGCGTGCCGGCGGGCTTGTCGGCCCGCCTCAGCCGGGCAAGGCGCGCCGGTATTGCAGGGCCTCGGCGACGTGGGGCACGTCCGGCTGCTCGGCGCCGGCCAGGTCGGCGATGGTGCGGGCCACTTTCATGGCGCGGTGCAGGCTGCGGCCGGACCAGCCCAGCCGCGTGGCGGCCTGTTCAATGAAGCGCAGCGCCGCGGCCGAGGGGCGCACGTGGCGGTCCAGCCCCGCGGCGTCCAGCTCGGCGTTGGCAAGGCCCTGGCGCTCAAGGGCGCGCTCGCGCGCCGCAGCCACGCGCCGTATCACCACGGCACTGGGCTCGCCCGCGGGCGCGGCCAGCAGCTCGGCCGGTTTCACGGCGGGCACTTCCAATTGCAGGTCTATGCGGTCCAGCAGCGGGCCGGAGAGCCGCCCCTGGTAGCGGGCAATGGCCTGCGCCGTGCAGCGGCAGGGCTTGCCTGTGGCGGCGAAGGAGCCCAGCCAGCCGCAGGGGCAGGGGTTCATGGCGGCCACGAGCTGGAAGCGCGCGGGGTAGCTGGCCTGGCGCCCGGCGCGCGAGAGCGTGATGCGGCCGTTTTCCAGCGGCTCGCGCAGGGCCTCCAGGGCGGCGCGCGGGAACTCCGGCAACTCGTCCAGGAAGAGCACGCCGCCGTGGGCCAGTGAAATTTCGCCCGGCTTGGGCGGCGAGCCCCCGCCCACCAGCGCCACGGCGCTGGCCGAGTGGTGGGGCGCGCGCACCGGGCGCTGGCCCCAGTGCGCGACGTTGAAGCCGCTGCTGGATAAACCCTGCAGCGCGGCGCTGGAGAGGGCCTCGTCCTCGCCCATGGGCGGCAGCAGGGCGGGCAGCCGGTGCGCCAGCATGGACTTGCCGCTGCCGGGCGAGCCGACCATCAAAAGCGAATGCGCGCCAGCCGCAGCGATCTCCAGCACGCGCTTGGCGGCGCTTTGGCCGCGCACTTCCAGCAGGTCCGGCAGCGCCGCGGCGGCCGGCGGCGTCATGGCCCGCGCGCGGGGCAGGGGCACGGCGGCGTCGCCCGGGCGCAGGGCGGCCACCACGTCCAGCAGGTGGCGGGCGCAGCGCACGTCCACGCCCTGCACCAGCGCGGCCTGCTCGGCGCTTTCCGGCGGCAGCACCAGCGTGCGCGTGCTGCCCGCGCGGCGCAGCGCCAGCGCCAGCGCGACGGCGCCGCGCACCGGGCGCAGGTCGCCGGCCAGCGACAGCTCGCCCGCGAACTCGAAGCGCGCAAGCGCCGCCGCGTCCAGCTCGCCGGAGGCCGCCACGATGCCCAGCGCGATGGGCAGGTCAAATCGTCCGGACTCCTTGGGCAGGTCTGCCGGCGCCAGGTTCACCGTGATGCGCTTGTTGTGCGGGAAGGGCAGCCCGCTGTGGCCGAGCGCGGCGCGCACGCGCTCGCGCGCTTCCTTGACCTCGGTGTCGGCCAGGCCCACCAGCGTGAAGCTGGGCAGCCCGTTGGCCAGATGCACTTCCACGCGTACTTCCGGAGCTTCAAGGGCGTCCAGCGCCCGGCTGCTGAGCACGGCCAAAGACATTCGCATCCTCCCGGCGGAGTCAAAGGGGTCGGCCCATTGTGGGGTGCCGTCAACAAGCTGTAACGCCCCGCGTGAAGGCGCACCAATGACGGGCGGCGGCCTGTTCATTCACCAGATTGGTGCGCTTGAGCATGACCGTGGATAAGTGGCCCCCGGGGGCTAACGAGAACTTCCCTGGCACGGAAGGTGCAGTTCATTGTTTGCATTTCAAATCAGCGGAGCAACCATGATCAAAAAAGCCCTTCTCGCCACGGCGACCCTGGCTTCCCTGTGCAGCCTGCCTGCGCATGCCGATGTGAGCTTCAACGTTGGCGCGGTCACTGATTACCGTTACCGCGGCATCTCGCAGAGCCGCCTGGACCCGGCCCTGCAGGGGGGTGCCGACTGGGTGCAAAGCGCCGACGGTGGTTTCTACGCCGGCGTTTGGGGCTCCACGATCAGGTGGATCAAGGACGCCGGTCGCATTGCCGGCACCGACGTGGGCAATGCCCGCGTGGAGGTTGACCTCTATGGTGGCTACAAGGGCTCCATCGTCGAGGGCCTGGGCTATGACGTGGGCCTGCTGCAGTACTGGTACCCGCGCAACAAGCTCGACCGCATCTCCGGCGCCGAGAAGGCCGACACCACCGAGGTCTATGGCGCCCTGACCTACGGTCCCGTGACGGCCAAGTACTCGCACGCGTTGACCGACACCTTCGGCAACGGCGACAGCAAGAACAGCTACTACCTGGACCTCTCCGCCAGCTTTGAGATCACCGACGGCTGGATGCTGGTGCCTCATGTGGGCCGCCAGAAGATCAAGGGCCCGGCTGACGACCTGGGCGCCTCCTACACCGACTACTCCCTGGGCGTTTCCAAGGACTTCAGCGGTTTCGTGGTCAGTGCCACCGCCGTCGGCACGAATGCCGACAAAAGCTTCTACGTCACGCCCGCGGGCAAGTTCACGGGTAAGAATGCGCTCGTGGTCGGCGTGAAGTACAACTTTTGAAAGGAATCAGCCATGAAGATGGTTACTGCCATCGTCAAGCCATTCAAGCTTGACGAAGTGCGTGAAGCGTTGAGCGCCATTGGCGTTCAGGGCATCACGGTGACGGAGGTCAAGGGCTTTGGCCGCCAGAAGGGCCACACCGAGCTCTATCGCGGCGCTGAGTACGTGGTCGACTTCCTGCCCAAGGTCAAGATCGAAGCCGCGGTGGATGACGAGGTTGTCGAGCGCGTGATCGAAGCCATCGAGGGCTCGGCCCGCACCGGCAAGATCGGCGACGGCAAGATTTTCGTGTGCCCGCTGGAGCAGGTGGTGCGCATCCGTACCGGCGAGACCGGTCCCGACGCGCTCTAAGCACGCAGTCCGACCACAAGTAGCGACAAAACCATGAGAAAACTTCTTCTGCCCCTGCTCGCCGGTCTGGCGGGCCTGGGCGTGGCCAGCGGGGTGCTGGCGCAGGACACCGCTGCCGTGGCGGCGCAAGCTGCCAGCAGCGTGGCCCAAGCGGCCAGCGGTGTGGCCGAAGCCGCCAGCGCTGCCGCCGCGGCGGCGCCGGTGCCCAACAAGGGCGACACGGCCTTCCTGATGATTTCCACGGCGCTGGTCATCCTGATGACCATCCCGGGCCTGGCGCTGTTCTACGGCGGCCTGGTGCGCAGCAAGAACATGTTGTCCGTGCTGATGCAGGTCTTCATGGTCTTCGCCCTGATTTCCGTGCTGTGGGTGGTTTACGGCTACTCCGCAGCCTTCACCGCCGGCAACCCGTTCATCGGCACGCTGGACAAGCTCTTCCTCAAGGGCGTCACGCCTGAGTCCGTGGGCGCGACCTTCAGCAAGGGCGTGGTGCTGCCGGAGCTGAGCTTCGTGAGCTTCCAGGGTGCCTTCGCCGCCATCACCGTGGCGCTGATCGTGGGGGCCTTCGCCGAGCGCATCAAGTTCTCGGCGGTGCTGGCCTTCTCGGTGCTGTGGTTCACCTTCAGCTACCTGCCGGTGGCGCACATGGTCTGGTACTGGGACGGCCCGGACGCGATCACCAGCGAGGAAACGCTGGCGGCCGTGACCAACAACGCCGGCTGGCTTTGGGCCAAGGGCGCGCTGGACTTCGCCGGCGGCACGGTGGTGCACATCAACGCCGCGGTGGCGGGCCTGGTGGGCGCGATCATGGTGGGCAAGCGTGTCGGCTACGGCCGCGAGTCCATGGCGCCGCACAGCCTGACGCTGACCATGGTCGGTGCCTCGCTGCTGTGGGTGGGCTGGTTCGGCTTCAACGCCGGCTCCAACCTGGAAGCCAACGGCACGGCGGCTCTGGCCTTCATCAACACGGTGGTGGCCACGGCGGCTGCGGCGCTGAGCTGGTGCGCTGGTGAAGCGCTGATGCGCGGCAAGGCTTCCATGCTGGGTGCGGCTTCCGGTGCGGTGGCGGGCCTGGTGGCCATCACCCCGGCCTGCGGCTTCGTGGGCGTGGGCGGTGCCCTGGTGATGGGCCTGCTGGCCGGCTTCGTGTGCCTGTGGGGCGTCAACGGCCTCAAGCGCATGCTGGGCGCTGACGACTCGCTGGACGTGTTCGGCGTGCACGGCGTGGGCGGCATCCTGGGTGCGCTGCTGACCGGCGTGTTCGCTTCGCCTGACCTGGGCGGCACGGGCATCTGCAATTACGTCAGCGACAAGTGCGGCGAGTGGGGCGGCATCGGCGCCCAGGTGTGGGTGCAAGCCCAGGCCGTGGGCACGACCATCGTGTGGTCGGCCGTGGTCGCGTTCATCGCCTACAAGCTGGTGGACCTGGTGATCGGCCTGCGCGTGTCCGAAGAGGAAGAGCGCGAGGGCCTGGACATCACCTCGCACGGCGAAACGGCCTACAACCGCTGATCCGCCGTCAGGCAAGAAGGAAGTTCGCGGGCGGCGCCTCCCGTCAGGCGCCCCCGCTCAAGAGCAGTCTCTTCGCTGCGGTTGCGGTAGCGAACTTGAGCCACCCCTCGGGGTGGCTTTTTTTATGGGCGTGGGCGGGGCTTGCGCTGTCTGCGCTCGTCCCCATTTGTCTCTTTCGCAAGCCTTTTGCGGACGGGGCGGCAATACCCTGGGGTTGCTTTTGCACAGGGCGCAAGCTCCGTGACCGGCGCACGCATGGTTGGGTATGCCGCCTGCCTAGAATCGACGGATCGAATCCAAGAAGTCACCACACCATGGTCCCGCATCTCATCACGGCGCTCAACGGGCCGATCAACGAGTTGGAACAGCGCATCCTGGAGTCGATGCCGGCCATTGAGCGCTGGTTCCGGCTGGAGTGGATGGAGCACACACCGCCGTTTTATTCATCGGTGGACGTGCGCAACGCCGGCTTCAAGCTCGCGCCGGTGGACACCAACCTCTACCCCGGCGGCTGGAACAACCTCACCACCGAGATGCTGCCGCTGGCGGTGCAGGCGGCCATGGCGGCCATCGAGAAGATCTGCCCCGAGGCCAAGAACCTGCTGCTCATCCCGGAGAAGCACACGCGCAACAGCTTCTACCTGAGCAACGTGCAGCGGCTGATGCAGATCTTCAATCAGGCCGGCCTGAACGTGCGGCTGGGCACGCTGGACGAGACCATCACCAAGCCCACCACGCTGACGCTTACCGACGGCAGCACGCTCACGCTGGAGCCGCTGGTGCGCACGCCGCGGCGCCTGGGGCTCAAGGACTTCGATCCCTGCACCATCCTGCTCAACAACGACCTCTCCGGCGGCATCCCGTCCGTGCTGGAGAGCCTGCACGAGCAGTACCTGCTGCCGCCGCTGCATGCGGGCTGGGCCGTGCGGCGCAAGAGCAACCACTTCCAGAGCTACGAGGAGGTGGCCAAGAAGTTCGCCAAGCTGCTGGGCATGGACCCGTGGCTGATCAACCCCATGTACACCCAGTGCGGGCAGGTCAACTTCGCCGACGGCACCGGGCTGGAGTGCGTGCAGTCCAACGCCGAGGCGCTGCTGGCCAAGGTGCGGCGCAAGTACAAGGAGTACGGCATCAACGAGAAGCCCTTCGTGGTGGTGAAGGCTGATGCCGGCACCTACGGCATGGGCATCATGACGGTGCGCGACCCCAAGGACCTGGAAGACCTCAACCGCCGCACGCGCAACAAGATGAGCGTGATCAAGGAGGGCCAGGAGGTCAGCGAGGTCATCATCCAGGAGGGCGTACCCACCTACGAGCGCATGAACGACGCGGTGGCCGAGCCCGTGGTGTACATGCTCGACCGCTACGTGGTGGGTGGCTTCTACCGGGTGCATGCCGAGCGCGGCATCGACGAGAACCTCAACGCCCCCGGCTCCGCTTTCGTCCCGCTGGCTTTCGCCGAGGCCAGCCACATGCCGCGCCCGGGCGAGAAACCCGGCGTGAGCGCACCCAACCGCTTCTACATGTACGGCGTGATCGGCCGTCTGGCCATGCTGGCGGCCAGCTACGAGCTGGAAGCGACCGACCCGGACGCGGAAATCTACGAGTGAGCGTGAGGCAGTGCCGCCACGGCGGCGGTGCTGCACTGCACAAGCCGGGAGACAATAAGGACTTTGCGTAACGGGCCCCCGGTGGGTCCCAATCCGTGAGCTCTTCTTCATCACGCACGCCCGCCGCCCTGGCCGCCCTCACGCTGGCTGCCTTGGGCGTCGTCTATGGCGACATCGGCACCAGCCCGCTGTACGCCCTCAAGGAAGTCTTCCACGCCGGCCATGTCGAGGTCACGCCCGCCAACATCCTGGGCGTGCTGTCGCTGATCTTCTGGACGATGACGGTCATCGTCTCGCTGAAGTACGTGCTGCTCATCCTGCGCGCGGACAACAACGGCGAGGGCGGCCTGATCGCCATGCTGGCGCTGGCCACGCACGCCGTGCGCGAGCGCCCGCGGCTGCGCCAGGTGCTGATGGCGGTGGGCATGTTCGGCACGGCCATCTTTTATGGCGACGGCGTCATCACGCCGGCCATCTCGGTGCTGTCGGCGGTGGAGGGCCTGGAAGTGGCCTCGGACAGCCTGCATCCGTTCGTGGTGCCCATCACGCTGGTGGTGCTCACGGGGCTGTTCGCGGTGCAGCGCTTCGGCACGGCCGACATCGGCCGCTTCTTTGGCCCCATCACGCTGGTGTGGTTCTTCGTCCTGGTGGCGCTTGGGCTGCCGCACGTCATAGCCAACCCCACCGTGCTGGTGGCGCTCAACCCGGCCTACGCCATCGACTTCTGGATGCACCACAAGCTGGTGGCCTTCATCGCGCTGGGCGCGGTGGTGCTGTGCGTCACGGGCGGCGAGGCGCTCTATGCCGACCTGGGCCACTTCGGCAAGCGGCCCATTCGCATTGCCTGGTACGGGCTGGTGATGCCCTCGCTGGTGGTGAACTACTTCGGCCAGGGCGCACTGCTGCTGGGCGATCCGGCGGCCATAGAGAACCCGTTCTACCTGCTGGCGCCGGAGTGGGCGCGGCTGCCGCTGGTGTTCCTGGCCACGGCGGCCACGGTGATCGCCTCGCAGGCGCTGATCACGGCGGCCTTCTCCGTGACCAAGCAGGCCATCCAGATGGGCCTGCTGCCGCGCATGCACATCAAGCACACCTCGGTGAAGGACACGGGGCAGATCTACGTGCCCTTCGTGAACTGGGGGCTGTACGTGTTCATCCTGCTGGCGGTGGCGCTGTTCGGCTCGTCCTCGCGGCTGGCCTCGGCCTACGGCATCGCCGTGACGCTGGACATGACCATCACCACGGTCATGACCTTCTTCGTCATCCGCTACGGCTGGCGCTACCCGCTGTGGCTGTGCATCGGTTCCACGGGCTTCTTCTTCGTCATCGACGTGCTGTTCTTCTCCTCCAACATGCTCAAGCTGGTGGCAGGCGGCTGGTTCCCACTGGCCATAGGCATCGGCATGTTCACGCTCATGACCACCTGGCGGCGCGGCCGCGCGCTGGTGGCCGAGCGGCTGCGCGACGACTCGATCGACCTCGAAGGCTTCCTGGAGGCCGTGTTCATGAGCCCGCCCAAGCGCGTGCCCGGCACGGCAGTGTTCCTCTCGGCCGAGCAGGGGCTCACGCCCAGCGCGCTCATGCACAACCTCAAGCACAACAAGGTGCTGCACGAGTACAACCTGTTCGTCTCGGTGCAGCACCACGACGTGCCCTGGATAGGCTTCGACAAGCGCGTGAGCGTGAAGTCGCTGGGCCACGACTGCTGGCAGGTGGTGCTGCACTTCGGCTTCAAGAACGACCCGGACGTGCCCGAGGCGCTGCAGTCGCTCAAGGGCCGCGGCGTGCCGCTGGACGACATGGACACCAGCTACTTCCTCAGCCGCGACGTGGTGATCCCCACCATTGCGCAGCAGGGCATGGCCATGTGGCGGGAAAAGCTCTTTGCCAGCATGCACCGCAACGCCTCGGCGGCGGCGGACTTCCTGAACCTGCCGGCCAACCGCATCGTGGAGCTGGGCTCCAAGGTCGAAATCTGATTCCTTTTCCGCTTCCTTTCCTGCCGCCGTGTCCCTGAAAGATTTGTCGCTGTCCGCTGTCGTGGCGGGCTTCGTGGCCGTGCTGGTGGGCTTCACCAGCTCGGTCGTCATCGTCTTCCATGCCGCCGAGGCCTTGGGTGCCACGCCGGCGC
The DNA here is from genome assembly GCF_001571085.1 of Azohydromonas lata NBRC 102462. Taxonomy (GTDB): domain Bacteria; phylum Pseudomonadota; class Gammaproteobacteria; order Burkholderiales; family Burkholderiaceae_C; genus Azohydromonas; species Azohydromonas lata. Next base: position 19,183 of record NZ_BCTC01000015.1, read on the forward strand.
AGACGACCTCGTGGATGTGGGCGCTGGGCCTGGGCATGGGCCTGACCAGTGCGGGCTTGAGCCTGTGGTACCGCCAGCCCGTGCTCACGGCCTGGAGCACGCCCGGGGCGGCGCTGATCGCGGGCACCAGCGGGTTGACCATGGCCGAAGGCGTGGGCGCCTTCGTGGTGTGCGCGGTGCTGATCACGCTGGCTGGCGCCAGCGGCTTCTTCGCCCGCGTGATGGACCGCATTCCGCGCGCGCTGGCCGCGGCGCTGCTGGCCGGGGTGCTGGCGCGCTTTGGCTTTGATGCCTGCCTGGCCATCAAGGGCAGCCCGCTGATGGTGGGCGCCATGCTGGCGGCTTACCTGTTTGGGCGGCGCCTGTGGCCGCGCTACGCCGTGCCGGGCGTGCTGCTGGCGGGCATGGCGGTGGCGGCGGGGCAGGGCGCGCTGCACCTGGACGCCGTGCAGTGGCGCCTGGCGCAGCCGGTGTGGACGACGCCGGCCTTCAGCCTGCAGGCGCTCATAGGCCTGGCGCTGCCGCTGTTCGTGGTGACCATGGCCTCGCAGAACCTCCCCGGCGTGGCGGCGCAGCGCGCGGCGGGCTACGACACGCCGGTGTCGCCGCCGGTGGCGGTGACGGGACTGGCCTCGCTGCTGCTGGCGCCTTTTGGCGGCTACGCGCTCAACCTGGCGGCCATCACGGCGGCCATCTGCATGGGGCGCGAGGCGCATGCCGACCCGCACCGGCGCTACATGGCCGCCGTCATGGCGGGCTGTTTCTACATCGCGCTGGGCCTGGCGGGCGGGGCGGTGGTCGGGTTGATCGCGGCTTTCCCCAAGGGGCTGGTGCTGGCCGTGGCGGGGCTGGCGCTGCTGTCCACCATTGGCGGCTCGCTGGCCATTGGGCTGCAGGACGAGAAGACGCGCGACGCGGCGCTGCTGACCTTCCTCGTGACCGCCAGCGGCCTGTCCCTCTTCGGCATTGCCTCGGCTTTCTGGGGTTTGGTGGCCGGGGTGCTGGCACTGGCTGTGCAACACTGGCGCCCCAATCGCTGAAGCCCCTGCGCACCATGGATTTGCTGTTTGTCGCCGACCCGCTGGTGACCTTCAAGACCTACAAGGACACCACCTTTTCCATGATGCGCGAGGCCCTCTCGCGTGGCCACAAGGTCTGGGCCTGCGAGCAGGCCGACCTGGTGTGGCGCCGCGGCGCGCGCGTGGTGGCGCGCAGCGCCCGTGCGATTGCGCTCACGGGCAGCAGCGGCAAGGACTGGTTCGAGGTCGTGGCCGAGCAGGAGATGGCGCTGGCCGACGCGAGCGCCGTGCTCATGCGCAAGGACCCGCCCTTCGACAGCGAGTATTTCTACGCCACGCACCTGCTGCAGCAGGCCGAGCGCGAGGGTGCGCGGGTGTTCAACAAGCCCGCGGCGCTGCGCGAACACCCGGAAAAGCTCTCCATCCTGGAGTTTCCGGACCTGATCGGCCCAACGCTGGTGACGCGCGACGCGCAGGCCGTGCGGGCGTTTCACGACGAGCACCGCGACATCATCCTGAAGCCGCTGGACGGCATGGGGGGGATGGGCATCTTCCGCGTCGGCGCCGACGGGCTGAACCTGGGCTCCATCATCGAGACGCTCAACGCCCACGGCACGCGCACGGTGATGGTCCAGCGCTACCTGCCCGAGATCGTGAAGGGCGACAAGCGCGTGCTGCTCATAGGCGGCAAGCCGGTGCCCTTCTGCCTGGCGCGCATTCCGCAGGGCAGCGAGATACGCGGCAACCTGGCCGCCGGGGGCAAGGGCGTGGCGCAGGAGCTTTCCGCGCGCGACCGCGAGATCGCCGAGACCCTGGCGCCGGTGCTGGCCGCGCGCGGGCTGCTGCTGGTTGGGCTGGACGTGATCGGCGACTGCCTCACCGAGATCAACGTCACCAGTCCGACGGGCTTCCAGGAAATCAGCAACCAGACGGGCCTCAACGTGCCGGGCTTGTTCGTCGACGCGCTGGAAGCGGCCGTCGCGGCCTGAGGGGACTGCCGGGCAGGGGACAATCCGCCCCATGGCCCTGCTCACTCTCACCAATGCCCACCTCGCCTTTGGCCATGTGCCGCTGCTGGACGGCGCCGGCTTCTCCCTGGAAGCCGGCGAGCGCGTCGCGCTCATAGGCCGCAACGGCGCCGGCAAATCGTCGCTTCTGAAAATCCTGGCCGGGCTGGACAGGCCTGACGACGGCCTGCTGCAGCAGCAGCAAGGGCTGCGGCGCTTCTACGTCGCGCAGGAGCCCGCGTTCGCGCCCGGCGCCACGGTGTTCCAGGCCGTGGGCGAGGGCGTGGCCGAGGCGCGCAGCCTGCGCGAGCGCTACGAGCGCCACGCGCCCGGCGACGACCTGGACGCGTTGCAGACGCGCATCGAGCAGCTCGGTGGCTGGACCTGGGAGCAGCGCGTGGAGCAGACGCTGCAGCACCTCAACCTGGACGCCACGGCGCAGGTGGATGCCCTCTCCGGCGGCACCAAGAAGCGCGTGGCGCTGGCGCAGGCGCTGGTGGCCGCGCCCGACGTGCTGCTGCTGGACGAGCCCACGAACCACCTGGACCTGGACGCCATCGAGTGGCTGCAGGAGCTGCTCAACGCCTGGAAGGGCGCGCTGGTGCTCATCTCCCACGACCGCGCCTTCATAGACGCCGTGGCCACCCGCATCGTCGAGCTCGACCGCGGCGTGCTGCGCAGCTACCCGGGCAACTTCTCCACGTTCGAGGCCACCAAGGCGCGCGAGCTGGAGTCCGAGGCCCTGGCCAACGCGCGCGCCGACAAGCTGCTGGCGCAGGAGGAGGTGTGGATCCGCAAGGGCGTGGAGGCGCGGCGCACGCGCAGCGTCAGCCGCGTCAACCGGCTGCACGTGCTGCGCGAGCAGCGGGCGCAGCGGCGCGAGTCGCTGGGCCAGGTGCGGCTGGAGCTGGACACCGGCGTGCCCACCGGCAAGATCGTCGCGGAGCTGCAGCGCGTGGGCATGCGCTACGGCGACCGGGAGCTGATCAAGGATTTCAGCGCCACCATCCTGCGCGGCGACAAGGTGGGCCTGATCGGCCCCAACGGCGTGGGCAAGACGACGCTGTTGAAGCTCATCCTGGGCCAGTTGGAGCCCACATCCGGCAGCGTGCGCCGCGGCAGCAACCTGCAGGTGGCCTACTTCGACCAGATGCGCGGCGGCCTGAACCTCGACGCCACGCTGGCCGACACCATCAGCCCTGGCAGCGAGTGGGTGGAAATCGGCGGGCAGCGCAAGCACGTCATGAGCTACCTGGGCGACTTCCTCTTCGCTCCGGCGCGCGCCAATTCGCCCGTGCGCACGCTCTCCGGCGGCGAGCGCAACCGGCTGCTGCTGGCCCGGCTCTTCGCCCTGCCGGCCAACGTGCTGGTGCTGGACGAGCCCACCAACGACCTCGACATCGACACGCTGGAGCTGCTGGAAGAGTTGCTGCAGTCCTATGGCGGCACGGTGTTCCTGGTGAGCCACGACCGGCGCTTCCTGGACAACGTGGTCACCAGCACCATCGCCTGGGAGGGCGACGTGTCGCCGGGCCGCTGGCGCGAGTACGAAGGCGGCTACGAGGACTGGAAGCTGCAGAAGGCGCGCTCGCTGGCGGCGGCCGAGGCGGCGGCGCCCAGGCCCGCCGCGGCACCCGCGCCCGCGCCTGCCGCGGTGGCCGTGCCGGCCAAGCCGCCGCGCAAGCTGGGCTACAAGGAGCAGCGCGAGCTTGACGCGCTGCCCGCGCGCATCGAGGCGCTGGAAGCGGAGCAAAAGACGCTCACCGAGCAGCTCAGCGATCCCGAGCTGTACGTGCGCGACGCGCAGCGCGCCACGCAGATGCACGAGCGCGTGGCGCAGATCGAGGAAGAGCTCATGGCCGCGCTGGAGCGCTGGGAGGAGCTGGGCTCGCGCTGAGGCGGCCGCGCTTTCTTCAGAACCAGCCGTCCGTGTCCGCCGCCGGGTGCGAGCGGCTGACGATCAAGCCGGCCTGCAGGTACAGCGCGTTGAGCAGCCGCGACGCCAGGGCGCGGTCCATGCCCGGCCACTCGGACAGGCCGCGCAGGTTGGTCGTCTCGCGCTGCAGCCGCCGCACGCAGTTGCGCAGCAGTGGCGGGATGGGCAGCGGCCTCAAATCCAGCACCGCCGAGGCGCGGTACGCGGCGTAGCCCGCGATCTCGGGCAGCAACTGCTCCCTCGCCCCGCGCATGGACAGCTCCCAGCTCAGCAGCGGCAGCGGGTGGTAGAGGTGCAGCGCCTTGACCAGGCCGCGCTGCGGGTCGCCGGGCGGGCGCAGCACCGCGGGCTCCACGTGCAGCACCTGCAGCGCCTGCAGCCGCAACTGCAGCAGCTCCGGCAGGGGCAGCGGGCAGTGGGCCAGGCGCTGGCGAGGGAAGAGGGTCAGCGGCAGCACGCGCTCACCGTCCTGCATGTGCACCACCACGTTGCGCAGGTGGCGCATGGAGGCGGCCAGCACTTCCAGCAGCTCGGTGTGGCGGCCGTGCTCCTCGAAGCGGCGCAGGTCTTGCAGGAGCGAAGGCGGCAACTGCTGCGGATCGGCGTCGTCGAGCTGGGCCAGGTCGTCCAGGTAGCGCTTGAACGCGCTCACCCGCATCAGCTCCGGGGCACCCAATGGAAGGGTCGATTCGAAGCTCACCTGCCTTGCTCCCCCAATCCTGATGTTGACGCGGGATGTTAAGGCACCGGCCGTTCACGCTCTGCGCCATCACCGCGCCCACGGCAGAGCAAGAAACCGTCCCGCAGCGCGTTGCTGAGGCTTTGCTTGGAGCCGGAGCGGGGACGGGGTTATCTTTGTACCCCTTGCATGGATGCCGCCTGAATCGATGAGCTGCTGTTTTCCGGCGCTGCCCGGCTGCGACGCATGAATGCACGCACCATGGCGCCGCCGCAGGTCGAGCTGTTGATGCCCGACTCCCCCGAACTGTTGCAGGCCACGCGCGAGATTTTTCGCGAGTACGCCGCAGGCCTGGGCATAGACCTCTCCTTCCAGAACTTCGAGCAGGAGCTGGCCGGGCTGCCCGGCGACTACGCCGCGCCGCAGGGCGTGCTGCTGCTGGCCTTCGTGGACGGTGCGCTGGCGGGCTGCGGCGCGCTGCGGCCCCTTCCGGAAGCCGATGTGCCCAATGCCTGCGAAATGAAGCGGCTGTACGTGCGCCGTCCCTTCCGCCGCTTCGGCCTGGGCCGGCTGCTGGCGCAGGCGTTGATGGATCGCGCCACCGAGGCCGGCTACTCCAGCATGCTGCTGGACACGCTGGACGAGATGGAAGCCGCGCGCGGCCTCTACGCCAGCCTGGGCTTCGCGGACGTGCCGCCCTACTACTACAACCCCGTACCCGGCGCGCATTACCTGTGCGCCTCTCTGGACTGAGCGGGTCGTTGCGAATGCGGGCGGCCCCTGATCCGCCGGCCCGCCGCCTGCCCCCACACTGGACCGCCCTTCGTTCACAACGCCGCCCCCTGCGGGCGACAAGGAGCCGTCGATGAACAACTTCCGCCACCTGCTCAAGGCCGCCGGCGGCCATCCGCCCATCGGGACGTGGATCACCTCCGCCAGTCCCATCGTGGCCGAGGCCGTGGGCCACGCCGGGTTCGACTGGGGTCTGGTGGACATGGCGCACGCGCCGCTGGACTACATGGATCTGGTGCACCTGCTGCAGGCCATAGGCAACACCAAGATGACGCCCGTGGTGCGCGTGCCGGCCAATGAGCCGGTGGCGGTGCAGCGCGTGCTGGACGCCGGCGCGCAGACGCTGCTGTTCCCGCTGGTGGAGTCCGCCGCCGACGCGCGCCGCGCCGTGGCCGCCACGCGCCACGCGCCGCAGGGCGTGCGCAGCATGGCCACGCTCAGCCGCGCCACGCGCTACGGCGCCGCCGCGGGCACGCCGGCGCCGGTGGGCGTGATCGTGGAGCTGGAGACGCCCAAGGCGTTGTCGCAGTTGGAGGAGGTGGTGCAGGTGGACGGCGTGGACGCCATCTTCATCGGCCCGGCCGACCTTTCCGCGCAGTTGGGCCATGCCGGCCACACCATGCACCCGGAGGTGATGCGGCTCATGGGCGACGCGGCGCAGCGTTGCCGCCATGCGGGCATCCCGGTCGGGACCGTGGGCGCGACGCCGGATGTGGTGACGCAGTTCCGCGCCATGGGATTCAGCTTCGTCGCCGTGGCTTCGGACCTGGCGCTGCTCATGCGCGGCGCGCAGGCCGTGGTGCAATCGCTGCGCACCCCCGACGGCGAGCTGCACGTCCACTCGCTGAGCGCGGGCACCCGCACCGAGTCCTCCGCGGCCTGACGCCAGGCCTGCACCGCAGGGGCCGGCATCCCTTCGTCACCGACAGCAGTAAGAGCAGTTGATGAGCTCCGTGATCGAACTCCACGCCGGCCCGCTGCGCCTGGCCCTGCGCCCGGATCTGGGTGGCTGCGTCGCCGGGCTGTGGCACGGCACGCAGCCGGTGCTGCACAGCTTTGACCCGGCCCAACTTGGCGGGCCGCGCCCTTCGGCCTGCTTTCCGCTCGTCCCGTACTCCAATCGCATCGGCCAGCGGCGCTTTCGCTGGCAGGGGCAGGACATCGAGCTGGCCGCCAACGTGGACGAGCCCAACACGCTGCACGGCGTGGGTTGGCAGCGGCCCTGGGACGTCGTCGACGCCGACGCCACGCGCGCCGAGCTGCGCTGCGCGCACCAGGCCGACGCCTTCTGGCCCTTCAACTTCGAGGCGCGCCAGCACTTCGAGCTCACGCCGCAGGCGCTGCGCATGCACATGTCGGTGCGCAACACCGACGACCGCGTGCAGCCGCTGGGCTTGGGCTGGCACCCTTACTTCACCAAGCGGCCGGGCTGCCGGCTGCAGGCCCGCGTGACGCAGCGCTGGGAGCCCGACCCCACGCTGCTGCCCGTGCGCCGCGTGGCGCAGGACGCACTGGACGGCGACGTGACGCTGATGGACTACGACAACGTCTTCGAGGGTTGGGACGGCGTGGCCGTGGTCACCGAAGAGCCTTTCACCGTGCGCATCACGTCCGACCAGCCTTACCTCGTGGTCTTCGCCAAGGCCGTGCGCGACCACTTCTGCGTCGAGCCGGTGAGCCACCTCAACAACGCCATCCAGCAGCCTGATCCCGAGGCACATGGACTGCGCGCCGTGGCGCCGGGGCAGGCCATCGCCGGCTGGATGAACCTCGACATCTCCCTTGCCTGAGAGCCCCGCGCCGCGCCGGCCGTGCGCGGCGCGGGCGCTGGAGCCGACATGACCGCTGAACGCCTGTTCGACATCCAACCGCTGCCCCTGCCGCCGTCGCGCCTGGGCGAGTCGCCGTTCTGGCATCCGCACGAGGGTGCGCTGTGGTGGGTGGACATTCCTGGACAGCGCCTCAACCGCTGGGACCCGCGCCACGGCCGCCACGACCATTGGAGCTTCGACAGCGAACCCGGTTGCGCCGCGCCGCTGCAGGGTGGGCGCGTGCTGCTGGGCATGCGCGACGGGCTGTGGTGCTTCGACCCGCACAGCGGCCAGCGCCAGCGTGTCAGCCCACCACCTTACGACCCAGCGCAGCAGCGCTTCAACGACGGCAAGGCCGATCCGCTGGGCCGCTTTTGGGCCGGCACGCTGGACGACCAGCGCCAGCCCCGTGCCGCGCTCTACCGCTTCGACCACGGCGAGCTGCAGCGCATGGCCGAGGGCATCACCACCAGCAACGGCCTGGGCTGGAGCCCGGACGGCCGCACGATGTACTGGAGCGACACCCGAGCCCATGAGATCCGCGCCCTGGACTTCGACTTGAACCAGGGCACGCTCTCGCGCCAGCGCGTGTTCGCACGCTTTGCGCCGCGCCAGGAGGGCCAGGCCTACGGCGGCCGCCCCGACGGCGCCGCCGTGGACAGCGAGGGCGCCTACTGGGTGGCCATGTACGAGGGCTGCCGGCTGCTGCGCCTGTCGCCCACGGGCGAGCTGCTGCAGGAGGTACGGTTGCCGGTGCACTGTCCGACCATGCCGTGCTTTGGCGGGCCGGACCTGCGCACGCTCTACGTCACCACCGCGCGCGACCACCGCCCGGCCGACGAGCTGGCTCGCGAGCCCTGGGCCGGCTGCATGTTGCAGATGCGCGTGCCGGTGCCGGGCCTGCCGGTGAACTTCGCCCGGCTGTAAGAGAAGAAGAAGGGGAGGCGGGCGCCGAGCGGCGCCGCCTCAGGGCGCCTCAAGGCTTGCCGGGCAAGGCCGCCAGCGCCTCGCGCACTTCGCCGACGGACAGCACTTCCGTGAGCAGCCGCGGCGCACCGCCGCCGGCCGGGTAGAGGGCGTAGACGGGCACGCCGCTGCGGCCCAAGCGGGCCAGCTCGGCGCCAATGGCGGCGTCGCGGCGCGTCCAGTCTGCTCGCAGCAGGGAGACGTCGTGCAGCTCGAAGTCGGCCAGCACGGTAGCGTCGGCCAGCGTGCCGCGCTTGTTGATCTGGCAGGTCACGCACCAGGCGGCGGTGAAGTCCACGAACACGGGCCGTCCCTGGGCCTGCAGCGCCTGCACGCGCTCGGTGCTCCAAGGCTCCCAGCCGTGGCCGGCCGTGGCCGAGGTGCCGCCTGCTGAGGCAGGTGCCGGCTCGTTCCAGGCCGGCAGCGCCCAACGCAGCGTCAGCCCAAGCACCACGACCGCCAGCAGTGCCACGCCCGCGCGCGCGCCTCGCCGCGAGGTTTGAAAAGTCGGGCTGGCCAAGGCCCACAAGGCGAAAGCCAGCGCAACGAGCAGGCCCAGCAGCGCCACGGCGCCGTCCAGCCCGGTCTGCTGGCCCAGCACCCACAGCAGCCACACCACGGTGGCGAAGATGGGAAAAGCCAGCAGCGTGCGCAGTTGCGCCATCCAGGCGCCGGGGCGGGGGAGGGCGCGCGCCATCCCCGGCCAGGCGGCAGCGGCCAGGTAGGGCAGGGCCATGCCCAGCCCAAGCACGGCAAAGACGCTGAGCGCCTGCGCCGTGGGCAGCGTGGCCGCCGCACCCAGCGAGGCGCCCATGAAGGGCGCGGTGCACGGCGAGGCCACGGCCACGGCCAGCACGCCGGTAAGGGCGTGGTCCAGCAGCGGGTGGCGCAGTTGCAGCCCGGCCAGGCTGGAGGGCAGCACGCCACGGAACTCGAACTGCCCGGCCAGGTTCAGCCCAATGACCGTGAACAGCACGGCCAGCGCCGCCACGAAGGCCGGCGACTGCAGTTGAAAACCCCAGCCCAGTTGCTGGCCACCGGCGCGCAGCGCCAGCATCAGGGCCGCCAGCGACACGAAGGACAGCAGCACGCCGCCCGTGTAGGCCAGCGCCGCCGCCACGCGTTCGCGCCGCCCGTGGTGGGCCACGAAGCCCAGCAGCTTGAGCGAGAGCACCGGGAACACGCAAGGCATGAGGTTGAGCAGCATGCCGCCGCCCAGGGCCAGCAGCAGCGCCAAGCCGAAGGCGGGCGAATCCGCGGTGCCGGCCGCCGGCGTGGCTTGCGGACTTTCATGCTCGATGGCCGGCGTGCGCCGCGGCGTGGTGCCGGGCGCGGGCCAGGGGCCGGCGACCTCAAAGCCCAGTTGCACGCCGCCGCCCTGGCCGTCGGCCAGCACCGCGTCCAGCCGCGGCGGGCTCTGGTCGCGCTCCGGCGACAGCGGCGCCTTCACTTGCCATGTGGCGCCGTCCCAACGCGCCTGCAGCGCCGCGGCGTTGTCCAGGATGCCAGGCAGCTCGGGGAAGAAGTCCAGCGGCTTGCCTTGCAGCGCTGCGGGCAGGCCTTTGACGTCCACGACCAGATCGTGGCCTTCGATGCGTGCCGTCGCCGCCGTGCCCGGCAGGGCCTGAGGCAGCCGGCGCTGCGCCTCGTCGAAGAGGGCGGCGTTCACGGACGTGGCCGCATGGCTGGGCAGTTGCAGGCTGAAGCGGCCGCTTTGCGGCAGGCAGACTTCCTTGCAGACCAGCCAGTCCGCCTGCAGTTGCACGCTCAACGACGTGGCGTCGAAGCCCGCGGGCACCTGCACGCGCACGGGCAGCAGCACGCGGCCCTCGTAGCCGTAGTTCATCAGCGGGCCCACGGGCAGCCGCTTGGGCACGGGCCAGTCGATCTCGCCCACGTCCAGGCCCGGGGGCAGCGTCCATTGCAGCTTGGTGGGCAAGCCGGAGTCACCCGGGTTCTTCCAGTAGGTATGCCAGTGCGGTGCGTGCTCCAGCAACAGTCCCAGCCACAGTGGCTTGCCCGGGGCCACGCCGTCGGGCGCATGGGCCAGAAGTTCCGCGCGCAACTGCTCGGTGCGCACTTCGGTTTGCGCCGTCGCGCTGATCAGCGGCGACAGCAACAGCGAAAAAGCCGCGATGCGGCGCAGGGTTTTTGACAGCACGGACAGCTCGACAGCGGACGTGGCGTGATTGTGATCCGTGCCCGGCGGGATACGGTGCCGCGTGGTCACTGCTGCAGCGCAGCAAGCTGCAAGTGCTGTGCAAGATTGAGCTGGCTCAATCCGTGCGCCTTTGCAAGCCATGCCGGAGCGTGACGTCGGGGCATGAGTTGTAAGTGGAGGCTAAGGGTTTTCCACCTATAATCCGGTGGTTTTGCGCATAGAGACGGTCTGAAGCCAGATGCAAGAGCGGTCCCGGCGTCCCGAGTTCCGCGACAGCTGGGCTGAGGACGAATACGAGAAGGAGCTGGACGAGCGAGCGCCGTTGACGCGTGAGCAAGTGCTGGCCCTGCGCGAACAACACCCGCTGATGTCGCCATGGCGGGTCATTGCGGTTCAGGCCGCAGTGGGTCTGGTGGTGTCCGTCCTTGCGGCGGTGATCACGGGACGAGGGGCGGTCGGCTGGTCGGCGCTGTATGGCGCGGCTGCCGTGGTGTTGCCGGGGGCATTGATGGTCCGCGGTCTCACCAAGTCCAAGGACATGAAACCCGGCGCGGCAGTGTTCGGCTTCATGTTCTGGGAGTTCATCAAGATCGGTGTCGCGGCCGCCATGCTGGTGGCGGCGGCGGTGGTCGTGCGCGACTTGAGCTGGCCGGCTTTGCTGGTGGCGATGGTCTTGTGCATGAAAGTCAACTGGCTGGCGCTGCTTTGGCAGGGCCGGGCCCGAGCAAGGAAAAAGAGAAGCTGACATGGCTGCCGAAGGACACGGACCTACCGCGGGTGAATACATCCAGCACCACCTGCAGCACTGGACCACGCGTGAGCAAACCGGCATTGCCGACTTCTCGCTGGCCGACCCGGTGCTCAAGCTGGACTCTCTGTTCTGGTCGATCCTGCTGGGCGTGGTCGGCTGCTTCCTGCTCTGGCGCGTGGCCAAGAGCGTGACCTCGGGCGTGCCGGGCCGCATGCAGGCTGCCGTTGAATTCCTGGTCGAGATGGTGGACACGCAGGCCCGCGGCATCGTGCACAACGAGCAGTCGCGCAAGGCCGTGGCCCCGCTGGCGCTGACCGCCTTCGTGTGGATCTTCCTCATGAACGCGATGGACCTGCTGCCGCTGGACCTGATTCCCAACATCTGGGCCGCCATCTACGGCGGCATGGGCCATGACCCGCACCACGCCTACATGCGCGTCGTGCCCTCTGCCGACCTGTCCACCACGCTGGCGCTGTCGGTGACGGTGCTGCTGTCGTGCCTGTACTACAACATCAAGATGAAGGGCCTGGGCGGCTGGGTCAAGGAGCTGTTCTCGGCTCCGTTCCATGCGCACGGTCCGATGGCCATTGCCCTGGCCCCGATCAATTTCCTCATGCAGATGATCGAGTTCGTCGCCAAGACGGTCTCTCACGGCATGCGGCTGTTCGGCAACATGTTTGCCGGCGAACTGGTGTTCATGCTGATCGCGCTGATGGGCGCGGTGGGCTTCGGTTCCCTGGGTGGTGTCGCCCTGTGGATCGGCCACGTGCTGGCCGGTTCCGCGTGGGCCATCTTCCACATCCTGATCATCACGCTGCAGGCCTTCATTTTCATGATGCTGACGCTGGTGTACGTGGGCCAGGCGCACGACGCGCACTGACCGGCGGCTTTCCCTCCCGTTCTTTTTCCCAACTCAATCAACTCATCTAGGAGTAGTCATGGAAAACATCCTCGGTCTGGTCGCTCTGGCTTGCGGCGTCATCATCGGTCTGGGCGCCATCGGTGCTTGTATCGGTATCGGCCTGATGGGCGGCAAGTACCTGGAAGCCTCTGCTCGTCAGCCTGAGCTGATGAACGAGCTGCAAACCAAGATGTTCCTGCTGGCCGGTCTGATCGACGCCGCCTTCCTGATCGGCGTGGGTATCGCGATGCTGTTCGCGTTCGCCAACCCGTTCGTCCTGCGCTGATCCGGCTCTTTCTCGTCCGTCCCCGAGTAGTCTTTCAACGAGAAAGGTCCGAGCCGTGAATCTGAACGCAACGTTGTTGGCGCAGATCGTCGTCTTCGTGATCTTGTGGTGGTTCACGATGAAATTCGTGTGGCCGCCGATCACCAAGGCGCTCGATGAGCGCGCCCGGAAGGTCGCCGACGGTCTGGCTGCGGCTGACAAGGCCAAGGCCGAACTGGCCACGGCCAACAAGCGTGTCGAGGCCCAATTGGCCGAAGCGCGTGATGACGCCGCCCGCCGCCTGGCTGATGCCGAGCGCCTGGCCCAGTCCATGGTCGAAGAGGCCAAGGGCCGTGCCAATGAAGAGGCCGCCAAGATCGTCGCCGCGGCCCGGGCCGAGGCCGAGCAGGCCAGCGTCCGTGCCCGCGAAGCGCTGCGCGACGAAGTCGCCGCGCTGGCTGTCAAGGGTGCCGAAGCGATCCTGCGCCGCGAAGTGAACCCGGCCGTGCACGGCGAACTGCTGTCACGCCTCAAGAGCGAGCTCTGACACCATGGCTGAGCTTGCAACCATCGCCCGCCCCTATGCGGAGGCGCTGTTCAAGACCATCATGGTCCAGGAGCAGCCCGGCGCCATCGAGCAGCTCGATCTGCTCGCGTCGCTGACCTCCGACCCCGAGCTGCGCCAGTTCGCCTCCGATCCCCGCGTGAGCACCGAGCAGGTCCTCGGCGTGGTGACCGGTGCGCTGCCCGCGCCGCTGTGGCCCGCGCTGCAGAACCTGCTGCGCACCATGCTGGAAAACGGCCGCCTGGTGGCGCTGCCCGAAGTGGCCGCGCAGTTCCGCGCGCTGGTCAACGCCGGCAGCGGGGTCTCCGATGCGCTGGTCTACAGCGCCTTCCCGATCGACGAGGCGCAGGGCGCCGAGGTGCTGGCCGCGCTGGAAAAGCGCTTCGGTCGCAAGCTCAACGCCACGGTGCAGATCGATCCCTCGCTCATCGGCGGCATCCGCGTGGTGGTCGGCGACGAGGTCTATGACGGCTCGGTCAAGGCCCGTCTGGAACAGATGAAGGTGGCGCTTACGGCCTAAAGCAGCAGGAGAGTGAGGGGCGAGCCGCCCCGATCCCGCCCGTCAAGCCCACAGCCGCCACCCCTGCCACCGCTGTCCGCCTTGTATGGAGGCAGCCTGGGAGAACACGATGCAACTGAATCCCGCAGAAATTTCCGAACTGATCAAGAGCCGTATTCAAGGCCTGCAAGCCTCGACGGACATCCGCAACCAAGGCACCGTGGTCTCGGTGACGGACGGCATCGTGCGCGTGCACGGCCTGTCGGACGTGATGCAGGGCGAAATGCTCGAATTCCCGGCCAGCCCCTCCGGCGCGCAGACCTTCGGCCTGGCGCTGAACCTCGAGCGTGACTCGGTGGGCGCGGTGATCCTGGGCGAGTACGAGCACATCTCCGAAGGCGACACCGTCAAGTGCACGGGCCGCATTCTGGAAGTGCCCGTCGGCCCTGAGCTGATTGGTCGCGTGGTCAACGCCCTGGGCCAGCCCATTGACGGCAAGGGTCCGATCAACGCCAAGATGACGGACGTGATCGAGAAGGTCGCCCCGGGCGTGATCGCGCGCCAGTCGGTGAGCCAGCCCGTGCAGACCGGCATCAAGTCCATCGACTCGATGGTGCCCGTCGGCCGTGGCCAGCGCGAGCTGATCATCGGCGACCGTCAGACCGGCAAGACCGCCGTGGCGCTGGACGCGATCATCGCCCAGAAGGGCCAGAACATGGTCTGCGTCTACGTCGCCATCGGCCAGAAGGCGTCGTCGATCAAGAACGTGGTGCGTGCCCTGGAGCAGCACGGCGCGATGGAGTACACCATCGTCGTCGCGGCTTCCGCTTCCGAGTCCGCCGCCATGCAGTACGTGTCGGCCTACTCCGGCTGCACGATGGGCGAGTACTTCCGCGACCGCGGCGAAGACGCGCTGATCGTGTATGACGACCTGTCCAAGCAGGCCGTTGCCTACCGCCAGGTGTCGCTGCTGCTGCGCCGTCCCCCGGGCCGCGAAGCCTTCCCCGGCGACGTGTTCTATCTCCACAGCCGTCTGCTGGAGCGTGCCGCCCGCGTGAACGCCGACTACGTCGAGAAGTTCACCAACGGCGCCGTCAAGGGCAAGACCGGTTCGCTGACCGCGCTGCCCGTGATTGAAACGCAGGCCGGCGACGTGTCCGCCTTCGTGCCGACCAACGTGATCTCGATCACCGACGGTCAGATCTTCCTGGAAACCAGCCTGTTCAACGCCGGTATCCGCCCCGCCATCAACGCCGGTATCTCGGTGTCGCGCGTCGGTGGTGCTGCCCAGACCAAGCTGATCAAGGGCCTGTCCGGCGGCATCCGTACCGACCTGGCGCAGTACCGTGAACTGGCTGCGTTCGCGCAGTTCGCCTCGGACCTGGACGAAGCCACCCGCAAGCAGCTCGACCGCGGTGCCCGCGTGACCGAACTGCTCAAGCAGCCCCAGTACCAGCCGCTGCCCATCAGCCTGATGGGTGCCACGCTGTTCGCGGTGAACAAGGGCTTCATGGACGACATCGACGTCAAGAAGATCCTGGCGTTCGAGAGCGGCCTGCACCAGTTCCTCAAGACCAGCCACGCTGCCCTGCTGAACAAGCTGGAGACCGACAAGGCCATGGACAAGGACGCCGAAGCCCAGCTCAACGCTGCGGTCACCGCGTTCAAGAAGTCCTTCGCCTGAGTCCCGCCTAAAGCACAAGTCCGAGAAGGAGTCAGTCCATGGCGGCAGGCAAGGAAATACGCGGCAAGATCAAATCGGTGGAGAACACCAAGAAGATCACCAAGGCCATGGAAATGGTCGCCGCCTCCAAGATGCGCAAGGCGCAGGAGCGGATGCGTTCGGCGCGTCCGTACGCCGACAAGATCCGCAACATCACGGCCAATCTGTCGCAGGCCAATCCTGAGTACCGGTCGGCCTACATGCGGGCTGACGGTTCCTCCAAGGTGACCGGCTTCGTGGTCGTGACCACCGACAAGGGCTTGTGCGGCGGCCTCAACACCAACGTGCTGCGCGCGATCACGAACAAGATGCGTGATCTGCAGGCCGACGGTGTGAAGGTGCAGGCGGTTGCGGTCGGCAACAAGGGTCTGGGCTTTTTGAACCGCGTTGGCGTGCCGGTGATCTCGCACGCCACGCAGCTGGGCGACACGCCCCAGCTCGAGAAGCTCATCGGCCCGGTCAAGGTGATGCTCGATGCCTTCGTCGAGGGCAAGGTGGACTCGGTCTACCTCTGCTACACGAAGTTCATCAACACGATGAAGCAGGAGCCGGTGGTGGAGCAGTTGCTGCCGCTGGCCGCCTCGCGCCTGGAGCAGACCGCCGCCGAGCGTCAAGCCGGTGGTTGGGACTACATCTATGAGCCGGACGCGGCCACCGTCATCGACGAGCTGCTCACGCGCTACATCGAGGCGCTGGTGTACCAGGCCGTGGCCGAGAACATGGCCTCGGAGCAGTCCGCACGCATGGTGGCCATGAAGTCCGCCACCGACAACGCCGGCAACCTGATCGGTGAGCTCAAGCTGGTCTACAACAAGACCCGCCAGGCCGCGATCACCAAGGAGCTGAGCGAGATCGTCAGCGGCGCCGCCGCGGTTTGACCGATTCGTTGAATTCAAGGAAATACAAATGGCACAAGGCAAGATTGTTCAGTGCATCGGCGCCGTGGTGGACGTGGAGTTCCCGCGCGATCAGATGCCCAAGGTGTACGACGCCCTGAAGATGGAAGGCTCGGCGCTGACGCTGGAAGTCCAGCAGCAGCTGGGCGACGGCGTGGTGCGTACCATTGCTCTGGGTTCCTCCGACGGCCTGCGCCGCGGCATGATGGTGACCAACACCGCCAACCCCATCATGGTGCCGGTGGGCCAAGCCACCCTGGGCCGCATCATGGACGTGCTGGGCACGCCCATCGACGAGCGTGGCCCGGTCAGCCAGGAACACACGGCTTCCATCCACCGCAAGGCCCCGGCCTACGACGAGCTGTCGCCGTCGCAAGAGCTGCTGGAAACCGGCATCAAGGTTATCGACCTGATCTGCCCGTTCGCCAAGGGCGGTAAGGTGGGCCTGTTCGGTGGCGCCGGCGTGGGCAAGACCGTGAACATGATGGAGCTCATCAACAACATCGCCAAGGCGCACTCGGGTCTGTCCGTGTTCGCCGGCGTGGGTGAGCGTACCCGTGAGGGCAACGACTTCTATCACGAAATGATGGAGTCGGGCGTGGTGGTGGACGAGGACCTGTCCAAGTCCAAGGTCGCCATGGTGTACGGCCAGATGAACGAGCCGCCGGGCAACCGTCTGCGCGTGGCCCTGACCGGCCTGACCATCGCCGAGTCGTTCCGCGACGAAGGCCGTGACGTGCTGTTCTTCGTGGACAACATCTACCGCTACACGCTGGCCGGTACCGAAGTGTCCGCTCTGCTGGGCCGTATGCCTTCGGCCGTGGGCTACCAGCCGACGCTGGCCGAGGAAATGGGCCGCCTGCAAGAGCGCATCACGTCCACCAAGGTGGGCTCGATCACCTCGATCCAGGCCGTGTACGTCCCTGCGGACGACTTGACCGACCCGTCGCCTGCCACGACCTTCGCCCACTTGGACGCCACCGTGGTGCTGTCGCGTGACATCGCCTCGCTGGGCATCTACCCGGCCGTGGACCCGCTGGACTCGACCTCGCGCCAGATCGACCCCAACGTCATCGGCGAAGAGCACTACACGACGACGCGTTCGGTGCAGGGCATCCTGCAGCGCTACAAGGAACTGCGCGACATCATCGCCATTCTGGGCATGGACGAGCTGGCCCCCGAGGACAAGCTCACCGTGGCCCGCGCCCGCAAGATCCAGCGCTTCCTGTCGCAGCCCTTCCACGTGGCCGAAATCTTCACGGGCTCGCCCGGCAAGTACGTGCCGCTGAAGGAAACCATCCGCGGCTTCAAGATGATCGTGGCCGGCGAGTGCGACCACCTGCCCGAGCAGGCGTTCTACATGGTCGGCACCATCGACGAGGCCTTCGAGAAGGCCAAGAAGCTGGCGTCGTAATGGCCGTCGCGGCTGCAACCTGACGGGTTGTGGCCGCAACGCTCCCGACGCAGCCTCTTCCTTTTCGCATCAAGGACCCCGCACATGGCAACCATTCACGTCGACGTCGTCTCCGCCGAAGAGCTGATCTTCAGCGGCGAGGCGAAGTTCGTCGCGCTGCCGGGCGAGAACGGCGAGCTGGGCATCCTGCCCCGCCACACGCCGCTGATCACCCGCATCAAGCCCGGCGCGGTGCGCATCGAGCGTGCCGACAACGGTGAAGAAGAGTTCGTGTTCGTGGCCGGCGGCATCCTGGAGGTGCAGCCCAACACGGTCACCGTGCTCGCCGACACCGCCATCCGCGGCCATGACCTCGACGAGGCCAAGGCCAACGAGGCCAAGCGCCTGGCCGAGGAAGCGATGAAGAACGCCAAGAGCGACATCGACTTCGCCACCGCGCAAAGCGAATTCGCCGCCATGGCTGCCCAACTCGCCGCGCTGCGCAAGTTCCGCCGCAAGTAAGCCGCCTGACCGGCGCGCCGGCGCAACTGCCCCTGGCAGCCGCACCGGCACCGCAACGAATCAAGTAAAAAGCCCGCCCGGCGCATGCCCGGCGGGCTTCGTGTTTACTGGCGGCCGTTTTTCCAAGCGCCGCCGCGGCCGTTTCCACGGGCCGCCCGCGCGGCCGCCACGCCAGCTCCCATGTCCGCCATCACCGACTCCGCCGCAGGTTGCCGCGTGCTGTCGCTCATCCCGCCGATGACGCAGCTCAACACGCCGTACCCCTCCACCGCCTACCTGACCGGCTTTTTGCGCAGCCGCGGCATCCCGGCGGCGCAGGACGACCTGGCGCTCAAGCTCGTCCTGCGCCTGCTCTCGCGCCCCGGGCTGCTGCGCCTGCGCGAGGTGGCCGAGGCGCTGCCGCCCAAGAAGCGCAGCGAGCGCGTGGCGGCCTTCCTGGAGCAGTTCGACGCCTACGCCGGCACGGTGGAGCGGGCCCTCAGCTTCCTGCAGGGGCGCGACCCCACGCTGGCCCACCGCATCGCCTCGCGCGGGCTGCTGCCCGAGGGGCCGCGCTTCCAGCAGCTCGACGCCTACGACGCGGACGAGGAGGGCGGCGATGGCCTCGCCTGGGCCTTCGGGGCGCTGGGCCTGCAGGACCGCGCCAAGCACCTCGCCACGCTCTACCTCGACGACCTGGCCGACGTGCTGCGCGAGGCAGTGGACGGGCGGTTCGAGTTCGTCCGCTACGCCGAGTCCCTGGCCGCCGCGCAGGCCAGTTTCGACCCGCTGGCCGACGCGCTGGCGGCGCCGCTCAACCTGATAGACGAGACGCTGCGCGACCTGGCGCTGGAAGCGGTCGAACGGCACCAGCCGAACGTGGTGCTGCTCTCCGTCCCGTTCCCGGGCTCGGTGTACGGCGCGCTGCGCATCGCGCAGGCGGTGAAGGCGGCGCATCCGGGGCTGGCCGTCGTGTTGGGCGGCGGCTACGTCAACACCGAGCTGCGCGAGCTGCGCGAGCCGCGGGTCTTCGACGTCGTGGATTTCGTGACCCTGGACGCCGGCGAGCGCCCGCTGCTCGCGCTGCTGGAGCACCTGCAGGGCCGCCGCTCGAAGCAGCGCCTGGTGCGGACCTTCATCCGCGACGACGCGGGCGCCGTGCGCTACGTGAACTTCCCGGAGCCGGACGTCCCCTTTGCCGAGGTCGGCACACCGACCTGGGACGGGTTGCCGCTGGGCCAGTACCTCTCGCTGCTGGACATGCTCAACCCCATGCACCGGCTCTGGAGCGACGGGCGCTGGAACAAGCTCACCGTGGCCCACGGCTGCTACTGGAAAAAGTGCAGCTTCTGCGACGTCAGCCTGGACTACATCGCGCGCTACGAGGGCGCGGAGGCCTCGGTGCTGGCCGACCGCATCCAGGCCATCGTCGAGGAAACCGGCCAGACCGGTTTCCATTTCGTGGACGAAGCCGCCCCGCCCAAGGCGCTCAAGGCGCTGGCCACCGAGCTGCTGCGCCGCGACCTGCGCATCTCCTGGTGGGGCAACGTGCGCTTCGAAAAGACGTTCACGCCGGAGCTGTGCGAGCTGCTGGCCGAGAGTGGCTGCATTGCCATCTCCGGCGGGCTGGAGGTGGCCTCGGACCGGCTTTTGAAACTCATGAACAAGGGCGTGTCCGTGGCCCAGGTGGCGCGGGTGACGCGGGCCTTTGCCGAGTCCGGCGTGATGGTGCACGCCTACCTGATGTACGGCTTTCCCACGCAGACGGCACAGGACACGGTGGACGCGCTGGAGTACGTGCGCCAGCTCTTCGAGAACGGCTGCATCCACTCCGGCTTCTTCCACCGCTTCGCCTGCACGGTGCATTCGCCGGTGGGCCTGGACCCGCAGGCCTTCGGCATCACGCTCAAGCCACTGCCGGAAGGCGCCTTCGCGCGCAACGACGTCGGCTTCATCGACCCCACCGGCACCGACCACGACGCCCTGGGCCGCGCGCTGAAGAAGGCCATCTACAACTTCATGCACGGCAACCTGGTGGAGGCCGACGTGCGCAGCTGGTTCGACGTGCGGGTGCCCAAGTCCACGGTGCCGAAGAGCTTCATTCGCCGGGCGCTGGAGCAGGGCGGCTGAGCGGGGGCGGCCGCATCAAGCGCGCCAGGGCGCGTCCGGCAACTCGTTGGGATTGGCTTGGCCCGGCTGCAGCGCGAAGTGGCGCACCAGCAAGCCATCGACGGCATCCACGGCCGCCAGCAGGCCGGCTTCGAAGTCACCCCCGCGCAGCCGCTCGCGCATGCCGTCCAGGATGCCGTGCCAGCCGTCCGTGCCCACGTGGCGGTGGATGCCGCGGTCAGCGACGATTTCAATGGCGTGCTCGGCCAGCAGCAGGTAGATGAGCACGCCGTTGTTGGCCTCGGTGTCCCACACCCGCAGCTTGCCGAACAGGGTCACCGCGCGCTCGCGCGCCGTGGCGCCGCGCCAGAGGTAGGACAGCGGCAACCCCGCCTCCACGCACACGCGTATCTCGCCGCTGTGCCGGGTTTCGCTCTCGCGCACGCGCGCCTCTATGCGCGCCATGGCCGCGTCGCCCAGGGTGCGCCGCGCGTCGCCCTCGTCGAGCAGCCGGTGTTTCAACAGCCGCAGCACACGGTTCATCACCAGCTCCCCGAGGCGCCGCCGCCGCCGAAATCCCCACCGCCACCGGAGCGGAAGCCGCCACCGCCGCCACCGCCGCCGCCCCAACCGCCACCACCGCCTCCCCAGCCGCCGCCGGGGAAGATGATGGGCGGCCCGCCAAAGCCGCCGCCGCCCCGGCCACCACGACCGCCGCCGCCGCGACGCCCGGACGAGCCGATGCCCAGCACGCCCACCAGCACCAGCGCCAGCAGGGCGGCCGCGCCGGCCAGCATCAGGCTCGCGCTGAACAGCCACGCCAGGCCGCCGGCCGCGCCGCCCGTGGCCAGCGCGCCCAGCTTGCGGCCCAGCATGGCGGTGAGCACGGCCCCCAGCACCGGCACGCCTATGAAGAAGAACAGCGCCAGGTCTTCGAGCTGAAACCCCTGCTCGCCGCCGCGCTGCGCGGTGGAGCTGGAGCCGCTCCAGCCTTCGGGCGCCGAGGCCGGCGCGGGCAGCTTCTCGGCCTTCACCAGCGCCTGCAGCTCGTCCACCGCGGCCAGCAGGCCGCCCGCGAAATTGCCGGCGCGGAAGGCCGGGGTGATGGCCTGGTCGATCACGCGCTTGGCCGCCAGGTCGGGAATCGCGCCCTCCAGCGCCTTGGCGACTTCTATGCGCACGTGGCGGTCGTTCTTGGCCACCACCAGCAGCAGCCCGTCGCCCACGTCGCGCCGGCCCAGCTTCCACTGGTCGGCCACGCGGAAGGCGTAGCTGGCAATGTCCTCCGGCGCCGTGGTCGGCACCAGCAGCATGACGAGCTGCGTGCCCGCCTCGCGCTCGAAGTCCGCCAGCCGCGCTTCGAGCTGCCCGCGCTGCGAGGCGTTGAGGGTGCCGGTCTGGTCGATGACGCGGGCGTTGAGCGCGGGGATGGGCAGCACGTCCTGCGCGCCGGCGACGGGAGTCAACAGCAGCGCGGCCAGCGCCAGCAGCAGGCCGCGCAGCGCGGAGGTGAGGCCGCGCATGGCCGCCTCAGCGCGAGGCCGGGCTGGCCGGCAGTGACGGGGCCACGGGCGAGGTCGGCGTGGTCGTGGCCGGCGGCGCGTTGCGCGAAGGCGTGCCGAAATCCACCGTGGGCGGCCGCGAAATCTCCGCCTCGTTCTGCACCGTGAAGCTGGGCTTGGGCTTGTAGCCGAAGACCATGGCGGTGAGGTTGGTCGGGAAGCTGCGGGCGAGCACGTTGTAGTCGGTCACCGTCTTGATGTAGCGGTTGCGGGCGACGGTGATGCGGTTCTCCGTGCCTTCGAGCTGCACGCGCAGGTCCTGGAAGCCGCGGTTGGCCTTGAGGTCCGGGTAGCGCTCGCTCACCACCAGCAGCCGCGACAGCGCGCTGGAGAGCTCGCCTTGCGCCTGTTGGAAACGCTGCATGGCCT
The DNA here is from genome assembly GCF_001571085.1 of Azohydromonas lata NBRC 102462. Taxonomy (GTDB): domain Bacteria; phylum Pseudomonadota; class Gammaproteobacteria; order Burkholderiales; family Burkholderiaceae_C; genus Azohydromonas; species Azohydromonas lata. Next base: position 41,088 of record NZ_BCTC01000015.1, read on the forward strand.
GCGGGTCGTTGAGCGTCTCGGGCGTGACCTGCACGCTGGTCGCCTTGGCGCGGGCCTCGACCACGCGCGTGAGTGTTTCCTGCTCGAAGTTGGCCTCGCCGCGCACGGTGTTGACGAGGTTGGGAATCAGGTCGGCGCGGCGCTGGTACTGGTTGAGCACCTCGGCCCACGCGGCCTTGCTCTGTTCGTCCAGTTGCTGGAACTGGTTGTAGCCGCAGCCTGAGAGAAGGAAGGCCGCGAAGAAGGCGATCAGCCAGCGCATGCGCATATCCACTGCTCCGTGAAGGGTTTGCTTGGGGATGCTAGCTCAGCACATGGCGCACCTGACCAAGGGATAGCCGCACGGGATAATCGCGGGATGACCGCACCGCTCGCCAACGACACCTTCCTGCGCGCCTGTCTGCGCCAGCCGACCGACTACACGCCCGTGTGGCTGATGCGCCAGGCCGGGCGCTATTTGCCCGAGTACTGCGCCACGCGCGCGCGCGCGGGCAGCTTCATGGGGCTGGCCACCAACCCGGACTTCGCCACGGAAGTGACGCTGCAGCCACTGGACCGCTACGCGCTGGACGCCGCCATCCTGTTCAGCGACATCCTCACCGTCCCCGACGCCATGGGCCTGGGCCTGAGCTTCGCTGCCGGCGAGGGTCCGCGCTTCGCCACGCCCGTGCGCGACGAGGCCGCGGTGATGAAGCTGGAAGTGCCCGACATGGCCAAGCTGCAGTACGTGTTCGACGCGGTGAGCTCCATCCGCAAGGCGCTCAACGGGCGCGTGCCGCTCATCGGCTTCTCCGGCAGCCCGTGGACGCTGGCCTGCTACATGGTCGAAGGCAGCGGCAGCGACGACTACCGCCTGGTGAAGTCCATGCTGTATTCGCGCCCCGACCTGATGCACCGCATCCTGGCCCTCAACGCCGACACCGTGGCCGCCTACCTCAACGCGCAGATCGAGGCCGGCGCGCAGGCCGTGATGGTGTTCGACAGCTGGGGCGGGGTGCTGGCCGACGGCGCCTTCCAGCAGTTCAGCCTGGCCTACACGCAGCGCGTGCTGAAGCAGCTCAAGCGCGAGCACGACGGGCAGCGCATCCCGCACATCGTCTTCACCAAGGGCGGCGGCCTGTGGCTGGAAGACATGCTCGGCGGCGAGTCCGTGCCTGACGTGCTGGGCGTGGACTGGACGGTCAACCTGGCCCGCGCCCGCGAGCGCGTGGGCGACCGCGTCGCCCTGCAGGGCAACCTGGACCCCAACATCCTGTTCGCCCCGCCGGCCGCTATAGAGGCCGAAGCCAAGCGCGTGCTGGACAGCTTCGGCAACCCGCAGCGCGCCGACGGCGGCTTGGGCGGCCACGTGTTCAACCTGGGCCATGGCATCAGCCAGTACACGCCGCCTGAGCACGTGCAGGTGCTGGTGGACACCGTGCACGAGCACTCGCGCCGCCTGCGCGCCACGGCCTGAAAGCCTGGAGCCTGCGCAAGCTGGGCGTCTTTGATGCGCGGGGCTTGACTTGTCCACGGAATCAGCTCTGCGGCCTGACGCCGCCGAAAGCATCATTTCCGGCTGCGCCGGCCCTGTGGAATAGCGTTAAGCCGTTGATCTCATTGATGAATTTCCCCGTGTTGCAACTCCGTGCACGGTGGAAACCCGCGCTGCGCACAGGCTGTGAACGGCTCGCGCGCAGTTTCCCCACAAAGTTATCCACAGCGGCGGCCCATCCATGACGTACCGACTGGCGGTGGCCGTGGAGGCGCCGCAATACAGCGGCCTGGGCGGGGCGCTGGATTACTTGAGCGAGCTGCCCCTGCCGCCCGGCACGCTGGTGCGCGTGCCGCTGGGCCGGCGCGAGGTGCCCGGCCTGGTGTGGGACGCGCCCGCCGAAGCGGCGGACACCGGCCGTCCCCCCCTGTCCGACGACGCCCTGCGCCCCGTGGCGCAGGTGCTCACCGCGCTGCCGCCCCTGGGCGATGCCTGGCGCGACCTGGTGGCTTTCACGGCCGCCTACTACCAGCGCGGCTTGGGCGAGGTGGCGCTGTCGGTGCTGCCGCCGGAGCTGCGCAAGCTGGACGACACCAAGCTCGCGCGCCGCATCGCCCGGCTGCGCAAGGCGCTGGAGCAGGGTGGTGCCGATGCCGCGGACGCCGATGAGGACGACGGCGACGGCCTCGAACCCGCAGATCCGGCAAATCCGGCGGCCGCCGCGACGCCCCATCCGGCCGGGCACGCCAACGAGCCACCCGCACTGACGCCGGACCAGCAGGCCGCGGTGGAGGCCGTGACGGCTGCGGCTTCGGACGGCACCTTCCTGCTGCACGGCGTCACCGGCAGCGGCAAGACCGAGGTGTATTTGCAGGCCGCCGCCCACACCCTGGCCGCCGGTCGGCAGGCGCTGGTGCTGGTGCCCGAGATCAACCTCACGCCGCAACTGGAGGCGCGCTTTGCCGAGCGTTTCAAGGGCCGGCGCCTCGTCTCGCTGCACAGCGGCCTCACCCCGGCGCAGCGGCTGAAGCACTGGCTGATGGCGCACCTGGGCCTGGCGGACCTGGTGCTGGGCACGCGGCTGGCGGTGTTCGCGCCGCTGCCGCGGTTGGGCCTCATCGTCGTGGACGAGGAGCACGACCCCTCCTACAAGCAGCAGGAGGGCGCCCGCTACTCCGCGCGCGACCTGGCCGTCTACCGCGGCCGGCTGGAGCGCGCTCCCGTGCTGCTGGGCTCGGCCACGCCCTCGCTGGAGAGCTGGCATCGCGCGCAGCAGGGCCGCTACAAGCGCCTGGACCTGGCCAGCCGCATCGGCGGCGGCGTGCTGCCGCAAGTCAGGCTGGTGGACATGAATTTGCTGCCGCGCACGCATGGCGTGACGGTGGCGCTGTCGCCGCAACTGGTGGACGCGCTGCGCGAGCGCCTGGCCCTGGGCGAGCAAAGCCTCTTGTTCCTCAACCGCCGCGGCTATGCCCCGGTGCTGCACTGCACCGAGTGCGGCTGGAAGAGCGGCTGTCCGCACTGCAGCGCCTGGCGCGTGTTCCACCGCGGCGACCGCACGCTGCGCTGCCACCACTGCGGCTTCACCGAGCGCGTGCCGCGTGCCTGCCCGCAGTGCGGCAACCTCGACCTGCAGCCCCTGGGCCGCGGCACCGAGCGGCTGGAGGAGCAGATCGCCCAGGCGTTGCCCGCCGCCCGCGTGGCCCGCATAGACGCCGACACCACGCGCGCCGCCGGTGCGCTGCAGGAGCGCTTGGCGGCCGTGCATGCCGGCGAGGTGGACGTGCTGGTGGGCACGCAGATGGTCGCCAAGGGCCACGACTTCCGGCGCATCACGCTGGTGGCAGCGGTCAACCCGGACAGCGCGCTCTTCGCCAGCGACTTCCGCGCGCCGGAGCGCCTTTTCGCGCTGCTCATGCAGGCCGCGGGCCGCGCGGGGCGCGACGCCCGCCAGGCCGCACGCAGCCAGATGTGGCTGCAGACCTGGCACCCCACGCACCCGCTGTACGCCGCGCTGCGGCGGCACGACTTCGAGAGCTTCGCCGCCTCGCAGCTGGCCGAGCGCGAGAGCGCCGGGCTGCCGCCCTACACGCACCTGGCGCTGCTGCGGGCCGAGGCGCGCACGCCGGAGGCGGCCAGCGCCTTCCTGGACGACGCGGCCGCCTGCGCCAACGAATTTCCCGAGGCCGAGCAGGTGCTGGTTTACCCGGCCGTGCCCCCGCCCGTGGCGCGCGTGGCCGATGTGGAGCGCATGCAGATGCTGGTGGAGTCGCCCTCGCGCGCCGCGCTGCAGCGGCTGCTGGCGCAGTGGCTGCCCAAGCTCCATGCGTTGCGCGCGGCGCACAAGGGGCTCATCCGTTGGGCGGTGGACGTGGATCCGCTGGGAATTTGAAGAGGGGCGTCCTCCCGTTTATTCCTCGTTGGCGAATGCGCACTGCGCGATGCCGTACCGCCACGGCGCTGAGAACGCACGCAAGTTGCGCAACCGCCTGTAGTCCCAGGCCTGTCGCCTGCAGACCGCTTTGCCGGGTCGCCGCATCCATGGGCGTTTGGCTTCCAAGCCCGCCGGATCAAGCACTTGGGCGTTCCACCAGCAGCTTGCCCACAGAGTTGTCCACAGCTTGGAGGGCCGGTTTGGGAAAAACCGCCTGGAATCAGCCGCTTGCGCAATTTCCCTCAGACGGTGCATGAGGCGCATGTCACACCGGCGCCGTTGCCGCAACCGCTTGACACGTTTGCGCCAACGTGATGGCCGTTTTGTGGGGCTTGACAAGCCCCCTTGTCCCCACTTCGGAAACAGCGGTGCAAGCCGTGCGAGGCCGGCGCGCGCCGCACCGAAGCGGGGCGGGCACGATTTTCTAAATCCTTGATTCACAAGATTTATTTGAACCGCGCACAGGCCGCATGCGAGCACCCACCCTCCTGATGCGACAAGCACTTGCGCCACTCTTGTGCAGCTTGCGCACAAAGTTATCCACAGCGCTTGAAGGCTGCCGGGAAAACAAATGGACAGGGTTTTCGTTACATCCCAGCCGAGGTTTGCAGGACGTCAAAAGGAAATTCCACACCGGGGACGCCCGATTTGGCTGAAGACGCATCGAAGGGCTTGACCCGTACCAAAAATGCGCCAAGTGCTTGATTCTTCTCCAGGTCCGGCGCACTGCGCAAAAAATAGGCAGCCGACGTTTGTTCTTGGCGCATCAAGGACTTAAGGCAGTCATGGCCAGCTTGCTCACTGACTTGTCCACAGAAACGGTGCATGGAGCGATGAGTGTGCGGCCGGGGCTTGATAAGGCTCTTCCGCTCCTCTGCGAAATCATGGGCGCCAGTCGGGTGAAGCCCAATTTGAATTTGTTCTGGACGCCGCCCGGCAATATCGGCTGCGTCACCATGCCTGCAAGGCCGGGCTTTTATCCCCAAGGCCGACATACTCCGCCGCCGTCTGCCGTGCGGGGTGGCGAGCACTTCCAAGGTAGGGGTTGCTTCTTGAGGGTTGAGCTAAGTCATTGATTTTTATGAGTGGGGCACCGTTGCCTCAAGGGCGGGCAGCCGGGCCGCGGCCTTGTGGAATCAAGCACTTGGCGCAGTCGCCGGCACCTTGCCCACAAAGTTGTCCACAGCTCGGGTGGACAGCTGGAAAAACACGGCCTGCTTCAAGCACTTGGCGTGAGAAGCTCACATGCCTGCCAGGAGCGGCCGGCCCGCGGCCGTGCAGTGCCTACACCACGGCGGCCCGGTGCGTGATGCGCGTCGCGGCCGGGGGCGCTGCGGTGTCGGACATGCGGCGCGGCGGTGGGACGGCTGGCTATCATGCGCGCCGCTTTCGCGGACCGCCGCCGTCCGCCGCCTGCGCGTCCCACGCGCACTTTCCGTACGCTTCCCGCGTCCGCTGCTTCCCGTTTCCCGCTCCCATGGCCGACACCCTCAATCCCGCCCAGCTCGAAGCCGTCCACCACCTCGCAGGCCCATGCCTCGTGCTGGCCGGCGCGGGGTCGGGCAAGACCCGGGTGATCACGCACAAGATCGCCCGGCTGCTGCAGGCCGGGCTGGAGCCCAAGCAGATCGCGGCCATCACCTTCACCAACAAGGCCGCGCAGGAAATGCGCGAGCGCGCCAAGAGCCTGGTTGGGCCGCGCGCGGCCAAGGACCTGGTGGTCAGCACCTTCCACTCCCTGGGCGTGCGCATGCTGCGCGAGGACGGCCAGCGCCTGGGCCTGAAGGCGCAGTTCTCCATCCTGGACGCCGACGACGTGCTGGGCGTGCTGCGCGACGTGGGCGGCAGCACCGACAACAAGACCGCGCGCCAGTGGCAATGGACCATCAGCCTCTGGAAGAACCAGGGCTTCAACAGCGACACCGTGCGCTCGGCCGTGCAGAACGCGGAAGAGGAGCTGGTCGCCCGCGTGATGAAGCTCTACGAGGAGCGCCTCTCGGCCTACCAGGCCGTGGACTTCGACGACCTCATCGGCCTGCCTTTGAAACTGCTCACCAGCGACGACGAGGCGCGGCGCAAGTGGCAGGACACCTTCCGCCACGTGCTGGTGGACGAGTACCAGGACACCAACTCCGTCCAGTACGAGCTGCTCAAGGCGCTGGTGGACCACCCGGACGACCGTTTGCGCGGCCACTTCACGGCCGTGGGCGACGACGACCAGAGCATCTACGGCTGGCGCGGCGCCACCATCGAGAACCTGCGCCGGCTGCCCGAGGACTTCACCCAGCTCAAGATCATTGCGCTGGAGCAGAACTACCGCTCCACCGGCGCCATCCTGCGCGCGGCCAACAACGTCATCGCCGCCAATCCCAAGCTGTTCGAAAAGAAGCTGTGGAGCGAGTTCGGCGACGGCGAGCCCGTGCGCGTCATGGAGTGCGACGGCGAGGAGCACGAGGCCGAGCGCGCCGTGGCCTTCATACAAGGCATCCGTGCGCAGGGCGGGGCGGAGCTGAAGTTCGCCGACTTCGCCATCCTCTACCGCGCCAACCACCAGGCGCGCGTGTTCGAGCAGAAGCTGCGCGCGGCGCAGATCCCCTACAAGGTCTCCGGCGGCCAGAGCTTCTTCGACCGCGCGGAAATCAAGGACCTCTGCGCCTGGCTGCGGCTGCTGGTCAACCAGGACGACGATCCCGCCTTCCTGCGCGCCGTCACCACGCCCAAGCGCGGCATAGGCCATCAGACGCTGGCCGCGTTGGGCGAGTTCGCCGGCAAGTGGAAGCTCTCCATGTTCGAGGCCCTGTTCGCCGAGAGCCTGCCCGCCGCGCTCAACCGCAAGGCCATAGACGGCCTCCACGAGTTCGGCCGCTACGTCAACGAGTTCGAATACCGCGCCCGCCACACCAGCGGCAACGAGGACGCGCGCAAGCTCCTGCTGGAGTGGCTCACCGACATCGGCTACGAAAAGCACCTGCACGACGGCGAGGACAGCGAAAAGCTCGCCGCCGCGCGCTGGAACAACGTCATGGACTTCGTGGACTGGGTGGCGCGGCGCTGCGGCGGCGAGATCACGCAGGAGGGCGGCACCTTCGAGAGCGAGAAGAAGACGGTGCTGGAGGTGGCGCAGAGCATCAGCGTCATCATCAGCCTGGCCGAGCGCGGCACCGAGCAGGACGTGGTGATCCTCTCCACGCTGCACGCCTCCAAGGGCCTGGAGTGGCCGCACGTGGTGCTGGCCGGCGTCAACGAGGGGCTGCTGCCCTTTCGCAGCGAGGACGAGGACATGACCGCGGAGCGGCTGCAGGAGGAGCGCCGCCTGATGTACGTGGGCATCACCCGCGCGCGCCGCACCCTGGCCGTGAGCGTGCTGCGCCGGCGCAAGCGCGGGCGCGAGACCGTGGCCGCGCAGCCCAGCCGCTTCATTGCCGAGATGAAGCTGCACGAGAGCGCCACCAAGGAAGACCCGCGCGAGCGGCTCAAGAAGCTGCGCGCCCAGCTCGCGGCCCGCACGGCGCAAACGCCCGTGTAAAGCGGCTGCCAGGGCCGGCACGGGGCAGGCACCGCGGCGCCCGCCCCGGTGAGCGGCACGGCGCACGCGCGGCACGTGCCGCGCCGTGGCCGCTTTTTTGTCCTCTTGCCCATTTGCCGTGTGCCCCGGCCTGCTGATCCGGTCTCGGATGTGGATTTGCGCACGGCATCAGACACCAGCGCTTGCGCTCAGGCAGGCCCGCCTGATGAAGGAGAATGGAAACTATTGGTTTCATATCCTCGGATTTCCTGTGCCTTCTGCTGCCCGCACTGCAAACCTTTTGCGCCCAAGTGCCGTCGCGCTGGGGCTGGCGCTGGCGGCGGGCCTGGCTGCCGCGCAGTCGCCGGATGCGTTGCACGACCTGGAGGCGCTGCTGGGCACGGAGGTGGAGGGCGCGTCGCGCCAACTGGAGTCGGCGCTGGACGCGCCGGCCGTGGTGAGCTCCATCAACCATGCGGAGGCCAACGCGCTGGGCCACCGCACCTTGGGCGACATGCTCTCGCTGCTGCCGGGCATCTACATCGGCACCATCCGCGGCTACAGCACCGTGGGCATGCGCGGCCTCAATCCGCAGGGCGGCGTCAACAACTCGCGCCTGTTCATGAGCGTGGACGGTTACCACGTCAACGATGCCGTGTACGACCAGGCCCTGCCGGTGTGGGAATTCCCCATCGTGGCCGACTGGATCAAGCGGGTGGAGCTGGTGAGCGGGCCGGCCTCCTCGGTGTATGGCGGCAACGCGCTGCTGGGCGTGGTCAACGCCGTCACGCTGGAAGGGCGTGACGCGCCGGGGCTGCGCGTGCGCGCCGGGGCGGGCAGTTGGGGCACGCGCAACGCGGTGCTCAACTACGGCTGGAACGAAGGCGGCAACGACCTCTTCGTGGGCCTGGCGCTCAACGACAGCACGGGCGAGACGCTGAACGACGCGGCCTTGCGCAGCCCAACCACCCCCGACGGCCGCCTGGCCGGGCAGGACGGCCTGCGCTACCACAGCCTGTTCCTGAAGTGGCGCGTGGACGAGTGGCGGTTGAGCGTGGCCAGCCAGGAGCGCGTCAAGGGCATGCCCGTCACCCCCTACGCGGCCATGCAGGGCGTGCCGGGCAACCGATACGACGACACCTACGACTACGCCGAGCTGGCCTGGGACGGCGCCTGGCGCGAGGACTGGCGCGGCACCTTGCGCGTGAACGTCTCGCGCAGCACCGCGACGGGCCGCTACATGACCGGCACGGTGGACGCGCCCGTGGTCAAGCACGACGAAGGCAGCGGCAACTGGGCCGCCATGGATGCCCGGCTGCAGTGGCGCGGCTGGATCAACCACGAGCTCACCATGGGCGCCGAGGCGCGGCGCATGTACAACGCCCGCCAGAACGTCTACGACGTCGAGCCCTACAGCGTGTACCTCGCCAAGAAAAACACGCAGAACCAGGCCGCGCTGTTTGCGCAGGACCACTGGCGCTTGGCCGAGCGCTGGTCGCTGACCACCGGCGCACGCGTGGACCAGGTGCAGGGCTACGCCGCAGCCTTCTCGCCGCGGCTGGCGCTGGTGGTGAGGCCCAACGAGCACGAGGCCTTCAAGCTGCTGTACGGGCAGGGCTTTCGCGTGCCCAGCCTGGCCGAGCGCTATTACCAGGACGCCAGCGGCTCGCAGCCCGGCAACCCCGAGCTGCAGCCCGAGCGGCTGCGTTCCGTGGCGCTGGCCTGGGAGCGTGCCGTGGGCAAGCGCAGCCGCGTGTCCGTGCACCTGTACCGCGACCGCATGCGCGAGCTCATCGAATTCATGCCCGTGGTGGGCGTGGAGTCGCAATACCGCAACCTGTCCCAGGTGCGCACGCACGGGCTGGACCTGGAGGCGCAGGGCCTGCTCGACGCCGGCGTGCAGTGGCGCGCCAGCGTGTCGCTGCAGAGCGCCCGCTCGGAGGAGGGACGGCTGGCCAACACGCCGCGCTGGCTCTCCAAGGGCCTGCTCATCGTTCCGCTGCCTCAGCCGTGCTGGTCCACGGCGCTGCAGTGGATGTCGCTGGGCCGCCGCTCCGACGACGTGCCCGCGCGCCACACGGTCGATGGCGTGCTGCGCTGGGAGCCGCAGCGCGATCGCAGCCTGTCCTTGCGCATCCAGAACCTGCTGGATACGGCCTCCTGGGATCCCTCGCCGCCAGGGGTGCCGCTGTCCCGCATTCCGCTGGAGCGCCGGCGCGTGAGCATCGACTGGCAACAGGCCTTTTGAGGCCGGGCCGCAGTTCCGTCATGTTGCTTCACCCTCTGCGCTGCTGTGCATTCCTGCTGCTGAGCCTGCTGGGCTGGGCGGCCGGGGCGCAGCCGCTGGCGGAGGCCGATCTCAAGGCCCAGATCCTGTGGCGCGCGCTGCAGTTCGTGGAGTGGCCGGGCGAGGTGTCGCCCTCGCAGCCGCTGCAGCTTTGCCTGACGGTGCAGGGGCCGCTGGCCGATGCGCTGCGCGATTGGGATCAGCGCGCGCTCAACGGGCGGCGCCTGGAGCTGCGCCGCGTGGCCGGCGCGACCGCGGCCGCGACCGCGGGCTGCCACATCGTTTATGTCGGCGCCGACGCCAGCGTGCCGGCCCAGCTCCCGCGCGGCCTGCTGTGGGTGGGCGACAACATGGGCCTCACCGAGCGCGGCGTGATGATCAACCTGCAACCGCAGCAGGGCCGCATCGTGTTCGACGTGGACCTGCATTCCGCACGCCGCGCCGGGCTGGACATCAATGCCCGGCTGCTGCGGCTGGCGCGCTACGTGCGTACGGAGGGCATGCCTTGAAGATGAATCAGGCGCCGGCGCATGAAGCCGTGCCGGTGGGAGACCCGCGCACCGCGCCGCACGTCAGTGGGCTGGCCCTGCGCCGTCGCAGCGACACGGTGCTGGCCTGCGCGGCCATGGCCATCGTGGTGCTGCTGCTGGGCCTGTTCGAGTTCCTGCAGCTGGACCTGCGCCAGCGCGACGGGCTGCGCACGCAGGCCGCGCTGGTGGGCCGCACGGCCGCCGCGGCGCTGCTGTTCGAGGACGCGACCGAGGCCCGCACCCTGCTCAATGCCTTCGAGGCCGCGCCGGCGGTGTCCTCGGCGCAACTGCTGAACGCCGGGGGCCGCGCGCTGGCGCAGTTCCGCCGCGCCGTGCCGCCGAGCTGGCTGGAGCGCTACGGCGGGCACATCGCCACGGAAATCGACGTGCTGGGCACCGACGGCCAGGTCGTCGGCCGGTTGCAGGTGCAGGCCTGGCGCGCGCCGACCTGGCGCGCCCTGGGCACGGTGCTGACGGCGGCCGTGGTCATCATGGCGCTGGCCCTGGGCGCGGTGGCCCTGGCCTCGCGCCGCCAGCGCGCGCAACTGCGCGCGGCCGACGCACGCACGCGCTACCTCGCCCACCACGACGTGCTCACCGGGCTGGCCAACCGCGAGTCCTTCGCCTCCGCGCTGGCGCAGGCCGCCGGCTCCGGCGCGCCCGCGGTGCTGATGTGCGTGGACGTGGACGACTTCAAGCTCGTCAACGACAGCCGCGGCCACGCCGCGGGCGACGCGGTGCTGCGCACCGTGGCGCAGCGGCTGCAGTCGCTGGTGCGCACGCAGGACGTGGTCGGCCGCTTGGGCGGTGACGAGTTCGCGCTGCTGCTGCGCGCGCCCGTGGACGGACCCACCACCGAGGCCATGGCGCAGCGCATCGTCGAGCAGTTGCCGCGGCGCATCGAATTCGAGGGCTCCTCGCTGAAGGTGGGCGTGTCGATGGGCCTGGTGCGGCTGCCCGACGACGCCACCACCGCCGAGGGCGCCATGGCCTGCGCCGACACGGCCATGTACCAGGCCAAGCGCGCCGGCAAGGGCGTGTGGAGCCGCTACACCGCCGCGTTGGGCGAGGCGCAGCGCGAGCGCCTGGCGCTGGTGCAGGCGCTGCGCGGGGCGCTGGCGCGTGAGGAGTTCGAGCTGGCCTACCAGCCCGTGTTCGACGCCGAGGGCCGCCTCATGAGCCTGGAAGGCCTGGCGCGCTGGCACAGCGCCAGCCGCGGCCAGGTGCCGCCCATGCAGTTCGTCCCCGTGCTGGAAGAGGCCGGGCTCGTGGCCGATCTCGGCCTGGTGCTGCTCAAGCGACTGCGCATGGACCTGGACGCTTGGGCCGAGCAGGGCCTGCGTTGCCCACCCGTGGCGCTGAACCTGAGCTCACAGCAGTGCCGCCTGGAGTCGCAGCGCGAGCGCTTCCTGCAGCAGCTCTGCACGCTTGGGCTCACGCCGGACGAGGTCGAGTTCGAGCTCACCGAGAGCACCGTGTTCGAGGATTTCGACAGCCCCGGCTCCATCGTCCGCGCGCTGCAGTCCGGCGGCTACCGGCTGGCCATAGACGACTTCGGCACCGGCTACAGCTCGCTGGCCTATCTGCTGCGCCTGCGCTGCGCCAAGCTCAAGATAGACCGCGTCTTCGTCGACGGCGTGGCCCGCCGCGACGATGCCGCGCTGCTGGTGGAAACCATGGTGCGCGTGGCCCATGCCATGGGCATGCACGTGGTCGCCGAGGGCGTGGAAAAGGAAGAGGACCTGTTCAAGCTCCAGGCGCTGGGCTGCGACCTCTACCAGGGCTTCCTGCTGGCGCATCCGCTGCCCACGCAGCGCGTGGCGGCCCTGCTGCGCGATGGCGGCAACGTTTCGCCGCCGCAGCCTGCGTTCAGCGCTCCCCGCCTGACCAGGACGGCCTGAGCGGTGCAGCGCACGGCGCCCCGGGCGCCGCTCCCGTGCGTCAACCCGTGAAGGCCTGCACCACCACCAGGCCCAGCGCGGCCAGCATCACGGCAAATTGAACCCAACCTTGGTCGCTCATCGCTTTGTCCTTTGGCCTCCGCAAAAGAAAGAGGCATTTGCGACGAAGCTTATGCGCAAGGCGCAGACCCTTATTCATGTTGGACCCCGTGTAGGTGGGGAGAACCCTTACTGGGAATACCGCTTGCTGCTCTCTTGGGCTACCTGTAGCACGCATCCCCGCCGTGCCTCCCCCTGTCGGGTAACGGTCCACCAAACACGGGACGGCAAAAAGCCCCGCGGCCTCACGGCGGCGGGGCTGTCGAGAAGCGCTTTGAGCCAGGCTCGGCCGCTTCTTACTGCTTGATCGCCTCGACCTGCACGACCAGCTTCACGTTGTCGGGCATGCCCATGTTCAGGCCGAAGTTCACGCCCCACAGGCTGCGCTGCATCGTGGCCTCGAAGTCGCCGCCGCAGACTTCGCGCTTGAGCATGGGGTTCACGTAGCAGTTGAAGTTGCGGGCCTTCAGGACGATGGGGTTGGTCTTGCCGCGCAGCGTCAGCGAGCCGGCGATCTCGGTGACCTTGTCGCCGTCGAAGGTGAACTTGTCAGCCACGAACTTGGCCGTGGGGAACTGCTCGGCGGCGAAGAAATCGTCGCTGCGCAGGTGCTTGTCGAAAGCCGGCGTGCCGCTGCTCACGGAGGCCGTCTCCAGCGTCAGCTCCACGCGGCCGGTGCGCGCGGCGCGGTCGAACTCCACGGTGCCTTCCTTCTTGTCGAAGCGGCCGCGGTTGGTCGAGGTGCCGAAGTGCGGGAACTCGAAGGTCACGAAGGTGTGGCTGGGATCGATGGCGTAGGTGGCGGCCTGCGCGGGCAGCACGGTGGTGGCGGCCATGGTGGCCAGGGCGGAGAGGGCGAGGAGCTTTTTCATGGCTTGGGCAGGGGGTCGGAAAACCGGGTTGAGGAGATGAGCCGCGCGCGGCCGCCGGGGCCGGCGCGGCAAGGAACTGCTGGGTGCGGCGCGAAGGCCGCGGCGTTCACTGCGCGGGGATGCCGCTGAAGGTGAGCTTGAACTTGACGGCCACGTCGTTGGCGACCATGGAGGTGTCGCTCCACTCGCCTTCGCCGATGCGGTGGTCCAGCCGCTTGAGCGTGAAGCCGCCCGTGGCCACGGTGTTGGCGCCGGCCGCGGCCAGCGTCACCGGCACCACGATGTCGCGCGTCACGCCCTTGAGCGCGAACTGCCCGGCGACGTCAAAGCGCCCGCCGCCCAGCGCCTTGACGGCGGTGGACGTGAACGTGGCCTGCGGGAACTTGGCCGTGTTGAACCACTCCGGCTTGACCACCTCGGCCTCGCTCTCCGGCGCGCCCATGCTGATGCTGGCCAGGTCCACCTTGAGCGCGATGCGGGCGGTCTCGGGCTTCTTGGGGTCGAACTGCACCTGCGCGTCGAAGCGGCGGAAGCGCCCGTCCACCGGCACGCCCATCTGGCGGCTGGTGAAGGTGACCTCGCTTTGCGCCGCCACGAGCTGCGCCGGGGCCGGCGCGGCGGCGGCCGGGGCCGGCTTGGCGGCGGTTGCGGCATTGGCGGCGGCCGGCTTGGCCGGCGACTGGGCCCAGGCGGCCGGGGCGGCCAGCGCCGCGGCCAGTGCCAGCAGGGAAAGGGTTCGCGGGGTCATGGAAGGCATGTCCTGGGGTCGTGTGGGGAAGGGAGGTGAGGAGGATCAGGCGCGGCCCAGGCCCATGCGGGCGAGCAGGCCGTCGCGGTCGATGAGCTGATGCTTGAGCACCGCCGCCAGGTGCAGCAGCACCAGGGCGCCCAACGCGAAGGCCAGGCCCTTGTGCCAGGGCTTGAGCAGGGCGGCCAGCGCCTTGTCCACCGGGACGAAGTCCGGCAGCGGCAGCACGCCGAACAGCACCACCGGGAAGCCCGCGGCCGAGCTGTAGGCCCAGCCCACCAGCGGCACGGCGAAGAACAGCAGGTACAGCGCGTGGTGCGTGCCGTGCGCGGCGGCGCGCTGCCAGGCCGGCATGTGCATGTCGTGCGGGCGCGCCGAGCGCAGCCGCACCAGCAGCCGCACGGCCGACAGCGCCAGCACCACCACGCCGGCCCACTTGTGCCAGCTGTAGAGCTTCAGCCGCGTCGGCGACACCGGCAGGTCGGCCATGTACAGGCCCAGCGCGAAGGTGCCGGTGATCAACAGGGCCAGCAGCCAGTGCAGTGCCACGGCCGGCGTGCTGTAGCGGGAAACGGTGAGCTTGGTCATGGGCAGGGGGCGAAAGCGGGCGGGGCGGGACGTCGTGTCGATCTAGGGAGTATCCCGGAGTGCCTGGGGGTGCCGGCTTCAGCAGGCTTGAGGCGGTATTTCAGAAAAAGTGAATGCCCCGCCTTGATGGCGCGCAAGGAATGTGCATGCCGGAGGCCCCAACCGCCTGGGCGCACGGTTTGCCCGGAGCCCGGACCATCCCACTCAAGGAGTTTTTGCGATGTCCGACCTGCGCCTGCGTCCCGTTGTCCTGGCCGCTGCCGTCCTTGCCGGCGCACTGGCCGCCTGCAGCCCGCGTTCCGAGAACAAGCCGGCCGAGGCGGTGGTGACCAACCAGACCGCGCCCGCGCCGGTGACCACCGCGTCCGACGCCGCGGCCACCGCCTCCGCCGCGATGGGCAACGCCGCCGACAACATCAAGCAAGCCGCCGGCGAGGCCAAGGACAAGGCCGCTGCCGCGGCAGACACCGCGGGCGACAAGGCCGCTGCCGCGGCAGACACCGCGGGCGACAAGGCCGCCGCGGCCGCCGACACCGCCGGCGACAAGATCGCCGCCGCCGCGGCCGCCACCAAGGAAAAGGCCGGCGAGCTGGCCACCGACGCCAAGGAGCTGGCCGGCGACGCCGCCGTCACCGCCCGCGTCAAGACCACGCTGGCCGCCGACGCCAAGCTCAGCGCGCTGGACATCAACGTGAACACCAAGGACGGCGTGGTCACCCTCAAGGGCACCGCCCCCGACGCCGCGGCCCGCAAGCACGCCACCGACCTCGTCAAGGGCGTCAAGGGCGTGAGCAAGGTGGACAACCAGCTCCAGGCGTCGTCTTAAGGCGGGGCAGGGGGCTGCCGCAAAACCCCCATCGTTCAGTTTTCTGAACCCTCGCCTCCCATTCGATGGGGCTCATCGTTCAGAAATCTGAACGGTGAAGGCGGCGCACCCGCCGCCTTCACCGTCAAACCGCTCTCAACCAGCCCTCAAGCCGCCTTCCTCGCCTCGCGCTCGCGCCACTGCCGCATCAGCGCGTCCCACTCCTGCCGCGCCTGCGCCAGGTGGCGCGCCTTCACGTGGCCGTAGCCGCGGATCTGCTGCGGGATGCGCGCGATCTGCACCGCCAGCGCCAGCCGCCCGGCCGTCAGGCCGCCCAACAGCTCCTCGATGCAGGCGCGGTACTCCTCGATCAAGGCCCGCTCCTCGCGCCGCTCCGCCGTGCGGCCGAACGGGTCCAGCGCCGAGCCGCGCAGCCCCTTGAGCTTGGCCAGCCAGGTGAAGGCGGTGCGCATCCACGGGCCGTAGGCCTGCTTGACCAGCTCGCCGCGCTCGTTCTTGCGGGCCATCAGCGGCGGCGCCAGGTGGTGCACCACCTTGAAGTCGCCCTCGAACATCGCGCCCAACTGGGCCTGGAAAGCCGGGTCGGTGTGCAGCCGCGCCACCTCGTACTCGTCCTTGTAGGCCATGAGCTTGAAGAGGCCCTGCGCCACCGCCTCGGTCAGCCGCGTGGAGCCCAGCGGCTGCTCGGCCTGGCGCACGCGCTGGACGAAGTCGCTGTAGCGCTGCGCGTAGGCCGCGTCCTGGTAGCCGGTGAGGAAGTCCACGCGGCGCTGGAGGGTCTCCTCCAGCGCCGGGCGGCGCACGATGCTGATCACCTGCGCCGCCTGGAACAGCGCCTGCACCGAGGCCAGGTCGTGCGCGCAGTGCCGGCCCAACTCGAAGGCGCGCAGGTTCTTGTCCACCTGCACGCCGTTGAGCTCGATGGCGCGGCGCAGCGAGTCCAGCCGCAGCGGCACGCGCCCCATCTGCCAGGCGCAGCCCAGCAGCAGCGGGTTGGCGTAGATGGAGTCGCCCAACAGCTTCACCGCCACCTGCTCCGCGTCGAAGGCCAGCAGCCGCTCGCGGCCCACGGCCTGCGCAATCGTGTCCTGGCAGGGCCCAAGCGGGAACTGCCAGTCCGGCTGATGCACGAAGGCCGCCGTCGGCGCGGTGTGGGTGTTCAGGGCCACCGCGGTGCGCCCGGGGTGCATGACGGCCAGCGTCGCCGGCAGCGCGGCCACGATGGCGTCGCAGGCGATCACGAGATCGGCCGCGGCCATGTCCACCTTGGTGGTGTGGATGGCGCTGGCCGTGTCGGCGATCTGCACGTGGCTCCAGGTCGCGCCGCCTTTCTGCGCCAGCCCGGCCGCGTCCTGCGTGACGATGCCCTTGCCCTCCAGGTGCGCCGCCATGCCCAGCAACTGGCCGATGGTGATCACGCCCGTGCCGCCCACGCCCGCCACCACGATGCCCCAGGCCTGCGCCGCCGCCGGCAGCGCGGGCTCGGGAATGGGCGGCAGCGCCGCCGTGTCCTGCGCCTGGTCGGCCTTGGGCTTCTTCAGCGTGCCGCCTTCCACCGTCACGAAGCTCGGGCAGAAGCCCTGCACGCAGGAGAAGTCCAGGTTGCAGCTGTTCTGGTTGATGCGGCGCTTGCGGCCGAACTCGGTCTCCACCGGCTCCACCGACAGGCAGTTGCTCTTGTCGCTGCAGTCGCCGCAGCCTTCGCACACGGCCTCGTTGATCACCACGCGCTGGGCCGGCGCCTGCATCGTCCCGCGCTTGCGGCGGCGGCGCTTTTCGGTGGCGCACATCTGGGCGTAGATCAGCACCGTGCAGCCGGCCGTCTCGCGCAGCTC
Source organism: Azohydromonas lata NBRC 102462 (assembly GCF_001571085.1). Taxonomy (GTDB): domain Bacteria; phylum Pseudomonadota; class Gammaproteobacteria; order Burkholderiales; family Burkholderiaceae_C; genus Azohydromonas; species Azohydromonas lata. Next base: position 58,187 of record NZ_BCTC01000015.1, read on the forward strand.
GCGCTGCACGGCGTCGAGCTCGCCGCGCTCGCGCACCGTCACGCCCTCGGCCATGCCCGGCATGGCGCGGTAGGCGTCGGGCGTGTCGGTGACGAGCACGATGCGCTTGACCCCTTCGGCGCGCAGCTCCTGCGTCATCTCCGGCACGCGCATCTGGCCTTCCACCGGCTGGCCGCCCGTCATGGCCACCGCGTCGTTGAACAGGATCTTGTAAGTGATGTTCACCCCCGCCGCGATGGCCTGGCGGATCGCCAGCAGCCCGGAGTGCTGGTAGGTGCCGTCGCCCAGGTTGGCGAACACGTGCGGCTCGGTCGTGAAGGCCGCCTGGCCCACCCAGGGCACGCCTTCGCCGCCCATCTGCGTGAAGGTGCTGGTGGCGCGGTCCATCCAGGTGACCATGTAGTGGCAGCCGATGCCCGCCACGGCGCGCGAGCCCTCCGGCACGCGGGTGCTGGTGTTGTGCGGGCAGCCGCTGCAGAACCACGCCTTGCGCTCCACCGGCGCCGCCGCGCCCGGGAGCTGCAGCGCGGCCAGGCCTCTTTCCTTGGCTTCGATCACGGCCAGCCGCGCGTCCATGCGCGCGGCGGTGTCGGCGTCCACGCCCAGCTTTTTCAGCCGCTTGGCGATGGCCTTGGCGATGAGGGCCGGCGTCAGGTCGGCCTGCGCGCGCAGCAGCCAGCTCCCGCTCGGGTTGGGCCGGCTCCACTCGCCGCCGCTCAGGTCGCCCTCGGGCTCCTCGAACTTGCCCAGCACGTTGGGCCGCACGTCCGGGCGCCAGTTGTAGAGCTCTTCCTTGAGCTGGTACTCGATGATCTGGCGCTTCTCCTCGACCACCAGGATTTCCTGCAGCCCAAGGGCGAACTGGCGCGTGATGTCGGCTTCCAGCGGCCACACCACGTTGACCTTGTGCAGCCGGATGCCGAGCCGGCGGCAGGTGGCGTCGTCCAGCCCCAGGTCGGCCAGCGCCTGGCGTGTGTCGTTGAACGCCTTGCCGCTGGCGATGATGCCGAAGCGGTCGCTGGGCGTGCTGATCACGTCGTGGTTGAGCCGGTTGGCGCGCACGTAGGCCAGGGCCGCGTACCACTTGTGGTCCATCAGCCGCGCCTCCTGCGCCAGCGGCGGGTCCGGCCAGCGGATGTGCAGGCCGCCCGGGGGCATCTCGAAGTCCTCCGGCAGGACGATGCGCACCCGGTCAGGGTCGATGTCCACCGTGGTGCTGGACTCCACCACCTCCTGGATGGTCTTCATGCCGGCCCACAGCCCCGAGAAGCGGCTGAGCGCGAAGGCGTGCAGCCCCATGTCCAGGATGTCCTGCACGCTGGACGGGAAGAACACCGGCAGCCCGCAGGCCTTGAAGACGTGGTCGCTCTGGTGCGGCGCGGTGGAGCTCTTGGACACGTGGTCGTCGCCGGCCACCGCGATCACGCCGCCGTGGCGCGCCGTGCCGGCCAGGTTGGCGTGCTTGAACACGTCCACGCTGCGGTCCACCCCCGGGCCCTTGCCGTACCACAGGCCGAACACGCCGTCGAACTTGTTCTTGTCCGGGTACAGGTCCAACTGCTGCGAGCCCCACACCGCCGTGGCCGCCAGCTCCTCGTTCACGCCGGGCTGGAAGACGATGTGCTGCTGCGCCAGGTGCTTCTTCGCCGCCCACAGCGCCTGGTCCACGCCGCCCAAGGGGCTGCCGCGGTAGCCGCTGATGAAGCCGGCCGTGTTCAGCCCCGCGGCCGCGTCGCGCTGGCGCTGCAGCATGGGCAGCCGCACCAGCGCCTGCACGCCGCTCATGAAGGCGCGGCCGCGCGCGAGCGCGTACTTGTCCTCCAGCGTCACTTGCTCCAGCGCCTTGCGCACGGCTTCCGGCAGGGGGGCATTCATGGCGGCTTGCTCCTCGAAAAAGGGATGGCGTGAATGCGGGCAGTCTAGGTTTGGACCCCAGGCAAAGGCTTTCGTTCTTTGCCGGCATGCCCAGGTCTTGAGCAACAATCTTTCTTCAAATAAGGAACTGGAGAACGGATGACGCCGAAAAATCAAAAATCAGGGAAAACCCGTGCTTCGAGTGGCGAGGCGGCGGTCCCGTCCGCACCCACCGGGGCCGGGGCATCGGACGTGCCGGCCGCCGGCAGTGGGCTGGACCGTTACGACGTGGCCATCCTGGAGGAGCTGCAGCGCGACGCGCGGCTGTCCAACGCCGAGCTGGCCGAGCGCATCGGCCTGTCGGCAGCGCCGACCTGGCGACGCGTCAAGGCGCTGGAGCAGCGCGGCGTGATCACCGGCTACCGCGCGGTCATCGACCGGCGCCGCATCGGCCTGGGCGTGTTCGCCTTCGTCCGCGTGGATGCCGACCGCAACACCGGCAGCGCCACGCGCGAGCTGGAGGAGGCGCTGTGCGCGCTGCCGGAGGTGTCCTCCTGCCACTACATCAGCGGCGCGGGCACGTTCGAGCTGCAGGTGCTGGCCACCGACCTCGACGCCTTCGCCCGCTTTGCCACCCACACCCTGCTCAACCTGCCCAACGTGAAGGACGTCCACACCAGTTTTTCGCTCGGGGAAGTGAAGGCGGGCGGGGCGCTGCCGCTGTCGCACCTGGGCGCGCGGGCTTCGGCCTCCAGGACGGCCTGACACGGTCTTCGCGCGGATGAAAGCCCGCTGGCATGGGGTTTGCGCTGTGTATACACATGTTTCCCCCCGCCACTTGTGCCCTTCATCCCGCGCTGAGCATTCAGCAATCTGAAATTGCATCCCGTGCTCATGGCTGCACCGTGCTGGGCCGCCGTGCCGCACGCTGGCAGGGCGAGGGCACCTTGGCGGTGCCGTGGAACAAGGCGAAGGCATTCACGGGAGCGTGCGCATGAACAACATGGTCCATCCCGAAGGCAACGAGCTGGCCCGGCTGCGTGGCCTGCTGCAGCACACCGAGGCGCAGCAGGCGCGGCAGCAGGCGCGGCTGGCGCAGCAGCTCCATGGCGACCTGGGTGCGCTGCTGGTGGCTGTGAAGCTGGAGCTGGGCTGGGTGGAGCGCCGCTTGGGCGAGCAGCCCGACCTGGGGGCCAAGTGCGCCAGCTTGGGCGGGCTGCTGGACGCCGCCGTGGACAACCTCAACCGCCTGGCCACCTCGCTGCGCCCGCGGCTGCTGGAGTGGCCGGGGCTGTGGTCGGCGCTGGAGTGGCTGGCACAGGACTTCGCGCAGCGCGAGAACCTGCACGCCGACGTGCGCATGCATGTGCAGGCCGGCGTGGCGCTGCCCGCGTCGGCGCAGGACTGGGCCGATGCCGTCTACCGCAGCGCCGAGGAGCTGCTCACCAACGTCGCGCGCCATGCCCAGGCCCGCACCCTGCGCGTGCGCCTGTACGTGGAGGAGCCGCCCGAGGGCGTGATGCTGCTGGAGGTGGGCGACGACGGCGTGGGTTTCGAGCCTGCCGCGCTGGAGCACGGCTGGGGCCTGCTGGCCCTGCGCGAGCGCGTGGCCCATTGGGGCGGCCGCCTGACGCTGGCCAGCGCGCCGGGCGGCGGCACCACGGTGCGATTGAAGCTGCCTTTGCCGCGGGGAGAGGACGCATGAACGACCGCACCGTCCTGGGTCCCAGCCACGAGCCGCTGCCCGGCAGCGTGCCGCACATGCGCGTGCTGCTGTGCGACGGCCATCCGCTGGTGCGCCGTGCGCTGCGCCAGATGCTGGAGGAAGTGGGGATCGTTCTGGCCGGCGAGGCCGGCAGCGGCGCCGAAGTGCTGCTCAAGGTGCGCCAGGCCAGCGCCTGCCAGCCCTACGACGTGGTGCTCATGGACATCGAGATGCCCTACCGCGACGGGCTGGACCTGCTGCGGCTGCTGCGCAACGAATGCCCGCACCTGCCCGTGCTCATGCTCTCGGCCTTCCAGGACAAGCAGTACGCCGTGCGCAGCCTCAAGCTGGGTGCGGCGGGCTGCCTGAGCAAGAGCGCCGACGGGCACCAGTTCCTGCAGGCCCTCTCCACCGTCATGAAGGGCGGGTTGCACATTCCGCCGGACGTGGGCGCGCAGCTCGACGGCGCGCTGGAGCGCCGCGGCCGCGCCCCGCTGCGCGAGCGGCTGTCGCCGCGCGAGCTCGACGTCTTCAAGCTCCTGACCTCCGGCCGCAGCGTGACCGAGATCGCCGCGCAGCTCGACCTGCCCCCGCAGGACGTGGCCGAGTGCCGCGCCCAACTGCTGGAGCTCACCGGCATGCGCAACGAGGTGGAGCTCACGCTGTACGCGGTGCGGGAGGCCATGGTTTGAATCCGGGTCACCCCTCCAGCCGCACATCCCTGCACGCCCGCCACAGCGTCAGGTCGTAGGCGATCTTCAAGCCCCCGCACAGCAGCAGCGGCCAGGCCGTGAGCCCGGCGGCCAGCAGTGCCGCGCTCAGGGCGGGGCTCAGCGCCGCGGCCAGGCTGCGCGGCACGGCCGTGAAGCTGGCCGCCGCCGTGCGCTCCGGCGGCGTCACGGCCGCCATCACGTAGGCGCCGCGCGCGGGCACGTCCATTTGCGACAGCGCCGCGCGCACCAGCAGCAGCGCCAGCGCGCTCCACAGGCCCGGCGCCAGCGCCGCCAGCACCAGGCACACGTTGGCCGGCAGGTGCGTGAACACCATGGTGTTGAGCAGGCCGATGCGCGCGGCCAGCCGCGGCGCCGCCAGTTGCGAGGCCGCGCTCAACAGCCCCGTGGCGAAGAAGAACACCCCCGCCTGCGCCGGCTGCAGGTTGAAGCGCTGCAGCAGCCACAGGCTCAGCAGCGAGTTCACCAGCAGCCCGCCCGCGAACGAGTCCACGCTGAACAGCAGCGCCAGCCGCACCACCAGCGGCCGCGACGGGCCCAGCGCGCCGCGGCCTTCGCCGGCACTCGCCGCCGCCGCATCGCCCGCGGGCTGCGCCTCCTGTGCCCGCGGCAACCGTCCATACAGCCCCCACAGCACCAGGCCCAGCAGCCCGTACAGGCCGAACATCAGCCGCAGCGCCGCCAGCGGCTCCAGCCCAACGCGCGCGAGCCACTGCGGCAGCCCCGCGCCCAACGCGCCCACGGCGGCGCAGACGGCGGCCAGCACGCTGTAGCGGGCGAACAGCGCCGTGCGCGCCGGCCCGCGCGCGGCTTGCGCCAGCCGTGCGTGCTCCAGCGGCAGGAACACGCTCACGTCCCCCGAGCTGGGATTGAGCGTGCCCACGAAAGCCACGAGCAGCAGCGCAACAAAGCCGTCCAGCAGCGCGAAGCCCGCGCCCGTGGCCGCCATCAGCAGCGCCGCGCCGCGCAGCAGGCCGCGCGGGCTGAAGCGGTGCCCCCACGCGCCCACGGCCAGCGTCGCCAGCGCCGAGCCCAGCAGCGTGGCCGTGCTGATCAGGCCCACCGACAGGGCGTCGAAACCCAGGGCCAGCAGCCAGGCCGGCAGCAGCACCGCCATGGCGCCATCGGCCAGCGCCCGCAGCGCGCGCGCCAGCAGCAGCGTGCGCGCCCAAGGGCTGGCGCCGGCGGGCAGCAGCGTTGGGCGCGGCATGGAGGAGGGGGCAGGAGGCGGCATGGGGCAACGCGGCAAAGGGTGGTGAGGACGGCGGCGCAGCCCTGTGCCGCGGCTCGCGCACCAGGGCCGGCTCCTTGCGCCGCGCGCCGTGCCGCCCTCAGGCCGGCTGCTGCGAACGCGCGTGCGCCAGCGCGTCGTCCAATGCCGCGAGCAGGTCGGCCGGATCGACGGGCTTGGTGAGGTAGCGGAAATAGCCGCGCGCCAGCCCCTGCTCCACGGCGTCGGGCATGGCGTCGGCCGTGAGCGCGATGACGGGGATGTGCGCCGTGGCCGGGTCGGCGTGCAGCAGCGCCTGCGCCTCGTGCCCGCTCATGCCGGGCATGTGGTTGTCCATCAGGATGGCCTGCGGCTTGTGCGCGCGCGCCAGCGCCACGCCGGACTCGCCGTCGCGCGCCGTCAGCAGCCGCAGCCCCGGGCGCGAGGACAGGATGGCCTCCACCAGTTGCAAGTTGGTCGGGTTGTCCTCCACGCACAGCACCGTGGCGACCTGGGCGCCGGCGCTCACCGGGCCCGTGGCCGCCAGGGCCGGCGCGTCCGGCACCGCCTGCGGCGCGGCCAGCGGCAGCTCCACCCAGAACTCGCTGCCCTGGCCCGGCACGCTGTCCACGCCGATGTTGCCGCCCATGAGCTCCACCAGCCGCCGCGTCACCACCAGCCCTATGCCCGTGCCCTCCTGCGGGCCACCTTCCTGGCCCAGGCGGTTGAAGGGCTGGAACAACTGGCTCAACTGCTCGGGGCGCAGCCCCGCACCGGTGTCGCGCACGGTGATGCGCAGCATGGCCTCGGTGCGGCGGCAGCTCACGGCCACCAGGCCGTCGTCGCGGTTGTACTTGACGGCGTTGGACAGCAGGTTGAGCAGCACCTGCTTGAGCCGCGTGCGGTCGGCCATCACCGCCTCGGACGCGCCGGCCGGGAAGTCCAGCGTGATGCCGCGGCGCGAGGCCAGCGGCTCCACCATGGTGCGGCACTCGACCAGCACCTCGCCGGCCAGCACCGGCTCCAGCGACAGCGACACGCGCCCGGCCTCGATCTGCGCCAGGTTCAGGATCTCGTTGATCAGCGTGAGCAGGTGCCGCCCCGCGCCCACGATGTGCTCGGTGAAGAGCTTGAGCCGCTGCGGCGGCGCGCCCGTGTCGGCCGACAGCAGCTGGCCGAAGCCGATGATGGCGTTGAGCGGCGTGCGCAGCTCGTGGCTCATGCTGGAGAGGAACTCGCTCTTGGCGCGGTTGGCGCGCTGCGCCGCTTCGCTGGCCGCGGCCAGCTCCTGGTTGGAGGCCTCCAGTTGCGCCGTGCGCTCCTGCACGCGCTGCTCCAGCTCCTGGTTCAGGCGCATCACCTCCTGCTGCGCCTGGCGCCGCTCTTCCACCTCGCGCGCCTTGTCGCGGTTGGAGTCCTCCAGCGCGCGGGTGCGCATCTCGATCTCGGCCAGCATCTCGTTGAAGGCCTGCGCCAGCGCGCCGGTCTCGTCGTCGCTGAGCTGGCGCGCGCGGCGCGAATAGTTGCGCTGGCGCACCACGTCCTGCGCCACGGAGGCGATCTCCAGCACCGGCCCCGTGACCAGCCGCTGCAGCCACGACGACAGCACCAGCGCCACCAGCATGGCCACCAGCGCCACCACCACCGCGATGCCGGCGTAGTTGAGCAACCGGTCGTGCAGCTCGTAGCGCGCGCGGACGAACACCGTGCCCACGCGGCGCCCGTTCTCGCGCACGGGCTTGAACACCAGCAGCTCGCCGCCGTCCACGCGCTCGCCGTCGGCCTCGGGCCTGTCGGGCACGCGCGGCGGCGCGTTGTCCGCGCCGTAGCTGGCGAAGAGCTGGCCTTGCGCCGTGTACAGGGCTGCGGCGCGCACCTTGGGCTGCAGCCGCAGCAGCGCCAGGTTCTCGGTGGCCACGCGCTCGTCGTCGAAGCTCAGCGCCGCGGTGCTGGCGCTGCCCACCAGCTCGGCCTGCGCCGTCACGTCGTCCACCCAGCCCTGGTGGTAGGCACGCAGGTCGTAGCCGATCATCGCGCCCAACGCCACGACCACCGCCACCAGCGTGGTCAGCAGCATCACGGCCAGCAGCTTGCGCCGCAGAGTGGGTCGCCAGGACAGCATCGCCTCAGCTCCTGAGCACGCGGCGCGCCACGGCCAGCAGCCGCGCGCTGATCTTGAGCTGGCTGGCCTCCGCCGGCGCCAGGGCGATGTCGAAACGAACTTTGTTCTCCACGATCACGAAATTGATCATCCCGCCCAACGCCAGCCCCTGATCCGACTCGGTCACGATCAGCAGCGGGCGGCCGCGCAACAGCAGCAGGGTATCGGCGAGCTGGCCGTTGCGCGATTGGTCCATGAACAGCAGGTGTGCGCCCAGGCCGGCGTCAAGCCGTTCCACCCGGCGCACCTGCACGGGGTGGCCATCCACCGTGGCCGTGGCCGCGGCGCGCTCCACCTCCTCGGCCACGATGTCCTGCGCGGCCACGGCGATGACGAAAGGGCTTTCGCGGGTGTCGAAGGCCAGGGCCGGCCACTCCACGTAGCCGCCGAACTTCACCAGGAAGGCCGCCTTGACCTGGTACTCCGCCGCCGAGGCGGGCTGCGCAGCGGCCCGCGGCGAGGTCAGCGCCTGGCAGGACAGCGCCGCGGCCATCATCAGCGGCAGGCCAAGCCGGCGCAGGGCGCGCCGCCGCGTGCCCTGGCCCTGCGGAGCGTGGCACCCCGGGCCACGGTACTGCGCCATCTCCTAAGGGGCCTCGTGCCGCAGCACCAGTTGCAGGAACGCGCTGCGACCGATCTCGGTGCGCGTGGCGGCGGGGCCGAACTCGCCGTGGCCCGCGTCCAGCAGGTTTTGCAGCGTCAGCGACCACTCCACGTTGGCGCTGGGCCGCCAGCCCAGGCGCAGGTCCAGCGCGGTGTAGGCGGGCACGGCCGGCAGCTCCAGCCGCGAGACGCCGCGCAGCGTCACGTCCAGCTCGGTGCGCCGCGGCAGGTCCAGTTGGGAGCGCAGCATCCACTGCCACGACGGGTTGGCGCCCTCGGTCAGGCCGAGCTGGTTGCTCAGGTCCGCGTAGCCCGGCGACACGCGCAGGTGCTGCCACATGCGGCTGGCGCCCGCGTGCAGCCGCCAGTTGGGCTGCGCCTGCCAACTGCCCCAGGTTTCCAGGCCCTGCACGCGGCCCTTCAGGCCATTGACCAGTTGGGCGCTGGCCGGCCCCGTGATCTCGGCCGAGCGCAGCCCCTCGTAGTCGGCGCGGTAGAGCGTGGCCGAGGCGCTGGTGTCGGTCCAGGGCTGGCCACGCCAGCCCAGCTCCAGCACCCTGGCCACCTCGCCGTTGAAGCCGCTGCTGCCCGTGACGGTGGGAACGCCCGTGGGCGCGGCGGGCGAGGGCGGCACGCCGGGGTTGAGCAGGTCGCGGTCCAGCCGCGTCGGGCTGCGCACCGTGCGCGAGGCCGCCGCCCACAGCAGTTGCGTCGGCGCCGCCTGCCAGGCCAGCCGCGCGCTGGGCAGGTATTCCATGCCCGTGTAGGCGTTGTGCTCGGCGCGCGCGCCCAACGTGAGCTTCAGGTCGTCGCGCAGCGTGACCTCGTCCTGGCCGAAGAGGCTGTAGCTCATCTGGCGCAGCAGCGGCGGCAGCATCTGCAGCGTTGGGCCGCTGAAGCGGTCGGTGTCCCGGCGCACCTGCATGCCCCACACCACGGCGTGGCGGCTCGTGGGGGCCAGCGCGTGCTGCAACTGCAAGTCCGCCGTGTCCAGCCGGTCGTGGTAGCCCAGGCGGCGCTCGGTGCGGTCCAGGTAGCCCTGCACGGACAAGGAGCCGCCGCCGCCCAGGCGGTGGTCCCAGCGCGCGAGCACGTGGCCGCCGCTGTAGGTGGTCTGGCCCACCTCCAGCGGCCGCCCGGGCACCTCCACCGCGCCGGGAATGGGCGGCTCGCGCCGGCCGCGGTAGAGCTGTGCCTGCGCCATGAGGCTGTCGCCCCCGGCCAGCGACCAGTCGGTGCGTGCGCCCGCCTGCTCCACGTGCGCGCGGTCGCCCGCGGATTCGCCCAGCAGCGTGCGCGTGCGCTGCTCCGTGATGTGGCGTGCCCACAGCCGCAGCGGCCGCTGCCCGGCGCCGTCGTTCTTGCCCTCGCCCCCGCTGCCGCCCAGATCCAGGCCCTGGCGCACGGACACCATGCGCTCGCGGTTGCCCGTGCCCGCGGACAGCTCCGAGCCCGGCGTCTGCGACGCGGGCCGCGTGATGACGTTGATGACGCCGTTGACCGCGTTGACGCCCCACAGCGTGCCGGCCGGGCCGCTGATGACCTCGATGCGCTCCACGTCCTGCAGCGGCAGTTGCTGCGCGTCCCAGAACACGCCGCCGAAGAGCGGCGTGTACACCGAGCGCCCGTCGATGAGGACCAGCAGCTTGTTGGCCAGGTTGCCGTTGAAGCCGCGGCTGGTGACGGCGTGGAAGGACGAGCTGATGCGCGCCACTTGCAGGTTGGGTGCCAGGCGCAACGCCTCCGGCAGCGAGGTGGCGCCGCTGCGGCGTATGTCTTCGGCCGTGATCACGAACACCGAGGCCGGCGCCTCCGACAGCCGCTCGGCCCGCTTGGACACCGAGGTGATCTCGATGTTGCCCAGCTCCTCCAGGCTCAGCTCCGACAGCCGCGGCGCTCCCGGCTGGGGCTCGGCCGCCCAAGCGACCGATACGGCCAGCGCCAGAGCGGCGCAGCACCCACCACTGCGTTGACTTGGACCCACCATGAGCTTCCCCGGCTGCCGTGTCGCGCTGTGCCGTCCGGCCGACGGTTCGCGCCCACCGGCGGGTGCATGGCCCGCCCTCCAGGGATCATACGTTTGAGCCCGCGCAAGGTGGCCGCCGCGTCGCCGTGTTGCAACGAATTGTTTGCCCGCGGCGAGCACTGGCGGCCAGGGCAGTCGAGGCATGAAGCGTGCGCCCTCAGCTTTGCGGGCCGCGTGGCCACAGCACCCACAGCCGCAGCGGCTGCTTCATGCGTCCGGCCTGCTGTTCGGCCTGCTCGCCCCATCCCCAGAAGAAGTCGGCGCGCACGGCGCCGACGATGGCGCTGCCCGTGTCCTGCGCCACCACCAGGCGCTGCAGCGCCTGCGTGCTCAGCGGCTCGGTGCTGGAGAGCCACACGGGCGTGCCGTAGGGGATGCTTTGCGGATCGACGGCGATGGAGCGCCCGGGCGTGAGCGCCACGCCCTGCGCGCCGCGCGGGCCGGCCTGCGGGTCCGGCAGCGGCTCCTCGCGGAAGAACACCACGCGCGGGTTGCTCCACAGCAGCTCCTGCACGCGCCTGGGGTTGGCGCGGGCCCAGGCCTTGATGCCGGGCCAGGACGCCTGCTCGGCGCGGATCTCGCCCTGCTCTATGAGCCAGCGGCCGACGGACTTGTAGGGCTGGTCGTTGTGGCCGGCGAAGGCCAGGCGCACGGTGCGCTGGCGGCCGTCGGCCTCGGTGATGCGCAGCCGCCCCGAGCCCTGGATCTGCAGCACCAGCGCGTCCAGCGGGTCGGCCACGTAGGCGATCTCGCGCCCGCGCAGCGCCGCGGCGGCTGCGGGCAGGCTGTCGAGCTGCTGGCGCGTCCAGTAGGGCTTGCGCGTGCCCAGGTCCGCGGGCGGGCGGTGCAGCGGCACGGCAAAGCCGCCGCGGGGCATGCGGCTGGCCTCGATCAGCGGCTCGTAGTAGCCCGTGACCAGCCCCTCGGTGGCGCCCTCGGGGCTTTCCACGCGGTAGGGCTGCAGCCGTGCCTGCAGCCACGCGCGCGCTGCGCTCTCGTCGGCCGGGGGCGTGAGCAGCACTTCGGCGCACAGGGCCGACCAGCCTTGAGGCGGTCGTTCGCAACTGCGGTAGAGCGCGCTCCAGGCCTCCAGCACGCGGTCGCTTTCCCAGCCGGGAAGCTCGGACCAGTCCACGGGCTGCCAGCGCGAGCGCGGGCGCAGCAGCGCCGCGCCGGGGGCGGAAGGGGCCAGCACGTCCGAAGGCGTGCCGCCCGGAGGCACGGCCGAGGGGGCGGGGCGGGGCGGATTCAGCGGCACGCCGGCGCAGCCGGCCAGCAGTGCCGCCAGCGCGGCGGCCGATGCGGCCCAGGCCGCGCCGCGGCGGCGCACAGAAGCGAGCGGTAAAGACATGGGCGCGATTGTGGCCGTGCGCGGCGCGCCTGGGCCAGTCGGCGGCGACCCCAGCGCATCCGGCCCCTGCCTGCGCCCCCGCAGCCGCAAGCCGCGGCCGTCAGCGCAGGGCGTGCTGCATGTGCTCCAGCAGCGCGCGGCCCTCGGGGCGCAGGTAATGCAGGATCTCGTGGCGCTGCGTGCGGTAGGGGCCGCGCCGGCCGTGGTGCTCCACGATTTCGCCCACCAGCGTGTAGTTCAGCCCGCAGCTGTGCAGCAGCCGCGACAGCCGCGGCTCCACCATCACGAAGCTCTGGTGGCTGCCGTGGTTGATGATCATGGCCGTGGCCGCCAGGAACAGCCCCATGGCGATGAGCGGGTAGTGGCGGTCGTTGGTGTCCGCCACGGAGTTGCCGCCGCCCTCGGGGCTGTCGTACTCGCCGCGGCGGCGGCGGAAGTCCTGGTGCACGGCCAGGCGCGAGACCTCGGTGGCGTCTTGCCGCCAGGCCGGGTCCAGGTAGTCCGGCTGCAGCCGCTCGCCGCAGGCGTGCTCGAAGGGAAAGCGCCAGTCCGGCGGGCCCGGGTGCTTGATCAGCCGCACGCAGCCCGCGGCGCGGCCGCTGGCGCGGTGGCGCACCAGCGCGAACTCGGAATGCGCGTCGTGCTCGTCGCTTTCCACCCCGCTGGGCGACACCGGCTCGTAAGCCAGCTCCTCGCAATACACCGCGTGTCGCAGTTGCAGAACTTCCAGCCGGGAGGCCTCGGTGCGGGCCGGCAGGATGTCGAAGTGCGTGGTGAATCTGTCTATGAGCGTGACGTTTTCCATGGGCTCGTTCCGGCGTAATGCAAAGTGCCGGCCCATTGGTTATCGGACGCCGACGCCTTAACTGTATCGACGTATATCAATGACGCTGCTCATGCTCGAAGCTCTTGGCGCGCTGGCGCTGCTCGTGTTCATCGTCTGGTGGACCATGTTCAGCGGCCGCCGCCGCGGCGAGCGGCGCGAGGACGAGGAGGATTGAGGCGCCCAAGGGCGCCCAAGGGCGCCCAAAGACGCCCCAGGCGCCCTCAGCGCCCCGGCACCAGCAGGCTCAGCGGCTGGCGCAGCAGCCGCCGCCGGATGGCCGCGGCCAGGTGCGCGCGCTCCTTGAGGTGCAGCCCGCGCGCGCGCAGCGCCAGGCGCAAGGCCAGGTAGAAGCTCACGCCCACGTTGAGCAGCCCGGTGGCGACGATGCCCGCCACGCACCACCAGAAGGCCGGCTCGGCCAGGATGGCCACGCCCATTGACCCGGCCGCCGCGGCGAGCTGCCCGGTGGAGAGGGTGACGTGGCGCACGTCCAGCGGCAGCGCGAAAAAGCCCGCCAGCGCCGGCGTGAGGCCCAGCATCAGCCCAAGCGAGACGTTGGCCGCCAGCCCCGAGACGTTGGCGCGCGCCCACGCCGCCCAACGTGCTGCCCGCGCGGCACCCAGCCGCGCGACGATGCGCGGGTTCCAGGCGATGGCGCTGTCCAGCCGGTTGAAGACGAACCAGTTCTCCACCCAGCCCGCGATCACCGAGCTGCCGAACAGCAGCACGCCGGTGAAGGCCGCGTACAGCGGCGTGGGCCCCAGCAGCGTGAGGCTGTGCAGCACGTGGCCGGCCTTGCCGGCGTCCACCAGCGGCTCGTCCATCACTCCCCAGGCCAGCGCCTGCACGGCCAGCACCACGGGCGCCACCAGCGTGAGGTTGCCCAGGATGCCGGCGGCCTGCGAGCGGATGAGGTGCACCACCTCGTCCACGAAGGCCTCCTCGTCGCGGTGGCTGCCGCGCAGCCGCGCGGCCATGGCCGGCGCCGTCATGGCCGGCTGCTTGGTGGCCACGGTCCAGTGCAGCAGCATGATCAGCACGAAGCTGGCGGCGTAGTTGAAGCCGGCCAGCAGCCCGCTCCAGAAGGCCGTGAGGCCCAGCCCCGTGATGGCGAATTTCATGAAGGTGGTGAGCGCCATCACCAGCCCGCCGCCGGCCGCGCGCCGGTACATGTCCAGGTACTCGGTGCGGGTGCGGGCGATGTAGTGCTCGCCGGTCTCGGCGCTGCGCTCGGTCATCTTGCGCGCGAGCTGCCCGTACTGCGCCTTGAGCAGCGAGCGCACGCCCTCGCGCTCGGTGAGGCCCTGGACGAGCTGCAGCGTGAGCAGTTGCAGCTCGCGCGCGGGCGCGGGGCTGAGCAGGCAGTCCAGCAGCCGCTCGATGCGCAGCGTGCGCTCGCGCAGCTGCTGCACGCCGTAGACGATGTCCACCGAGACGCCGAACTCCTCCAGGTGCTCCTCGATGCTGTCGGCCGCGCGGCGGCAGGCGTCCAGCAGCGCGCGCAGGTAGTGCGCCTCGTGCAGCAGCGCGGCGGTGTCGCCGGCGTGCTCGGCGTCGCGCAGCCGCTCGCTGGCGCGGGTGAGCTGCCGGAAGGGCTCCTCCACCAGCAGCGCCGGGCTCATGCGCCGGCGCAGCAGCGGCGACAGCCCCGCGCCGTGCACGGCGCTCACCAGCAGCGTGACGGCGTCGGCCATGGTGTCGCGCCAGCGCGGCACGGACAGCGGCGTGGCCGCGGGATCGGCGGCCGCCGCCTCGACGTGTGCCTGCACCGCCCGGCCGGCCTCGCCTTCCAGCGCTTGCCCTTCGCCGCGCGGAGCCAGCAGCGCGGCCAGGCGCTGCAGCGTGGGCTCGTCGATGGCGGCGATCCACTCGGCGTCGCTGCTGTCGAACAGCAGCGGGAACAGCTCGGCGAGGTCGGTGGTGTCGGGCGTGCTGGGCAGCACGCGCTCGCGCACGCGGCGCACCAGCTCGCCGGCCAGGTGCACGCGCTGCGGGAAGCCGAACTCGGCGAACAGCGCCGCGGCGTCGATCTCGGACCAGAAGCGCTGCACCAGCGCCTGCAGGGCCTGGCGGTGCGGCGGGTGCTGGTCCAGCACGTTGAGCAGGTGGCGCAGCCGCAGCAGCGGCGCGGGGGTGGCGCCCTCGGCGGGGCGGCGGGGCGGGTCGTGGCGCAGCCATTCCAGCAGCCGCGCCAGCCACAGGTGGCGCTCGGCCAGCGGGGCGCGTGCGTCGGCGGCGTTGAGCAGCGCGGTGAGGTCCCAGGCCGAGGTGGACTGGGCGGCACCCATGCGGCTCAGCAAACGCGGCGGCGGCGCGGGGCCGCGGGCATTGCCTTCGAGGCCGCCATCAATGCAGCGCGCCCGGGTGGGCGAGCATGAACTCGGCCACCTCGGCCTCGAAGGGGCGGGCCTCCTCGGTCATGCAGTAGAAGGTGCCGCGCATGGTGCCCTGGGGCGTGGCGAGGCTGGTCCAGCTCGTGTACTCGAAGGACTCGCCGGGCTTGAGCACGGGCTGGTGGCCGACCACGGCCAGGCCGCGGACTTCCTCCTCGTGCCCGGTGGCATCGGTGATGAGCCAGCGCCGCGCCACGAGCTGTGCCGTGACGTCGCCGCTGTTGGTGATGGTGATGGTGTAGGCCCAGGCGTGCTGGCCGCCTTGGGACTGCTCCGGCAGGAACTGCACCTTGACACTGCAGTTGAATTCGGGTTTGGCCATGGCGGCGATTCTAGGGACCGCCGCCATGGCCCCCCATCACCGTCAGGGCTTGGGCGCGGCGGCCTCGGCCCTGGGCGTGTCCGGCGCGGCGGCGCTGCGCCCGGCCGCGCCCGCGGGCTGCGGCTGGGGCTGCGCGGCCATCGCGGGCGGCGCCAGGGTGGGTTTGAGGGCTGCGGCCGGCGGCGTGGCGGCCTGGGCGACGGGTACGGCGGGCGCGGTGCCGGCGGCCGTGAACTCGCCCGCGTCGTACTGCTCGTCGTTGTCGAACTCGCCTTCCCAGCGGTCGCCGTTGCGCCAGGTGAGCGTGCCGTGGCCCTGCTTGCGCCCGGCCTTGAAGGCGCCGACGTAGACGTCGCCGTTCTTCCACGCGTAGCGGCCCTGGCCCTTGGCCAGCCCGGCCACGAAGGGGCCGCTGTAGACGTCGCCCGTGGCGTAGCGCATGCGGCCTTCGCCCTGGGGCTGGCCGGCGTGCAGCGGGCCTTCGTAGACGTCGCCGTTGGCAAAGCGCAGCGCGCCGGTGCCGTGCGGGCGCTCGCCCTGGAAGCTGCCCTCGTAGCGCTGGCCGTTGCGCCAGACGTACTCGCCGCGCCCGGCGGGCAGGCCGCGCTGGAACTGGCCGCTGTAGACGTCGCCGCTGGCGTAGGCCATGCGGCCCTGGCCGTGGGGCTGGCCGGCCACGAGCTGGCCCTCGTAGACATTGCCGTCGGCCAGGCGCATGCGGCCCTGGCCGTTGGGCTTGTCCTGCGCCCACTCGCCCTCGTAGCGCAGGCCCGTGGCGCTGATGAAGCGGCCCTGGCCGTGGCGCTGGTTGCGTTGCAGCGCGCCTTCGTAGACGTCGC
Source organism: Azohydromonas lata NBRC 102462 (assembly GCF_001571085.1). Taxonomy (GTDB): domain Bacteria; phylum Pseudomonadota; class Gammaproteobacteria; order Burkholderiales; family Burkholderiaceae_C; genus Azohydromonas; species Azohydromonas lata. The sequence continues at coordinate 74,208 of NZ_BCTC01000015.1, forward strand.
CGTTGGACCAGCTCACCCGTCCCTGGCCGGACCAGGTGGTGCCGGGCCGGCCTGCGGGGCTGTCCGGCGCGAAGCGGCCCGTCAGGCGCATGCCGCCCAGGTCCACGTCCACCGGCGCCGCCGCGCCGCCGGCCGGCGGTGTGGCGCTGCCGGCCTCACCCGGCTGCACGGCGGGCAGCGGCACCGGGGCCGGCGCGGTCGGTACGGCCGTGGCCGCCGGGGCGGGGGATGCAGGCGCGGCGGCGGGAGGTGCCGCGGTCGGCGCGGATGGGGCCGTGTTCGCCGTGCCTGCCGTGGCAACCGGCCCAGCCGGCGCCACGGTGGTGGTGGCGGGCGTCGTGGCCACGGTCGCCGCCTTGGCGGGTGTGGCAGGGACCTGGGGCGCCGTGGCCGCAGCCGCCGCAGGCTGCAGGGCCATGGGTTGGGGCGCCGCGGTCGCTGAGGCCGCTGGAGCCACGCCCGCGCCCACGGTGGCGGCGGCGGTGGCCGTGGCGGAGGTGGCGTCCTGGACCTGCGGGACGGCTGCGGCCGCTGCACGCGCTGCCGGCTGCGCCGCCTCGCGGCGCTGGCGGGCGACGGCATCGGCCTCCTGCAGCGCCATGGTTTGCTCCGGGCCGCGGCAGCGCGCGGCCGCGGCGCGCCACAGCGATTCGCTTTGCAGCCACTGCTGCTGGCGCTGCGCCGGGGTGAGGACGGCCGTGTCGGCGCCCGCCGCCGCGGCTTGGGCGCGCTCCAGGCGCGGCGCGCAGTGCTCGGCGTTGTAGCCGGCCACTTCGGCCTGCTCGCGCTGGCTGCGCGCGAGCTCCTGCTGCGGGCCGCGGCAGCGCTCGGCCGCCTCTTCCCACATGCCCTCGGTCTTGCGGAAGAGCCGGGCCGCGTCGCCCCAGCGCTGTTCCTGTGCGGCCTGGCGGGCCAGGGCCTGCAGCGCGTCGGCGCTGTCGTGCGCGGCGTCGCAGGCGGGGCCGGTCTCCATCTGGTCCTGCGCCGTGACGGCGGCCTTGCGGCTGTCGGCCAGGTTGCGCAGAGCACGCTCGCGGGCGCGGCCGTCGCAGCCGGCGGCCGCGGCCTCCCAGGCGCGGGCCGTGTCCTCGTACAGGCCGGCCATCTCGCGCAGGTTTTGCCGCTGCGCCTGCGCCGAGGCCACGCCCAGCTCGGCCTGCATGGCCTGATCCGTCAGCGCCCGGCACTCGGAGGCCGAGGCCACGGGCTGCTTCTGGACGGGCGTGCCCACCGGTGCATCGGCCGCGGCGGGGGCCGCCAGGGCACGGGCGGCGGGCACGGCGGCGTCGCGGCGCGCGGGCGGCGGCGTGGGAGCCGCCTCGGCGGGCTCGCCCTCGCCCTCGTCGTCAAGGCTGGCGGCGCCCTGCGCCGCGGCCACGGGTTGCAGCACCTGCACGGGCTGCGGCGACTGGGTGGACCACACGGTCCAGCTGCGCACGGAGGAGGGCACCAGCGGCGCCTGCTGAGCGGAGGACGGCGCAGCTTCGGCCGGCTGCGTCCGCGGCGACGGTTGGGCCCGGTGTGCCGGCTGCGCCGCCACCGGGGGGGCGACGCCGCGCACGGGCGGGGGCAGCGGGGTGCCGTCGCCCACGGCCAGGACCGGCAGGGCAGCCAGGGCCAGGGCCAGGGCGAGCGCCACGGCGCAGAGGGCGGCTTCTCGGCGGCGCGGCGCGGGTCCGGGTGGACGGCCCAAGCGGCGCGACGCGGGCAACACCCGCCGGCCGTTCGGGTTCAGGAGCATCCTCGACGGAGGAAGAGTCTTCATGCGCGCACCCCTTTGCGAACAGCGTCCCGGCGTCCGTGGCCTTGGCGCAGGAGCGGCGGGACGGCTCCCATTGCACCCACGGGCTCCCGGCCACTGCAAGCGCAGGACGGCCGTTCCGCCCTGCGAATCGGGTAGGCGGCAACCACCTGAATCAGTGGGTGTTGCCTGAAAGCCACGCGCCGAAGGGCCTATGCGGGTTTGTGCCGCTCGAATGAGGGGGTGTGATCCAGGGAATGCGGCGGCTTGCTTGCCCAGCGTTGGAGATCGAAGCGGGCGGGCACGGGCGGTGGCTCGCTCGCAGCGCTCCCCGAACCGTCAAGCCGGCATTCAAGAGCACTGAGGTGCGGCTTTGCGGCTGCCGATGCAGTCCGCAAGGCCGTTCTCCGCGGCGCTCAAAGCAGGCGGCCGACGGCGGGCTGCCGCTTCGCCGTTGGCGAATTTCATCTTGCCGCGGCCCTGGGCGCGGTCCTGCACCCATTCGCCTTCGTACACCTGGCCGTCGGCCCAGGCGAAGCGTCCCTGGCCATGGCGCTGGCCGTCATCCCAGCTGACGGCCAGAGGCCGCGCCCTAGAATTCCGCCCCCGTTTCACCCCGCTTGCGCCGCCGCCATGTCCACCACTTTCCGCATCGCTCCCTCCATCCTGTCCGCCGACTTCGCACGCTTGGGCGAGGAGGTGCGCAACGTGATCGCCGCGGGCGCCGACTGGATTCACTTCGACGTGATGGACAACCATTACGTGCCCAACCTGACGTTCGGCCCCATGGTGTGCCAGGCGCTGCGCCCGCACGCCGTCACGCCTGAAGGCCAGCGCGTGCCCATCGACGTGCACCTCATGGTCCAGCCCGTGGACGCCCTGGCGCAAGCCTTCGCCCGCTCCGGCGCCGACCTGGTGAGCTTTCACCCCGACGCCAGCGCCCACGTGGACCGCACGCTGCAGCTCATCAAGGCCGAGGGCTGCCAGGCCGGCCTGGTGTTCAACCCGGCCACGCCCATCGACGTGCTGGAGTGGGTCATCGACAAGGTGGACCTGGTGCTGGTGATGAGCGTGAACCCGGGCTTCGGCGGCCAAAGCTTCATCGACAGCGCGCTGCGCAAGGTGGAGAAGCTGCGCAAGGTGATCGACGCCAGCGGGCGCGACATCCGGCTGGAAGTGGACGGCGGCATCAAGGTGGACAACATCCGCCGCGTGGCCGATGCCGGTGCCGACACCTTCGTGGCCGGCAGCGCCATCTTCGGCCAGCCCTCCTACAAGGACGTGATAGACGCCATGCGCGCGCAGCTCGCCCGCTGACTGCGTGCGCGCGCAACGAGGAGGTGCAGCCGGGCCGCAGGCACTTGAAATTTCCGCTTGACGCGCCTCACGCGGCGCGGTGACACTGCGACCCGCTCCGGGGTGCAGGGCCTGTTGGCCTTGCTGAGATGGTGAATTCAGCCAAACCCGCGAACTTGAACCGGTTAGTACCGGCGGAAGAAGAGCCCTCCTCCTGTTGTCCGTCCTGCCCAAGGTGGCTGGCCGGGCCCCGGGACGACCTTCGGAGCACCCACTTGCGAAGGAGTCCCGATGAACGCACCCCACGACCTGCCCGGCCTGGCCCAGCGCCTGGGCCTCACGCGCGAGCCGCTGCCGGCCTCCCGCAAGGCCTACGTCACGGGCTCGCGGCCTGACCTGCGCGTGCCCCAGCGCGACATCCAGCTCACCAACGGCGAGCTGGTGTCCGTCTACGACACCTCCGGCCCCTACACCGACCCCGAGGCCGACATCGACGTGCGCCGCGGCCTGCCCAGCGTGCGCGCGGGCTGGATCGCAGAGCGCGGCGACAGCGAGGTCTATGCCGGGCGCCAGCGCCAGGCCATGGACGACGGCGGCAAGGCCCGCGACGGCGAGCACATCGCCGCCATCCGCGAGCAGGCCGCCGGGCTGCAGCGCCAGCCGCGCCGCGCCAAGGCCGGCGCCAACGTCTCGCAGATGCACTACGCGCGCCGCGGCATCGTCACGCCGGAGATGGAGTACGTGGCCCTCCGCGAGAACGGCCGCCGCGAGTGGATGGCCGAGTACCTCACGGACGCCGAGCGCGAGCGCCGCCGCCGCGGCAACCCCATGGGCGCTCACATCCCGGACCTGATCACGCCGGAGTTCGTCCGCGACGAGGTGGCCCGCGGCCGCGCCATCATCCCGGCCAACATCAACCACCCCGAGGTGGAGCCGATGGCCATCGGCCGCAACTTCCGCGTGAAGATCAACGCCAACATCGGCAACTCGGCCGTGACCTCCAGCATCGAGGAGGAAGTGGACAAGCTGGTGTGGGCCATCCGCTGGGGCGCGGACAACGTGATGGACCTCTCCACCGGGCGGGACATCCACACCACGCGCGACTGGATCCTGCGCAACTCGCCCGTGCCCATCGGCACGGTGCCCATCTACCAGGCGCTGGAGAAGGTGGGCGGCATCGCCGAGGACCTGACCTGGGAGATCTTCCGCGACACGCTGATCGAGCAGGCCGAGCAGGGCGTGGACTACTTCACCATCCACGCCGGCGTGCGGCTGCCCTTCGTCCCCATGACGGTGAACCGGCGCACGGGCATCGTCTCGCGCGGCGGCTCCATCATGGCCAAGTGGTGCATCGCCCACCACCGCGAGAGCTTCCTGTACGAGCACTTCGAGGACATCTGCGAAATCATGAAGGCCTACGACGTGGCCTTCTCGCTGGGCGACGGCCTGCGCCCGGGCTGCGCCTCGGACGCCAACGACGAGGCCCAGTTCGCCGAGCTGCGCACCTTGGGCGAGCTCACGCAGATCGCCTGGAAGCACGACGTGCAGACCATGATCGAAGGCCCCGGCCATGTGCCCATGCACATGATCCAGGCCAACATGGACGAGCAGCTCAAGCACTGCCACGAGGCGCCGTTCTACACGCTGGGCCCGCTGACCATCGACATCGCCCCGGGCTACGACCACATCGCCTCGGCCATTGGCGCCGCGATGATCGGCTGGATGGGCACGGCCATGCTGTGCTACGTCACGCCCAAGGAGCACCTGGGCCTGCCGGACCGCGAGGACGTCAAGCAGGGGATCATCGCCTACAAGATCGCCGCGCATGCCGCGGACGTGGCCAAGGGCCATCCGGCCGCCCGCGCCCGCGACGACGCCATCTCCAAGGCCCGCTTCGAATTCCGCTGGACCGACCAGTTCAACCTCGGCCTGGACCCGGACACCGCGCGCGAATTCCACGACGAGACGCTGCCCAAGGACGCGTCCAAGGTGGCGCACTTCTGCAGCATGTGCGGCCCCAAGTTTTGCTCCATGAAGATCACGCAGGAAGTGCGCGACTACGCGGCGCAGCAGCAGGCCGACGCGGGCATGGCGCAGAAGTCGGCGGAGTTCAAGGCCGCGGGCGGCGAGCTCTACATCCCCATCGCGAAGGGGTGACGGCCATGGCGGCTCTTTCCATCGGCATTGCCGGGGCGGGGCTGCTGGGCCGGCTGCTGGCGTGGCGGCTCTCGCGGGCCGGACACCGCGTGACGGTGTTCGACCCGGCCGAGGGCCCGGCGCCCAGCTTCGACGGCACGCAGGCCGCCGGCTTCACCGCCGCGGGCATGCTCAGCCCGCTGGCCGAGCTGGACAACGCCACGCCGGCCACGGCCGCCCAGGGCTGGCGCGCCATCGGCCTGTGGCAGGGTGTGGCGCAGGCGCTGGACGCGCCGTCCCTCGTGCGCCGCCGCGGCAGCCTGATGCTGGCGCACCGCAGCGACCTGGGCAGCGCGCAGCGCGTGCTCTCGCGGCTGGAGATCGCCCCGCCGGGCTTTCCCACGCCGAAGGCGCTGCCTTCCGGCAGCCTGGCCGAGCTGGAACCGGCGCTGCAGGCCTCCCACGCCTGGCTGCTGCCGCAAGAGGGCCAGGTGGACAGCGTCGCCATGCTGGAGCAGTTGCACCGTCAGGCGCGCGGCGCCGAGTGGCGCTGGCAGCGGCGCGCGGCGGACGTGTCCAGCGGCCGCATCGCGCTGGAGGGGGGCGAGGTCGAAACCTTCGACCTCGCCATCGACGTGCGCGGTGCCGGCGCGCGGCCGGCGCTGCCGGTGCGCGGCGTGCGTGGCGAGACGGTGTGGCTGCGGCTGCCCGCGCACGGGCTCACGCGCCCGGTGCGGCTGCTGCATCCGCGCCACCGCGTCTACCTCGTCCCGCGCACGGCGGATTTGCTCATCCTGGGCGCCAGCGAAGTGGAGAGCGAGGACCGCTCGCCCGTCTCGCTCAAGAGCGCCGTGGAGCTGATGAGCGCCGCCCACAGCGTGATGCCCGCGCTGGCCGAGGCGCGCATCGAGCGGCTGGACCGCAACCTGCGCCCGGCGCTGCCGGACAACGAGGCGCGCATCGAGGCCAGCGGTGGGCTGCTGCGCGTCAACGGCCTGTTCCGCCACGGCTGGTTGCTCGCGCCCGCGCTGGTGGAGGACGCGCTGGCGGCGGCTTGCCTGCCGGTGCCGGCGCTGGAGGCCGCGGCATGAGCAGCGAGGCCACCACCTCCCGCATCGAGATCCAGCTCGACGGCGCCCCGCACCACGTCGCCCCCTGCACGCTGGCCGAGTTGATCGCGCAACTCGGCCACGCGCCGGAGGGCGTGGGCACGGCGCTCAACGGCCGGTTCGTCCCGCGCACCCAGCGCGAACGGCCGCTGCAAAGCGGCGACGCGGTGCTGCTGTTCAAACCCATCGTCGGCGGCTGAGCCTTCCCGGCCGGCCGCCGTTTACTTTCCCTGCACGCCAGGAGTCGTCATGTTTTCCCACGACGCCACTTCCTCTCCGACCCCCGACGGCGACGCGCTGCGCATAGGCGACGCGGTGCTGCAAAGCCGCTTCTTCCTGGGCAGCGCGGGCTACCCCTCGCCGCAGGTGCTGCACGACGCGCTGCGCGCCTCGCGCACGCAGGTGGTGACGGTGGGCCTCAAGCGCACGCTGCACGCCGCGGGCGACAACGGCTTCATCCAACTGCTGCAGCAGGCCATGCGCGCCAACGGTGCGCGGCTGCTGCCCAACACCGCCGGCTGCCGCAGCGCGCGCGAGGCGGTGCAGCTCTCGCACATGGCGCGCGAGGTCTACGGCACGCCCTGGGTCAAGCTGGAAGTCACGGGTGACGACCACACGCTGCAGCCCGACCCCTTCGAGCTGCTCTCGGCCGCCACCGAGCTGGTGAAGGAAGGCTTCACGGTCTTCCCCTACTGCACGGACGACCTCGTGCTCTGCCGCCGGCTGCTGGACGCCGGCTGCGCGGTGCTCATGCCCTGGGGAGCGCCCATAGGCTCGGGGCAGGGCCTGCTGAACCCCTTTGCGCTGCGCACGCTGCGCGAGCGGCTGCCGGACGCCGTCCTGATCGTCGATGCCGGCATAGGCGCGCCCTCGCACGCCGCGCAGGCGCTGGAGCTGGGTTTCGACGCCGTGCTGCTCAACTCCGCCGTGGCCCAGGCGCGCGACCCCGTGCGCATGGCCGGCGCCTTCCGCGACGCGGTGCAGGCCGGGCGCGACGCCTGGCGGGCCGGCGTGATGGCCAAGCAGGACTTCGCCGTGCCCAGCACCCCCGTGGGCAGCGAGCCGGTGCTGCTGGGATGAGCGCGGACGCATCCCCGGCGCGTCCCGTCGTCTGGAGCATCGCCGGCAGCGACAGCGGCGGCGGCGCGGGTTTAGCCGCCGACCAGCGCATGGCCGACGCGTTCGGCCTGCACCTCTGCCCGGTGGTGGCCTGTGTCACGGCGCAAAGCTCGGTGGCGGTCACAAGGGTGGAGCCGCTGCCGGCCGAGCTGATCGAGGCCCAGTTGCTGGCGCTGGAAGGCGACATGCCGCCGGCCGCCATCAAGACCGGGCTGCTGGGCGGCGCGGCCCAGGTGGAGGTGGTGGCGCGCTGGGTGGACCGGCTGCGCGCGCGCGGCCCCGTCGCGCTGGTGGTGGACCCGGTGCTGCGCTCCAGCACGGGCGCGGGCTTCGCCGACGCGGCCACGCTGCGCGCCTACCGCGAGCTGCTGCTGCCGCGCGCCACGGCGCTCACGCCCAACCGGCGCGAGGCCGTCGCGCTGCTGGGCGACGGCGACGACCAGGCCGCCGCCGCGGCGCCCGCGCTTGGGCGCGCGCTGCGGGACGGTTTCAACGTGCGCAGCGTCTGCATCACCGGCGGCGACAGCCTGCAGGACGGTGCGCTGGCCCTGGACTGGCTTGCCACGCCCAACGCCCAGGGCTGGCTGGCGCTGCCTCGGTTGAGCACTCGCCACACCCACGGCACGGGCTGCAGCTTCGCCACGGCGCTGGCCTGTGCGCTGGCGCTGGGTTTCGTGGAGGCCGACGCCGCGGTGCTGGCCAAGATGGCCACCACGCAGGCGCTGCGCCACGGCGCGGCGGCCGGGCAGGGCGCCGGGCCGGTGCGGGCGCAACCCGGTTTTGGCCTGGACCGTTCGCTGCTGCCGCGCCTGAGCTGGGGCGAGGCGGCAGAGTTTGGCGCCTTGGCGGCGGCTGCTGACGCGCCGCGGCGGCTGGACCTCTACGGCATCGTGGACAGCGCCGCGCTGGCGCGCCGCACGCTGGACGCGGGCGTGCGCACGCTGCAGTTGCGCATCAAGACCCCGGCCGCGCCGGACGCGGCCTGGCAGGCGCGGCTGGCCGACGAGATGCGCGACACCATCGCCGCCTGCCGGGAGGCGGGGGCGGAGCTCTTCGTCAACGACCACTGGCAGCTCGCGCGCGAGCTGGGCGCCGAGGGCGTGCACCTGGGCCAGGAAGATTTATCAGCGCTGGGCGCCGAGGGCCGGCGCGCGCTGCGGGCCAGCGGGTTGCGCCTGGGCATCAGCACGCACAGCCTGTGGGAGCTCTGTCGGGCCGCGACGCTGTCGCCCCGCTACCTGGCCTGCGGCCCGGTGTGGCCCACGCTGACCAAGGCCATGCCCTGGCGCCCGCAGGGGCTGGACAACCTGGCCTGGTGGTGCGCCATGGCGCCCGCGCCCGTGGTGGCCATCGGCGGGATGCTGGAAGCCGCGCAGTTCGAAGTGGCCGCGCGCTGCGGGGCCGACGGCCTGTGCGCCGTGCGCGTGCTGGGCGCCGAGCCCGCGCGCGCGGTGCCGGGGCTGGAAGGGGCGATCAGGCAGGGCCGGGAGGCCGCGCCGCTGTCGCCGCCCGCGTTGCCGCACGCAAGCCTCGCGCGCGAGGGCTGAAGCGAAGCGGCGGCCGGGTGGGCCTCACCCGGCCGCTACCCGGACGTCTCCAAGCCCGCCCAGGACCACCCCTGGGCACAGGGCTTGCCGGATATGGGCTCCCAAAGCTGGTGTTGCGATGAGCCCTTCAAACCCCTCTTCTCCCGATCCCGAGCTGCCGGTGACCTTGCCGGTGGTGCGGGAAGAGCTGCACGTCGGAACGCGGACCGAAGAGGTCGGCGCGCTGCGCGTGCGCGTGCTCACGGAAGAGCACGGTGAGCTGCTGGAGCAGCCGCTGGTGCAGGAGAGCGTGGTCGTGGAACGCGTGCCCATGGGCGTGCCGGTCGCGCAGCCGCGCGAGCCGTGGCACGAGGGCGAGGTTCTGGTGGTGCCGGTCTACGAAGAAGTGATCGAGCGCCGCCTGGTCCTCAAGGAGGAAATCCGCCTGCACCGCCAGCGCACGAGCACGCCGCACACCCAGGAGGTGTTGTTGCGGCGACAGCGTGCGGTGGTGGAGCGCCGCCAGGCCGACGGCTCTTGGGCCGAGGTCGACCACGGCTGACCCAGGCTCAGCGCAACCCCTGCTGCAACCGTCCGCGGGCCCGGCCCGCTTCGATAGAGACAAAAGGAGTCCGAAAATGAGACAGACCGTCGTTGGCGTATTCGATTCGGATGCCGAGGCCCAGCGCGCAGCGCAAGCCCTGGCCAACACCGGCATCGACCCGGCCTGCGTGCACGTCACGCACGGCACCGACAGCGCCGTGGCCGACAGCTCGCTCAGCAGCACGCCGGCCACCACGCACCACGAAACCGGCGTGATGGGCCGGGTGCGCAATTTCTTCGCCGACCTGTTCGGCCCCGATGACGAGCGCGAGGTGGGCCACTACGCCGAAGCCATGCGCCGCGGCGCCGCCGTGGTGAAGGTGGACGTGGAGGACGACATGCGCCTGGACGAGGTGCGCGACGCGCTGCAGAACGCGGGCGCGGTGGACATCGACGAGCGCGTCGAGTCCTGGCGCACCGAGGGCTGGAGCGACGACAGCCTCTCCACGCCCAGCACGGCAGCCTCCTCGCTCAACACCACGCTGGACGACGACCTGCGCACCCGCGGGACGACCGCCACCGGCACCACCAGCCTGCGCGCCGCGGGCGACACCGAGGACGTGATCCCCGTGGTGCGCGAGGACCTGCAGGTCGGCAAGCGCGCGGTGAGCACGGGCGGCGTGCGCGTGTACGCCCGCACGGTGGAAACGCCGGTCAACGAGACGGTGCAACTGCGCGAGGAGCATGCGCAGGTGGAACGCCGCCCGGTGGACCGCCCGGCCACGGCCGCGGACTTGGCCGACCTGAAGGACCGCACCATCGAAGTGGTGGAAACCGCCGAGCAGGCCGTGGTGCAGAAGACCGCGCGCGTGGTGGAAGAGGTGCGTGTGGGCAAGACGGTGGAGCAGCGCACGGAGCAGGTGCGCGACACGCTGCGCAGCACGGAAGTGGAGGTCGAGCACATCCCGGGCAGCACGGCCACGAGCGCCTTCGACAGCGACTACTACCGCAACGACTGGCAGAGCAACTACGCCGCGGCCGGCGGTACCTACGACGACTACGAGCCCGCCTACCGCTACGGCCACTCGCTGCGCAGCGACCCGCGCTACGCCGACCGCAACTGGGACGACATCGAGACCACCGCGCGCAGCGACTGGGACACGCGTTATCCCGGCGGCACCTGGGACCGCATGAAGTCCGCCGTGCGCCGCGGCTGGGAGCGCACCAAGGACGCGGTGACGCCGGACAGCACGGCGCCGCGCCAGCTCTCCGCTTTCGATGACGGCTACTACCGCCGCGACTGGCAGACCAACTACAGCAGCCTGGGCGGCCGCTACGAGGACTACGAGCCCGCCTACCGCTACGGCTACGGCCTGCGCGACGACCCGCGCTACGCGGGCCGCGACTGGAGCGCCATCGAGCCCGACATCCGCCGCGACTACGAGACGCGCTATCCCGGCGGGACGTGGGAACGCATGAAGGCCGCGGTGCGCCGCGGTTGGGACCGCGTGACGTCTTAAGCGCGCCGCGTCTCAAGGAGGAAGGCGCCGGGTTGCCCAGTGGGGCGCCCGGGCCTTTTCCAGGCTTTCGATGCCCGCAGCCCGGCCTTCGCGCCGGGCTTTTCGTTGGTCCTCGGGTTGGGACAACAGGCCGCAGCCCAAGGCCTTTCCGGGCGGGCGGCAAGCAGCGAACGGCTACATTGCGCCCCGTTTGCAGCAGCCCTGGACTCTTGCCGTGACCTCTTTGCGTTTGGACGCCGCCATCATCGACCTCGACGGGACCATGGTGGACACGCTGGGCGACTTCGTCGTCGCCCTGAACCTCATGCTGGCCGACCTGGCCCTGCCCGCGGTGGAGCGCGGCTTCGTCGAGCAGACGATTGGCAAGGGCTCGGAACACCTCATCCGCCGCACCCTGGCCCACGCGGGCGGCGCGCCGGAGCGCTTCCATGACGCCTTCGAGCGCTACCAGCACCACTACCTGGCCATCAACGGCCGCCACGCCGAGGTTTATCCCGGGGTGGTGGAGGGTTTGCGGCAATTGCAGGCAGCGGGCTTGAAGCTGGCCTGCCTGACCAACAAGCCCGGCGCCTTCGCCCGCCCGCTGCTGGCGGCCAAGGGGCTGGACGGGTTCTTCTCGCTGGTCTTCGGCGGCGACGCCTTCGCGGCCAAGAAGCCGGACCCGCTGCCGCTGCTCAAGACCTGCGAAGCCCTGGGCACGCAGCCGGCGCGCACGCTCATGGTGGGCGACTCCAGCAACGACGCCGAGGCCGCCCACGCCGCGGGCTGCGCGCTGGCGCTGGTGAGCTACGGCTACAACCACGGCCAGCCGGTGCGCGCGGTGCGCGCCCACGCGCACGTGGACCGGCTGGACGCGCTGGACCTCTCCACGCTCCTCCTCAAACCCTGATCCGGCGGGGGCTTCAACCCCGCCCAACCCCGCCAGTCAGGCTTGCGCTGCGCGCGCCTGCTAGACTGGAGCAATCATGTTTTTGGCGCGCAAATTCACGAAGGGGTCGTTCGACCGGGGAGCCTGGCCCTGGCGACGCTGGCCCGTCTCTTCCTGACTTTGCCGCCGGGTGCGTCGTGATGACGCGCCCACGGCGCCTGCCCCAGCCGGCCGCCTTCGCCTAGACACCGCAGGCGGCCCTGAACCACCGACCTTACGGGCCGCCCGCCGCGGGCGCCCGCCGGGCCTGGAGGGCCCGCACCGTGATCACTGAACTCGAATTCAAGAGCCTCGCCGCCGAAGGTTTCAACCGCATTCCGCTCATCGCGGAAGCTTTTGCTGATCTCGAAACGCCGCTGTCGCTGTACCTGAAACTGGCCGGGGGCCGTCCGCACAGCTTCCTGCTGGAATCGGTCGTCGGCGGCGAGCGCTTCGGCCGCTACTCCTTCATCGGCCTGCCCGCCCGCACGCTGCTGCGCGCCACGGGGCAGAAGACCGAAATCGTCACCGACGGCCAGGTCGTCGAGACGCATGAAGGCAACCCGCTGGATTTCATCGCCGCCTACCAGCAGCGCTTCAAGCCGGCGCTGCGCCCGGGCCTGCCGCGCTTTTGCGGCGGGCTGGCGGGCTACTTCGGCTACGACGCCGTGCGCTTCATGGAGTCCAAGCTCGCGCGCACGGTGAAGGAGGGCGGCATCGGCACGCCCGACATCCTGCTGCTGCAGACCGAAGAGATCGCCGTGATCGACAACCTGTCGGGGCGGCTGTACCTCATCGTGTGGGCCGACCCGTCGCAGCCGGAAGCGTTCTTCCGCGCCAAGAAGCGGCTGACCGAGCTGGCGGACCAGCTGCGCTACAGCGTCAGCGCTCCCTCGGTGAAGCGCGGGCAGTCGCACGCGGTGGAGCGCGAGTTCGCCAAGGCCGACTTCGAGGCCGCCGTGCTGCGCTGCAAGGAGTACATCGCCGCGGGCGACTGCATGCAGGTCGTCCTGGGCCAGCGCCTGAAGAAGCGCTACACGGAAAGTCCGCTGTCGCTGTACCGCGCGCTGCGCTCGCTCAACCCGTCGCCCTACATGTACTTCTACGACTTGGGCGACTTCCAGATCGTGGGCTCGTCGCCTGAAATCCTGGTGCGCCACGAGCACGTGGCCGAGGGCGAGAAGGTGACGATCCGCCCGCTGGCCGGCACCCGGCCGCGCGGCGCCACGCCGGAGAAGGACGCCGCCAACGAGAAGGAGCTGCTGGCCGACCCCAAGGAGCGCGCCGAGCACCTCATGCTCATCGACCTGGCGCGCAACGACATCGGCCGCATCGCCAAGACCGGCAGCGTCAATGTGACGGAAGCCTTTGCCGTGGAGCGCTACTCGCACGTGATGCACATCGTCTCCAACGTGGAAGGGCTGCTGAAGCCGGGCACCAACAACCTGGACGTGCTGCGCGCCACCTTCCCGGCGGGCACGCTCTCGGGCGCGCCCAAGATCCGCGCCATGGAAATCATCGACGAGCTGGAGCCCGTGCAGCGTGGCATCTACGGCGGCGCCTGCGGCTACCTGAGCTTCGCGGGCGACATGGACGTGGCCATCGCCATCCGCACCGGCATCGTCAAGGACCAGGTGCTGTACGTGCAGGCCGCCGCCGGCGTGGTGGCCGACTCGGTGCCTGAGCTGGAATGGAAGGAAACCGAGGTCAAGGCGCGGGCCGTGCTGCGCGCCGCCGAGCTCGTTGAAGAAGGCTTCTGAGGGAGACCGCCATGCTGCTGATGATCGACAACTACGACTCCTTCACCTTCAACCTCGTGCAGTACTTCGGCGAGTTGGGCGAGGAAGTGCGCGTGTTCCGCAATGACGAGATCACGCTGGAAGGCATCAATGAGCTGAAACCCGACCAGCTCATCCTGTCGCCCGGGCCGTGCTCGCCCAACGAGGCGGGCATCTGCGTGCCCTCCATCCGGCACTTCGCGGGCAAGCTGCCCATCCTGGGCGTGTGCCTGGGGCACCAGAGCATTGGGGCGGCGCTGGGCGGCAACATCATCCGCGCCAAGGTGCAGATGCACGGCAAGGTGAGCACCATCCACACCGACCAGGCGGGCGTCTACGCCGGGCTGCCGCAGGACTTCGACGTGGTGCGCTACCACTCGCTGGCCATCGAGCGCGAGACCCTGCCGGCGGAGCTGCTCGTCACCTCCCAGACCGACGACGGCGAGATCATGGGCGTGCGCCACCGCGACCTCGCCGGCACGCGCACGCCGCTGGAAGGGGTGCAGTTCCACCCGGAATCCATCCTCTCCGAGCACGGCCACGCCATGCTGCGCAACTTCATCGAGATGAGCCGCGCATGAGCACCGTCAGCTACGGCAGCGCGCAGGCTGCGGCGCCGGTGGGCGCACCGGACGTGGTGGACCTGCGCAGCGACACCGTCACCCGCCCCACGGCCGCCATGCGCGCGGCCATGGCCGCGGCGACCGTGGGCGACGACGTGTTCGGCGACGACCCCACGGTCAACGCGCTGCAGGCGCGCGTGGCGGCGCTGCTGGGCAAGGAAGACGCGCTCTTCATGGCCAGCGGCACGCAGAGCAACCTGTGCGCGCTGCTGTCGCATTGCGGCCGGGGCGACGAGTACATCGCCGGCAACCTGGCGCACTGCTACCGCTACGAGGGCGGCGGCGGGGCGGTGTTGGGCGGCATTCAGCCCCAGCCGCTGCCGCAGCAGGCCGACGGCACGCTGCTGATCGCCGACATCGCAGCGGCCATCAAGCCCGACGACGAGCACTTCGCGCGCAGCCGCCTGCTGTGTCTGGAAAACACCTGGAACGGCAACGTGCTGCCGGCGGCCTTCGTCGAAGAGGCCACGGCGCTGGCGCACGGGCGCGGCCTGTCCACGCACCTGGACGGCGCGCGCTTCTTCAACGCGGCGGTGGCCTCCGGCGTGGCGCCGCGGGAGCTGGCGCGGCACTTCGACTCGGTCTCCGTCTGCTTCAGCAAGGGCCTCGGTGCGCCGGTGGGCTCCATGCTGGTGGGCTCGCGGGAGCTGATCAAGCGCGCGCGGCGCGTGCGCAAGATGGTGGGCGGCGGCATGCGGCAGGTCGGCGTGCTGGCCGCGGCGGCGGACCACGCGCTCACGCACCACGTGGAGCGGCTGGCCGACGACCACGCCCTGGCCGCACGGCTGGCGCGCGGGCTCTCCGGCCTGCCGGGGCTGCGGGTGAAGATGCCGCAGACCAACATCGTGTTCGTGGACGTGGAAGGCGGCCGCGGCGAGGCGCTGCTGGAGCACCTGCGCTCGCGCGGCGTGCTGGCCACGGGGCTGATCGGCCTGCGCTTCGTCACCCACCTCGACGTGGACGCGGCCGGCGTGGACCGCGCAATTGCCGCCGCGCGCGAGTTCTGCGAACGCACCTGACGGCACACAACAACTGACTTCCTGGAGGCTGGCCCATGCCCATCACCGACACCGAGGCGCTGACCCGCGTCATCGAGCACCGCGAGATCTTCCACGACGAGATGCTGGCCCTCATGCGCCGCATCATGAGCGGCGAGATGAGCGCGCCCATGATGGCCGCGCTGCTCACCGGCCTGCGCGTGAAGAAGGAAACCATTGGCGAGATCACCGCCGCGGCGCAGGTGATGCGCGAGTTCTCCACCAAGGTGCCGGTGGCCAACCGCGAGCACCTGGTGGACATCGTGGGCACGGGCGGCGACGGGGCGCACACCTTCAACATCTCCACCTGCACCATGTTCGTGGTCGCGGCGGCGGGCGGCCGGGTCTCCAAGCACGGCGGCCGCAGCGTCTCCAGCAAGAGCGGCAGCGCCGACGTGCTCGAAGCCCTGGGCGTGCGTCTGGACCTGGCGCCGGCGCAGATCTCGCGCTGCATCGAGCAGGTCGGCATCGGCTTCATGTTCGCGCCGAACCACCACCCGGCCATGAAGAACGTGGCGCCGGTGCGCCGGGAGTTGGGCGTTCGCACCATCTTCAACATCCTTGGGCCGCTGACCAACCCGGCCGACGCGCCCAACATCCTCATGGGCGTGTTCCACCCGGACCTGGTCGGCATCCAGGTGCGCGCGCTGCAGCGCTTGGGCGCGAAGCACGCCATGGTGGTGTACGGCCGCGACGGCATGGACGAGGTGTCGCTGGGCGGCGCGACGCTGGTGGGCGAGTACCGCGACGGCGGCATCGAGGAGTACGAGATCCATCCCGAGGACTTCGGCTTCTCCATGGCCAGCAATCGGGCCCTGCGCGTGGAAACGCCGCAGCAGTCGCTGGAGATGCTGCGCGGCGTGCTGGACAACCGGGGCGGCGCGGCACGCGACATCGTGCTGCTCAACGCGGGCGTGGCGCTGTACGCGGCGGACGTGTCGGCCTCCATCGCCGAGGGCATCGAGAAGGCGCGCGAGGCGCTGGCCAGCGGCGCGGCCAAGGCCAAGATGGAAGCCTTCGTCGCTGCCACGCAACAAGCCGGGAGCGTGGCATGAGCGACATCCTGAACAAGATCGTTGCCGTCAAGCACGAGGAGGTGGCCGCGGCGCGCGCCGTGCGCCCGCTGGAAGCAGTGCGGCGCGAGGCTGAAGCCCTGGGCGGCCAGCGTGACTTCACCGGCGCGCTGCGCGCCAAGGTGGCGGCGGGGCGGGCGGCGGTGATCGCCGAGGTCAAGAAGGCCAGTCCGAGCAAGGGCGTGCTGCGCGAGAACTTCGCGCCGGCCGAGATCGCGGCCAGCTACGAGCGGCATGGCGCGGCCTGCCTGTCGGTGCTCACCGACGAGCGCTTCTTCCAGGGCCATGCCGACTACCTGCGCCAGGCGCGCGCGGCCTGCGCGCTGCCGGTGCTGCGCAAGGACTTCATGGTCGATGCCTACCAGGTGTTCGACGCGCGGGCCATGGGGGCGGATTGCATCCTGCTCATCGCCGCCTGCCTGGACGACGCGTTGATGGCCGATCTGGAGGCGCAGGCCCAGGCGCTGGGCATGGCGGTGCTGGTGGAGGTGCACGACGGCGAAGAGCTGGACCGCGCGCTGAAGCTCAAGACGCCGCTGGTGGGCGTCAACAACCGCAACCTGCGCACCTTCGAGGTGTCGCTGGACGCGACGCTTGGGCTGCTGCCGCGCGTGCCGGCGGACCGGCTGCTGGTGACGGAGTCCGGCATCCTGGCGCCGGAGGACGTGCGGCGCATGCGCGGCGCGGACGTGCACGCCTTCCTCGTGGGCGAGGCCTTCATGCGCGCGCCGGACCCGGGCGCGGCGCTGCAGGCGCTGTTCGGCTGAGGCGGCGCTTTACTTTCCTGATCCGGATGCCGGCGCACGCCTTTGGGCGTGGGGCCGGCATTCGCTTTTTCGGGGCTCGCGATGCCGCGCCGGCCCATGTGTCGGCGTGGAGATGGGCCTCGCCATCCGGCGGCACGTCGTCGCCACCCCTAGGCTTGTGCCATGGACAACCAACAACTCAATCGACTGCAGCCGCCGCTGGAGGCGCAGCTGCATGGCATAGACCCGGGCTGGCAGCCGGTGGTGGATGCGTGGCTGGAATCGCTGCCGGGGCAGGCGCTGGTGGGCTTTGTCGATCAACGGCTGGCCGCGGGGGCGACCGTCTTTCCGGCGCGGCCGCTGCGGGCGCTGGAGCTCACGCCGCTGGCGCAGGTGCGCGTGGTGCTGCTGGGCCAGGACCCATACCACGGGGCGGGGCAGGCGGAGGGGCTGGCCTTCTCCGTGCCTGAAGGCGTGCCGCTGCCGCCCAGCCTGCGCAACGTCTACAAGGAGCTGCAGCGTGACCTGGGCGTCAAGCCGCCGCGCAACGGCCACTTGGTGGCCTGGGCGCAGCGCGGCGTGCTGCTGCTCAACACCACGCTGACGGTGGAGGAGGGCAAGCCGGCCAGCCATGCCAAGCGCGGCTGGGAGGCGCTCACGGATGCGCTCATCCGCGCGGCGGCGGCGGATGCGAATCCGAAAGTCTTCATGCTGTGGGGCGCGCATGCGCAGGCGAAGCGGCCGCTGATAGAGGCCGCGGGCGGTGACCACCTAGTGCTGGTGAGCAACCACCCCTCGCCGCTGGCGGCGACCAAGCCGCCGATCCCGTTCATGGGCAACGGGCACTTCGGCCAGGCCAGTGCCTTTCTGGCCGAGCGGGGGCGGCCTATCGACTGGCAGCTTTGAGCCGAAGAGGAGAGGGCGGCTACGGCGACGCCCGCGCCTTTTTCAAATTTTTCTTTGAAAAGGTTTGCATCCCCCAAAAACCGGTGTTATAGTCTTGGTCTTGCCTCGGAGGGGTGCCCGAGTGGCTAAAGGGGGCAGACTGTAAATCTGTTGGCTTACGCCTACGCTGGTTCGAATCCAGCCTCCTCCACCAAGGCAAACACACAAGGCTGCATTGCGACTCGCTGGCGCAATGCGGCAAGGCCCGGCGGGTCTGCTGCAGTTCGAAGTTGAGACTGCAGTGGGGCCGCTGGTCCGGCTCCTAAGCGGGAGTAGTTCAATGGTAGAACCCCAGCCTTCCAAGCTGATGACGCGGGTTCGATTCCCGTCTCCCGCTCCAGCGATCGCGCCTCGGCAGTGGTGTGGGCTCAGTCAAAGAGTCTAGACCTGTGCCGATGCCCATGTGGCTCAGTGGTAGAGCACTCCCTTGGTAAGGGAGAGGTCGCGCGTTCGATCCGCGCCATGGGCACCACCTAACAGTGACACTTGTTTGATCGCCAGGAGAGCTGAGCATGGCAAAGGGTAAGTTCGAGCGGACCAAGCCGCACGTCAACGTGGGCACGATC